>NZ_DATMRK010000029.1:0-250783 GCF_035566375.1 Collimonas sp.
CACCACCAACGGCAGCGCCTTGTTCAATCGCCGTTCCTACGTCGGCTTGAACGGCAGCGCCGGTTCGATCAAGTTCGGCAAGAACCTGTTCATCGTCAATGACGTCTGGTACCTCGATCCTACCGGCCAGCAATTCCTGAGTACCCAGAATCTGGTGAATGGGCGCAACTGGCCAGGCGCCAACAACGTGATCGAGTATCAAACCCCAACCTGGGGCGGTTTCAACGCCACCTTGCAAACCAGCCTGGGCGAACAGGCCGGTTCCACCAAAGCCGGCCGCAAAGACGGGGTTTCTTTGGTCTACACCACCGGCGGCCTGGAGTTGCGCGCCATTTACGATGTGATCCGCGACAGCAGCGGCCATTACACCGACCTTTACACCGCCTCCAAGGACCTGATTGTCGGCGGCACTTACACGGTGGATAAACTGAAACTGTTTGCCGGTTACGAAAACCTGTCAGCACCGGATACCGCCATCGCCACCGCTGCCGACAAACTCAATCACTACTGGCTGGGCGTCAACTATGCGGTGACACCGGCGTTGACCTTGATCGGCGCTGCCTACCATAACAAGCTCAACCACGATGCCGGCAGCGCCAGCCTGTTCATGGTCGGCGCCAACTACAATCTGTCGAAACGCACCTTGTTGTATGCCGCCCTCGGCACCGTGCGCAACAAGGGCAATGCCGATTTCGCCACCGAGTTCGACAACCCTCTGCCGGGACACGGCCAGAACGCCAGCTACGTTGGTGTCAGCCATTCTTTCTAAATTGTTGCAACCATCCGGCTTGCCGATCGACAAGCCGGCGCGTGCCTTCCCGGAGGCACGTCACTTGAGCAGGCCGAGGCGCTGATGCCATTCAAACAAAGACTCATGCGGAAATTCGGCGAACTGCTTGTCTTTGCGGCCGGCCTGGACTTCTACCCACGGCGCTTTATAGGCTAACAGCAGGTGGGTATGCTCGGGCGCTACCGGCAGCGGTGTATCGATGGCGGAGGCAAACGGGTGGACCAGTTCCGGCCACTCCGGGCTGTAAAGCCAAAGCGCGCTGCCGCAACGCCGGCAGAAATGCCGTTGCGCGCTACTGGTATGGAAACGCGTTTCACCTTTTCGTTTGAGTCTGGCGTGGTAGACGCTGACGTCGTCCTGGCCTTGCACCTTCAGGGTCCTGGCGTCGCCGCCGATATTCACGGTATAACCGCCGCCGCCCTGTGTCTTGCGGCAGATCGAACAATAGCAGCGCTGGTAGGGGTAGGGCGTGTCGCTATCCAGACTGAAGCGGACAGCGCCGCAATGGCAGGATCCCTTGAGCTTCATGCTTTTCTCCCGGTTGTAGTTTGTAGCCATTTTAAAAATAAATCCGCACTACGGCTAGGTACTGCTATACGGCTTCAATCGTCTCGTGTGGTTTCGGGATGGCACAACCACACACAGCTTAATCATCCCGCCTGATTAATTTCCCCCCTGGACCAGATGCCGGGGTTCATTCCATTAGTCCAGCGCTGACCGTTGTTTTATTGACGTCAGTTATTTGTGAAATATTGTCTCACGTCAATAAATAGCGATTATGACAATAAAAAGCTGCTAATATTCAAGCTCAAATCTTTCCCTCCAGGAGTTTGGTCGTGTCTTCTTTGCTCACCAATATTGCCGATTCGCTACTGAAATTTAGCCAGGAGCGCCGCATCCTCCGAGTGAAATTTGCCCCTAATGCCGGCTTTTCCGCCGACGCCTTTCTGCCGCATCAGCTCACTGGCAGCGAGGGCATATGCGAGGCGATGGACTATCGTTTGCGCTGCCTCACCACCGATATCGGCGTACCGCTTAAATCGCTGATCGGCGTGCCGCTGGCCATGTCGATAGAAAACGACCAGGGCGGCCAGCGCGACATCTGCGGGATCATCACAGGGGCATCGGAACTGGCCGCCGATGGCGGCTTTACGCTGCTGGAGCTGCATATAGAAGACGCCCTGTCGATCCTGCGCCACCGCAGCACCTGGCGCATCTTCCGCAATCAGTCCATACGCGACGTCACCGAAACCATACTGACAGAACATCTCCATCGCAACAGCGTGCTGGCGCGCTCATTCCAGTTCAGTACCGACGGCCTGAAAGAAACGTATGCCGCACGCGAATTCAGGATGCAGGCGGGAGAAAGCGATTTCAATTTCCTGACCCGCATATGGCGCCGCGAAGGCATCTGCTGGTATTTCAGCCACGCTATCGATGGCGACTCGCCGGTGCATACCTTGCACTTCGCCGATTCGCCCAATGCCTGGAAAGACAATCCCGCCGGCAGCATCCGTTTTCACCGCGCCGACGCCACCGAGAGGACAGACACCATTACCGCCTTCGAGTCGCACCGGCAATTTGTGCCTGGCGCCTATCAGGCCGCCAGCTACGACTACAAGGCAACGCGAAACAACAGCGCTACCGAACTCTCGGCGATCAACCAGGGCAAGGCTGGCAATGCCCTGGCCGCCGGCCTCACCAAATATCACTACGCCGCGCCGCATGCGGCAGACAGCCAGGAAGAGTTCGAGCGCGTCGCGCGCAAGCAGATGCAGGCCTATGAGCATCTCAGCAAGCATTTCTGCGGCGAAGGCGTCGTTCGCGCTCTCAGCGGCAGCATTGCCACCGTGTTTGCGCTCACCGGCCATCCCGAGATCGATACCCATTCGCAGGACGAACGACGCTTCGTGCTGACGCGCATCGAGCTGTCCGCACGCAACAACCTGCTGCTGGATTCGACCGTGCGCAATGCGCTGCATCTGGACGTGGAAGGGCCGATTTACAGTAACCGCTTTGAATGCGTCCGCGCCAATGTTCCTATCGTCCCGACCTACGATCCCGCTTGCGTACCGAATGTCGGACCGATCAGCGTGCGCGTCACTGGCAATGGCGATAAGGAGATCGATGTAGACGATCAGGGGCGCATAGCTGTAAGGTTTTTGTTTACCCTGCCGGAAGAACACGCCAAGACTGGCGCCTCGGATACAGCCAGCGATTCAGCGCGCCTGCGGGTCGCTTCGCCTTGGGCCGACGCCGGCTTCGGCGCCACCTTCTGGCCGCGTGTGGGCAGTGAAGGCATCGTTTTCTTCCTGCAAAATGATCCAGATAAACCGGTGTTCATGGCGAATATCAATAACGCCAGCAGGACGCCCACGCGCTTTGCCGGCAAAGGATCGTTGCCGGGCAACTCGGCGCTGTACGGGATTCGCTCGAAGGAAGTCAAAGGGACAGGCTTCGGAGAGCTCCTTTTCGACGATAGTACCGGTGAAACAAAAACAAAATTGTCATCCGAGGTCGGCGCCACGCAGCTCAATCAAGGCTGGATCGGCCACCCGCGCACGGATGGCAGTTCCGAGAAGCGAGGGGAAGGACTAGAAGCGCGCACGGATCTTGCCGGAGCCATCAGAGCCGCTCAGGGCCTCTTGATTAGCACCGACGCCCGGCCCAATGCGAGCGGTCAAGTATTGGATCGGCAGGAATTGATAGGCCAATTGGAAACGGCGCTGGCCATCGCTAAACAGCTGGCAGAACTTGCGACTACCCATGAGGCCGGCGGCACCGACACAGCTCCTGCTCAGAAACTCGTTGACGAGATCAAAAACTGGGATACGGACAAACCGGGCGGCGCGGCGGCAATCGCAGTGTCTGGCGCGGCTGGTGTCGCTGTATCCAGCCCCAATTCAGTGACGACTGCAGCTGGCACCAACCTGGACATGATCGCAGTCCAGGACGCCAATCTGAGCGCAGGCCGCAAGGTGCAGGTGCGTGCCGGACAAGGCTTGTCGATGTTCGTGCCTCAGGAAGACGCGAAACTGATTGCTGCAACCGGCAAGATCCAGGCTCAAGCGCAGGCAAATGAAATGGAGCTGGGCGCAGCCAAGCGCATGCACGTCTATTCGCTCGAATCGCTGCTGTTCGAGGCGCCGCAGATTGTGCTGCGTACTGACGGCGCGGAAATTATCATCGGCAACGGCAAGATCGTGATGTCCTCGTCGGCGCCGGTCGAAGTCAAAGCACCGTCGTTCAACTTTGGTGGCGGCGGCGGTGGCAATACGGATCTGCCCAACATGCCGCATTCGACGCTGGCTACCGATGAGCGGATCGCGTTTTCCGGACGTAGTGGCAAAGGCCGGGAAAACCTTCCGTATGAAGTCCGCGACACCGCCGGCGCCGTGCAGGACGCCGGTAAATCCGCTGCGAACGGCGCCACACAAAATACCATCACGGACAGCGTCATCAAGGCGTTGACCGTGCATCTGAAACCTTGAAGGTTCGATAAGACATGAGTGAACCAGTTCTCCCGGAAGCCACGCGCCGATTGACGCTGCAGTTCGATAAAGACGGCGAACCGACCTTCGCCACAGTCTGTAGCCCGAAAAGCTTTAGGAGTAGATCCGTGGCCGTCGTGCCGCCGCGCCATGTGATTCCTGTGATTTTTGTACCGGGCATCATGGGAACGAATTTGCGCGGCAATGCGAAGTCCGATGGTTATAAAAATAAGTCCGCTTGGGACCCACCTAACGGAAAAATGGCCGGTCTGGCTGAAGGCGGCTCACGCACATTCCAGAGCGCCGTCGAGCGGCAAAAGCAGATGAATCCGGATACTACCGAGGTAGACCCGACTGGCAAAATATCCATGCCTCGTGGCGTCGATACGCTCACGGCAGAAGAGGCTCGGCGCAGAGGGTGGGGGGAATTGCATTGGGATAGCTACGGCCAGGTGCTGACCGAGCTGGAGCGCTCTCTCAACGATCAATACATCAATCCCGGCACAGCCAACCCTGAAGAAATGGATGTGTGGAAATTAGCCAAAACCTTGAAAAAAGGAAAGCCAGGTAAAGAGGAAGATATTCTCAAGACCTGGAACCCGATTAAAGGAGACGTAACTGGGCTGACCAATGCTGAGTTCACGCGTTTGGATGATTACTATTATCCGGTGTGGGGGTGTGGTTACAACTGGCTGCAAAGTAATGAGCAATCTGCACAAACTTTGCTGAAACGGATCGATGAGGCGTTGGCCTGGTATGGCAAAACCAAATATTTCATCCCGGAAGGCAAGGTCATCATCGTCACCCATTCGATGGGCGGCATGGTGACTCGCAGGGCCGCACAATTGGGCGGTGACAAAATCCTTGGCGTGGTGAATAGCGTACAGCCCGTTGGTGGTGCGCCAGTCGTGTATCGTCGTTTCCGTGCCGGCACTGAGGTCGGCGGTATGTTCGATCTCCCGGGCGCAGTGGCGGCAGTAATTATTGGATGGAGTGCAGCGGAAATTACCTGTGTTATGGCCAACTCCGCTGGCCCGATGGAGCTACTTCCGACCAAACATTTCCCGCAAGGTTGGCTCCATATGGAAAGAAAGACTAGCAGTGATCGCGAGCAGCTAATCACTCTACCTATATCGGATCCTTACGAAGAAATTTATTCATATCGTGTGCAAGATCGTTGGTGGGGAATGATTGATGAAACCTTGATTGATCCCGCAGGATCAATTGCAAAGCTGGGAGCAAAGCCAATCGAGAATTTTAATAAGGTCCTAGATATGGCGAGGGATTTCCACGACAAAGCCGGACTTTACAGCCATCCAAATACATATGCTCATTACGGTGCGGATGCCAAACAGATTTCTTTCGGTAGTGTGCATTGGGTCACCGCTGCGGACCTGCCGAGCGGCGTAAAGACAGGATTGATCGGGTTACCTACTGAAAGATGGACTAAGTATGGTAAAGCAGAGGTCGGCACTGAAAATGACGGGATAACTTTCAAGCTACAAGATAAAACAAAGCCGAAGAGCGACGATGACCCGGATGCGGGTGATAGCACGGTTCCCGTTCAGTCTGCGGCTCTCGTTGGTGAAAATGCGACGCATGTTTTCAAAATGAAAGGTTTTGACCATGCCGCGAGTTACAAGAATGAAAACGTCATCGAGAATGTGCTGTATTGTCTAGGGAAAATTATTCAGGGCGCGATACCTGCCAAAGACTTACCACAAAACAAAGGAGAAACATGTTCCGCTCCCGCCCCGACTTCCGTCATCGACTCGCCCGATTCTGTTTCGCAGGCATCGCCTGCTTCGGCCTCCTGACCGCTTACGCCAAGGAATCTGTGATGAGTGAAACAAAAACATATTGTGTTGGCCGTTTTCTGGTCGACGCCCCAAAAGAGGCCGAGATTAATGGGCAAGGCTATGAATTCATGTTTGGTCGGATTGAGTCAGAACGTAGCGGAGTCGATGCGAAGGGCTTTACAGCGCTAATGGAAAAACGTGAGGCAGATATAAAATCCGGTGCATTGGAAGGAAAATATCAACTCACAAAAACGTTAACTCCGTTACCAAACTCACGACTTTTTGTTGCGTCAAGAACTCTGTTTCGGAGCACGGCTTATGCCATCGATACGCATCGGTTAGATGGTGGAATATTATTCTCGATGAAACAGGACTCATTCGGCCCAGAAAAGATTGATTCTGTAGTTGACCGCTTACAAAAAAATCTACTCGCTCATCTGCGCGCCCGCCAATCCAACGAAATACCGACTGAGCCAGGTTTCTGCATCAAGGATGGCTTCATTGCTGACGATGGGAGCAAAGACCAGGCCGAATATGGCCAGATCGGTTTCCGTTTCAAGGCATGGCCGGACGTCTTGATCGTTTTCACGACGAGAGAAAATGGCGAAAAGCTCGACGATACGTTGCTTGAGCGCTATGCTAAATCACCAATTCACACGGAATACGCGGACGTCATTGGTCGCATAAAAACATTCCGCAAAGGCGATCGCAAAGTCGGCTCGTTGGCTGGTGAGGAAATAGTGCAAGCATATCCGACCGATGCCGGTTATTTTATTCACCAGTTTGCCTGGGATTCACCTGGTCAACCAAACGCCGCATTTTCGCCGAATGTCCATGTCGAGATGTTTACCGGACAGGGCCACGCTGGCGAGCGCACTGTTCGCCCGTCGCTGACAGACGACCAGGCCATTAAACTTTTTGACAGTGTCGTCAACTCAATCCGTCTGCGCCCGACAGGCCCGGTCAAAGTCAGCAGTGCGGAGCCGACGTCACCACAAGCGCCATTGGGTGAGATTGTCGCTACCGGCTCGATATGCCCGCAGACTGGCTGGTGGCAATGCGTCGAAACCGGAAATGTTGACGGCGGCCGTCGACGTTTCTTCAAAGCTGGCGAAGCGATGCCAGCCGCGCTGCTTCTTGGGGATGCCAACATCTGGCAATCGTTACGTGGTCAGCGGCCTAGCCACTCCCTAAACACAGTGTGGTCACTGGTCGCTTATGAGGAAACGGCGGCTGCGCCTGTTATAGCTACAGCTAAAACTGATGCTCCCGATGTGCCAGGGGCTTCGCTTCCTGATCAACCACCCCCGGGCTAACTAGTGCAAATGGAGGCCACATGCCAAATGTAATCAGGCTCGGCGATGCAACCGACCATGGCGGCAAGGTCGTCTCTGCCAGCGCTCCGTTCATCGTCGAAGGGATCGCGGTGGCCCGCGTTGGCGATGTGTGCACGTGTCCGATCCAGGGGCATACTGTTTGCGTCATCGTCGAGGGCGACCCGAATTTCATGGTGGGTGGCTTGGCAGTGGCATTCGATGGACATAAAACAAGTTGCGGCGCGAGTCTGATTTCCAGCCTGTCGAATTTTGGCAAATCTTGATATCGGTGGCCATCAACGCTAAATATCAACGACTGACAATCAATGTGCGAACCGAAATCGGCCGGGAAATACTTGCCGCCATCGGATAAGCGGGACGACTTCGTGAAGCCGTCAAGCCTGGGAATTAAGCATCAAGCCACTGCTAAACATGGATGACGCATGAGGCCTGTTCAAATTCCATGCGAAGTGTGTCATTTTGCGTCAATCCATTACCGGCGATTTTCCCCTGAACCCCGAGCGGCGCGAAACCTTGGCGTTTTGCGAACTGCGTTGAAAAAGCCGCACATATTATTCAAGGCGCGATACCGGCAAAAGATCTACCACAAAGTAAAGGAGAAACATGCACCGCTACTGGTACCCCCACCGATTCGCCAGACTCGGCTTCGCGATCTTCACCGGCTTCTGCCTCGTGACTGGTCATGCCAAGGATACTGCGATGAATAAAGTATCTAGCATCTGTTTCGGTCGTTTTCTGATCGATTTGCCGGAAGGCAGCCAAGTGAAAGAAATTGGGCAACAATCTGAATTCATGTTTGGCCCAGTTGTATCAGAGGGGCCAGAAGTCGATGAAAAAAAATTTGCTGCGCGGATGGACAAGCGAGAAGCAGAACTTAAAGCGGTTACCGAGACCGGCGAATATAAATTCTCGAAATCTCTATCGCCATTACCCAACACCAAAATACTTGTTTCATCAAGAACACTATTTGGAAGTACCGCATATGCATTCGACGCAGGGCGGGTAGTAAATGGCGAGCTATTTTCGATAAAACAAGAATCGTTCAGCGCCACGAAAATAGATTCCATCCTTGACGGTCTCCAAAACAAATTACTTCCTCAGTTGCGCATCCGTCAACCAGACGAAATTCCCGCAGAGCCAGGCTTTTGCATTAAGAGTGGTTTTATCGCAAGTGACGGTAGTGGACGTGCCCTTGAGGAGGCGCGAATCCAGATTAATTTTAAAGACCAACCAGATCTGTGGGTGTCCGTTTACAGTAGGACCGTCAACAATGCCGGGCAAAAAACTTTACTGCAACGTATCGCTAGCAATCCACTACCAGCGGAACTTGCATCGGTAGCTGGGCAGGTACGGAATTTGAGAGAAGGTGCTCACTCTGTAGGAAACTATGCTGGCGAAGAAACGTTGGATGTCATTCCTACTGAAGAAGGAGTCAAAGTTCATCACTTCGTTTGGGAGATCCAAGGTGCAATGAATGACCCGTTCAAACCGACTTTGCATCTGGAATTTTCTACCGGAAATGGGCAAGGGAAAGAAAAGGGGCAAAATGTTCGCCCAAAGCTGAGCGACGATCAAGCAATCAAATTATTCGACAGCATCGTCAATTCGATACGGTTGCGCCCAACAGGCCCAGCCAAAGTCAGTAGCGCAGAGCCGACGCTATCGTCGCCCCAAGCGCCATTGGGTGAAATTGTTGCTTCCGGCTCGGTATGCCCGCAGACTGGCTGGTGGCAATGCGTCGAAACCGGGAATGTTGACGGCGACCGTCGACGTTTCTTCAAAGCTGGTGAAGCGATGCCAGCCGTGGTGCTTCTTGGGGATGTCAACATCTGGCAATCGTTACGTGGTCAGCGGCCTACTCACTCCCTAAACACGGTGTGGTCTTTGGTCGCCTATGAGGAGGTACCGGCAGTACCTAGTGCGACCATTACTAAAACCGATGCCGACGACACCCCAGGGACAACACTCCCTGACAAGTCGACGCCAGGTTAAGTAAGGTAGATGGAGACCATGTGCCAAACGTCATCAGGCTCGGCGATGCAACCGATCATGGCGGCAAGGCCGTCTCGACATATTATTCAAGGCGCGATACCGGCCAAGGATCTGCCATAAAGTATAGGAGAAACATGTTCCGCTCCCGCCCCGGCTTCTACCAACGACTCGCCCGATTCTGCTTCGTAATCTTCACCAGCTTCGGCCTCCTGACCGCTTACGCCAAGGAACCTGTGATGAGTGAGACAAAAACCTACTGTGTAGGCCGCTACTTGATTGATGTGCCGAAAGACGCTGAAATCAATGGTCAAAGTAACGAATTTATATATGGACGAATTGAATCCGAAAAGACTCAGGTCGATTCGAAAGCTTTTGCTGCTCAAATGGAAAAGCGTGAGGCCACGCTTAAAGCTATCAATCCAGACAAAAGCAGGTCGTTGAAAGAAGCATACTCTGTTGGGCCGACCGGGAAAGTATTGGTGACCTTTGAAAATGTGTATGGCGACAAAGATTATGGTTTTGAGGCGTATAAACTGGACCACGATCGGCTGTTTTCTCTGAAGCAGAAAAATTTTGACGAGGCTGTGTTCCGCAACGAAGTCTCTAACCGCCTTAAAAATGATTTACTTCCTCATCTACGGAATCGTCAGCCTGACGAAATCCCGTCAGAACCTGGATTTTGTATAAAAGATGGGTTCATTGCCGATAATGCTGCCCAGACTCAATATGAGAATGCGAGCATTAGCTTCCATTTCCCACGCTGGCCAGATTTGGTCATTACTGTCAGTACGGCAACCGTAAATAAAGCCGGTGAGAAAACGTTACTGCAGCGAATCGATGGTCATCCATTGCCAGCAGTTTATGCGTCAGTTGCAGGACAGCTGAAAACGCTGCGACGAGGTACACATGATGTCGGTGGCCGTAAAGGAGAAGAAATTCTGGAGCTATTGCCGACAGACGAAGGGATTAAGCAGCATTCGTTTAGATGGGAGGCAAGTGGAACAAAAGACAAAGTCTTGTTGCCTGATCTCGTACTCGAATACGAAAGCGGCACTCCCCTAAATGGACATCCTCGACGTCCTACTTTGAGCGATGATGACGCTACCAAATTATTCGACAGTGTCGTCAATTCCATCCGCCTGCGCCTAACAGGCCCGGCCAAAGTCAGTAGCGCAGAACCGACACCATCATCGCCCCAAGCGCCATTGGGTGAGATTGTCGCTACCGGCTCGATATGCCCGCAGACTGGCTGGTGGCAATGCGTCGAAACCGGAAATGTTGACGGCGGCCGTCGACGTTTCTTCAAAGCTGGCGAAGCGATGCCAGTTGCAGTGCTTCTTGGTGACGCCAATATCTGGCAAACGCTACGTGGTCAGCGGCCTAGCCATTCCTTAAACACGGTGTGGTCTCTGGTCGCCTATGAGGAAGTGACGGCAGCACCTAGTGCGACCATTGCTAAGACTGATGGCGACGACACGCCAGGGACAACACTCCCTGACCAGCCGACCCCAGGTTCCCCAGGTTAATTGGCGTAGATGGAGACCACATGCCAAACGTAATCAGGCTCGGTGATGCAACCGATCATGGCGGCAAGGTCGTCTCGGCCAGCGCTCCGTTCATCGTCGAAGGAATCGCGGTGGCCCGCGTTGGCGATACCTGCATTTGCCCAATTCAGGGCCACACTGTTTGCGTCATTGTCGAGGGCGACCCGAATTTCATGGTCGGTGGCCTGGCAGTGGCGTTCGATGGACATAAAACAAGTTGTGGCGCGACTCTGATTTCGAGCCTGTCGAATTTTGGCAAATCTTGATGCCTGTTTAAATACTATGCGAATGATCTGAACCCCGAGCGGCGTGAAACCTTGGCGTTTTGCGAACTGCGTTGAAAAAGCCGCACATATTATTCAAGACGCGACACCGGCCAAGGACCCGCCACAAAGTAAAGGAGAAACATGTTCCACTCCCGCCCCGGCTTCTGCCAGCGACTCTTCCGAATCGGCTTCGCAACCCTCGCCGGCTTCGGCATCCTGACCGCTTATGCTAAGGAACCTGTGATGAGTGAAACAAAAACATACTGCGTCGGGCGTTTCCTGGTCGATGCGCCGAAAGACGCTGAGATTAATGGACAGGGTTATGAATTCATATTTGGCCGAATCGAATCCGAACGGACTGGGATCGATGCGAAGAATTTTGCTGCACGGATGGAAAAGCGGGAAGATGAACTTAGGGCTGGTAAGCAAAAAGACAAATTCAAACTAGCCGAGGTGCTTTCCCCTTCCGTCGATAGTAGAATTTTTAAGCTGTCACGTGCATTCGACCTTTTCCCAAATGATCTGCCATCGACTGGATTAGAGGCATATCGTTTAAGCCACGGCACAGTTTTTTCCATGGCGGCAACGGGCTTCGGTCAATCGTTTCCGCAGCTAGTTGAACGGCTAAAATCAGTTGTTCTTCCTGCGGTTCGGTCCCGCCAACCAGAGGAAATTCCTACCGAACCAGGTTTTTGCATCAAGGATGGGTTCATTGCTGACGATGGGAGTAAAGATCAGGCAGAATATGGTCAAATCGGTTTCTGCTTCAAGGCATGGCCCGACGTATTGATCGTCTTCACGACAAGAGAGAATGGCGATAAGCTCGACGACACGCTGCCTGAACGCTATGCGAAATCACCAATTCACACGGAATACGCAGACGTCATTGGTCGCATAAAAACATTCCGCAAAGGCGATCGCAAAGTCGGATCATTGGCTGGTGAGGAACTAGTGCAAGCATATCCGACCGATGCCGGCTATTTTATTCACCAGTTTGCCTGGGATTCGCCCGGCAAGCCCAATGCAGCATTCTCGCCGAACGTCCATGTCGAGATGTTTACCGGACAGGGCCATGCTGGCGAACGCACCGTTCGCCCGTCGCTGACAGACGACCAAGCCATTAAACTTTTTGACAGTATCGTCAACTCCATCCGCCTGCGCCCAACAGGCCCGGCCAAAGTCACCAGCGCAGAGCCGACACCATCGTCGCCGCAAAAAAAGGATGATGCGTAATTCCTTCAGTCACCTGCTTAAATACTATGCAAATGCGTCATTTTGCGCCAAACCGCCGCAGGCGATGTCCCGGCGCTCGGCACAAAACATCATGCAAACAATAAGCGATCGGTGTAATGAAAATCCGCAGGATTGAAATAAGGCTGGGCCCAAGCATCGGTGGTGGATAAAAACCAGCCGGCGGCAATCGCAGCCTGTTGTTTCGACGCCGGCATCTGTCCTTTGATTGGCGCCGGCGCATTCGCCGTCATCCGATTCAAGAACTGGAAATGATCCACCAGTCCCACCGCCTCGATGGCGAACACGGTGGCGATGTCGCCATCGTAGATCGCCAGCAGGTTATCGCCGTTCGCTTGCTCCCCGCCCAAGGCAAGGTTGGAGGAGCCGCAGTAAACCACCGGACTATCGCCATTGAAACCGCAGACGACAAATTTGTGGTGGATCTGGTGCCCGATACCGCCGATCGAGCGGACCTGGTCAAACGGTGGCGGCAGGATGGCTTTACCTGGCTTGCCAGTCACCAGCACCCCGGTTTTCTTGCCGGGCGCGTACAAGGAAATGCCACTGCTGCTGTCTGAAATCCCGTAGCTGAAAACGTTGTCGTCAGCGTGCAAATTCTTCAGCGCCGTGTAGACCGGGCTGGTCCCATTGTCGATCTCCATCACGGCGAACAGCACGCTGCCGTTCTTGGCCGGTCTGGTTGCTTCCTGTTGAATCCGTGCTGCGATATCGCCCAGATTTTTGCTGGCGAATTGCGCTGTGTGAGGCGCGAACGTGATGTCGGTCTGAGGCGATGCGCCCTTGGGGATCGAGAAGGTGGCCGATGAGAATGGCGATTGGAGATAGGCGCCCAGCTTGACACCGCCTTGCCATACGGTCTCGAACAATTGTCCATATTCGGCGGCTACGCTGGGGTCGTCGAAGACTATTACATGGTTGGAGTTGACATACAGGCCGGTAACCGAAAAATTGGTCGATCCGGTCAATACCTTCAGCGCGCTCTTCTTGTTAAAGGAAACGAACACCTTGTCGTGCGCGTAACGCTTGAAATGGCCGCGCAAGATAGCGGAGGGACTGCTGGCGACAGCTCGGAACTGCGTCTCGAATTCATCTTCAGGCGTCGCTTTTGCCGCCGAGTGATGCAGTGCGGCGTCGTCCAGGATGATGCGCAGGCGGCCTTGGCTGGCCAGCGCCAGCAAGATCTTGCATAGATCGGGTTCGTTCAGATCATAGGCGAACACATCGAGATATTGCGAGCTGTCTTGCAGCACTTCGTTCAAGAATTCGAAAATCCGTTCGCGCGCAGTCAGCCCGAGCCAGGCGTATTCGTCGGCAAAGGTGTACTGGGCGCCGGCAGCATCGGTGCCTGACACTTGCGCGGTATCGAACAGCAACTCCTCGTTTTTGGGACGGATCAGCGCATTGACGCCGAAATGATGGGTAAAGGCTTGGGACTGTGTATAGCCGCGAGTAAAGCCGAGTTTGAGATTGTTTTTTGCAAACGGCCCGACATAGGCGCTGAGCGCTACCCCTAGCGTCGCATCCAGCGCAAGCAGCGATTGCTGGTCGTCAAAGTAGCGCGGGAACACGGTATAGGTGTAGTCCCCGAAAAAAGGATTTGTCCCTTGGTGAGCCGAGCCCGGCACATGCAGCCAGCGGAATTTGTGGATGGGCGCATTGACGCTTGAATTCGACGGCTCGCGGGGATCCTGGGCATGCGCGCTGGGGTTCTCGAATTGCAGCGTGTTGTATAGATAGTACGGCGCCTGGCCCTTGGGCTGGCAGCGGATCGTGAAACCCGCCAGGTTCCTGGCGCTTTGGGGTTGCAGCAGGTTGAACGCTAACAGGGTCTTGCAATCGCCGATGTGAGCGGTGACGGACAGCAGCTGGGATTGATCTGTGACAGACGCCATTGTGATCCTCCAAATTTAAACTGTTGTAGTACGTCCAACTCTGCTTCAAACAGAACGCAGCTAACTGGGGTCAGAGTGAACTTTCTGCGGGCTTTTTGCAGAAAGTTCACTCTGACCCCAGTTAGCGGGCCACGGAGTACCTGCGTCATCGCTGAAGAAGTAGAAGACCACCTAGTGCGCTCTGTCTTTCTCCGAATCCGTCAAGTGGGGTCAGAGTCAAGTTTCGCGATGAGGCACTGCGAAAGTTGACTCCGACCCCAGATGACTCTTACCGTGGCAATGTCATGAATTATGAAACTCTGAATAATTGAGGAGGGACACATGGGAACAACACGCAGCAAAACAAGCGCCTTCAACATCTGCTTGCTAGGCCTGGCCGGCGCCATGCTGACAGCTTGCGGCGACGGCAGTTCGCCGGGCGTTGCCAGCGCAAGCCTGCAACAGGTCTCCGCCAAAGCCAGCGCCCCGGCTTGCGCCGCCGCCTGGAGCGCCACGGCCATCTATGTCGGCGGCAATAGCGCCAGCTACAGCAACGTTAACTACACTGCAAACTGGTGGACGCAAGGGAATAATCCATCGACCGATAACGGCGGCAGCGGCAGCGGAAAACCGTGGACTTCTACCGGCGCCTGCGGCAGCTCGACGCCGCCGGTTACGCCGCCACCCGTCACGCCAACTCCCGGCGCCACCACCGGCGCCATCAATTTCCACTTGCTGCTGGGCGCAGGCGCCGCGCAAGACCAGCTGCTTCTGGACGGTGGCAATTACAATGACTTGATCATGTCGAATATCATCGCCGGCGTCATGTACGGCCATCTGGTGCAGCAATACTATCCCGGCATACGGTTCCAGAAAGACTATCTGTACGGCTCGATCATGGGCCAGCTGCTGCAGGAAAACATCGCCACCGGCTTGTATACCAACACTAGCGACCTGATCGATCCGTCGCCCGACCAGCAGGCGGTGATGGGCGCCGGTCAGGGCGGCCCCTACCAGATCAACAATTACGCGGCCGACATGGTTTCCGGTTCCTACACGCCGGGCGGCCACTCGCTGATCAACTACGTCGCCATCCAGAAAAACATCGGCTACACAATGGCCGCCGCGCCTCAGCAATACGCCAAGGTGACGCCGCCGTCGTTCAACAACAAATACTACGGACCGATGCTGACCGCGTATTTTCATTACAACGATTTTGTGGCGCTGATACTGACCGGTAAAGGCGCTGGCGGCTGGACCACGCCGTGGCAACCGTACTACGACAATGCATTGGCCAACTTTACCAAACTGCCGAATAATTTCTTCGATGTGTTGCTGAACGTTGCCTACAACCAGGGTTACTACGGCACGCTGATGACCAGCTACAGCAAACTGGGCGCGACTGCTACCGCGGCAACGGTCAGCAGCGTCAACGCCTACAGTTCGGTGTGGGGTGTGAGCGACACTTACCAGCAATACCCGTATCAGGTGCGCTACTACCTCGACCAGCTCTACGACAACCCGATCCCGACCACCAGCGCCACTACCTTCGCCACGCCAGCCAACCATGTCGCCTTCAATATCCCGGCACTGGAAACGGTGTTCTCGAACGTATTCCAGACCTTGGCTTACGTCAACAGTGCGGGACAATCGGTCTATATTTCGGCGGCCCAGGCGCAGACTGCATTCAACAGCGCTTTGACCTCGACCGCGGTCAGCGCCAGCGCCACGCTGGATTTGAGCACCACAGCCGATCGCGCGAAAATCTTCGGCATCCTGGAAGCTGCGATCGCTAATCTGGAAACCAATCTGAATACCAGGTTCAACGCCACCACCAACATTCAGCTATAGCCCAGCTATAACCTGAATAGCGCGGATGGGTCGGATCGCTCCGGCCCATCCGCACAGGCAACTCACGCCATGACGTTTTCCACAGTGCGCGACAGAATGAAAACATAGTCGGCGAATTCCGGACGATGGATATCCAGATGCTGGAACATCAGATCTGCCGCCAGTTGCCCCTCGCCGGCCCGGATCGCGGCGGCAATCGCTACGTGCTCCTGCGCGGTGGCGCTGCGGCGCCCTGCCACCCGATGGATGTGCTCGCGATATGGGGCGGCGCGGCGGCGTAGCTGCTTGGCTGACTCTTCCAGCAAGCGATTGCAGCTGCCGGTATAGATGAGCTCGTGAAAACGGGTATTCGCCGAGGTGTAAACCGTGGCGTCGTCGCTAGCCGCGGCCAGCACGGTCTCATCAGCCAATTGCAGCAAACGCTGCACGTCGTCCGCTTTCATGCGGCGCGCCGCCAAGCGTGCCGAAGCGGATTCCATCACCGCCAGCATCTCGAACAACTCAAACACGCTAGCCAGCGAAATGCGGGCGACAAACACGCCTTGCCGAGCCCGGTGTTCGGCCAAGCCATCTGCCACCAGCCGGTTCAGCGCCTCCCGCACCGGTGTGCGCGAAACACCGAAACGGGCGCCGAGCTGGCGCTCATCCAGACGCTCGCCCGGCGGATAGGCGGCGCTCAGGATATCGGCTTCGATAGCGCGGCTGATGCGCTCGGCCTGCGAGACGCTCTCGTCTTGTGACATTGGATCTCCTCAGAAAGAAGCTGCAAATCATACAGGATTTCAGTTTATACGAGATCTGGCACAGTCACGCCACTCAAATTAAGAACCAAATTTATATTTTGGTATACCAAAATAATTTATTGGTATATATTTTTATCAAACGGCACCCTCCTGCCGACCTTTATCAGGCAGCGAGATGGCGGCAAAGCAGCATTTATCGACGTCGGCTGGCTTTATGTGAAAAACAGAGCGGCGTGGCTTGGACCCCAACAAATACAAGTTCTGGCATACCAGAACACCACACAGGAGACAGCACCTTGCCGCATTCCCGCTTCACCAGCGCCAGCGCAGAAGAGCGATTGGCCGCCCTTTTCGATTTCGCTTGCGCCATCCCGTTGGCTGCGCCGGCCTCAAGTTCAAACTCAAGCTTGCACTGCATGACCGGCACGGTCGATGGCCGCCGGGTGATCGCCGTGGCAACCGATCCCGATTGCGAAAAAGGCGTGTTCGGCATCGCCGAATGTGCTGACTTGCGCAACGCCATCGGATTGGCGCGCGCCGGCCAGCTGCCCTTGATCCTGCTGCTCGATTCCGCCGGCGCCCGGCTCTATGACGGGCCGCCGATTCAGGGCGCGCTGCGCTCAGTAATGACTGAACTGCTGGATGCTGGATTGGACGGCCTGCCCATCATCGCCCTGCTCGGGCGCAATGTTTTTGGCGGCGCCAGCATGCTGGCGTTCGCTGCCAGCCACCGTTGCTACGCGCCCGACACTTTGCTGGCGATGTCCGGCCCGCGCGTGCTGCAGGCTGCCGGCGCCATCGGGCGGGCTGAGGTCATCGCCGCCATCGACGGCAGCGCTCGCTGCGGCAGTAATTGCAGCAGTTCCGAACAACTGGTCGAGGATAGCCTGCGCAGCTACGCCGACGCCCTGCGGCAATGGCTGGCCGCTGGTCCCGTGGCGCAAGCGGCTAGCGCCATCGCCGACGAACGGCACAGCCTTGAGCAGCGCCTGCGCAGCAATCCGCGCGTAGCCGGCAAAGCGACCGCCATCGATTTTGATAGCGCCAGCAACACCCTGTCCTGTTGCGGCACGGCTCTGATCGGTGCGGCTGAGGTGCTGCACCTGGCCAGCGTGGCCGCCGCCGCAGACGGCGTCTTGGATCTGTATCTGGATTGCCCTGGCCACAGCGTGCAGCTGGGCGACGAGCGCCTGCTGCTGAGCCAGTATCTAGTGCATCTGGCCAAGACTCTGCGCCAGCGGGTAAGGGCTGGCGCGGCGCTGCATGTGCGTATCTGCGGCGCCATCTCCGGCGGCATCTATATTGCCGCTGCCGGCGCTGCCTCCACAGTGGATATCGCAGCTGGCGGCAGCGTCAGTACTTTGCCGCAATCGTCCCTGGACCACATCCTGACTCACCCTGCCGCCGCTACCGTTGCTGCCGACTTGCTTCAATACGCCGAATTCGGCATCGCCGACACCGTCTCTAGTTAACCCTGATCCTCCTCAACCATGCCCACCAACAACGCCAATCTGTTCGCCACCTTTGAAGCCATCGCCCGTGACGCCGGCGACGCCACTCTCATAGAATCCGGCAACGGCCAAACCCTCAGCTACGCCCAGATGCTCAGCCTCACGGCACGTTACGCCAACGCCCTGCGCCGTCTCGGCGTCGAGAGCGGCGACCGGGTCGCAGTACAGGTAGATAAATCGTTGCAGAATTTCTGCCTGTATCTGGCCACCCTGCGCATGGGCGCGATCTACCTGCCGCTTAACACTGCCTACCAGTTGAACGAACTGGAATACTTCCTGCAAGACGCCGCACCGCGCCTGCTGGTTTGCACCCCCGCCAATTACCTGGCCGCCAGCGAAATGGCCAGCCGCAACGGCGTCGCCCATACCCTGACGCTGGCCGCCGACGGCAGCGGCAGCCTGAATGCGCTGATCGCCAGCGAGGCCGATGAGTTTGCCACCAGCCAGATGCAGGCCGAGGATGTCGCCATCATCATCTACACCTCGGGCACCACCGGCCGCCCCAAAGGCGCCATGCTGACCCACGCCAACCTGCTCAGCAACGGCCGCGCCCTGACTCAGCTATGGGCTTTTAGCGAGCGCGATGTATTGCTGCACGCGCTACCGCTGTTCCACGCCCACGGCTTGTTCATCGCCTGCCATTGCGCCTTGCTGTCCAGCAGCCGCATGTTATTCCTGGATAAGTTCGACGCCGCTCAAGTCAGCGCCTTGCTGCCACGCGCCACGGTGATGGTCGGCGTGCCGACTTTCTACACCCGGTTGCTCGATCAACCAAGCTTCGATGCCGCCAGCGCCGCGCATATGCGCCTGTTCATCTCCGGTTCGGCGCCGCTGCTGGCGGAAACCAGCCGGGAGTTCCTGCAGCGCAGCGGCCATATCGTGCTGGAGCGCTACGGCATGACCGAATCCGCCATTATCAGCTCCAACCCCTGCAGCGGCGAACGGCGCATAGGCTCGGTCGGCCAGGCCATCGCCGGCGTCGAAGTGCGGATCGCCGATGGCGACGACCGGCCGCTAGGCTGCGACCAGGTGGGCGGGATCCAGATTCGCGGCAGCGGCGTGATGAAAGGTTATTGGCGCCAACCGCAAAAAACCGCCGAGGAATTCAGCGCCGACGGCTGGTTCCGCACCGGCGACCTCGGCATTCTCAGCAGCGACGCTTACCTGACCATCGTCGGCCGCGCCAAGGATCTGGTGATCTCGGGCGGCTACAACGTTTATCCGAAGGAGGTGGAACTGGCTATCGACGCCCTGCCCGGCGTCCTCGAATCGGCTGTGATCGGCGTGCCGGACCGCGATTTCGGCGAAGCGGTAACCGCTGTGGTGGTGCGTCAGTGCCCAGACCTTACCAGCGACGCCGTGATCACTCCACTTAAGGCTCAACTAGCCAACTACAAGGTTCCCAAGCAGGTTCACTTCATTGCCGAACTACCGCGTAACGCCATGGGGAAAGTGCTGAAGAACGTACTGCGCGAGCTGTACGGCAAACCCGGCACGGCGGCCTGAGCGCCGCCCCCAGAAAACTGCTTTACACCCATTTCTTTACATCCATTTCAATGGAGGAGACATCATGACTGACACCATCAATTCCACCCGCCGCTTGCTCTGCGGCTCGCTCGCCAGCCTGCCGCTGGCAGGCCTGGCAGGCATCTCGGGCAGCGCCTTCGCCCAAGCTGCTTCCGCCCTCAAGATTTCCCACCAGTTCCCCGGCTCGACCGGTAACAACGGCGATTTTCGCGATCGCCTGTGCCGGCTGTTCGCTGCTGAAGTGGAAAAGCGCTCGGCCGGCGCGCTCAAGTTCAATATCTATCCGGGCGCCTCGCTGATGAAGACCAACAGCCAGTTCAGCGCGCTGCGCCGTGGCGCGCTGGACATGAGCTTGTTCCCGATTTCCTACGCCGGCGGCGAGGTGCCGGAATTGAACATCGCCCTGATGCCGGGCCTGGTCACTTCTTACGAACAGGGTTTCGCCTGGAAGAGCAGCGCGATCGGTAAGGCGCTCAACGACCTGCTGATCGACAAAGGCGCGGTGCCGCTGGCCTGGGTGTGGGAAGGCGGCAGCATCGCCAGCAAGACCCGGCCGGTGATCGCGCCGGCCGACGTCAAAAGCATGAAGATCCGTGGCGGCAGCCGCGAAGTGGACCTGATGCTGAAGGCCGCCGGTTCGGCGGTGGTTACGCTGCCTTCCAACGACCTGTATGCCGCGATGCAGACCGGCGCCGTCGATTCGGCTATTACCTCATCCACCAGCTTGCTCTCTTTCCGTCTGGAAGAAGTGTCCAAACACCTCACCACCGGCCGCAGCAAATCATTCTGGTTCATGGCGGTGCCGCTGCTGATGTCGCGTTCGGTATTCGAGAAACTGTCGAAAGAACAGCAAGCCCTGCTGCTGCAAGTCGGCGGCGAAATCGAAAAATACGGACTGGATGCGGTCAAGGCCGACGACATGAATCTGGCGTCGGCATACCAGAAAGCCGGCGCCATGATCTATGACCTGGACGCCGCCAGCGTCGAAAAATGGCGCGCCGTGGCGCGCGACAGCGCCTGGAAGGATTACGCCGCCAAGTCACCCAACTGCGCGCGTTTCCTGCAGCTGGCGGAAAAGGTGAGCGCATGAGCCACGGCAGCCACGGTCTCGAACTTGAGGAAAACAAAGCGTTGACTCTACCGTCGGCGGGCGGCGTGCTGGGTTGGGTCGCTCGCAGCCTGGCCCACATCAACCGCGCCATTCTCGGCGTCTCCATGCTGGCCTTGCTGGCCGCCGGCGCCATCCTCACCACCAGCGTTTTCCTACGTTACTTTCTACACCTCCCGACCGACTGGCAGGACGAAGCGGCCGTATTCCTGCTGGTAGGCGCCACTTTCCTGTGCGGCGCTTACGTTCAGCAACAGCGCGGTCATGTCGGCATCGAATCGCTGGCCGGGCTGCTGCCGCCGTGGGCCAACCGGCTGCGTCAAATGTTTTGCGACGCCGCTTCCTGCCTGTTCTGCAGCTTCTTTGCCTGGAAGTCGTGGTTGCTGTTCAGCGAGGCTTGGCTGGAGGGCCAGACCACCTCTTCCGCATGGGCGCCGCCTTTGTGGATTCCTTACGGCATGATGGCTGCCGGCATGACGCTGCTGGTCTTGCAACTGCTGCTGCAAACCTGTGTTCATTTCGTCCCGACCAAGGAGCAAGCATGAGCACCGGTCTGATAGGCGCCCTCTACGGCCTGGGCACTTTGCTGCTGATGTTTTCGGGTATGCCGATCGCCTTTGCGCTGGGTCTGATCGCGGTCATCTTCATGTTCTTTTTCATGCCCGGCTCGGCGCTCGATACGGTGACCCAGAACGTCTATGAAGAAATGGCCAGCATCACCTTGCTGTCGATCGCCTTGTTCATCCTCAAGGGCGCGGCCATCGGCAAATCACGCGCCGGCGCCGATCTGTACTCGGCGATCCACGCCTGGATGCAAAAAATCCCGGGCGGGCTGGGCATCGCCAATGTGTTTGCCTGCGCCCTGTTCGCCGCGATGGCGGGCTCCAGCCCGGCTACCTGTTCCGCCATCGGCAGCGCCGGCATTCCGGAAATGCGGGCACGCGGTTATTCGCCGGGTTTTGCCGCTGGCATTATCGCCGCCGGCGGTACGCTGGGTATCTTGTTGCCGCCGTCAATCACCATGATCCTGTTTGCGGTGGCGGCGGAACAGTCGCTCGGCCGTCTGTTCCTGGCTGGCGTCGGTCCCGGCCTGCTGCTGGTGGGCTTGTTCGCCGCCTATGCGGCATGGCGTTATAAGAAAGAATACAAGCAGGCCTTGGACGTGTATCAAGCTGGCGGCCGGAAATCGGCCTACCTGGAGCAACAGAAACTGACACTGGCCGACAAGACCCGCATGCTGCCGCGCGTGCTGCCCTTCGTCATCTTGCTGATCGGCGTCATGGTGGCGCTGTATGGCGGCTATGCGACGCCGTCCGAAACCGCCGGCCTGGGCGGCGTGCTGGCGCTGGGGCTGATCGCGCTGGTGTACGGCATCTGGCGCCCGAGCCAGCTGAAGCCGATCCTGAGCAGCGCCTTGAAGGAATCGACCATGCTGATGTTCATCATCGGCATGTCGCTGCTGTATTCCTACGTGATGAGCTATCTGCATATCAGCCAGTCGGCGGCGGAGTGGATCGTGGCCCAGCAGTTATCGAAATGGGTGTTGCTGGCGACCATCCTGGCGATGGTGATATTGCTCGGTTTCTTCCTGCCGCCGGTATCGATGATTCTGATGACTGCGCCTATCATCCTGCCGCCGCTGAAGGCAGCCGGCTTTGACTTGATCTGGTTCGGCGTGGTGATGACGGTGGTCATGGAAATGGGGCTGATCCATCCGCCGGTGGGGCTGAATATTTTCGTGATCAAGAACGTCGCGCCCGACATCCCTCTCAAGGATGTCATCTGGGGCGTGATGCCGTTTGTCGGCCTGATGTTCGTGGCTGTCGCGCTGCTCTGCCTGTTCCCTGGAATCGCTACCTGGTTCCCGGATCTGGTGATGGGTGCGGCGCTATAGTGCGCTTAACAAACGCAGCTAACTGGGGTCAGATGATTCTTGCAGCGCAATGCCAGTCAAAACGGCGCAGGATTCGGCTGCAAATACTCCGCTCCTTTTAGCCGCATCTGAACCCCACGCGGGCCGCCGATCGCGTGGGGTAAGGAAGTCAGCAAGGAGTTGGCAAAATCGCCCCGGTACAACTTGGCGCCCTGATGCGTCAGGTTTGAATTGGCGTCGATGTAAATCGACTCGCCGAGCCCTGACCATAGTCGGCAGAAACCGTAGTCTTCCGACAAATAGCGGCGTGTAACAGGATCGACCATGACGTCGAAGAAGCGGTAATGCAGCCCCTGATCGGGGACGCCGATGGTATCTGGTACGTAGTTATATTCGGGGTAGCTGGCGATCAGCCGCTCGAATACGCAGCGCTTGATCACCATAAATCCGGTCGGTGCTTCGTCCATGCGCAGGAAGCCGTCGGCTTGTATCGTCAGATGGATCTCGTTGTCGCCTTCGGCCAGCCTGGCGTTCACGGGATACTGTGTGTAGCCCGCTTCGAATTGCTGCTGGGTAGTGCCTGCCGGCAGACCTTGCTGCGGCCAGTTCTCCCGCTTGAACGGGTAGACTCCGGCCGCGATGTCGTAACCTGAACGCAACAATCGGAAAGCAGCTTCGGCGGAGAATCCGATGTCGGCGTCGATCCAGAACAAATGGGTCCATTGCGGGTTAGCCAGGAAATCGGCGACGCATTGGTTGCGCGCCCGCGTCACCAGGCTTTCGCCTTGCCGCATCATGATCTGCAATGGCATGCCGGCGCGTTCGGCTTGAATCGTAAAATTCAATAACGATGTCACATAGTTCTGGAAAAACTTGCCGTCATGGCTAGGCGTCATGATGACGGGGTAAATATGTTGGAGCTCGACCGCTTCAGGCATCTTGGTTTCCATTATCGATTTAATATTTTCAATTCAAGGCACAGCGCCAGGCCCGCAGCAAGAGGCCGCTCATTTTACCAAGCAGCCACACAACCGTCGGTGCGCGGCTCGGTGCCGCCGCACAACACGCCGTGCTGATCGCGCCAGATGATCTGGCCACGGCCGAAACCGAGCTGGTTAGCTGACCAGGACGCCTCATGCCCGAGGCCGCGCAAGCCGCGGAATAAATGCTCCGGGTTGCCATGCTCGATGCTGACATTGTCAACCCCCTCCCATTCCCAGCGCGGGGCGTCCAGCGAGGCTTGCGGATTGAGGCCGAAGTCGATCGTGTTCATCACCATCTGTACATGCCCCTGCGGCTGCATGAAGCCGCCCATCACGCCGAACGGGCCTAGCGCCTTGCCATTCCTGGTCAGAAAACCCGGGATGATGGTGTGATAAGGCCGTTTGCCCGGCGCCAGGCAATTCGGATGGGCGGCGTCGAGCGTGAAATTGTTGCCGCGGTTATGCAGGGCGATGCCGGTTCCCGGCACTACCAGGCCAGAGCCGAAGCCCATGTAATTGCTCTGGATGAAGGACACCATATTGCCCTCGTCATCAGCAGTGCTCAGGTACACGGTGCCGCCGCGCGAGGGCTGGCCGGCCAACGGTAAGGCCGCACGCGCGCCTATCAGCTGGCGTCGCTCGTCAGCATAAGCGTCGGACAATAGATCCTCGACCGCAACCTGCATATGGCCGCTATCGGCGATATGCGCGAGGCCGTCGGCATAGGCCAGTTTGATGGCTTCGATCTGACGGTGATAGGTCAACAAGGTATCGCGTTCGCTGAAATCGAAACCTTTCAGGATATTCAATGCCAGCAAGGCCACCAGGCCGTGGCCGTTGGGCGGAATCTCCCAGACATCGACACCGCGATAATGGCTGCTGATCGGTGCTACCCATTGCGGCTGGAATGCCGCCAGGTCGGCGCTATCCAGGTAACCGCCGGCGGCGCGTACGCAAGCGGCGATCTTTTCCGCCAATGCGCCACGATAGAAACTGGCGCCATTGTCGGCAGCGATCGCGCGCAAGGTATCGGCATGGTCTTGCGAACGCCAGACTTCACCGCCACGCGGCGCCCGGCCGCCGATGCTGTCCGTGCCGCCTGCGGCGCCCGTGCCATGCATGCTGAAAGTATCGAACCAGGATTTAAAATGTGCTTCCTTGAATTCCTGGCGAAATAATTTGTAAGCCTGCTGCCAGGCGAACGCCACCGTCGGCGATACCGGGTAACCGTCTTGCGCCAGCGCGATGGCGCCGGCCATGGAGCGCTGCAACGGCAGCTTGCCGAAGCGCTCGGCCATGCTGGCCCATGCCCCCGGCGCGCCGGGTACGGTGACTGGCAGCGCACCGTACTTCGGCATGCTTTGATGGCCGGCGGCGCGCAGTTTGTCGATGGAGATGGCCTGCGGCGCAGCGCCGCTGGCGTTCAAGCCGTGCAATTGGTCTTGATGCCAGATCAGCGCAAAGGCGTCGCCGCCGATGCCGTTGGCAGTCGGCTCGACCACCGTCAGCGCAGCGGCGGTGGCGATCGCCGCATCGATTGCGTTGCCGCCGGCTTGCAGCACCGCCAGCCCGGCTTGCGCCGCCAGCGGCTGCGAAGTGGCGACCATGCCGCGTTTGGCGTATACCGCGCTGCGGCGAGAGGCGTAAGGATAATGATTGGGATCGAAATTGAACATATTCTCTCTCCTCTAGACGCCGCAGATCAGCTTGACCCCGGCCGCTGCGGTCGCCTCCAGCGATGCACGGGTATCGCCCGCGCGCGATCGCAGCGCCAAGGTATGCAAAATCGCCGAGGCCAGTTTCGCCAGCAGCGCCGGTTCCGCGCCGGCCGCCAGTTCGCCCTGCTCCAGCGCCCGTTGCAAGCGTATCTCAAAAGCCTGGTCGAAACTGCGCAAGCCATCGCCCAGCCTGTCGCGCACTTCGATATCCGCCAGTGCCGGCGTCGCCGCGGTGCCGATCAGCAGGCAGCCGCGCGCCTGGTCGCCGGACGGCAGGTACATCGCCAGCGCCAGATCGTATATGCGCTGCAAAGCTTGCGCCAAGGGCAGATCGGCGGCCAACACCTGATCCATCTTCTGGCGGCTGGCCTCGATATAGCGATCCAGCGTTTGCAGATACAGCGCGTGCTTGTCGCCGAAGGCGGCGTATAAGCTGGGCCGGTTCATGCCGGTGGCTGCGCTCAGGTCGTCCAGCGAGCTGCCGGCATAGCCGGAGCGCCAGAACACATCCCGTGCGCTAGAGAAGGCTTGCTCCGGATCGTAAGCGCGCGGCCGGCCTCGGGCTCGCTTGTTTTCTTTTTGTTCCATACAGTATAAAAATAGTGACAAAGGTATTTTTGTACACTATAGTACAAAACACCAAACATAGACACCTAATACAGACACTTAACCCAAGGGAGTTCCAGATGAATCTATACTTTTCTCCGCTCGCCTGCTCGCTGGCTACCCGGATTTCCTTCTATGAGGCTGATGCAAAAATCGACTATATCCAGGTCGATCTAAAACAAAAACTATTGCAGGACGGTTCCGATTTTTACGCCATCAATGCGCTCGGGCAAGTGCCTGTATTGCGCACCGGCGACGGCTCTCTGCTGACCGAGAACACCGCTATCCTGCCCTACGTTGCAGAACTTTTCCCTGAAGCACATCTAGCGCCGGTGGACCGCTTGCAGCACGCCAGGATGCAGCAATGGCTGGGTTTCATCAGCACCGAACTGCACAAAGGCTTGTTTTTCCCGCTGCTTGATCCGGACGCCTCGGAGCCGGTAAAGGATTACGCCCGCGAACAAGTCGTCTTGCGTCTCGGCCACTTGCAGGAACATTTCACTACCCACGATTTCCTGCTCGACCGTTTCAGCGTCGCCGACGCCTATCTGTTCGTCGTGCTTAACTGGGCGCCGCATTGCGCCATCGATCTGGCGCGGTGGCCGCAAGTCAAAGATTATTATGCGCGGCAGTTGCAACGCCCGAGCATAGCCAGGGCGCTGACTGAAGAGTTGGCGTTGTATCGCGCAAAATCCTGAAAGCGGCAATCGGCGGCACACCGATATCCATGAAAGAAACAAGGAAGAAATTGCCGGCACAAACCACTTCCAGCGCGATCTCCCTGGTCAAAAAATATAAATTTTTCTATGTTACTTAGCGCACAGATAATCCCGCGGCAGTTAGCTAAAGTACTCCCATCTTCCCTGCCCGGCCTCCGAAGCCTGGTAGTTTAAGCTTAGCGATAAGTACGCTGCGTGCGCTTTGAAGACGAGATTGTTTTCCAGACAGTTTCATCGGAAGAAGTGAGTGTAAATATCGGACTACCGGGGCTGGCGGTCGGGAAACATACCAGCACCACTCTCATCAAACTCCCCTGCCAGGTCAGTTACATTAAACCGACGAAAAACGTCGCAAAGAATGCTATCTTCTTTGCTTGCGCTTTTGAGTGCGCCTTTAAGTACACTTGCATCGGACTGCAGCAGCAAATCCACCTGTCGAATTCAAGGAGTTGCCGAATGAGCTCAACGCTTGCCGCTTCTACACTCGACGATTTGTGCATCAATACCTTGCGCTTCCTGGCGGTCGACGCCGTACAGCAAGCCAATAGCGGCCATCCCGGCATGCCGCTGGGCGCGGCGCCGATGGCCTATGTGCTGTGGACACAATTTCTCAAACACAATCCCGCTAATCCGCACTGGTTCGACCGCGATCGTTTTGTCCTTTCGGCAGGCCACGGTTCGGCCCTGCTATACAGTCTGTTGCATCTCACCGGTTACGATCTGCCGCTGGCGCAGCTTCAGCAATTCCGGCAGTGGGGCAGCCGCACGCCGGGCCATCCGGAACGCGGTCTGACACCTGGCGTCGAGGTGACTACCGGGCCGCTCGGCCAGGGTTTTGCTAACGGCGTCGGCATGGCGATGGCGGAGGCGAATCTGGCGGCGCGCTACAATCGCGGCGACCTGGATATCGTCAATCATTTTACCTACGGCATCGTGAGCGACGGCGACCTGATGGAAGGGATCGCCTCGGAAGCGGCGTCGCTGGCCGGCCACTTGCAGTTGGGAAAACTGATTTACCTGTACGACGACAACCGGGTGACGCTTTCCGCCGGCACCGACATCACCTTTAGCGAAGATCGCGCACGGCGCTTCGACGCCTATGGCTGGCACACGCAAACGGTAGAAGACGGCAACAATCTGGCGGCGCTAGCGCGTGCACTGGACGCCGCTCGCGGTGAGACCAGACGACCCTCTCTGATACTGGTACGCACGCATCTCGGTTACGGCTCGCCCAATAAACAAGACAGTTTCGAAGCGCACGGTTCTCCGCTCGGGGTCGAAGAACTGCGTTTGACCAAACAGAAACTCGGCTGGCCAGAACAGCCTTCTTTTTATATTCCCGAAGCAGCAGCTGCGCATTTTCTGGAAACCAATGCACTGGGACAAAAGATTGAATCGGCCTGGCGCGAAAAATTCTCCGTCTACCAACAACAATTCCCCGTGCTTGGATTGGAATTGCAGCAACTTATGCAAGGTGGCGCAGCCGCCTTGCCGCCTGGCTGGGACGCCGCTATTCCGCACTTTCCAGCGGACGCCAAAGGCATCGCGACCCGGGTCGCATCGGGCCTGGTGATGAATGCTATCGCCGCCCATCTGCCGGCACTGATCGGCGGCTCGGCAGATCTGAATCCCTCGACTTATACCGCATTGAAAGGACTGGGCGATTTCGAAGCTGACGACATCACCGCCGGCGACAGGCAAGGTTCTGACAGCGCCGGCTGGAGTTACACCGGCCGCAACTTGCATTTCGGCGTGCGCGAACACGCCATGGGCGCGATTCTCAACGGCATGGCGGCACATGGCGGCGCTTTGCCGTTCGGCGCCACCTTCCTGGTGTTCTCCGATTACATGCGGCCGGCGATCCGCCTCGCCGCCCTGACGGGCTTGCACGTGGTTTATGTGTTTACCCATGACAGCATCGCGCTGGGTGAAGACGGCGGCACCCATCAACCGGTGGAGCAACTGGCCGGCTTGCGCGCGATCCCCAATCTGCTGGTGCTGCGCCCGGCTGATGCCAACGAAACTGCGGTGGCCTGGCGAGTAGCGGTGCAATCGCATCAACGGCCGGTGGCGCTGGTATTGACACGGCAGAATGTGCCGACCTTGGATCGCACCCAATTTGCTGCGGCCGAAGAGTTACGGCGCGGTGCTTACATTCTGGCCGATGCGCCAGACGGCAAACTGGATCTGATCCTGATTGCCAGCGGTTCGGAAGTGGCGTTGATTGTCGCTGCGCGCCAGCAATTGCTGGCGCAAGACATCCAGGCGCGGATAGTTTCGATGCCAAGCTGGGAATTGTTCGATGAGCAGCCACAGGCCTATCGCGATTCGGTATTGCCACCCGCGGTTGGCGCAAAACTGGCGGTAGAAGCCGGCGTGACGCAGGGCTGGCATCGTTATGTCGGCGCGCATGGCGAGGTGCTCGGCGTGGAGCATTTCGGCGCCTCGGCTGCGGGTGAAATTGTGATGCGCGAATACGGTTTTAGCGTAGCTAATGTGTGCCAACGGGCGCTGGCCTTAGTTCGGCCCTAACTAAGCACTCCCTAACCAGCCGCCACTGAATCCGGCGCGTCGCAAGCCGGTGACAATATAGGGGCAGTTGCGCATCAAATGCCATAGCATTTCGCTGCGGTAGTTCTCTATCATCAAAATGATCGGCCCCTGGTCGATGCCAAAATGCCAGGGCGAGACCCAGCCATATGGGTTAGCGCAATTGCATGGATAACTCGGATTGAAAGTGGCTTTGAAGCCATAAGGGTTGCCGGTTTTCAGTGCGACCTGATGCACGAAATAGGCGATGGTCGGCAACACAATTTCAGGCGCAAACGGCAGCGAGGCCACCACCACCCACGGCGCAATCGTGCCGTCATCCGGACCATGCGGCACGCCGCGCGCCATATAATCGTAGAACTCGCGCTTGACGCCGTTGACCTCAAGTACCGCCGGACCAGGGCCGTCGCTGGCGGTGATGCCCCAGCAATACTCGCCGTAGCCGGCAAAGCCTCCGGGATTGGCTATCGCATATTGCTGCTGGACCAAGGTGGCGCGGCGGCTGTTCTCGAAATAATCGATGCCTTTGCTGCGCATGGCGCCATCCTGTATGCCGCGAAAATCCACCCAGATATGCGATAGCTGGTGGGTGAACATGGCGCCCGAATAGAAATAATCGTAGCCGTAGTTATGCTGCCATTGATAGGCCGCGGTCCAGTCGCAATAACTATCCGCCGGCAACGGGTGCGACGGCGAACCCAGTCCGAGCACGTATAGCAGCAACGCCTCGTCGTAGCCATCCCAGCGGCTGCGCAAAAAGCCGGATTCCGGCTTCCAGCCCATCGACACAGCCTTACCGCCATCCTGCGCCCAGGGCCAGTCGACCCGCAGATACAGCGCTTCCGCCAGCCGCCGCACTTCCGCTTCGTCCGCACTGATCGTACTGGCCGCATCGAAATAGGCGGCCGCAGTCAGAGCGCCTGCCAGCAGAAAAGTGGTGTCTATGGTCGACAGCTCGCATTGCCACGCACGGCGGCCGCTTTGCATATCCAGAAAATGATAATAAAAACCCTTATAGCCGGTGGCGTCCGGCTGCGGCCCTTGCGGACTGTTCCAGAAGAATTGCAAAGTCCGCAACACCCGCCTGAGCGCCGCCGTACGCGAGATGAAGCCACGCTCCACCGCCACCGGATATGCCGCCAGCGCCAGGCCCACGGCGGCAATGCTAGCGGGCCAGCCGGGCGCGGTTTTATCGATCACCAGGCCGTTGCAGCGATTGGTCTCGTGCATGAAATAGCTGAACGATTCGCGCTGCAGCATATCCAGCTCGGCGGGCAGTGTCAGCGCTTTGCGGCTCATTTGTTGGCACCAGGCGGCGCTTGCGGACTGCCAGCCAGCGCGGCATCGACAATCGCCTGCGCCTCTTGCACGATGCGCTGTAAATGCTCTTCGCCCTGAAAACTCTCGGCGTAGATCTTGTAGATATCTTCCGTGCCGGACGGCCGCGCCGCAAACCAGCCGTTCGCGGCGACTACCTTGATGCCGCCAATCGCAGCGTGGTTGCCGGGCGCCTGGCTGAGGATAGTTTGAATTTTTTCACCGGCCAGATCGCTGCTGTGTATCTGCTGCGGCGATAGCGCCGCCAGCATTTTTTTCTGCGCCGGCGTAGCGCTGGCCTCGACCCTGGTGCTGACAGGATCACCCAGCTCGGCGGCTAATTTGCGATAGATTTCCCCCGGATCGCGGCCGCTGCGCGCCGTGATCTCTGCCGCCAGCAAGGCCGGCGCCAGGCCATCCTTGTCGGTAGTCCAGACCGCGCCGTCAAGCCGCAGAAAGGTGGCGCCTGCGCTCTCTTCACCGCCAAACCCGAGTGAACCATCGCTCAAGCCGTCGGCAAACCATTTGAAACCGGCTGGCACTTCGTACAGATGGCGCTGCAACCTGGCGCAGACACGATCGATGAGCTGGCTGCTGACGACGGTCTTGCCGACGCTGGCCGTCTTCGACCATAGGGCGCGATGCTGGAACAGATAGTCGATGGCAACTGCAAGATAGTGGTTGGCCGGCAGCAGGCCGGCGCTTTTGGTGACGATGCCGTGGCGGTCGTGATCGGTATCGCAGGCGAAGGCAATATCGTATTGATCCTTCATTCCAAGCAGGCGTTGCATGGCGTAAGACGATGACGGATCCATGCGAATCCGGCCATCCCAATCCACCGTCATGAAGCGAAAGGTTGGGTCGACTTCGTCACTGACCACGCTCAGGTTCAACCGGTAGCGCTCAGCTATTCTTTGCCAGTAATGCACGCCGGCCCCGCCCAGCGGATCGACGCCGAGATGGATGCCGGCGCTGCGAATCGCGGCCATGTCGATTACCTGGTCGAGCTCATTCACATAGGTATTCAAATAGTCGTAGCGATGCGTGGTGGACAGCCGCAAGGCTCGCTCCAGCGGTATGCGTTTGACATCCTTGAGAGCGTTTTTCAGATGTGCATTGGCTGCGGTTTCGATCCAGCCGGTGACATCGGTATCGGCGGCGCCGCCGTTCGGCGGGTTGTATTTGAAGCCGCCATCCTGCGGCGGATTGTGCGACGGCGTGACCACGATACCGTCGGCAAAGCCGCTGCTACGCCCGCGGTTGTACTTGAGGATGGCGTGCGAAACCGCCGGCGTCGGCGTGTATTCATCGCCTTCCGCCAGCATCACATCAACGCCGTTGGCAGCCAGCACTTCAAGTGCGCTGGCGGCAGTGGGAACCGACAGTGCGTGAGTATCAATGCCGAGGAATAAGGGGCCGTTGATCCCTTGCTTGCTGCGGTAGGCGCAAATCGCCTGGGTAATGGCGAGCACATGCGCTTGATTAAAGCTGAGCTCGAAGGATGAGCCACGATGACCCGAGGTGCCGAAAGCGACACGCTGTTCAGGCACTTCCGGATCAGGGCTATTCGTGTAGTAAGCGGAGACCAGTTTCGGCACGTCCACCAGCAACGCCAAAGGCGCTGGCTTGCCGGCCAGGGGGTTTATTTGCATGATATTTTTCCTGGGCAGTGGACAGTGACATTTTTTACGCTGCCGTCGTCAGTCCCGTTGTTGCTTTGTCGGATCAGCCGGCTTTTCTACATGGCCGCCGAATCCCTGCCGCATCGCCGACAACACCTTGGCGGCAAAATCACCCTCGCCGCGTGAACTGAAGCGCGCAAACAGCGCGGCGCTCAAAATCGGCACCGGCACCGCCTCATCGATGGCAGCGTTGATGGTCCAGCGCCCTTCGCCTGAATCCGATACGTGGCCGGCATAGTGTTCGAGTTTCGGATAGTTCAAGAGCGCGCCGGCGGTGAGATCCAGCAACCATGAACCGATCACGCTGCCGCGCCGCCAAAGTTCCGTGATCTCGGGCAGATCCAGGTCGTATTGATAATATTCCGGATGGCGCAGCGGGGTTGTTTCCGCATCCGCATCGCCGCCGCTGCGCTTGCCGACATTGGCGTTGCGCAGAATATTCAAACCCTCGGCGTAGGCGCCCATGATGCCGTACTCGATGCCGTTGTGCACCATCTTGACGAAGTGTCCTGCGCCTTGCGGGCCGCAATGCAGATAACCTTGCTCGGCGCTGCTATCTGACCTGTTGCGGCCGGGGGTGGCGCTGGCGGCATCGACGCCCGGCGCCAGCGTGGCAAAAATCGGCGCCAGATGCTGCACCGCTTCTTTCTCGCCACCTATCATCAGGCAATAGCCGCGATCGAAACCGGCGACGCCGCCACTGGTGCCAACGTCAACGTAATGGATGTTGCGGGCTTTGAGTTCGGCGCCACGGCGGATATCGTCGTGGTAGTAGGAATTACCGCCGTCGATGACGATGTCGCCGGCCTCCAGCAAAGGCGTCAGCAAGGCCAGGTTCTGATCCACCACGGCCGCCGGCAACATCAGCCACAGCACGCGCGGCCGGCTTAATTTGCTGACCAGATCCTGCAGCGAAGAAGCCCCTGTTGCGCCGGGATGCAGCAGCGCCTGGACCGCCTCGGGGTGCAAGTCATACACCACGCATTGATGATCGCCCTTGGTCAGGCGCCTCACCATATTGGCGCCCATGCGCCCCAATCCAATCATCCCTAGCTGCATTGTGCATCTCCTCGCTGAATAATCTTTATTCCGGATACTGGCTACGAACTGGCTGCGCCAAGCGTTTTTTTCATCGCCTGTTTCGTCGCCCGTCAGGTCTCTCTTTTTCTTCCTTTTTCTATCAGCGAAAGGGCAAACACGCGCGCCTCCGCCTCGGCTTCCTGTTCGCTGGGAAAAACGCTGTCAACCGCCACCCGTTGCGACGGGAAAATATCATTTCTATGCATGGGATTGGTGGATGGCGCATAAATCGCCAGGTTGGCGACCCAGTCTTCGCTGTCAGGTAATTGGATTCCAGAATATTCGATTTCATATTCGCCAATTGTTTCGGTACGCATTGCAATCTCCAGACGGTGTGCAGAACGGTTTGCCGGCATCTGTTGGACTTTGTATTCTGTCACAATAAACGCAGTGTTTTCGATCAGACCATGTTTTGTTCAATCCTACCACTGTAAATATCGACAGCACTGCGCTCCGCTTTTGTACGGCAGCGCACAGACCTTGTGATCTTTCCGGCATACCTTGGTTGCAGACTTAGCTGGTGGATGAATCACGGCAAATCACAGCACTAAGTTCCTGTTGCAAGCTCTGCGTTCTTGCTTGCTCACCAGCCGTTTAACTTCTCTAGGAGCCTACTATGGGCACCATCTTACTCATCTTGCTGATCCTGATTGTCATCGGTGCTTTGCCGAGCTGGCCACATAGCCGTAGCTGGGGTTATGGCCCGAGCGGGATCACCGGCTTGCTGGTCATCATCCTGATCGTCATGTTGCTGACCGGGCGACTTTAAAAACACTTCCGCAATCAAGCAAAACGTGGCGCGATTTGCGCCACGCCGCGCCCTTCGAGGCCGGTGCACAATCTGCTATCGCTACCCACAGCAATAGCGCTATTTCTTGGTAATGATCACCCCAAGCAAAAATCCGATGCCGGCGGCTGTCACTAACGCGCCCCATGGATTTTCTTTCACATAGCTCTCCGCCGAATCCGCCATCTGCTTGCCGGCGACCCTGACGCTGGCTTGCGCATCCTGGGCTGTAAGCACGGCTCTGTCGAGCAAACGCATGCCGCGATTGCGCATTTCGTCTGCCTTCTCTCCGCTCAGTTCAGCGGCTGCCTGGAATAAGGCTTGCGCGTCCTTGGTCAGCTTCTTCACGTCATCATTGACGGCTTTCAAATTTGATTCCAACAAAATATTCTCCTCGAATTGGTGGTCAAGCGGGTTTCAGCAACGCCAATACAATGCGCTCAATGTATGACGAACAGGATGAGAAATCGGTGCGCTGACGCACATAGCGCTGACGCAGCCGCGCAACAAACAGGAGAATTTTTTAGCAAGCTCATAACATTCGCACACAGGATTCCGGCGCCACCGGACTAGTGGGCCAGCGTACAGACTTGAATAGTCTTCGCGCCGTAGGATTCATTTTAGCAATAGCATGAAATACCTGCTATAACCGATGCGCACGACAGGCAGGCGCCGGACCCGGGCGAATGGCCAATCGGCTAAAAAGACTGACTTTCCGACAGACAGCCCACCAATGACAATGCCGACCTCAAAACAATCCTGGCTGAAAAAACTCGGGCCAGGCTTGATTACCGGCGCCGCCGACGATGACCCTAGCGGCATTGCCACCTATTCGCAGGCAGGGGCGCAGTTCGGCTTCAATCTGCTGTGGAGCTTGTTTTTCACCTATCCGTTGATGGTCGGGATTCAGGTTATCAGTGCAAAAATCGGTCGCGTCAGCGGCCACGGCCTGGCCACCAATATCCGCCGCCACTATCCGCCCTGGCTGCTATATGCCATCGTCGGCCTGCTGCTGATTGCCAACACCATCAATATCGCAGCAGATGTCGCCGCCATGGGTGAGGCTTTGAGACTGCTGGCGGGCGGCCCCGCGCATTTTTATGCGCTGGGGTTCGGCGCACTGTCGCTGTTGCTGCAAATATTCATCCCCTACAATCGCTACGTGCGTTTATTGAAATGGCTAACGCTGGCTTTGCTGGCCTATGTCGCCACCGCCTTCGTGGTACATACGCCGTGGACCGAAGTCTTCACCAGAACCGCTTGGCCGCGCTTATCGTGGAAGCCGGCCTATATCACGACGATGGTCGCGGTCTTCGGCACCACCATCAGCCCATATCTGTTTTTCTGGCAGGCCTCGCAGGAAGTCCAGGAGCAACAAGCCAGGCCGGAAGCAAAACCGTTGCGAGATGCGCCGGACCAGGCTAACGCCAACTTTCGCCGGATCAAGATCGACACCATTATCGGCATGGGGTTTTCCAATATCGTCGCCTACTTCATCATGCTGACCACGGCGGTGGCGCTCGGCCTGCACGGCGTTACCGATATCCAGACTTCGGCGCAAGCGGCGTCGGCGCTACGGCCGATCGCCGGCGAGTTTGCCTTTTGGCTGTTTAGCGCCGGCATCATCGGCACCGGGCTGCTGGCGGTTCCGGTACTGGCAGGTTCCGCCGCCTACGCCATGGCGGGAGCATTCCACTGGAAAAACGGCCTGGAGTTGAAACCTCTGCTAGCCAAAAAATTCTACGGCATCATTGCGGTCTCAACCGCCATCGGTGTGGCGCTCTGTTTTACGCCCATCGATCCGATCAAGGCGCTGTACTGGAGCGCGGTCATCAACGGCGTCATTTCGGTACCCATCATGGCGGTCATGATGCTGATGGCGGCGCAACCCAAAATCATGGGGCAATTCGTGATCAGCGTCAGATTGAAGATATTGGGCTGGGTCTGCACCGGGGTCATGGCGCTTGCCGTATTGACGATGTTTTTGACGCTGGGAGAATGAGCTGCTTTCTCACACAGCAAACACACAGGCCCTTCTGATCGCCTGATCAGAAGGGCCTGTGTGTTTGCCATCAGATGCAAGACGGCAGGCGCAGTTTTATCAGTTACTCAGAAAAAGCTGGAAGATGACGCCGTTGGAATTCGCCACCAGCACATAGTCGCCGCCGGCTTGCACCCAATGGTAGCCGCGTGGCGGCGCACTCAGATGGTGGCCGCGCCAGTCATCGACCACGTATTGACGGTTGCGATATTCGGGCGGCAGGCGCTGGCCTCGGTAGAACTGATGGTCGGGGCCCGCGCCTCGTTCACCTTGCCGCTCACCTCGTTGCTCGCCGCGTTGTTCACCGCGTTGTTCGCCGCTGAGCTGCCCGCGGCCCCTGTTATCGCGATTATCTTGCGGCCGTCCCTGGTTATCGCGATGGTCCTGCTGCCATTTCTGGTTGTCGCGACGATCGCCTTGATCGTTGCGTTGTTGCTGCTCATTGCGATCGCCATAATTTTGAGCAAAGGCAAAACCTCCTGTGGCCAGGGATATAGCCATGAGGGCGGAAATAATTGTTTTCAGTTTCATATCAGACTCCATTCAATGGGAAATACCGTATTCGTCGCTTGCACTTGAGTGCAGGTCTGGGCGTTATCCCGGCAGGACCTACCAACAAGATATGCCTGGCAAGCGGTGAATTCTGTGCGCCAGCGCACCTACGCCACGCATCGATACCGCCGTCATCCGCAAAAATCGGTGTATGCTCGTTTCCTAGTAGGACGGTCCGCAGGAAATCAATCCGCGGCGCATTCGTCGGTATTCCTACGGCCCCAATCTCTACCGTCCCCTGTCCTGCGTTTGCTGCCGCTGCGGCAAGCTGCTTCTGTTGTCTGCTTCTGTTGTCTGCTTCGTTGTCGGCTTCGATACAAGCGACACAAGCAAACACAAGCGATGCCCGACAGGGCCTGAATCAGATCATTGACATCTTATCTACACCGTGTGATCCGATTCCTCCAGTTTCATTGCATAAAAAGAAACGCCAGAATTGAAATCAGACAACAAATCCCTAGCCGATAATCTGCTCGACATCAAACACGCCTTGCTGCCCGGCAGCACGCGCAATGGTCCGGCGAATGATGAATTGCCGCTGCGCGCAGAGTTGTTCAGCGCCCTGCAGATGGAGCAACATGGCCGGGTCCTGGCGAATGCTCACAAGCTCAGCAGCGAGCGCTGGCGCGACCAGTTGCTGGCGCGTCTGGCCGACAATGAAAACACCATCATCGACGCCTGCAGCCAATTGACCGAGGCCATCAAGGCCGGGCGCCAGGTGACGCCGGCGGCGGAATGGCTGCTCGATAATTTCTATCTGATCGAAGAACAGATCCGCACCGCCAAGCGCCATCTGCCAAAAAACTACAGCAAGCAATTGCCCCGTCTGCTGCGCGGCAGCTCGGCCGGACGGCCACGGGTGTACGACATTGCGCTGGAAACCATTTCGCACGGCGACGGCCGCGTCGATCCTGAAAGCCTGAGCCGCTTTGTCGCCGCCTACCAGCAAGTCACGCCGCTGAAACTGGGTGAGCTGTGGGCGATTCCTATCATGCTGCGCCTGGCCTTGATCGAAAACCTGCGGCGCGTCGCCGCCCATCTGGCGCAGACCCGCCTCAACCGCAACCTGGCCGATTCCTGGGCCGACGCCATGGTGGAGAGCGCCGAAAGCGACCCCAGCAACCTGATCCTGCTGGTAGCCGACATGGCGCGCTCCAATCCGCCGCTGGATAGTTCATTCGTGGCAGAACTGGTACGCCGCCTGCAAGGGCACAGCTCGGCGCTGACCCTGCCCTTGACCTGGCTCTCGCAACGCTTGGCGGAATCCGGCCACACCATAGAACAACTGGTCCAGATCGAAACCCAGCAACAAGCCGCCGATCAGGTATCGATCAGCAACAGCATCGGCAGCCTGCGTTTTCTGAGCGCCATGGATTGGCGCGAGTTCGTCGAAACCATGAGCGTGGTTGACCATACCCTGCGTAAGGATCCGGTCGACGTCTATGCCCGCATGGATTTCTCTACGCGCGATCAGTATCGGCATGTGATTGAAAGAATTGCCAGGCACAGCAGTTTCACGGAAGCTGAAATCGCCGAGCACGCAATCCGGCTTGCAAGCAAGGATGCAATACCGAACGGCGCCGATCAGCGCAGCGCGCATGTCGGCTACTACCTGATCGGCCAAGGCCTGCCGCAGCTGGAACAAGCCGTGGCTTTTAAAGTACCCTCGATAGAGACGCTGCGACGCGCAGGCAAGGCCACGCCTCTAAGCAGCTATCTGTCCAGCATATTGCTGCTCACCTTGATCGTCAGCGGCGCCATCGTTGCCAAAGCCTATGCCGGCGGCGCCAGCGACTGGCTGTTGGCGCTGGTCGCAGTGCTGGCCCTGATCGCCGGCAGTCAGCTGGCGCACGCCATGGTCAACTGGCTGATTACCGTGATCGCCATACCGCACCCGTTGCCGCGCATGGATTTTTCAGAGGGCATTCCGGCCGCATCGCGGGCCTTGGTGGTGGTGCCGACGATACTCTCGGAACAACAGAATATCGATAGCCTGACAGAAGCGCTTGAGGTCCGTTACCTTGCCAATTGCGACATCAACCTGCGCTTTTGCCTGCTGACCGATTTCGCCGACGCCGACAGCGAAATCATGCCCGGCGATGACGGCTTGCTGCAACACATCGAACACAACATCTTGGAACTGAACAAAAAATACCATCAGAGGCAGGAAGGAAATCAGGAAGAAAATCAGGAAGACAGTTTCCTGCTGCTGCATCGCCCGCGGCTCTGGAACCCGCAAGAAAAAACCTGGATGGGCTACGAGCGCAAGCGCGGCAAACTGGCTGATCTGAACGCCTTCTTGCGCGCTGGCGCGGCTGCCACTGCGGCCTTCTCGCGCATCGTCGGCAATACAGAAGGACTGGGCAACGTCCGCTACGTGATCACTCTCGATACCGATACCGAACTGCCGCGCGACGCCGCCAGGCAGTTCGTGGCCACCATGGCGCACCCGCTGAACCGCGCCTTGTACGACGCCGGCCGCCAGCGTGTGATCGACGGCTACGGCATCCTGCAGCCACGCGTCGCGGCCAGCCTGCCGGGCGCCGGCGCCTCGCGCTACGCACTGCTGTGCGGCGGCGAAACCGGCATCGATCCCTACACCCGCACCGTCTCCGATGTTTACCAGGATATCTTCGGCGAAGGCTCTTTCGTCGGCAAGGGCATCTACGATGTCGACGCCTTCGAACAAGCATTGAAGGACCGCATGCCCGAGAACCGGGTGCTCAGCCATGACCTGCTGGAAGGATGTTATGCACGCGCCGGCCTGCTCAGCGATGTCCAGTTGTACGAGCAATATCCATCCAGCTACAGCGCCGATATCAGCCGCCGTCACCGCTGGATCCGCGGCGACTGGCAGATAGCTTCCTGGTTGCTGCCCAGGGTACCGGGCGCCCGCGATGTTGCCAGCGGCAAGATCGGCCATCAACGCAATCCGCTGTCTGCCTTGTCGCGCTGGAAACTGTTCGACAATCTGCGGCGCAGCGTGGCGCCGTTGGCGCTGACGGTCTTGCTGCTGATCGGCTGGATAGCGTTGCCTGCGGCCTGGTTCTGGACTTGCGCCGGGCTCGGCATCTTGCTGACGCCATCCATCTGCGCCAGCATCCTGAGTTTGCTGCGCAAGCCGGACGATGTGCTGTTGCGCCAGCATTTCTCGGCCTCGCTGCGGGCCGCCGTCCAGCATTTCTCGCATGCGGCCTTGACCTTGATTTTCCTGCCGTATGAAGCTGCGCTCAACCTCGACGCCATCATCCGCACCCAGTGGCGGATACTGATCTCGCACCGCAAACTGCTGGAATGGAAGCCATCCAGCGAACTCAACCGCCAGGCCAGCAACGGCTGGTTGTCCGGCTTGTTGTCCTACTATCGAATGATGTGGATCGCTCCCACCCTTGCGCTGGCGACGACGGCCGGGTTAGTGGTCAAGAATCCATCCGCGCTGGGCGCCGCTGCGGCGATCCTGCTGCTGTGGTGGCTCTCGCCCTTGATTGCGTATTGGATCAGCCGGCCGATTGCACGCCGCCCGGCGCAGCTGTCGCTTGAACAGACACGCTTCCTGAAATCGCTGTCGCGCAAGATGTGGCTGTTTTTCGAAACCTATGTCGGCCCGGAGGACAACTGGCTGCCGCTCGACAATGTGCAGGAATACCCGGTTGCCGTGGTAGCGCGGCGCACCTCCCCCACCAACATCGGCCTGTCCCTGCTGGCCAATCTGGCAGCCTATGATTTCGGCTACATCCCTGCGGGGCAACTGCTGGAGCGAACCCAGAACACTTTCCAGACCATGGCCTCGCTGGAGCGCTACCAGGGACATTTCTATAACTGGTACGACACCCAGTATCTGAAACCGCTGCACCCGATGTATGTCTCGGCGGTGGATAGCGGCAATCTGGCCGGCCATCTGCTGACGCTGCGGCCGGGCTTGAGCGACCTGCTCGATACGCCTATATTCAATGCGCGCGTATTCACCGGCATCCGCGATACTTACGAAATCCTGCGCGACACCGCGGGCGGTGGACCGCTGGCGAAACTGATTTCCTTCGAAAAAGACTTGATGGCCACTTGCGAATCGGCGCCGGCCACCTTGACCGTGGCCCACGATTGCCTGCAAGGCCTCAGCCACTGCGCCGCCGCTTTCGTCGCCGGCCTCACCCCCGTTCCGGATACCCAGCTCAATGTCTGGGCTCGCGCCTTAGCCGGCCAGTGCCGCGAAGCCTTGGACGAACTGAATATCCTGGCGCCGTGGATAGCCGCGCTGGCGCCGGCGGAATGGATAGGCGAGTTGCCGCAACTCGATCAGATCCCGACGCTGCGTCAATTGGCGCGTATCCATGCCGATCTGGCGCCGCTGTTTGAAGCGAAGCCTCTCGGCCACACCGATCAGCGCCAGACCGAAACGCTATCGCTGCTCAGCCGGCTAGTGGCCGAAGGCAGCCAGCACGCCGCCGAACGCATGCTACTGGTCGAACAGCTGGTGACGCAAGCCGCCGAGTTCGGCCGCATGGAATACGGCTTCCTGTACGATCCAGCCACCCATCTGCTGGCCATCGGCTACAACGTCACCGAGCGCCGGCGCGATGGCAGTTTCTACGATCTGCTGGCCTCTGAAGCCAGGCTAGCCACCTTCGTCGCCATCGCTCAAGGCCAGCTGCCGCAAGAAAGCTGGTTCGCATTGGGGCGCCAGCTCACCATCGCCGGCGGCGATCCGATTCTGCTGTCATGGAGCGGATCGATGTTCGAATACCTGATGCCTTTGCTGGTGATGCCCAACTTTGAAAACACCCTGCTCGGCCAGACTTATGCATCGGCGGTAAGGCGGCAAATCGACTACGGCCAACAACGCGGCGTGCCATGGGGCATGTCGGAATCGGGTTATCACATCTTCGACGCCAGTCTCAATTATCAGTATCGCGCCTTCGGCGTGCCTGGCCTCGGTTTCAAGCGCGGCCTGGGCGACGACCTGGTGATTGCTCCCTATGCATCGATGATGGCCTTGATGGTGGCGCCAGAAGAAGCCTGCCGCAATTTGCAGCAATTGTCGGCCGAAGGTTTCGAGGGCGAATACGGCTTCTACGAAGCGATCGACTACACGCCGTCGCGCCTGCCGCGCGGACAAAGCAGCGTTGTCATCCGCTCCTTCATGGCCCATCACCAAGGCATGGGCTTCCTGTCGCTAGCCTACCTGCTGCTTGAGCGCCCGATGCAAAAGCGCTTCGAATCCGACCCCATGTTCCAGGCCACCATGTCGCTGCTGCACGAGCGTGTGCCAAAAGCCAGCGCAACTTATTCGAACACCACAGAACTGGCTGACATCCGCACCGTCGCAGCTGATCAAGGGATACAGATGCGGCTATTGCAACGCCCCGATCCGCGTACCCCGGAAGTGCAACTGCTGTCGAATGGCCGCTATCACGTGATGGTCACCAGCGCCGGCGGCAGCCGCAGCCGCTGGAACGATCAGGCCGTCACCCGCTGGCAGGAAGACAGCACGCGCGACAACTGGGGCACCTTCTGCTACGTGCGTGAATTGAACGACGGCGAACCCGGCAATTTCTGGTCAACCGCATTTCAGCCGACGCTGACACAAGCGGATAGTTATGAAGTCATTTTCTCCGAAGGCCGCGCCGAATTCCGCCGGCGCGACAATAATTTCGACATGCATACCGAAATCGTCGTCTCGCAAGAAGATGATATCGAGCTGCGCCGGACCCGCATCGTCAATCGTTCGCACAGCCGCCGCACCATCGACATCACCAGCTACGCCGAAGTGGTGCTGGCGCCGGCCGCGGCCGACGCCACCCACCCGGCCTTCAGCAAGCTGTTCGTACAAACCGAAATTGTGGCGCCGCAGCGCGCCATCCTGTGCACCCGCCGGCCGCGTTCGATGCATGAAAAAATGCCATGGATGTTCCATCTGATGGCCCTGCATGGCGCCGATATCGGCACGGTGTCGTATGAGACCGATCGCATGCAGTTTATCGGCCGTGGCAATACCGTCGCCGCGCCGCGAGCGATGCGCGAGCCGGGGCCGCTGGCAGGCAACGCCGGCCCGGTGCTCGATCCTATCGTCGCCATCCGTTACCAGATCACGCTGGATGCAGAACAAACCGCCACCATCGACATGGTGACCGGCATCGGCGATTCACGCGATATCTGCCTCGGCCTGATCGAGAAATACCAGGACCGCCATCTGGCTGACCGCGTAGTCGAGTTGTCCTGGCCGCACAGCCAGGTGGTGCTGCGCCAGCTCAACGCCAGCGAAGCCGATGCGCAACTCTATAGCCGGCTCGCCAATTCGGTGATTTACGTTAACCCGCTGCTGCGCGCCGACGCCAGCGTCCTGCTCCGCAATCACCGGGGCCAATCCGGCTTGTGGGGTTACGCCATTTCCGGTGACCTGCCGATCGTGCTAGTCCGTCTCAAGAGCCAGGAACACATCGAACTGGTGCGCCAGCTGGTGCAGGCGCACGCCTATTGGCGTTCTAAAGGCTTGGCGGTTGACCTGGTGATCTGGAACGAGGACCACGCCAGTTATCGGCAATTGCTGCAAGAGCAGATCCTGGGCTTGATTTCATCGGTTACCGGCGCCCACCAGATCGACCGCCCGGGCGGCATATTCGTGCGCCTGATCGATCAGATTTCCGATGAAGACCGGGTGTTGTTCCAATCGGTGGCGCGGATCATCCTGAGCGACAGCAGCGGCACGCTGGCCGAACAGATCAACCGCCGCAGCCTGATGGAAATCCGCGTGCCGCGCCTGACGCCTGGATTGACGTCTTCATTCACATCGCCACTTGCGTCTTCATTCGAATCGGCGCCGCCGGCAATCGCCCGGGAATTCAAGCTGCCTGGCCGCGATCTGCAACTGGCCAACGGCGTCGGCGGCTTCACGCTTGACGGCCGGGAATATGTCATCACAACTTCCAGCGACCAGCTCACACCCGCGCCCTGGGTCAACATCCTCGCTAATCCGGAGTTCGGCAGCGTCGTTTCGGAAAGCGGACAAGCGTATACCTGGGGCGAAAACGCGCATGAATTCCGTCTCACGCCATGGGCCAACGATCCAGTCAGCGACCTCGGCGGCGAAGTGTTCTATCTGCGCGATGAGGAAAGCGGGCGCTACTGGTCACCCACCCCGCTGCCACGGCGCGGCACGGGCGACTACGTAACGCGGCATGGCTTTGGCTATAGCGTGTTCGAACATGTCGAGGATGGCATTGTGTCTGAGCTGACGGTGTATGTGGCGATGGATGCGGCGGTCAAATATTCGGTTTTGCGAGTGCGTAACGAATCCGACGGCATGCGCAAGCTGTCCGCCACCGGCTACGTCGAATGGGTGCTCGGCGATCTGCGCCCAAAAACCGCGATGCACATTGTCACCGAAACCGATCCGGCCACCGGCGCGCTGTTTGCACGCAATCCCTACAACACCGAATTCACCGAGCGCACCGCGTTCTTCGATGTCGATGCAAGTGCGCGCAGCGTCAGCGGCGACCGCAATGAATTCATCGGCCGCAACGGCTCTCTGCAAAAGCCGGCGGCAATGGAAAGGCAGCGCCTGTCAGGCAAGATCGGCGCCGGTCTCGACCCTTGCGCCGCGCTGCAGATGCAATTCGAACTCAACCAAGGCCAGCAACGCGAGATCGTCTTTATCCTCGGCATGGCCGATACCCGCCACACCGATGTCAGCAACTTGGTGCAACGCTATCGCGGTGCGGCTGCCGCCCATGAGGCCTTGCAAGCGGTGCACGCGTACTGGCAGTGCACGCTGGGCGCAATCCAGGTCGAAACCCCGGACCAGGAATTGAATCTGCTCGCCAACGGCTGGCTGATGTACCAGGTCATCGCCTGCCGTCTGTGGGCGCGCAGCGGTTATTACCAGTCCGGCGGCGCTTTCGGTTTCCGCGACCAGTTGCAAGACGCCATGGCGCTGGTGCACTGCCAGCCGCAGCTGCTGCGCGCCCATCTGCTGCTGTGCGCGGCCCATCAATTCATCGAAGGCGATGTCCAGCATTGGTGGCATCCGCCTAGCGATCGCGGCGTGCGCACCCATTGCTCCGACGATTATCTGTGGTTGCCGCTTGCAGTCCATCGTTATATCAGCAGTAGCGGCGACGCCACCGTGCTGGACGAGAGTGCGCATTTTCTGGAAGGGCGCGCACTCAACCCGGATGAGGATTCCTACTATGACCTGCCGACCCGTTCCAGTCAGGTGGCGACGCTGTATGAGCATTGCGTGCGCGCCATCGAGAGAGGCCTGCGATTTGGCGTGCATGGCTTGTCGCTGATGGGATCATGCGACTGGAATGACGGCATGGACAAGGTCGGCGACAAAGGCAAGGGCGAAAGCATCTGGCTCAGCTTTTTCCTGTATGAGGTGCTGACAGGCTTTGCCGCCATCGCCGCCGGTCACAAAGACCAGGCGTTCGCCGACCGCTGTCAGGCTGAAGCGCTGCTGCTGAAACGGAATATCGACGCCAACGGCTGGGACGGCGGCTGGTACCGGCGCGCCTATTTCGACGACGGCACGCCGCTTGGCTCCGCCCAGAACGTCGAATGCCAGATCGATTCGATTTCGCAAAGCTGGGCAGTCTTGTCCGGCGCCGGCGATCCGCAACGGGCACGGACCGCAATGCTGGCGGTCGACCAGCACCTGGTGCGGCGCAACGAGGGCATCATCCAGCTGCTGGATCCGCCGTTCGACAAATCGGATCAAGACCCTGGCTATATCCGTGGCTATGTTCCCGGCGTGCGCGAAAACGGCGGCCAGTACACCCATGCGGCGATCTGGACCGTGATGGCGTTTGCCCAGCTCGGCGACCAGCGGCGAGCCTGGGAATTGATGCGGCTGATCAACCCGATCAACCATGGCAAGACTGCCCGGAAAATTGCCACTTACAAGGTCGAGCCTTATGTTGTTGCAGCCGACGTTTATGCCGGCGCGCCGCACAGCGGCCGCGGCGGCTGGACCTGGTATACCGGATCGGCCGGATGGATGTACCGTCTGATCGTGGAATCGCTGCTGGGCTTGAAGCTGGAAGGCGACAAACTATACGTCACGCCATGCCTGCCGCATTACTGGGACGGCTATCGCATCGATTACCGTTATCGCGACACCGGGTACCAGATCGTGGTGAAACAAAGCGGTGCAGATGGCGCCAGCACGCAAGTCACCGTGGACGGGGTGGCGCAGGCGGACATGGTGATTGCGCTGCAGGACGACAAGCATGAGCATGCGGTTGAGATAATTCTGCCGGCGCAAACAGCGCAGGGCTGAGGACATCGCCACAGCAAGAGTCATCTGGGGTCAGAGTCAACGGGGTTAGTCAATTTCTGCAGTGCTTCATCGCCAACTTGACTCCGACCCCACATGACGGATTCGGAGAAAGGCAGAGCGCACCAAGTGGTCTTGTACTTCTTCAGCGATGAGGTATGTACTCCGTGGCCCGCTAAGTGGGGTCAGAGTGAAGTTTCTGCAAAAGGCGCGCAGAAAGTTCACTCTGACCCCACTTAGCTGCGTTTGAATAGCACCAGCCGTTATCAACGGCGAGCTCAATGAAATCGGGCAGGTGCAGACTTTGCGCTGGTGGAAGCATTTGTGGCATCGCTACAAAAACCCGCTCAGCCTGCTGCTTACGGTCCTGGCAACGATCTCTTACTTCACCGACGACGCCAAAGGCGCCATTTCACAGTGAGGTTTACTCTAAAGCCGATTCCCGGGATACTGAAAAAAAACCCAAAAAGAAAAGGTATGGACATTCTTTCATTTAATGCGCTGGCCGCGTATTGGTCTGCCCCCGAGACCACAGCCAATATCCTCATATTCTTCAACTTGCTGGGAGCCTTGTTTTTAGGCGCGCTGGTCGGTTACGAACGGGCTTATCACGGCCGCGCCGCCGGCATGCGCACCTACGGCCTGGTATGCATGGCTTCGGCCGGACTGACTGTCTTCGTCGGCTACCCGGCGCTCTGGTACGGCGGCCACGCCGGCCTGCCCATCAATCCGGACCCGACCCGGGTAGTGCAAGGTATCGTCACCGGCATCGGCTTTCTTGGCGCCGGTGTAATCATGAAAGAAGGCCTGAATATCAGGGGACTCACCACCGCGGCGTCGATTTGGGCGTCGTCGGCGATTGGGATACTGGTGGGTGTCGGCTTTTACATAGCGGCGATATCGCTCACGCTGCTATCCACCATGTGCATGGTTTGGGTAGCGAAGCTTGAATACTGGCTGCCGTCGCGTGCCGGCGTGGCCGTCCTGGTTGAGTTCGAAAAGGGCTTTGTCCCGCGCGAGGATGCGCTGCGCAAGATCGCTTTGGAGCATGGCTATGAGATTGCCGCCGGCTCGCTGTCGATCAATTCTCAGGACAGACATGCGAAATGGCATTTCATCGCCTTCGCCATTGATAGCAAGAAAGGCAGCTCGGTTTCTGAGCTGGCCCACATGATGAATGCTTACGAAGGGGTGCTGAATTTTGATTTGACCCACTGTCGCAACTGAGTTGTAACTGAATTGATATCCCGGACTCTGATCGATATCGCCGCACCGCTGCGCCCGAGCGCAGCAAATCTGCGCGTAATCAGATTGATAAGCCTGGATCCGTGGATTAGTATGGAACGATACGGCTCTCCGTGATTGCCACGGGATGCGCGTATCGGCATATTCGACAACGCATCCAAGCTTTACACGGGAGCAACATGGCTTCCCTAAAAAAAATCCGCGAATTCGTTATCGGCGCCGCTCTTGATCCGCTGAATCCGAGCACGCGCCATGCCATTGCCGTAACACCGATACTTGCCTGGGTCGGCCTCGGTGCGGATGGTCTCTCGTCATCCTGCTATGGTCCTGAAGAAGCCTTCCTGGCCCTTGGTTCCTATCCGCAACTAGGTTTGTTTTTAGCGTTGGCCACGGCGCTTACCGTGTTCATCATCTCGGTCGGCTACAACCAGGTCATCGAGTTATTCCCAACTGGCGGCGGCGGCTACAAGGTTGCCACCGCACTGCTCGGGCCGCGTGCCGGGCTGGTATCCGGCGCCGCACTGCTGGTCGACTATGTCCTCACCATCTCGACTTCGCTCGCCAGCGGCGTCGATGCGTTTTTCAGCCTGCTGCCGCTCGGCGCCCAGACCTTCAAGCTGGCAACCGAACTGATTCTGATCCTGTTGATGTGCGTTCTGAATTTCAGGGGGATGAAGGAATCGATCCTGGTCTTGCTGCCGATCTTCGTCGGTTTCGTCGTGCTCCATCTGGGATTGATCCTGTATGGCGTGTTCAGCCACGCGCAACACCTGCCGATGCTGATTCCCCATACGCTGGAGGTGACGTCTACCCTGTCGCATAACATGGGCTGGATCTTCGTCGCTTCCTTGCTGTTGCGCGCCTATTCCCTGGGGGGCGGGACGTATACCGGACTTGAAGCGGTTTCCAATAATGTCAATATGCTGGCGGAACCGCGCGTACTCAACGGCAAGTGGACCATGTTTTACATGGCGGCGTCGCTGGCATTTACCGCCGGCGGCATCATCCTGCTATACGTCTTGTGGGAAGCCAAGCCGGTTGCCGGACAAACCCTGAATGCGGTGGTGTTTCATCGGATCATCGAGCAGCTCGGATGGGGCACGCCTGTCCTGCAACAGGGCTTGCTGGCGTTGGTGCTGGCGCTGGAAGCGGGCTTGCTGCTGGTTGGCGCGCAAACCGGCTTTCTGGATGGCCCGACGGTGCTGTCGAACATGGCGTCCGACTATTGGGTGCCACGCCATTTCCGCGACTTGTCGACCCGTCTGGTGCGGCAAAACGGCGTGATCGTGATGGGCGCCGCCAGCCTCGCGATACTGCTATGGACGCGCGGCGATGTGTCGGTGCTGGTGGTCCTGTACAGCATCAACGTGTTCCTGACGTTCAGCCTGTCATTATTCGGTTTGTGCATTTACTGGTGGCGCAACCGCAAAGAAGCAAGCAACTGGCTGCTGCGGCTGGGACTGTCAGCCATGGGTTTTACCCTCACAGCGAGTGTGCTGGCGGTCACCTTGTACGAGAAATTTGCGGCGGGCGGATGGCTGACGGTTGTCATCACCAGTAGCGTGATCGCGCTGTGTTTCCTGATCCGCCGCCATTACAACGAAACGCGGGAGCAATTGGCTCAGGCTGACGCAATTTTTTCTGAACCGGCGCCCGTCACAGAAGCTGGCGATTTACCTGAGATCGATCATGAACTGCCGACCGCGATAGTGCTGGTGGGGAAACACCGTGGCGCCAGCATGCACGCCTTGTTATGGGTGCAGCGCTTGTTCCCGGGCCATTTCAAGAACTTCGTGTTCCTCGCCGTGGGCGAGGTGGATGCGCAGAGTTACGAAGGCCAGGAGCAGTTGCATCGCCTGCGGGAGGTGATCGAAGCCTCTTTGCGCTACTACGCGGCGAGTTGCAACCGGCACCAGCTGGCCACAGAGTATCGCGTCGCATTCGGCACGGATCCGGTTGCGGAGTTCGCCACGCTCGCCGAAAAAGTCATGGATGAATACCCCAACAGCGTATGTTTCGCCAGCAAGCTGGTATTCGCGCGCGTCAATTTCCTCACCGCGTGGCTGCATAACCAGACGCCGCTGGAAATTCAGCAACGCCTCCACTTGACGGGCAAGCACATGGTGCTGCTGCCGATGAAGGTGGGCTGAGGGGCTGACTACCGGGGCTGGCTACACATAAAACCTTTGACGACGACGTGATGCGCGCATTCGGTTATCTAATCAGCGTCACCGGCACATGCACCAGATGAATCACTTTGTTCATGGTGGAACCCAGGATCAGGTTGCCCAGAGCTCCTCTGCCATGGGTGCCCATGACAATACAGTCGCACTTTTCGTCTTGAACGTAATCAACGATGCTTTTCGCAATCGGGCCGATACGGGTGCTGGCGATGTAAGGAACGTCTAGCTCTTCGAGCATCCGTTTGGCTGGCTGCAATACCTGATCGGCCGCCGCAGTTTCCATCGCCTTGATTTTATCGAGAGATAAATAAGCTTGAATTTTTCCATCAAGATGTTCTTGCACATTCAATAAATGGATCTGTGCGGGTGTGCCGCTCCTGACCACGCTCTTGACCATCGAACCGGCGTATTGCACGGCTCGCAACGCATAGTCAGAGCCGTCAACCGGGACCAGTATCTTTTGCATCTTTCATCTCGCTTACAAAAAAACTGACGGCATGATCGCGTCCGCAATCGTGGCTACCGGCAGGCTCGTAAATAAGACTAGCAGTTACCAGGTAAATATTTTGTAAACATGCTGATTGATCGCGTAGACGAAACGTAAATAATCAGCAGCAGCCCTTGTTTTCTGTTGCTCATCTTACAAGCGCTGCAGCCAGCTGCGCACACCCTGCAGCGAACGGAATTCGCTTACCGAGCGGCAGGCAATTTGCGGATGACGGGCATGCAACATGCGCGCCAACGCCGCTCCCGGGCCCAGTTCCAGCGCCGCCGTCACACCCTGCTCGGCGCAGGCGTCCATGCATGCGCTCCAGTGTATGGTTTGCGCCATTTGCTGCGACAGCACGGTTATCGCTTGTTCTTTTTTTATCAGCGCCTGGCCGCTTAATCCCGACAACACAGGCAACTGCGGATCTGCTGAAAACTCCTGCCGCAACTGCTGCGCGAACGGTAGCACAGCGCCATCCATCAAGGGCGTGTGGGAAGCCACCGTCACCGGCAGCAGGCGGATTCTGCCGCCCAGATGGGCAATCTCCTTTGCCGCCAGATGCATATCCCGCGCCAGCCCACCGGCGATACAGCTATCGGCGTCGGTCTCGATCGCCACATACAAAGAGTGCTGCGCGAGCAAGGCGGCTAATGAGCGGACAGCGACGCCGTTCACCGCGAACAAGACCTGAGGTGATTCCGCCTGCAAACAAGCATCCATCAATTCTGCGCGCGAAGCCGCCAGCCGGATCGCTTGCGGCGCCGAAACAGCGCCGGCGACATGGTAGGCGGCGATCTCGCCTACGCTATAACCGGCCACCAATGCGGGACCTGGCAACAGCGGCTGCAAAGCCGACCAGACCGCGGCTGTCGCCGCCACAATCAGGGGCTGCGCCAGCCGGTTCGAAAACAGCAGCGCATCGTCAGCCAGTATCTGCTGCAGCGGCTGCCCTAGCTGCGTCTCTGGCAACCACTGCTGCAACAATGCTGCGGCAGCCGGATCGGAGCCCGCCAGATCGAACATGGCGGCATGCTGCCCGCCCTGCCCCGGGCACAGAAGCGCCAGGCGCGCAGTCATGTTCGATCTCTATGTGGACGCTGTGGAATACAGCAGTACGTAACCATCCTTGCCGATCACTGTCAATTCAATGGAGTGCGTGTAGACCGATAACGGCTGGGCCGATCGGCACAGGCGCTCGATCACCGCAGGTAGCTAAGCCCATGCAGAAAATAAGTGGCGGCCAATAAATCGGCTGCGCCACCGGGTGATAGCTTATCCCGAATAAATACCTTATGACAACTAATTGCACGCTCGCGCCAATCATTTGTTGCGCTGCCGCCCGCCTCCAGGAACTGGCGTGCGCTGCTTCTTACCTTGTCGGCCCCGGCCGGGCCGCCCCTATGGTAGAGATTGGTGTCGCTGATGCTCGCCATCAAGGCGAACAAGGTATCGATCGCGGCCGCATCGTAGCCGCGCGCGGCGCCCAGCGTCTGCAGAAAGCGTGGCAGGGCGATCTCGAACAATGATGGGAAACCCAGGGCTGCCTCTTCACTGGCGCCGCTGACCGCATATTGTTGCGCCACCTGGCGGCCATGCGAGATCACCGCCCGCTCTTGCATATGGCGACTCAAGCCATCGCCCCACTGGATCAGCAGGGTGGCGCGGATCGCCGCGGCCGACAAGGGCAAGGGCATGCTGCGGCCACGGCAATAACCGGCCGCAGCACACAGCAAACCGAGGCAAAAAATCGCGCCCCTATGGGTGTTGACGCCGCCGGTGGCTTGCAACATGGTTTGCTCGGCGTCCATGCCCAATTGCTTCAACATGGCGAATTCCTTGCCTGCCATGCCGGCCCGTGTAATCCGGATGAAATAATGGCGCAGCGCAAACAGGCTGCGCATGAAAGTGCCGGCGTCCATGTCATCATGGCTGCCGCTGTCCAGCGGCGACACCAGGCCGGGTTTTGGATAAAGCTGCAATTCGCGATACAGGCTGCGCAAGGCCAATTGCCCAAGCCTCAGGCAAAACGTCCGCTGCTGGCGCACGCACTGCCGTTGCATGTCTTCACGGCGCAGCTGTGGCGACGGCAGCGCCGCTCTGCTTGGTGAGTCAGCCGGGAAGTTGCTCAACATCATGCGTGTTCCAGGGTTGCGATCAGGCTGGCCAACGGTGTCAGCTTGACGGCGTCCCCGCTCTTCACCAATACCCGTTGCTGGCTGCCTGCCTGCAGCGCTTGCAGGCACTCCTTCCAGGCCACCGCCTGGCCGTCAGCGAAAACGATCTCGCCATCCAGCGGCAGCTGCGTTGCATATTGCGCCAGCAAGCCGACGCCACAATTGAACTCAGCCACGGTGCGGGGCGCAAACAGCAGATCGATATCCGAAGCCGAGCGTACATAGTCTTGCTGCGTCAGGATTTGCCATGCCCATGAGCCATAGATCCGCAGCGCGATGCCGCTGTGCAGACAATCGCCGGCAAAGGCGTGCAGCGCTGGGCTCCAGCCAGGTGGCGCGTGCATCAGGGCTAATCTCAATGTGAGCGGATCGGTAATCCGCTGGATGTCGGCAAGCTGCGCCTTGAACGGAATGCGGGTCTTGTCGCCGTTGGCGTCGGGCGGCAGCGCCAAGCCCAGGCACAATTGATCCGGCGGGGTATCGGCTTCGCGCCGACGCATGACCGCCGGCCAGGCATTCAGTTGCCAGCGCTCCAGCACAGCCCTATAGTCCGCCGCCATCGAAGCCGCTGCGCGTTGCCAGCCGTCGGCGCTGAGCCAGACCAGGTTATGGCGGGCCAGCATGATCGATCACCGCCTGCGTTACCGTCCAGGCCTGGCTGCGGCCGCCGCGCTGCAGGCCGGCTGCGCTGCGCTGGTCTTGCGGGTTGGCGCTATTCAGCGCCAGTATCAATTGCTGCGCCAGATCGGCATCCCAGATCGCTTCGATGCCGCCCATATGCAGATAATTGACGGCGCCGGGCGCAAATACCGGATTGCTCTTGGCCAGTTCCGTCAATCTTGCTTCCGGCACCTTGGTAATCCGCGCCATGGCGGCCAGGCCCATGACGCGGATGCTAGCTTGCGGCAAGGCGTAGCAAGCGTCAGCCATCAAGCCGCTGGTGATAAAGCCGCCGGACAGGGCCTGGTCGTATACCAGGCCGACGATCTTGTGTTGCCGGCGCCGCGCCAGATCTATGCATTTTGCCAGTTGCGCCATATAGCTGTTGATGCCCAGCATTTCATCGCGATGACGCAGGCGCTGACCTTGGGTGTCGACCAGGATCACGATAGCCCGCTGCGGAAAATTACGCACCGTGGCCAGGATCGCCTGCGCCTGCATCAAGGCGATTTCAACCCCGATCGCCGCATGGCCGGTGGTACCGATCACCGTCACGGTGTTGCCGTCGACCTGCGCCGTACCGGTTAAAAAATTATCTTGTTCAACCACCGTATGGCCGCCCGGGAACAGCGTCGCCGCCAGGGTTTTCCAATCCACGCTTGTGCTCACGCTTTTTCTCATATTCATGCTCCCAAGCGCAGTGCGGCGGTAGCGGTCACGAAAGCCTCTGCTTCCAGCATCGGCAACCGGGCAGCATCGGCAATCCCGATCTGGGCCCAGATATCGAGCGGATCGGCAGCCTGGCCAAAGCGGTCGACGCGATCCTGCAATAGCTGTTGTTCGGCCTCCAGCGCCGCCAGCGTCAAGCCGATGCTGTCGGCCTTGGCGTGGCATTGCTGCGCCAGCTCAAACGCGGCTTGGCGAAACGCTGCACTGCTGTCAGCCACCAGCAGCTGGCAATCGCCCAGCAGATAACGATGCTTGCCGCCGCAGGTACGCCATACCAGGGCCCGGTCGCGTGAATCGAACTCTTCGACGCCGTTGGCGGTTTCAATCACTTCCGGCCCCGACATCGCCAGCCGCCCTTCTTCCGACATCACGATCGCATTGGCGCAGCGGGCGACGATGCCCATGCCGCCGAAACAACCGTTGGAGCCGCCGATCAGGACGATTACCGGAATCCCGGCAGCGCGCACCTCCAGCAAGGCGCGCATCACCTCGGACACGGCGATCAGGCCGGCATTGGCTTCGTGCAGGCGCACGCCACCGCTTTCCAGCAGCAGCACTACCGCATACGGTCGCTCGCGTACTGCGCGCAGCAACAAACCGGTGAGTTTGGCGCCGTGCACCTCGCCCACCGCGCCGCCCATGAAACCGCCCTCTTGCGCCGCCACGAATACACACTCGCCGAACAAGCGGCCCTGGCCGATGGCGACACCGTCGTCAAACGATACCGGCGCATCCAGTTGATCCAGATGCGGGCTGACCAACCGCAATGCGGGCGGCAGGAATTCGTAAAAGCTGCCAGCGTCCAGCACGGCGGATAAACGTTCGCGCGCATTCGCTTCCAGGTAACTGCTCATGGCATGCCCCCTGTCATGGCTTCCAGCGCCTGGTCGAGGCGCAGGCTGACCACCGCCGGCGTGGCACCCATGTCGTTGATGGCGATACGCGCATCGGCCAGTTGCCAGCGTTGCTGGAAATCACCCAGCACCGCTTCCCAGATGGCGCCGAAACCGCGTGCGGCGGTCTTGATTTCAATCGTGCAAGCGCCGTTTAGCGCGGCTGATTCGACCAGCACTTCCAGATTGCCCGAGCTGACTACACCGGATAACTGGGCAGTAGCAGGCAAGCGACGCTGACCGTGTTCAAAACGAAAATTCAAGGTTTCCATTCACCAGCTCCTAGAGCCTGTTCATCCGTCTTTACCAGTTTCTGAAGCGTTTTGGCGGGCTGTACAAACCGCCAGAAGCACGCACCAGGTCCTTCATGCTTTTCGCCGCCAGCAAGTCACGCGTCGCCAGCCGCTTGTCTATCCCGAGATCTTCAGGCCGCTGGATAATCCCGCGGTCGCGCAGGTTCTCCACCATGCGCTTGTCGCGCCCAAGCCCGACCGGCGTGTAGCCGGCGACGCCGCGCACTGCCTGTTCGCGCTCTTCGTCGCTGCGGCATAACAGCAAATTGGCCAGCCCTTCTTCGGTCAGGATGTGGCTCACGTCTTCGCCATAAATCATCACCGGCGGCAGCGCCATATCGGCTTGTTCTGCCAGTTCCCAGGCGTCCAGCCGTTCGACGAAGGCCGGCTGCATGTGTTCGCGGAAAGTCTCGACGATTTGCACCACCAGTTTTTGTCCACGCGGAATCAGATTCTTGCCGTCGCGCGCCTGGCGTCCGGCTTTCAACCAGGCCGGGCTGACGTGGCGCCGTCCACGCGCATCGGCGCCCATGTTCGGCGCACCGCCGAAACCGGCGATGCGGCCGGCGGTGGCGGTCGATGAATTGCCCTGCAAATCGATTTGCAGGGTTGAGCCGATGAACATGTCGCAAGCATAGTGGCCGGCCATCTGGCTGAAGGCGCGATTACTGCGCATGGAGCCGTCGCCGCCGACGAAGAAAACATCCGAGCGGGCCCGTATGTAATCCTCCATCCCCAGTTCGGAACCGAAGCAATGGATCGACTCGACGAAACCCGCTTCAATCGCCGGGATCAGTGCCGGATGCGGATTGAGCGCCCAGTGCTGGCAGATCTTGCCTTTCAAACCCAGCGATGCGGCATAGGTCGGCAGGATAAGTTCGATCGCGGCGGTATCGAAACCGATGCCGTGGTTCAGCCGCTGCACCTGGTATTCGGCATAGATACCCTTGATCGCCATCATCGCCATCAACACCTGGATCTCGGATATCTGCGCCGGATCGCGGGTAAACAGCGGCTCGATATAGTGCGGCGTCGGCGCCTCCACCACGAAGCTGACCCAGTCAGCCGGGATATCCACCCGTGGCAGGACGTCTACGATCTGGTTGACTTGCGCAATGACGATACCGCCGCTGAAGGCGGTGGCTTCGACAATCGCCGGCGTGTCCTCGGTATTCGGCCCGGTATAGAGATTGCCGTGGCGGTCTGCTGCCTGCGCCGCCACCAGCGCTACGCGTGGCGTCAAATCGACGAAATAACGGCCAAACAATTCCAGATAAGTATGGATCGCGCCGATATTCAGTTTGCCGGCCGCCACCAGCCGCGCCAGCCGCACCGCCTGCGGCCCGGAAAAAGAAAAATCCAGGCGCTCGGCGACGCCGTTTTCAAACACATCCAGATGCTCCGGCAAGGCCAGCACTGACAACAACATGTGCAAACCGTTGATGCGGGCCGGATCGAGCCTGGCTAGCGCCTTGGCCAGGAAATCGGCCTGTTTCTGGTTATTCCCCTCCAGGCAAACCCGGTCGCCGGATTCCAGCACGCTGTACAGCAGATCGGCGATCCTTGCCGCTTCTACCAGTTTGCCTTTGCAGGCACTGCCAAGGACGCCAGCGGCGCGCTGCAAGCGCTGTGCCCGATTGGCATTGCGCAAATCCCAGCGCCGGCTGCCGTTCGCGTTGGCGTTGGCATTGGCGTCATTCATCACCTGGCTCCCATCAACAGATCCGGCACCCCGGTCACGATGCCAGGGAACAGGCACAACAGGATGATCGCCAGGAACATCAGCAGCAGGAACGGCAGCGTGCCCTTGATCACATCCGACAAAGGAATATCGGGCGCGATATTCTTGATGACAAACAGGTTCAAGCCCACTGGCGGATGGATCAGCCCCATTTCCATCACCACCGTCATCACCACGCCGAACCAGATCAGGTCAAACCCGGCCTCGCGCAGCGGCGGCAAGATGATAGGCGCGGTCATCAGGATGATCGACACCGGCGGCAGGAAGAAACCAAGCACGATCACCATCAGCAGGATCACCGCCAGCAACAGCCATTTCGACAGATGCAGCGCCACCACCCATTGCGCCGCCGACTGACTGATATGCAGGTAACTCATCACATACGAATACAGCAGAGACATGCCGATAATCAGCAGCAGCATGCAGGATTCCTTGATGGTCGAATTCAGGAACGGCGCCAGGTCGCGCGGCCGCCACATGCGATACACCACCGCGATCAGCACGATCGCCAGCAATGCGCCCAAGCCGGCAGTCTCGGACGGCGTCGCAAAACCGCCATACAAGGCGATCATCACGCCGATCAGCAAAATCAGGAAAGGCAGCACGCGCGGCAGCATTTCGACTTTTTGCGCCAGGGTGAAATGCTCATCATCCAGATAGGCGGATTTGACCCCGCCCTGGCGATAGACCTCGTGCGCAATCCGGTATTCCTTGCGGGCCCGGTACACGGCGTAGCCGGCAAACAGGATCACCAGCAGCACACCGGGGCCGACTCCAGCCAGGAACAAACGCCCCAGCGATTGTTCCGACGCCACCGCGTACAGGATCATGGTGATCGAAGGCGGCAGCAAGATGCCGAGCGTGCCGCCGGCGGCGATGATGCCGGCCGCGAAGCCCGGCGAATAACCGCGCCGCCGCATTTCCGGAATCCCGGCAGAACCGATTGCCGAACAAGTCGCCGGCGAGGAGCCAGCCATCGCCGCAAACAACGCACAAGCAAAGACGTTGGCAATGCCGAGGCCGCCCGGCACCCTATTCAGCCAGGCATGGATCGCCGAATACAGATCGCGCCCGGCCGGCGATTTGCCGATCGCCGCCCCTTTTAAAATGAACAGGGGAATCGAAAGCAAGGTGACCGAGGCGATTTCCTCGTAGACGTTTTGCGTGATCGTATCGAGCGAAGACGCCGGCATGAAGTAGTACATGAAACCGGTTGCGACCACGCCGAGTGCAAACGCAATCGGCATGCCGGAACACATCACGACAATGGTGACGATGCCATACAGAGCACCTAGGGCAAGCGGACTCATCACTCTCCCGAAACAGTTTGTGGATCAGTCTTTGAATCAGCAGCCGTGCCGCGGTCCGTCAGGCGCGCCAGCACCTGCACCAGCAGTTGCAGCGCGAGCACCGTCATGCCGAGCGCCATCAGCGAATAGGGAATCCACAATGGCGGCGCAAAAGTGGATGAGGTGGTCTGCCCCTCCGACCATGCTTCATGGAACAGCGCCCACGATTTCCATGAGAAGAAGCCGCAGAATACGAAAGAAACCAGGTCGACCAGCAGCAAACGCACGGCGTTCACCGCAGCCGGCAAAATCGAAGCCAGGGCTTCGATGCCGATATGGCCGCGATATGACTGGGTGTAAGCGGCGCACAGGAAGATCACGCCGACCAGCATGAACACCGTGGCGTCGTCCTGCCAGTCGGTAGGGACATGGAAGAAATAACGCGCCACCACTGAATACGTCATGATCAGCGCCGTCAGCATCAGCGCTGCCATGGAAAGATATAAGGCTAACTTATTGAAGCGTTCGAGGACCCCGGCCAGGATTGCCACTAGCGGATTGTCCGGGATGGCTGGCAACACAGGCCCGGCGTTTGGCTTCGCGTCGAAGCCGTGGCTCATAGCAGTTTCTCAGCCAGTTTCAGTAATTTGGCGCAGTTGTCGTTTTTGGCAGCGTAGTCCTTCCACGCTGTGTTACGGGCGATGTCCTGCCATTTCTTGACAGTCGCCGCGTTCAAGTCGACCACCTTGGCGCCAGCCTTTTGATATACCGCAGCCACACCGGAATCGTCGAGCCGCGCCGCGTTCAGGGCAAACTTCTCCATATCGGCGCCGACTGCCATCACCGCTACCTGCTGTTCCTTGGTGAGACGGTCGTAAGTCGCCTTGGATATCATCAAGGGTTCCAACATATACCAATAGGCTTTATCGCGGCCGCTGGTCAGACTCTTCGATACTTCTTCCAGGCGGAAGGAAATCAACGAGGTCGACGAGGTCATGGCAGCATCCATCGCGCCGGTCTGCATCGCCGCATAGATTTCATTGGAAGGCAGAGTCACCACTGCAGCGCCGGCTTCTTTCAGGATCATATCCATTTCACGCGAACCGCCGCGCACCTTCAAGCCCTTGGCGTCGGCCGGATCGACGATCGGCTTGCTGCGGGAGGCGACACCGCCGGCCTGCCAGATCCAGCTGACGATGATGACGCCCTTTTCCAGCAGGATGCGCGACAACTCCTTGCCGACTTCCGCATTCTTCCAGGCCGCGCCTTGCTCATACGAAGTCACCAGGCCGGGCATCAGGCCGATGTTTACTTCCGGCACTTCGCCGCCGGCGTAGTTGAGCGGCACCAGGGAGAAATCCAGCGCGCCTTTGCGCAGTGCAGAGAATTGGGAATTGGTCTTCATCAAGGAAGAGCCGGGATAGATTTCGAATTTCAAACTGCCGTTGGTACGCTTGCCGACTTCAGCGGCGAACATGCGTGTCAGGCGATCACGGAAGTCGCCTTCGCTGATGGTGCCGCCGGGAAACTGGTGAGAAATTTTCAAGGCGCCGGACTGCGCCCAGGCTGACGACATAGACCAGAACGGTGTGCTCGCGAGCGCGCCTAGCACCGTCCTCCTGCTGATTAAAGACATATCCCCTCTCCTCTTATGGAAAACCATCACTACAGTTTTAGCTACTTTTCAGGCCATTATTGCTGAAGATAGATGCCATGTATTCTTATTATGTTTCTTTGTATACACAGTATTCCATAAAACATTTTCATGTCAACGAATAAATACGCCTTACAATCAAATCTCGAATACACATAATCCCAGATACGGACCAATTATGCTCACGACAAAAAATCGCTCGGAATCGCTACGCGAAACCATCGAAGAAATGATCGCAGTTGGTGAGTTCCGCCCAGGCCAGCATCTTGATGAAACCGACCTGGCAATCAAGTTCGGCGTTTCCCGCACCCCTGTACGGGAAGCATTGATTCAGCTGGCTTCGATGGGCATCGTAGTGACCCGGCCGCGCCGCGGCACCGTGGTCGCCGAAATCGGTCCGCGCCAGCTGGTGGAGATGTTTGAGGTGATGGCGGAATTCGAAGCCATGTGCGGCCGCCTGGCGGCGCGCAGGATGTCTGGCGACGAACACGCCGGCCTGCTGGCGGCGCACCAGGCCTGCATGGAAGCGCGCGATGCGCATGATCCCGACGCCTATTTCTACAAGAACGAAGCTTTCCATGACGCCATCTATGAAGGTAGCCATAACGCCTTCCTGGCGGCCCAGGCCAGATCGCTGCATCGCCGGCTAAGGCCTTACCGGCGGCTGCAGCTACGCGTGCGCGACCGCTTGAATGTATCGTATCAGGAACATGACGGCGTAGTGCAAGCCATCATCGCCGGCAACGGCGATCAGACCGCCGACCTGCTGCGCCAGCACATCACGATTCAAGGCGAGCGTTTTGCCGACCTGATTGCCTCGCTGCAGCAGCTGACCGTCAAGCCGGAGCCGCAGTTCAAATACAATTAAGGCTGCGCCGCCTGATCCCGAGGCGCAATCAAGTCGATTGCGCCGCTGTCCCTGGCCACTGTCCCTGGCCGCCATACATCCCCCGCAACAAAAGTTCAACTTGAATGTGGCGCAAACATATCCTAATGTAATTTAGAAATAGTTTCCCTGCGGAACTTTAAAATTATAAAAAAGAACAACATATCAACGGAAATTGAGAAGTGCATTTTCCAATTCAGCACCGCCATTTCTACTCCTTGCGGCGGCATGCAATCCAAAACGGAAGCGGCTGGCAGCTCGCCTGAAGCCGCCGCCGGCAGCAGCAGCAGCAGCGAACCGGTTCGTGGCCAACATCGCCAGGTCGTCACGAAATCCAGGCAATGTTTCCGGCGAATTTGGCTTATTGAATTTGGCTTATTGAATTTAGCTTATTGATTAGCCCTACGCCAGGAGAACACCATGCCAGATCCCTCAGATACTGCGACGCTTGATTACGATACCGACATGCAGACCATCCGCGACTATGTCCAAGCCGTGGTCGAAGCCAAGGCCAAGATCGCTATCGTTCACCTGTCGGCTATCGACAACTTCCAGACCACCGTCCAGTCTGCCTCGCCGACAGAGGCTAAGCCGGATTTTCTCACGGTAGTTTTAAAGTCCGGCCTGAAGATGGCGGAGAAAGTCGCCGTTTCCGCTGTGAAGGACGCCACCGGCGCAGACCTTGGGCCGCTGGTCGATCTGTTGCATGGAATTTCGGACGAGATCGACCGTGCCGCAAAAGCCGCCCAGAGCCTGGCAGTGGGCGACTGGATCAAGACCATCCGCACCGCGGTAACCAACGCCTATGCCCAGGACCAGACGGGGAGCGCGCTGCTCAAAACCATCGAAGACGCCTATAAGCAAAACGATGAAGGTGGACGCGGAGGGTATATCGGAGGTATTCAAAATGAACTGAAAGCCACGCAATCCGTACTGCCGCCGAAGACGGAATTGCTGGAGGCCGCGATGTACACAACCTGGATCAGCCAGAATTTCAACAACGATTGCATTGATGGCACCGGCATCATCTATATACAGTTTGCAGACGACAGCACGTTTAGCTCGGCGGTGGTGCTGGCGCCGCTCGGCGACAAGATCGCCGGGGCCTTGAATAATGTGATGACTGGCGCGGGCAAGAATCAGTTGATGGATCTGGATGTCGTAAAAAAAGTGTGCAAAGGCAGCGACTGCATGTGCTTTGAAGGCAACAACGTGGTGCGCAAGGCGGCGTCCAGCGACGACACGCAAACGTTTCTATCGTCCGCCGACACCTGGAAGCAGGCAACGCTTTTTTCGACGCCGGCTTGAGGGATACTCTCCGCCAACGCACTGGAGGCAGCGATCATGATCGACAGCAGCATCCACCCACTGGGCCCCTTGTTTGGGCCGGATTTCATCACGATCGAAATCAATGACCAGACAAATACCACCTATGCACTGGAAATTTTTCCGGACGCCGCCAACCCGCAGTTAAAACAAAACGGCCTGGCTACCCAGTTCTACTATATGCCCAAGCAGATTTACCTGGCCAAGCGGCCCGATTCGCCAACTGATTTCGATTTCAGCGTGACCCTGTTCAAAGGCTTGATGACAGCGGAGGATTCTTTGATGCCCGGCGGTGCGCCGAGCGTGAATGGCGAAGTCGACGCCGGCGGCGCGTTCATGTCGTTCTCGACGACGATGGCAGTCCCGGATAGCGTCGTCGCGGCAGCGTTGGCCAAGCTGAAAACGCAGGATCACCAACCGCCTCCCGCCAGGATCGCCGGCTATTTCCAGCGCGACGCGGCGAGTCTGCCGCCATTGTTAGGTATCGTGCCGATCGTCGACAATAATGTCACCGTCGAGGTGCCGCAGTTGCCGGGCGCCGGCGACAACAAGTCGCCATGGTTCATCAGTGCACAGGGTGCCGGGCATGGCAGCATCGAGGCATCCGGCATCAGCAGCTTTCTGGTGTCCTGCAATCAGATGGCGGCGGGGGCGATCGTGGGCGCGCTCAAAGACGGGCGCAGTCCATTCATCGTCCACTACAACATGAAGCTGCTGTTCTACATTAACGCTTGCGATATCCAGATGCACGTGGATGTCGATAAGACCTTCGAGCAGTTTTCAGGCGCGTTGGCAGCGAACTATATGGGCCTGGTCCAGGCCGACCTGTCCGCCAACTATCAATCGTGCGTCACCAACGGCGCCATCACGACAATCATTCAACAGAATGGCACCGACGTCGACGCCGACACCAAAAAAGTGATCGACAAGCAAGTATCGGATATGCAGGACAAGGCGTGGAATCTGGTCAAGGCAGAGATTTTTGACTGGCAGCCGAAACCCGATGACCCGGCCAAGGCGAGCACCGGTGCTTGCGGCGGAGCGGCGATCTCTCTCAAAATGAATTACCAGAAGCACGGCGTCAAGTTTGACAGCCAGTTCGAGCTCAATCAAACGATCTCGAAAGAAGACACTGTCGCCGGCACCTTGAACGCGCTTGAACCTGCAATCAAGGCAAATCTCGATAAATATCTTTCGATCGTCGACATCGGCGAGTTTTTCAAGAAAATCCAGGTTGTCGCATCGCCAAATATCGACTTCGGCGATAGCGTGACCGCCGATCCGATTAGCGAGGCTCTGGTGCAGGTCAGCTTTGTCGACTTCGACAATCCGATCGGCGCCAACGGCAAGGTGCAACTGGTGCCGGTGGCCGAGGGCTTCCATTACACCCCCGGGAAAATCGATACCACCGCGCCGGTAACCCTGGGCCGATGGAGCCGCGACAATCCGGACGACCTGATCAATTTCGCGCGCTTACGGCTGGATAAGCCCAGTCCACCCGATTGGGACAAGGATAAAGTCAAGATCACCAAGACGCTGGTGTACAAGTCCGACGACGCCCGCGTCGATCTCTCCAATAATTCGACCAAGCTGGTGATCGAAACCGACACGCTCGAACACAATCCGGTGATCGGCCCCGAGGAGGTCGGCTACGTCTACATCAAATTCTTCCTGGATCGACCGATCAAGGCGCCCAACATTACGGTCACGCTGACAATCCAGATGGGCGCCAGAAGCGACGTCATCGTCCTCAGCAACGACGATCCCAAGGCCAATCCCGTGGGCATCTGGCAGTTGTGGTCCGACAAATACTTCAACGAGACGATGGCCAAGGTGAAGATTGACGTCGAGGTCGCTCCTCCGCCGTCCAATTTCGCCGGCGCGGCGGTGACATGGAGCGGCAACCAGGCGGTTCCGCTCAACCTCGGGCGCATCAAGCGGATTGTGCCTTGCAAGATCGTGGTGCCGACATTGACCGACCCTGAGCAGAGCGCTCTGGTAAGTCAATACATTCTGCAGGCGCTCAAGGAAGCCGCCGCCAAGTGATTGCCGCCTTTTCTCCGTCGCGAGGGCCTTCAGATGAATCAGTTCGTGGCAGGCAGCGCTGTTCGTTTTGCCGGTGCGTCATCGATTCAGAGCAGTCAAGCCGCTGCATCGAATGCTGCGCCGCCCGCCTCAGAAAACCCGGCGCCGAAGCGTATCGATGGGGTCGCGAACGTGGCCAATCGCGCTGTTCTGCTGCAGAGGGATATTGCGCCCAGCGAGCCACCGCCGGTGAGTTTGCCGCTGCTCGGTTCCAGAACCGGCAATCTGTTCGCGGACCGGGTCGATCCCACGTTGCATTGGTATCTCGCAAGCTTCCTGTTACACCAGGACATCGATCCCGGCTTCGCCTTTCGGGCCAGCCAATCGGGCCAGGATGAGAGCGGCAACCCCTTTTACACCGCGCAACTCTGCCTGACGCTGCAAAAGTCGCAGCCAGGCGAGGTTGGTGATTTTTCCAAGGCCAATCCAGCGGCGACACTGCGCGAGATTCCGTTGGCTGAAATGACGGCAATGTTGAGTAGTTTTTACACCGATGAGGCCGGCCAGACGAAGCAACGGGATATTATCGGCACGGTCAGAGACAACGGTGACGGCAATCTGCTGTTGACGTTTACGCCAATCATGGGAGTATCCGTGCTGGGCCTTTACCAAGACCTCACCGTGTTTGGAAAGACGCAAATCAAGCTCTCCGCGTCTTACCAGGCATGGGCGCCGCAAGATCAATTGACCTTTGTACGGCCGCAACTCGCTTTATTATCCGCCACGGCGCAGCCGCCTGTAAGCGTGGTGCCGGTTATGCGCATGCGTCTATTTACCCCGGTTGCGCTGCAGGCGACAAGACTCGCCGATCCGCAGCCGAGCGTGCCTCTGGTACAAACCCGAGAGGTGTGCGAGAACCTGTTGCCACTGGCGCTGAAATATCGCCAGGACGGCTATCAACTGAAATACACGGTGTCCACCGACCAAATTCCGAATCGCGTGATTCGCGACGCGAACGACTTGCGCGACTTCGCGCACGGAGGCTCGGAATTTAGCGAGCTCAAGGCTTTGGGAGACATCGGCCTGAAGTATCCAACCTTGAGCCGGGCCTATGTCGGCTCTTTCAGCCGCACGATTGTGGTCATTCCTGACCACTATTCCATCGTACGCAGCCGTATCGGCTGCGCAGCAGTGTGCATGGCCCTGGTGGACAGCGCAGCGTCGAACGGCAGCCAGTGTAAATTCGAGTTCGATTTTACGGTCGCCCCTGAAGTCAGCCGGATTGAGTTCCTCCAATTTGCGCAGGAGATTTCACGTAACCCGGATCTCAAGGATTACAAACTCAAGTTTCCTGACTTCTTGCAAGACAACCTGCCTTCGAATCTGCAGACAGTATTCAAGAGTCGCGCGCAATTTTTGGCCGGGTCGGATCCGCATACGTTCGTAGTCAGCGTTTCCATCCAGGACGACGGAACGCAAACACCGTCGGTTGCGAATGCCAATCTATTCATCATGCAACTGTGCGCGAATATCGGCGCAGGGTTGATCGGTTCGCTGAATCTAAAACTCGACGATGGTTATTCGATACCGGTTCCATCCACGCTAGTCCTGAATTTTGCACATACGACAGGCACGGACGAGCTGGATGTGCAGATCGATGAAGCTTCAGCGCAAATCAGATTAAGCAACCAATCGCCGCTGGATCTGCAAGTTGCGCGCTACGCGTTGGTTTCAGCGGCCGCAATAACATTGGCTGCCTCGCCACTCCATATGCCGGCAGGGGCGGCGGTGTCGATTCCTCTGCCGGCCGAACATGCTGATTTATCGTTTGCCGCGGATGCGCAACTGATACTGCCGACACCGATGACGAAAGCGGATATCACAAAATTCCTGAATTTCCAGACCGCCGACGTGCAAGAGACGCAATACGTTATCGCCATTGATGCCGGCAGCGTCAATTTCAACAAGTTAGACTCCATCGTGGCAAGCATCACGTTCGCCACCTTGCCGGCCGTTGTGCCGCAGGTGCTGACACTGACCAAACACATTCATGCCGACAGCACGCATATCGTGATCCCCCTTGAAAACGCCGTTTTTTCGCTACCCGGGGAGGTCAATTTGACAATCAAATTTTCGGATGGGGCAACGGCAGATCTGAAGTTCACTCTGCAGAATGACTTTACCGCCCAGCCGGTGCTGCTTCTTCTGCAAAGCGACATCGATAAAAACATGGCGAGCCAGGTCTAAAACCTCCATAGGAAAAGCCATTCAAGCGTTTCAGGATAAAGAGGGTATGACATAAGGGGGCAGGAAATAAGGGGGGTATGGCATGGGATCGACAAAACTGCATGCATATATAGGTAGCGCGATAGCCGCGGCAAGCCTGATCGCGGCTATCGCCGTCGCGGAACTGGTCACGAATCCGGCCTGGGCCTGGCTCTTGACGGCTGCTGCGCTGTTGGTTTTTTGCGCAGGTATCGGTTATGGCGTCAGCGGCCATTTCAACGGCCTAGTCATCGACAACCGGAACCGGGTCAGCCTTTCAAAACTACAGGCAAGCGCTTGGTCGGTGTTGGTGCTGTCGGCGCTTCTGGCGGCTGCGATTGCGCGCATCAAACTCAATCTGGCCGACCCGATTGCCGTCGACATTCCTCAGAACCTGCTGGCCGTCATGGGAATTTCAGCCACCTCGTTAGTAGCTACGCCCGTCTTGTTGAGCCTCAAAAGCAACGAAGCGGCGCCCCCCGGGCAGGCGCAGCGAACTGCGCTGATGCTGGGGGATGATCCGAACAACCTGGTTTCGACGGGCAAAATCTATGCGCGCAACAGTCCCGACGACGCCCAATGGCTGGATATTTTTCGCGGCGAAGAAGTCAGCAACGCCGCCACGCCCGATCTTAGCAAGCTTCAGCAGTTCTTGATTACTGTAGTCGCCCTGACCATCTACGCTATCCAGCTCTGGCATCTATTTGGCACGAATCCGCCCGCACAAGCCGGAACCACCTTCATGGGCAGCTTGCCCTCGTTTACACCAAACATGGCGTGGTTGATAGGGATCAGTCACGCTGGGTACCTCGCCTACAAGGCGGCTCCCCACGGCGGCGGTGCGGCGCCGGCGGGCAGTTCTCAAACGTCCGCTTTACCAGATAACAGTGTTGGATAGTGAGCAAAAATAAGCTGACAAGGAGCGAGATTCTGCCATGAGCGATACCGTTGAAATTCCTATTTCGGGGACCGTCCAGAACAATGTGCGCGTCAATGTCCGGCAAGGCTCGCCAAGTACGGCTGCACCGATCCTTAGAAAACTTGATCCCGGTACGACAATTCAGGTGGCCGCCTTGGCGGTAGGTGAATCTGTTAACGGTAACGCGCATTGGTACCGCATATCGGCCAACACCTACATCTGGGCCGGCGCTTGCGGCGAGTTGCAACAGGGCGCCGCAATAACTGCGGCACAGCCTGTGGCGGGTCTGCCGAGCAGATCCAGCCGATTGAATCAGATTCCCCTGGTCATAGACATTAGTCATGGCGATGGCGTTACAAGTTTTCAGGACGCCAAAAACGCTGGCCTGGTCGGCGTGATACATAAGGCAACTACGGGAGCCACGGGCCAGGACGACGCCCATGCGGCGCGCCGTAAAGATGCCTTAAAGGCCGGGCTTCTTTGGGGTGCATATCATTGGGGAACGGCGGCCCCAGTCGCAGATCAGGTTAAAAATTTTATCTCATGGACGGGAGCAGACAAAGATGAAAGCATGCTGGTCGCGCTGGATTTCGAAGCCACGCCTGGAAACCAGATGACGATTGATGATGCCCGCGAGTTTTGTCAACAGATTTACACGACACTAGGCAGACGCCCGGTTATTTATAGCGGCGACACGTTGAAATCAGCATTGGGCTCGGCAAAGGATCCGTTTTTCAGCGATCACCGCCTCTGGCTAGCGCAATATGACTCAAACCCTAGCGTTCAGAGCAGTTGGGACAGCTTCTGGCTATGGCAATATACCGACGGCGACAGCGGGCCGCCCAGTTGCCGCGCCGTGACTGGAGTTACAGGAGATTCAAAAGGACGCCTGGATTGCGACTACTTCGACGGTGATGCTGCAACATTAGCGTCACAATGGGCTTCCTGAATGCACATGCGTCAGACTGTGCCGCTGGCCCTGTCCGCTCGACTAGCTGCTCACGCTGAGCGAGTGGCGGCGGACATTTTGTACGGGTAAGCACTGCAAGACGCCGAAGACGATTTCCATCGCAGTGAAGCCTAGGCCCGAGCCGGTCGATATGTAAAACCCGGGGCCGTCCTCTGGCGGAATGCGGTCCCCGGCCCAGCGGCCTGGACCGGCTTTCCAATGAAATTTATTGTTCCTGAGCCACTATTTACCGTTGGCAACATGCTATCATCGCGAAATTCTGGCGAGCATCGGAACCGCGTCAGATTTGCATCCATGAAGATTGGCCGAAGAACCGGCCATCACCTTAAACCAACCTCCTTCCCATGCGCGATTTCATCCTGACTTGCCAGTGGTACACCATCATGGGCGTCGGCATCGTGTTTTTTGCCTGCCTGTATTTTGTGTTCGGCGGCCTGAACTGGCTGCTTAGCCGCCGCGTCCTGCCCGCCTTCGGCTATGGCCGGGTGCTCGATCCGCGGCCGCTGGCGCCGCAGCAGTTGCGGCGTGAACTGGGCGAATCCGCCGTCACCATATTCCTGTTCGGCGTCGGCATGGTGTTTCCCTGGGGCTTGCTGCAGCTCGGCTGGGCCAGGCTGGCCGAGCAGGCATCCGGCTGGCAGATTGCGCTCGAAATCCTGTTCATGGTGGTATGGAACGAAGTGCATTTTTACCTCAGCCACCGGCTGCTGCATGTTTCGTGGCTCAAGCGTTTCCATCTGCCGCATCACCGTTCTGTCGTCACCACGCCCTGGACCTGCTACAGCTTCACGCCGCTGGAAGCCATGATGCTGGGCAATGTACTGCTGCTGCCCATGCTGCTGCACGATTTCAGCATCTACGCGCTGGCCTTCGTGCCGGTTTTCAGCATCGTGTTCAATAACATAGGCCATTCCAATTACGACTACCTGCCCGACGCCGACCGCGATCGCTGGTGGCTCAACGGCGCGCGCCGCCATCATTTGCACCACGCCTGCTACCACGGCAATTATGGCTTCATGTTCCCGTTCATGGATCGCTTGTTTGCCACCGAACTGGCGCCTGATGCGGCACAAGCCAGGATTGCCCGTAGCGAAAAACCGAGCGGGAAACGGGATGCTGCGTAACCGGCGCGACTGGCAAAGCCTGGCATACATGCTTGCCTTGCCGCTGCTGGCTGCCTATCTTTGGCGCCATCCGGAGCTGTCGCTGCTTAACGGGCTACTGTACGGCTTGCTGCTGTTCCTGACCTTAGGCACAGGCGTCATCCACCACAATCACTCTCATTTGCGCATGTGGGACAGGCGGCAACTCAACCGTGTCACCGATTTCTGGATCACCCTGCTGCAGGGCCATCCCACTTTCGTCTTCTATCCGGCGCACAACGGCAACCATCATCGCCACCACCACGGCCCGCTGGATGCAGCGCGCACCTATCGTTTTGGCGGCGACACCAACCATCTGCTCGGTTACCTGCTGCACCCGGTGCAGGCGGGGATCGTCCTGTACCCCTTGATATGGCGCTGGCTGGTGCGGATGCGCCGGCGCCACGCCGGAGTATTTCATTATTTCCTGCGCCAATACCTCGCAGTGGCCCTGCTGTGGATGCTGCTGGCCTGGCTCGACTGGCACAAATTCCTGCTGCTGGTGCTGCTGCCGCAGCTGCACGGCTTGCACTGGCTGCTGGCCACCAACTATCTGCAGCATGCGCATGCAGACGGCCGCTCGCCGACCAACTTCGCCCGCAATTTCGAAGGATTGGTCAATCCGCTGCTGTTCAATATCGGCTTGCACACGGCGCACCATCGTCATCCGCGCGCGCACTGGACCTTATTACCCGCGCTGCACCAGCGCTACCGCCACCTGGTGCATCCGCAACTGAACGCAGGACCGTTACTGCCTTATATGTTCCGTACTTTCATTTTGAGTCTGCTGTGGCCGCACCGATCCAGCCGCAGCCTTATGCAGCCAGGGAAAAAGAATGCCAACTGAGTTTAATCGCGTGTATCTCGCCGCCGCGGGATTCCATCTGCCCGGGGAGCCGGTCAACAACGATGACATTGATCGCTATATCGCACCTATCAACCGTATCTCAGGCCGCATCAAGCAACGCATCCTGGCCGAGAACGGTATACAGACACGGCACTACGCCATCGACGCCGACGGCAATACCAAACAAAACCACGCCCAGCTGGCGGCCAGCGCCATCCGCGACTGCCTGCAGCAGACCGACACCACGCTGGAACAGGTTTCCTTACTGAGCGTGGGATCTTCCGGCGGCGACGCCCTGATGCCAGGCTTTGCCAACATGATCCAGGGCGAACTGGGCGCGCCGCCCATGCAAACCTTGTCCAGCCAGGGCGTGTGCGCGGCTGGCGTCAGCGCGATAGAATTTGCCGCACAGGCCATAGAACTCGGCACTCACCAGCGGGCACTGGCTGTCGCCGCCGAAATGCCGTCGCGCATGTTCAAGCGCAGCCGCTTTGCGCCGCGCGGCTACCAGAGCGATTTCGATGCGCACTTCTTGCGCTGGATGCTGTCCGACGGCGCCGGCGCGATGCTGTTCAGCCGCCAGCCGCAGCCGCGCAACGGCCTGCGCATCAAGCTCAAATGGGTGCACCAGAAAAGCTTTGCCGGCGACTATCCGGTCTGCATGCAGCTCGGCCTGACGGAAGACCGCAGCAAATCGTTCCTGGATTTCGCTTCCTCCGGCGAGGCCGAGGAGGCCGGCGCGTTGTCGCTGCGCCAGGACATCCGCCTGCTGCCGCATTTGTTCGATGTCTGCATCCATGAATACGTCAAGCTGGTGGAAGCAGGATGGATCAAGTCGGAGGACGTCGACCATTTCCTGTGCCACTACTCTTCCGCCAAATTCATGCCGGTGGTTGAAGAGTTGCTGGCAAAAGCGGGACTCACCATCCCGCCGGAACGCTGGTACAGCAACCTGGCTAGCCGCGGCAACACCGGCGCAGCGTCGATTTTCATCATGCTGGCGGAATTCCTGCAGAAAAAAACGCTGCGCGCCGGGGAAAAGATTTTCTGCTTTATTCCGGAATCGGGCCGCATCACCGCCGCTTACATGTTGTTCGAGGTGGAAGATGCGGACGCGCCTGAATCCGCTCAGGCAGCACCTATCGCCAGCACCAGCGTGCCGGCGCCGGCGATAGCCGCCCCGCACCAGCCCGAGGCTGCGCCGCTGCCGCTGCAGCCGCTGCTGACGCGCCTGGCCAGCCTGTGGCAAGACTACCGCTCGCAAGCTTGGCGCACCCCAGTGATCCATCGCCTGGTCAGCGGTCGCTTCGACGTCGCCGCCTACCGCAACTGGACCGCGCAGTGGGTGCCGCAGGTGAAGGAAGGCAGTTTGTGGATGCGCGAGGCCGTTGCCTCACTCAACGGCGAGTTTGCCGCGCTCGGCCAGCTCATCACCACCCATGCCGGCGAGGAGCAGAACGACTTCCAGATCCTGTACCAGGACTACCAGGCCGCCGGCGGCGAACTGCCGCTGGCAGCGCTCAAGCGCAATCCAGGCGGCGAGGCGCTCAACAGTTATCTGCATGCCTTGGCGTCCAGTCCAAATCCGATCGGACTACTGGGCGCCATTTACATCATCGAAGGCACCGGGCAACGTATCGTCCCGGCGCTGCTGCCCTTGCTGCGCCAGCAGGTCGCATTGCCGCCGCAGGCATTCCGCTTTCTGGAATACCACGGCGCCAACGACGAGCATCACCTGGCGCGCTGGCTGTCCGCGGTAGAGATCACCTTGGCCCTGGATCCGAAGGCCGCTGAGGCGATCTATGCAACCGCCAAGCGCACCGCGCAGCTGTACCTGATGCAGCTGGAACACATACAAGACTAATCACCTGGCCCACACCATGCAAAACGACGATTTCCTGCAGCGCGCGCACGACCCGCGCGACCCCAACCCCTGGCTGGCGCTCTACCTGGATGGCAGCACGCCGCTGCCGGATCCGGTCAAGAACGCCTGGCTGCACGACCTGGCGTCGCCGTCGCGCCAGTACCTGCTGCCCTTCGTACGGCCGCTGGCACGGCTGATGATCATCCTGATCCAGATCCTGAAGACGGTCTTGCCGAAACGCTGGTCCGCCTCGAAAACGCTGCACCGGCTGCTGGTATGGGGTTTGAAAGGCTTTGTCTCGCCCGAGGCTAACTGGCTGATACTGCGCCACTTCCACCTTGGCGCGCAGATCATCGAATTCATCGAGCGCAACGCGCCTGTCAGTGTCGCCCTGTCCCCGCTCAGACCGTTGACGATAGACGATCTGGCTGACGAACTATTTCTCAAGCATGACCTGAATCTGTTTAATTTCGTGATCCGGCTCAACCAGCAGTTGCGCGCCGAAGGCAAGACCCTGGCGGCGGTAGCGGAGATTGACTTCAGCATGATCAGCGAGCCGCCGCTGGCACTGGCATCCATGCCGCAACGCGCGCTCAACTTCATCGACTTGCAGACCGCCATCGAGATTTTCACGCCGGTCTACCAGTTGTTCCTGACCGATAACGATTTCTGGCGCGCCGCCAACTCGCTGCAGCTGGATGAGACCATGGCGGTATATGCGGCCACCTTGCTCAACTCTCCGCAGCATTTGCTGCTGTTGAATAACAAGCATCCGCTGGTGCCAATGTCCACCCTGGGCGCCGGCTACCGCCTGGTGCTGCATGGACTGTCGAGCGAGATGCTGCACTGCCTGCTGAGTGAGATGAAGCAGGCGCAGCAGGCTGCCGCCAGCACAGTGCACGCCGGCCAACCGGCGACAGCGGCCTGACAGTCGGCCCGCTGCGCCAGCGTGTCGCGGTCCGGGGCTAGGGCCTGTTGACATTCAATTTGGGAGATGCGTTCAAAGCAAAACGTGTGGTGGCAAGGCGCGTGGCGCAGCTGGGGCTGGTGCCCCAGCAAGCCATGCAACTCGGCCAGCGCACGTTTTGCTTTGAACCCTCCGGGAACGGCTGCAGGCGTCGCATGCCGCGCGTTCGCACTCCCAAATTGAATGTCAACAGGCCCTATTGTTTTCCGACCAGATTGCCTAGCTGCGTGCGCCTGCCGGGCGGCTGCGCACCGGCAGGCATTGCAAGACGCCGAACGCGATCTCCATCGCCGTGAAGCCGAGGATGATCAGGTTCGCGCCATGCGCTACTGCGTAGATTTGCCAGGTCGCAAACAGGAACCGCGCCGCAGCGTCATAACGGCCGAATTGCTGCTGCGGATCGCGGATGCGCAAAATCGCCCACACCGTGACAATCGACCCCAGCAGGTTTGCCGTCAGCATGTGAACCGGCTCGAATGCCGGGAAGGCGCCGCTCAGCTGCCACCGCTGCGCCAGCCACAGCAAGCTGGCGTGAACCGCCGCAAAGCTCCACGGCGTGGCAAAACCGATGGTTGCCGCCAGGTCGTACCAGGCGCTGGCGCGGACGATGCTGCGGTATTGTGTCTGATCGATCATTTTCTACCCTGCCCTCAAAAGAATGAATGAGCAATCAGGGTAAAGCCTCGGGTACACTCCAAGGTCAAGCAAAACCGGGAGGAAAAAATGCGCATCGGCAGTTTAGCCGCAGCCAGCGGCCTCAGCCGCGACACCTTGCGCTTCTATGAGGAGCGCGGATTGATACGCTCGGTACGCGGCAGCAACGGCTACCGCATCTACCAGGCCGAAACGGTGCAGCTGCTGGGATACATCCGCAGCGCCCAAAAGCTGGGATTCAGCTTGAACGAAATCGGCGCCAGCCTGCCGGCACTATGGGAAGCGCCAGAGCCGGATCAGGCAGTGGCTGAATTGCTGATGGAGAAAGTGGCCATCATCGACCAGAAAATTGCCGAACTGGCCGATCTCAAGCGAGAACTGCTGGAACGCGCGACTGCGGCTTGCCCGTTATTGAACGCTGGGCGCTGAACAACAATCGATATCCAAGTTACTTCACCCCTCTAAGCCTCCCGCGCAGCCGTTCGAGGGAGCACTAACGCTCGACCATCAACGCCCATCTTGTTACCCCGGCACAAATGAACTAAACTAACATGACTTAGTTTAAAAAGGTGCCGCATGCAAACCATCAACATTCACGAAGCCAAGACACATTTGTCGCGGCTGATTGAGCAAGCAGCCAAGGGCGAATCATTCATCATCGCAAAAGCTGGAAAACCGCTAGTCAAAGTCATGCCATTGAATGCGCCGGAAGCCGGACAGATGAGGCGGCTGGGCTTTATGGCAGGACAGATCGCCGTGCCAGATGACTTTGACCAAATGGGCAGCAGCGAAATCGAACAGCTTTTCGGCGGCAACACGTGAAACTTCTATTGGATACCCACCTACTGTTATGGGCAGCAGGAGAACCTGGTCGCCTGTCCGCTGAAGCCAGCCTCCTGATCGACTCGCCAGAAAATGAGTTGTTTTTCAGTGCGGCCAGCCTGTGGGAGATCGCCATCAAGAACGGCCTGGGCCGTGCGGACTTTCAGGTAAATGCACGACTGCTGCGCCGAGGATTACTTGATAACGGCTACAGCGAACTTCCCATAGGCAGCGAACATGCTGTCGCTATCGACAGCTTGCCGTCAATCCATAAAGACCCTTTTGACCGCATGCTTGTGGCGCAGGCGATGGTGGAAGGCATCACCCTGCTGACTGCGGATGCCTCAGTAGCGCAATATCCAGGACCAGTGCGCAGAGTTTGATTTGCTTCACGCTCCGCTTGAGCGGTTTTCGCCACCTTCGTCATCATATATAATTGCCAAGCTTTTTCACTGTACTTACCTCCCGGTAAGTCCCCCCATGCTACGTATCCGCCGTCAAAAACTTGTGGTCTGGGCCTGCCTGTTTGCCATCTGGCTGGGCATCCTCATGCCGACGGTTTCCCAATCGCTCAAGGCGGCGGGGACGATACAGATCAGCAACGAGATTTGCACCACGGCCGGATTGACCCATGCCGGCCCGGCTGACGACGGCCAGTCTTCTGCGCCTCACGCCGATCACTGGAATGCCTGCGGTTACTGCACCTTGCTGGCCAACAGCCCGCCGCCTGCGGTTTCTTTGCCGTTGCTGGCGACGGTTGCGGCGGTCTTCGTGCATGCCAGTCCGCTGCTGTACGACTACATCCCGCCACGGCCGTTTCGCGGCCGGACTCACCCCTTAGATCCCCCCTCTTCCCTGGCTCTTTCCTGATTGCCGTTGCCGACACCTGAGGTGTCGCCTGTCCCCGTTTGCATCCGCCGCATCTGCAAACTGGGGACGATTATCGTTTGAAGTCCAGAGGAATAATTTATGCTTGATTTGCTCGCGCAAACTGAGAGTGTTTCATCGCGCCGCCGCTTGCGGTTGCCGCCGCGGTTGTCACATATACTGCCGTCATCCACCATATCGGCGTTGTTGCCTTTGTCACTAGCCCTGCTATCGCAAAGCGCATGGGCGGTAGAGGAAGATAGCCACGCGGTGCCGGAAGTGTTCGTCACCGGCGCCAGGGAAAAGCGGGTGCTTGATCCAAACCTGCCAGCCAGCAGTGAGCGCATCACCGCCGCGCAATTGGAAAACCTCAATGTCGTCAATACCGAAGACGCCTTGAAATACATGCCCAACATGGCGATCCGCAAGCGCTTTATCGGCGATGAAAACGCCACCATTTCGGTACGCGGCAACGGCAATTCACAGACCGCGCGCGGGCTGGTGTATGCCGACGGGCTGTTGCTGAGCAATTTCCTGGGCAATACGTTTAGCTTCCCGCCGCGTTGGTCCATGGTTTTTCCGGAAGATGTTGCGCAGGTGGACGTGATCTACGGTCCTTTTTCTGCGCTCTACCCGGGTAATTCGATGGGGGCGACAGTGGCGATCACCACCAAGATGCCGACCAGGCTGGAGGCGACGGCCAAGAGCCAGGTATTCAGCCAGCAATTCAATCTGTTCGGCGTCGATGGCCATTTCGACGGCAACAAAAGCACGGCGGCCATCGGCAACAAGATCGGCGACTTGTCTTTCCTGCTCGGCATAGATCACCTCAGCAACGCCGGCCAGCCTTTTGTCTACGCCAACCAGCTGCGCTCTACGCAGGCGGCGACTGCCGCTGCGATTGCCGTGACCGGCGCTTATCAATATACCAATCCGAACGGCGCTCCCGCCACCATCTTAGGGGTCAATAGCGAAGGCGCTGAGCGTGCGGTGCAGGACCAGTTCAAGTTCAAAGCTGTCTACGATATAACGCAAACCGTGCAGGCTGGCTTCACTTTCGGCTATTGGCGCCAGCAAGTCAGCAACAGCACCCAGACATTTTTGCGCGACTCCAAGGGCAATCCCGTGTATTCGGGTCTGGTCAATATCGACGGTTATCAGTACAAGCTGCCCGACGCATTCTTTGCGCCGGCAGCCAGCGAAAGCGAGAACCAACTATACGGCTTGACCCTGAAAACGCATCGTTCCAGTGGCTGGAACTATTCGGCGATTGCCTCGTATTTCGATATCTCGAAGAGCATCGCCAGATCGGCCAGCAGCGCGCTGGCCAGCAATCCGAGCGGCGTCGCTACCTACGGTGACGGTTCGGGCTGGAAAACACTGGACCTGGCGGCCAGCTATAAACCGGAAACCAGCAGCGCCGGCAGCCATTGGCCGACCTTCGGCTATCACTACGATAATTATTTCCTGGAAAACACCACCGTCAATTTGAGCAACTGGCGCAGCAACGATGGCGGCGGTTTCAACAATGCCTTTGCCGGCAAGACTGAAACCCAGGCCTTGTTTGCGCAAGACGCCTGGCAAGTGAGCCGGCTCTGGAAACTGACTTACGGTCTGCGTTACGAAGACTGGCGCGCCTACGATGGCGCGCGCGCAACCAGTGCTGCGGCCCAGCGCTATGACAATCGCACGCTATCCTATTGGTCGCCCAAGGCGGCATTGTCATATAAAGCTTTGCCTGATCTGACTTTGCGCTTTTCCACCGGGCGCGCCTACCGCTTCCCGACCGTCAGCGAATTGTTCCAGGGCAGCCTGACCGGTTCGACCTTGGTCAACAACGATCCCAACCTGAAGCCCGAAAACGATCTGGCGAAAGAGTTGAGCGCCGAGTGGTCGCAGTTGAACGGCATGCTGCGTATGTCCTTGTTTGAAGACGATGTGAAGAACACCTTGTTCAGCCAGACCAACACCACGGTATTCCCCAACGTCACCAATATCCAGAACATAGATAGGGTGCGCTCACGCGGGATAGAGCTCAGCTATTCCGGTGAAGATGTTTTCCTGCGCGGGCTGGATCTGAGCGCCAGCGTCGGCTACACCAGATCGATCATCCTGGAAAACAGCAAGAATCCGGCGACTGTCGGCAAGAATTTCTATCGCATTCCCCTGTGGCGCACAAATCTGGTCGGCAGTTATCACCTCAACGATCAGGCGAGCGTGATGCTGGCCGGGCGTTACTCAGGGCGGCAATACAACACGCTGACCAATACCGATACCAACCCCAACACTTTTGGCGGCACCAGTTCTTTCCTGGTGTTCGACACCAAGCTGACGCTCAAGCCGACTAAAAATACGGAGTTGGGAATCGGCGTCGACAACCTGACTAACCGGCGCTACTACGTCTATTACCCCTACCCGGGCCGGACCTTTTATCTGGAAGCCAAAGTCAGTCTCTGACAAGTTCAGACAACAGGCCGCGTACAACATTTTTAGCAAGGATCAATCATGCAAACAGTTTTTCCACCACCCGCGCAGGATGAGAGCAGTTCAGTTTTATCGCGCAATTACCGCATCTTGTGGCGCTGGCACTTTTATGCCGGTTTGTTCGTGATGCCGTTTTTGATGGTGCTGGCGATTACCGGTTCCATCTACGTATTCAAGCCGCAAATCGAGAGCGCTCTCTACGGCGACAAATTATTTGTCGCCGCAAGCGCACAGGCCAGGCTTGGCTACGACAAGCTGCTCAGCATCGCCGCCACTGCGTTGCCAGCAGACGCCAAGGCAAGTTCGATTGCCGTCAGCCAGGATCCGCGACGCAGCACCGAAGCGGTATTTCGCCTGGCGTCCGGCGACAGCAGCAGCGTGTATCTGAATCCGTACACAGGCCAGGTGCTGGGCACGCTTAGCGTCGAGCACAGGCTGTTGAAACAGGTGCGGCAAATCCATCGCGATTTGCTGCTGGGCAGATGGGGCGGCTGGCTGATGGAGCTGGCGGCCTGCTGGACCTTGATCATGCTAGGCACCGGCATCGCCCTGTGGTGGCCGCGCAAGCAGTTTTCTGTGTGGGGTACTTTACTGCCCCGCCTCAGCCTGAGTGGACGGGCTATCTGGCGCGAGTTGCATCTGGTGGTCGGGGTCTGGGTTTCCATCGGCGCGCTGTTTTTCATCATGAGCGGCTTGCCGTGGTCCAGTTTCTGGGGCAAGAATTTCCAGGCTGTAGTTACTTGGGCCAGCTCGACGCCAGCCCAGGCGGTAAAGAGTGAGCATGTCCACCACACAGACAAAATGAGTGCGCCAATGAAGATGCAGGACCTGCCGCTTGCCAACGTCGCATGGGCAGTTGGCGCTACCACGGTGCCGATGTCGCAAGATTCGCCGCAGCAGTCTCTGAGCATCGATCAGGTGGTGGCAATCGCGGCGCGCAGCGGCATGCAAACCTATCAACTGGCGCTGCCTGGCAAAAGCTCGGATGTCTTCACCGCAGCCTATGCGCCGGGCGCTGGAGAATTCGTGCGCTCGGACCTGGATCGGCAACGCACGCTGCATATCGATCAATACAGCGGCAAGATCATGAAAGACCTGCGCTTTACCGATTACAGCGCGGTCTCCAAGCTGGTCACGCTGGGGGTTGCCTTGCATATGGGTGAATACTTCGGCTTGGCCAACCAGCTGATTTGCGCGGCTATTTCATTGGCCTTGCTGGCGATGACGCTCACTGGCTTCGTGATGTGGTGGCAGCGCCGCCCGCAACATTCCGTAGGTGCGCCGAAGCGCGTGCTGCAGCCGCCGCCATCGATCCGGCGCTGGAAAAGTTATATGGCGATCCTGGGCGTCCTGTTCCCCTTGATGGGAGTATCGATGCTTGCGGTATGGCTGGGTGACACGCTGTTTTTCAGAAACCGGGCCTGAAGTTTCTGCATCGCGTGCGCCCTATCAGGAAACCACTTCCACGGCGCTGCCGTCTGCTGTCATTTCGCCGATGACAGCAGCATCGGCAAAACCTTCGCGCCGGAACAACTCCAACACTTGCTCCACCGCAGCCGGGTCGCAAGAGACCAGCAAGCCGCCCGAGGTTTGCGGATCGGTCAGCAAGCTGCGTTGTACCGATGTGATGTTTTCTGCCAGAGCCACATCCTGCGCGTAGCCGTTCCAGTTGCGGCCGGAGGCGCCAGTGATGTATCCCTGTTCTGCCAGTTGCTGCACCTGCGGCAGCAAAGGGATCAAGCCCATTTCAAGCCTGGCCGATAACTTCGCGGCCCGCGCCAGCTCCAGCATATGTCCCAGCAAGCCAAACCCGGTGACATCGGTCAAGGCGTTGACGCCAGCCAGGTCCGCTAGCAGGCGGCCGGGCTTGTTCAGTTTGGTGGTATTGCTGATGAGTGCGACGTAACCGGCGCTATCCAGCGCGCCTTTTTTCAAAGCCGCAGACAGAATGCCGACGCCGATCGGCTTACCCAAAATGAGTTTATCGCCGGCCTTGGCGCCGGCATTGCGCTTGACTTTGGACGGATGGACCAGGCCCAGCACCACCAGGCCGTAGATCGGCTCGACTGAATCGATGGTGTGGCCGCCGGCAATTGGAATCCCTGCTTCGGCGCAGATGGCGGCGCCGCCTTCCAGGATTTTGCCGATGACTTCCAGCGGCAGTTTATCGATAGGCATGCCGACCAGGGCCAGCGCCATGATCGGCGTGCCGCCCATGGCGTACACATCGGAAATCGCATTGGTGGCGGCGATGCGGCCGAAGTCATAAGGATCGTCGACGATGGGCATGAAAAAATCGGTAGTGGCGATTAGCGCCTGTTCGTCGTTGAGCTTGTAGACGGCAGCGTCGTCGGCGGTTTCAATCCCGACCATCAATTCTTTTGGTACTGGAAAGCCGCTCGAATTCTTGAGGATTTGCGCCAGCACGCCGGGCGCGATCTTGCAGCCGCAACCGCCGCCGTGCGAAAAGGAAGTCAGTTTGATGTTTGCTTGAGCGCGATCGGTCATACGGGTCCTCGGGTTGATGCAGGGAAGATGCAGGGGAAAAATTAGCAGGATTGATCATTATAAGCATTTGCCGTCTCGCCATAAGCATGGCACAAGCAAGGCAAAAACAAGCTGCAGCTGTCAGAAATCATCCGGCTGCGACAACATGCCCCAAGCCAGCCGCACCAGCTCGTCTTCAAACTCGATACTGCCCAGCAGCGGCGACTTTTCCAGCGAAGCGCTGCGGATGGCGCCGATGACAGCACGGGTAACCACGAACATCATGGCCGGTGTCGGCGGCCGCAGCTTGGGATGATGAATTCTTTGCATGCTGATGGCTATCCGTTCCGCCGTTTCACGCAAAGCCTGGGTAATGTCTTCGTGATGATCGTGCTGCCAGGCAAAGCGGATCATCGCGCGCTTGGCGCTTCTGCCACTGCCGAGACCTTCGATATTGATGCGGATGAACTGGCGCAGGAAGCTCTTCGGATCGAGCTGGTCGACCTGGTTTTCGGCACTTGCCATCAGGGCGTCGAGATCATCCATTACGCGCCGCCGTTCGCGCGCGATGAGCGCTGTCAGTATTGCTTCCTTGCTGGGGAAATACTGATACAGGGTCCCAATCGAAAAACCAGCCTTTTCCGCCACTTTATTGGTAGTCAGGCCAGCTTCGCCTTCGTTTTCCAAAATCTGAGCAGTGGTCTGGAAAATGGTCTCTATGGTGCGCTGTGCACGCTCTTGCGTCGGCAGTTTTCGCATTGTTTCAGAGGGGGAAGCTGGATTACGCCTGGTCATATCGATACCTGTCAAAAACTGAGCAACTTGCGAGTTTAAAAACTGAATAAAGCTCAGTATAGTGTTTCTACCGTTATTCCACAAAGGCAGTCCACAGCTCATGAACACATCCAATCCCTTGATGGTAAGAAAACTGCTGGTCGATCTGTCGCAAGGCTTCCCGCGCCACTGGCTGGCGGGCAAAGCTTTCCGCACGCAATTCTTCAATGCCTTGTCGATGAGTTTTCCGGTCGGCGAACAGGACTTCATCGACTCCGTGCGCGAGGCCGCGCTTTCCTTGCCGGCAGAGGCCGACCACAGCTCCCTGCGCGCCACCATCCAGGATTTTATCGGCCAGGAAGCCACCCACCGCCGCGTGCATTCCCTGTACAACGCTGAACTGGAGAAACAGGGGCTGGTCAACCACTGGCAATACTGGACCGCCGATCAGATAGAACTTGGACGCCAGCGCAACATCCCTGCATTGAGCAAGCTGGCCGTTACCGCTGCGTTTGAGCATTGCACCGCGGTGCTGGCCGATCTGACCTTGCGCTACCCTGAAGTGATGGCAGGAGCGGAGCCGATGCTGCAGACGCTGTGGAACTGGCATGCGGTGGAAGAAACTGAGCACAAGGCAGTTGCTTTCGACCTGTATCGGACCCTAGGCGGCAGCTATAAGACGCGGTTGCGCTGGTATGGTTATGCCATGCTGCGCTTTACCGTGATGGCGACCAAACAAACCATCAACAATCTCTGGCATGACCGGGTGTTGTTCAAACCCAGCACCTGGATCGACGCTGCGCGTTTCTTTTTTGGCCGCCACGGCCTGGTCTGGCTCACTGCCGGCCCTCTGTTCGGCTACCTGAAACGCGATTTTCATCCGTGGCAGCATGACAACCGGGAACTGGCCGAGCAATGGCTTGCCAGCAATTCGGAACAGTATGCGATCGTGCGTGGACTAGCGCCTGTTGACCTAGCCGCTTGAGCAATTGCAACGAAACTCCGGTACTTCTGTCGAATCGACTGAATTGAAGGCGCGATAGACTAAAATGCCATCCGCCGCTATAAATTAGTCGAATCAAGGAGTTTCGTTTATGTCCAGGATGTACAGCTTTTCGCGCGCCTCGCTGCTGCTGGTGATGACGGCCGCCCTTGCCGCTTGCTCGAGCACCAAGCCGAAGGTCTATCAAGGCGAGGAATTCAGCGAAACCAGCACTTTTTCCCATGATTTCGCCACCTCTGCTCCAGCCACCTGCGAAGCGGCGCGCCGCACCTTGCTGAGCCAGGGTTACATCATCAAACAAGCCAAAGCCGATCTGGTCGATGGCCACAAGCACTTCCAGCCGGAAAGCGACGTCCACGTCGAGATCGAATTCCATGTGGTGTGCGCCCCCAACGACGGCCTGGGCAAAAGCACCACGCTGTTTGTCAGCGCCACCCAGGATCGTTACGCGCTCAAGAAAACCAACAACTCTGCCAGCGTCGGCCTCAGCGTGCTGGGTTCGGTGTCGATGCCGATCGGCAGTTCTTCCGATTCACTGGTCAAGGTTGCCAGTGAAACCATTCCAGCCGGACAATTCTATGATCGTTTCTTCGGCCTGATTGAACATTACCTGGGCCTCGACACCGGCTTGCCTGCGGTGGATCTCGACGACAAGCCTGCGTTGCCGGTCAAGCCATCGGCCAAGGCGCCCGAATAAACGCTGCGCAAGAAAAAGGCCGCTAGTGCATTAAACACTAGCGGCCTGCAAACGCTGTTCAGGATGTCGCTTAAAACGCTTTTTTCAAGCCGACCTGGAAGGAGTTGCTCTTGTTGCCGCCGGCGAACTGGCCGCTGTAACTGGCGTAAGCACTGAAGTCAGTGGCCAGTGCAATGCTGGCGCCGAGATCCAGACGGGCGCTGTTGGAAGGCCCCTGGTATGCAGGCAAACCAAAGCTGCCGGCCATGCCGACCAGATTGGCGCGCACATCGCGCTCGCCGTTTTTATACTCCTTTTCCCATGCCAGCTTGGCAAACGGCTGCACCGAATATGTGCCCAGCACCAGCTTGCTGCTGACTTGCGCGCCCAGGCTGGAGACCAGCGAGTTGCGCCGTTGCGACTGGAAATTCATGGCTGTGCTGTCATTGCCATTTTCCGTGTAGCCGCCGACATGGACTTGTTGCCAGGTCAGGTTGGCGACCGGGCTCAGCACCATTGCACCGAGGTTGAAATCATACTGGCCGCCGATGCGCAGCAGGAATTGATGGCCGTTGGTGCTGCCAGTCTCGCTGCGGGTAGCCGCGCCCAAAGCAATGTTGCGGCTAACGTCGTTGTACTGCAGCGAGCCGATCATGCCCAGTGCATTGAGAGCCCAGGCGCCGTCGCGGTATTGGCTATAGGCCGAGAGCATGGCCTGATCCAGCTTGAAGCCGCCGGTATCGCCGCCGAAATGCGCCCGGTTATGGGCAAAACCGAAGGCGCCGCCGAGCGTGACATTTTGATTGAGCGCATAGTCGACGCCAACCGACAAGCTGTTAGAGGAACCATCCAGGCCAGGATTATTGCCGTTGTGATCCAGGCTTTGATGGGTATTGTCATAGGCCGCATAGGCTTCGACCTGTCCCGCCCGCGGTGTCAGGCGCAGGCGATCGTCGATCACGCGGGTGAAGCTTTGGGCGCTGGCCAGCGGCGCTTCTGCCAGCATGCCGATCTGACCGGGAGCCTGCAATACCGAGACGATATATTGCGCCAGGATGGCATGGCCGGCGCCGGTAGGATGGACGCCGTCGGCAAACAGATAGGTTTTATCGGCGTTCGGCGCCACCAGGGTCGAGGTGGTGCAGGTCGAAGAAGAGCCGGTGGTGCACGCCGGTGTAGTGACGTTGGTGAAGCCGTACAAACCAGGATTGGCGATCACTTCGCTCAGCATGCCGAAGGCGTTCAGCGCAACGATATTACCGCCCAGACCGCTCAAGCCGTTGTTCAGATTCGTATTGAAGCTGGTCGAGGCGGCCGTCCACAAAGTGGCCAGTGCCGGAATCGATGCGCCTTGCGGGGTGCGGCCGATATCCGGCAGATTGATCACGATCACAGTGCCGGCGCCGGCTTGCTGTAATTGCCTGACCAGGCTGACCACATTGCCGGCCTCGGCGCTAACTTGCTGGATCGTTTGCACTGCGGCAGCAAGCTGGGTCGCTGGATTAAGTAAACTGGCGATATTGGTCTGGGTGTAGCCGAACACATCATTGGCGCCGGCCCAGATCGCGTACAAGCCCTTGCTGTCCAGCCTTGGATTGGCGGCCAGATAGCCCGCGACCTGGCTGCTGACGGTTGGCACCAGCGGCGCGGTGGCAGCGTCGGGCCAGCCGTTCTGATTGGTGACGCGGGCGCCGCCGACGGCATAGTCGGTGCCGCCGGCCGCCTGTACCCCGCTTGGCGTCAGCACCGCAGCGGGATTAGCGGCAGTGCCGTATTTATGCGCCAGGATTTGCGCCCAGACCGGATCAGGGTTGGTGGTGAACGATGCTTGCTTGCCCACCCCTGTGAAATAGCCGCTATCGGTCAGCGAGTCGCCGAAAAAAACCATTCGGGAAAAATCCGCTGCGCTGGCCGGCGCGCAAATGGCAAAGCCGGCGCCCAATACTGCCACGGTGCGAGTCGCCAAGGTCAAGGCACGGGCCATGGGGCGCAGGCGGAATGGTTTTGGTAAAGATATATGCAATGGTATTTGCAATTGAGTCTCCTTCTTGTATTTATAGATGTTGCGCCGTTAATATCTGCCTCCTGGGTAACATTGTCAATCAATCCGCATAGGCAAAACATTCGGATTCGGCGTCGCCGTGCATTCGTCGAGAAGCACATTGGTTTTCTTGCCACCTGTGCCAAACTGTGTTGCCAGACTGTGTTACGCCTCCCGACCGGAAACCGGGCAGGCAGCACTCTTAATTCAAATCAGCCGTGGACAAAATAGTGGACAAGATAGATAAACAAATCCTCGCCATCCTGCAAGAAGACGCCAGCACGCCGGTGGCAGAAATCGCCGAGAAGGTCAATCTGTCGTCGACGCCGTGCTGGCGCCGCATACAGAAGCTGGAAGAAGACGGGGTGGTGTTGCGCCGGGTGGCGCTGCTGGATGCCGAAAAACTGAATGTCGGCGTGACGGTATTCGTCTCGATCAAGACCAATCAGCACAACGCCAACTGGTACGCCCAATTCAGTAATACGGTAAAACTGATTCCGGAAGTGGTGGAGTTTTACCGCATGAGCGGCAATATCGATTACCTGTTGCGGGTGGTGGTGCCGAATATCGCCGCCTACGATGCGGTCTATCAGAAGCTGACGCAATCGAACGCGCTATTCGACGTCAACGCCAGCTTTGCGATGGAACAAATCAAGCACACCACCGCGCTGCCGCTCGATTATGTCGGGCTAGACTGACGCCGTCCGGCTTACTTACAGCGCTTGCTCCATGCGCTTGAAAGCCTGGCTCATGTCGGCCGTCAGGTCATCGATATGCTCCAGGCCGACATGGATCCGCACCAGCGGATTCTGATAAGTGGTGGCTGACGCTACCCGGGTCGGCGGCTTGTCAAGCGGCAGCGCCAGGCTTTCGAAACCGCCCCACGACAAGCCGATGCCAAACAACTGCAAACTCTCGAAGAATTTAGACAGCGCAGGACGGCCGACTTCCTTCAACTCGATCGCGAACAGACCGCTGGCGCCGAGGAAATCGCGCTGCCACAGCCGGTAGCCGGGATCGGACGGCAAGGCTGGATGCAGGACGCGCTCGACCAGCGGCTGAGTGCGCAGATATTCCGCCAGCTGGATGCCGCTCTCCCAGTGCTGGCGCAAACGCACCGCCATGCTGCGCATGCCGCGCAAGGCCAGGTAGATATCGTCGGGGCCGGCGGTCTGGCCGAAATCGTGGGCGCCTTGCTTGAGGATGCACCAGGCCCGTTGATTGGCGCTGGCCACGCCCAGCAACGCGTCGGAGTGGCCGACGATGTATTTGGTGGCGGCGTGGATCGAGACATCGACACCGTGTTCGAACGGTTTGAAAAACAGCGGCGTGGCCCAGGTATTGTCGAGCAGTACGTAGGCGCCGACTTTATGCGCTTCTTCGGCGATGGCGGGAATGTCTTGCACCTCGAAGGTCCACGACCCCGGCGACTCGACAAACACCACGCTGGTATTGGGCCGCAGCAAAGTGCGGATTTCGCCGCCGATCAGCGGATCGAAATATTCCACTTCGACACCCATGCGGCGCAATACGCGATCGGCAAAGGTCCGGGTCGGGCCATATACGCTGTCGGTAATCAGGATGTGATCGCCGCTTTTGACGAAAGCCATGATGCTGTGGGTGCAGGCCGACAAGCCGGATGGAAACACCAGGCAGTTGTGGCCGCCTTCCAGCGTGACGATCGCCTGCTCGAAGGAACGTGTGGTGGGCGTGCCGAAACGGCCGTAGTTGGACATGGGATTGTCGATCTGGCGAGCGGCTTCCCAATCTTCCAGATTGTTGGCGATGATGGTCGAACCGCGGAACACCGGCGTGTTGACCATGCCCGCAAAACGCGCCGGCTCGCGGCCGCAATGCACCAGTTGCGTATCGACGTGGGTGGTCGGGGAACCGGAAGAATTATCGGTAGACATGGGAAACACTCCTTGCTGAGCTGTACGGCGACATTACCAGCGTCTATTGTAGAGTCGTCGACATGGAAAATTATTGCAAGAAGACCCTTGAAATTGCGATTTATTAGAATTTTTTTCTAATATTTATAAAAATAAAAGAAGTTAAATACAAAATAATCCGCAAATCCGCATTCAGTTATCCATAAACCATCAAAGCAATATATATGCATTACATATTAATAGGCAACAAATCATATATTTGACACAGCCTTATGGGCAAGGCACTCTATCGTCAGCCTCAAGCCATCATTTCTGGAGATGTAAATCATGCCGCAATATCGTTCCCGCACCACCACCCACGGCCGCAACATGGCCGGCGCCCGCGCCCTGTGGCGCGCCACCGGCATGAAAGACGGCGATTTCGACAAGCCGATCGTTGCGGTGGTCAACTCGTTTACTCAATTCGTCCCGGGCCACGTCCATCTCAAGGACCTGGGCCAGATGGTCGCGCGCGAGATCGAAGCGGCCGGCGGCGTCGCCAAGGAATTCAATACGATTGCAGTCGATGACGGCATTGCCATGGGTCACGGCGGCATGCTGTACTCGCTGCCTTCGCGCGAACTGATCGCCGACTCGGTCGAGTACATGGTCAACGCCCACTGCGCCGACGCCATGGTGTGCATCTCCAATTGCGACAAAATCACGCCGGGCATGCTGATGGCGGCGATGCGTTTGAATATCCCGGTGGTGTTCGTTTCCGGCGGCCCGATGGAGGCCGGCAAGGTAGTTGAAAAGCTGCCAGGCGTGGCTGTCATCGATCAAAAGGTTTTCAAGATCGACCTGGTCGACGCCATGATCAAGGCCGGCGATGCTTCCGTCAGCGACGCCGATATCGCTGAAATCGAACGCTCGGCCTGCCCTACCTGCGGCTCTTGCTCCGGCATGTTCACCGCCAATTCGATGAACTGCCTGACCGAAGCACTCGGCCTGGCCTTGCCCGGCAACGGCACCATTCTCGCCACCCATGCCGATCGCAAGGAATTGTTCCTGCGCGCCGGCCGCCTGATCGTGGAGCTGGCCAAACGCCATTACGAGCAAGACGATTACTCGGTCCTGCCGCGCAACATCGCCAGCAAGGCTTCGTTTGAAAACGCCATGACCCTCGACGTCGCCATGGGCGGCTCGACCAACACCGTACTGCACTTGCTGGCCGCAGCGCAGGAAGCCGAAGTCGATTTCAAGATGGCCGACATCGACCGCATCTCGCGCCACGTGCCCTGCCTGTGCAAGGTGGCGCCGATGACCGACAAATACCATATCGAAGACGTGCACCGCGCCGGCGGCATCGTCAGCATTCTCGGTGAACTGGCGCGCGCCGGCTTGCTCGACACCAGCCGCCCGACCATCCACAGCAAGACGCTGGGCGACGCTATCGCCAATAACGACATCACGCAAACCCAGGATGCGGCGGTGCATAAGCTGTTTAGCGCAGCGCCCGGCGGCGTTCCGACCCAGGTTGCGTTTTCTCAGGAAAAGCGCTTTACCAGCCTCGACACCGATCGCAGCAACGGCTGCATCCGCGACAAAGCCCACGCTTATTCGCAAGATGGCGGCCTGGCGGTCTTGTACGGCAACCTGGCGGAAAACGGTTGCATCGTCAAAACCGCCGGCGTCGACGAAAGCATTCTCAAGTTCAGCGGCCGCGCTCGCGTATTTGAAAGCCAGGACGACGCGGTGGAAGCGATTCTCGGCGACACGGTACATGCCGGCGACGTCGTCATCATCCGCTACGAAGGACCGAAAGGCGGCCCCGGCATGCAGGAAATGCTGTACCCGACTTCGTATATCAAATCCAAAGGCCTGGGCAAGTCCTGCGCACTGTTCACCGACGGCCGTTTCTCCGGCGGCTCCTCCGGCCTGGTGATCGGCCATGCTTCGCCGGAAGCGGCCGAAGGCGGCGCCATCGGCCTGGTCGAAGAAGGCGATATCATCGAAATCGACATCCCGGAACGCCGCATGCACCTGAAAATCAGCGATGCCGAACTGGCGCAACGACGCGTCGCGATGGATGCCAAAGGCAAGGACGCCTGGAAACCGGCCAATCGCCAGCGTTATGTGTCGCAAGCATTGCAAGCCTATGCCGCGATGGCAACCTCAGCCGACCGTGGCGCAGTGCGCGACATCAGCCAGCTGAAGCGCTAAGCAATATACGCGTTTGTTTCCTAGCGTTTATTTAGCAAGAAAAATGTAACTCTGTGTAAAAGAGGCCGGCCCAAACCGGCCTCTTTTTGCTTTCATTCCCTTGCCGGTGCTCAATTTACATGCCCGGCCCGCCTCGCTTCCAGGCCATATTCATCCTCACGATATGGTAAAGTTGCAAACCGTTTCCTGCGACAGATCCTGCGCGACATAAGCACATTAGATTTCCTGGTGAATTTTATGGCAGTCCCTGCAAGTCTTCCCGCGAACACCCCCTAAACCAACTATCGGATTGGCATCTAATAACAGATGACGTCGTTGAATAATCCCGGAATGCAAAAGAAAGCAGTAACCGTCATTGGCGGCGGACCTGCCGGCCTGATGGCGGCCGAGGTGCTGGCCGCAGGCGGCTTGCAAGTCGATGTTTACGACGCCATGCCGTCGGTCGGCCGCAAATTCCTGCTGGCCGGCAAAGGCGGCATGAACCTGACCCATTCCGAACCCTACGATAGCTTCCTGTCGCGCTACGGATCACGCCGTCCGCAGATCGCGCCGTTGCTAGACCAGTTTGATCCGGACGCGCTGCGGGCCTGGGTCCATGCGCTGGGAATCGGCACCTTCATCGGCTCCTCCGGCCGCGTGTTCCCGACCGACATGAAAGCCGCGCCGCTGCTGCGCGCCTGGCTGCATCGCTTGCGCCAGGCCGGCGTGCGGTTTCATATGCGCCATCGCTGGCTCGGTTGGGACCAAGCTGGAGCACTCAATTTCGAGACCCCGCAAGAACCGCACACCGTCAGCCCCGACGCCGTCGTACTGGCGCTAGGCGGCGGCAGTTGGGCGCGCCTCGGTTCGGACGCCAAATGGGTGCCGCTGCTGGCCCAACGCGCAATTGCGATAGCGCCGCTGCTGCCATCCAATTGCGGATTCGACATTGGCTGGAGCGAATATTTCCGCCAGCGCTTTGCCGGCCACCATCTGAAATCGGTCGCCATCGCTGTTGACTCTGCCGCTGGCGACGAACCTGCATTCCGCAAGCAAGGCGAGTTTGTGATTACCGCCGACGGCGTCGAGGGCAGCCTGATTTACGCCCTGTCGGCCGGCTTGCGCAATCGTATTGCCGCCGACGGCAAGGCTGTGATCCAGCTCGACCTGCTGCCGGACTGGCCTTTGCAACGGGTGATCGACGAAGTAGCACGGCCACGCGGTGCACGCTCCTGGTCCAGCCACTTGCAAAGCCGCTTGAGCTTGAAAGGGGTGAAAACCGGCTTGCTGAGAGAACTGGTGCCGGCTGCCGATTTTGCCGACCCATTGCGCCTGGCGCACGCCATCAAGGCGTTGCCGCTGACTTTATTGGCGCCCCGCCCTATCGATGAAGCCATCAGCAGCGCCGGCGGCGTGACCTTTGAAGCGCTTGACCAGCAACTGATGCTGAAGGCCTTGCCGGGCGTCTTTTGCGCCGGCGAAATGCTGGACTGGGAAGCCCCTACCGGCGGCTATTTGCTGAGCGCCTGTTTGGCCTCCGGCCGGGCTGCCGGCAATGGCGTCTTGAACTGGCTGCGATGATATGAGCAAGCGCATGGTCAACGCAAATATAAAGCCACATAAATCGTCATGGGTCGAGCGCCAGCGGGCCAATCAGCGCCGCATCCCGAAGATCATCGGCATCCTGATTTCGGTCTCGCTGCACGTGTTTGGCATCTGGTACCTGCTGACTCAGTTGCCGATCGAGATGCCATCGCCGGCGCCCGGCAATATGGGAACAGTCAGCATCACCCTGGCGCCGGCGCCGCGCAGCGTGCCGCCGCAACCAGTCAAGACGCCGCCCAAGCCAAAAACCGCGCCGACGCCAGTCAAGCCGAGCAAGGCCACGCCAAAAATCACGCAGGCGCCAAAATCGATCACGGCAATCACGCCGACGATTGTCACGCCACAGCCGGACGCGCCCAAATACGAGCAATCGGTGCAGGAAGATTTTTCTTCGCATATCCAGGCGGCGCGCGAGAAACGCGAAGCGGCCCAGGCCCAGGAACGTGCACTGGCCGGTGAAACCAGCGCCGCCGAAGATGCGCCACAATCGCCGAACGACATCGCCCGCGCTAACATCCAGGCGCAAAGAGGCTGGATGGGTATCGATAAAGACAAATCCGGTGGCATTTTCCAGGTGCGCGACAAAACACCGTTCCGCGCCGATCTGATTTTCCGTGGCTGGAACGTCGGCTCCAGCCGCAATGCGCAGCAGAATATTCCGGTTGAGCGCGGCAGCGAAGAAAGTATCGAAGTGGCTATCGTCAATAAAATGATAGAAATGATTCGCAAAAAAACCAGCACGGATATTCCCTGGCGCTCGGAACGCCTGGGCCGTGTCATTACGCTCAGCGCCCGGTTGAAAGATACCGCCGAACTGCAACAATTCCTGATGCGGGAAATGTTTTACCAGGATAGCGCGCCACCGCGATAGAGAGCCGGCGCAGCCATCCGCCAGACCGCAAAGAAATAGCGGCTGCGCCTTGTTCCGCTTACAATATCGCCTATTCCCGAATACTTTAGGGCCTGTTAACAATTGATTTGGGAGATGCGTTCCAACCAAAACGTGTGCTGGCAAGGCGCGTGGCGTAGCTGGGGCTGGTGCCCCAGCAAGCCATGCAACGCGGTCAGCGCACGTTTTGGTTGGAACCCTCCGGGAACGGCTGCAGGCGTCGCATGCCGTTGTTGCGGCTCCATGTCGTAACATTCGGTAGCACCGCTACCTCGCGTCACCGCGCCTAGGCACGCAACGCCTGCCGCGCGTTCGCACTCCCAAATCAATTGTTAACAGGCCCTAGCAATCAAGCGCACTTCAGCGCTTGAGAAAGAACCAATTCAATGCGATCAAATCTTCAGCAACGGGCCGCCCGATGACGGTAGCGGCACAAAAAGTTTCACCCGGCATGCAGCAATATCTCGGCATCAAGGCCGACTATCCGGACACGCTCGTGTTCTATCGGATGGGGGATTTTTACGAACTGTTTTTCGACGATGCGGAAAAAGCCGCGCGCCTGCTAGGCATCACGCTGACCGCTCGCGGCACCTATAACAACGCGCCGATCAAGATGTGCGGCGTACCGTTTCACTCTGCCGATCAATACCTGGCCAAGCTGATCAAGCTCGGCGAATCGGTGGCGCTGTGCGAACAAATCGGCGATCCAGCCACCAGCAAGGGGCCGGTCGACAGAAAAGTGCTGCGCGTGATTACGCCCGGCACCTTGACCGATTCCAACCTGCTGCCGGAAAAGTCAGACCAGCCGTTGCTGGCGCTGTACGTGACTCAGCAGCGCAAGGCGGTCAAAGTCGGCCTGGCATGGCTATCGATGGCCAGCGGCGCGCTAAAGATGATGGAGTTCGCTTGCGAACCGGCCACCCTGGATACCTTGCTCAAGCAAGAGCTGGAACGGATCGCGCCGGCGGAAATCCTGGTGGCCGACATGGTCCAGGCGATGCTGGCCAACAGCGTGGTCGACAAGGCTACCACCGTGCCGGAATGGCACTTCGATATCGCCCACGGCCAGAAAGCCCTGCTCGACCAACTCGCAGTCAGCAACCTGAGCGGCTTCGGCGCAGAAAGCTTGAGCGCCGCGATCGGCGCTGCCGGCGCCTTGCTGCGCTATGCCCAGTCGACCCAGGGCAAGGGCTTGCAGCATGTACGCACCCTCACGGTCGAAACCGAAAACGAATTCATCGGCCTCGACGCCGCCACCCGGCGCAACCTGGAACTCACCGAAACCATACGCGGCCAGGATGCTTCATCCGGCGCGCCGACCCTGTTTTCGCTGCTCGACCACTGCCGCACCGCGATGGGTTCGCGCCTGCTGCGCCATTGGCTGCATCACGCCAAGCGCGACCAGAACGTCGCCCGCGGCCGCCATGCGGCGATCGGCGCCTTGATTGCAGCCGATTGCGGCAGCGCCATTTCCAGCACCCTGAGCGCGGTACCGGATATCGAACGGATCACCGCGCGCATCGCCTTGCTGTCGGCGCGGCCACGCGACCTGGCCGGTTTGCGCGACGGCTTGCTGCAGCTCGATTCGCTGCGCGCCGACATCGCCATGTGCGGCAGCGACTCGCCAGCTCCGTTATTGCAAGAATTGCAGATCGCCTTGGAAACCCCGGTCGATTGCCTGCAACTGCTGCAGAGCGCGATCGCCACCGAGCCGTCGACCATGGTGCGCGACGGCGGTGTCATCGCCACCGGCTTCGACGCCGAACTGGATGAACTGCGCGGGCTTTCGGAAAACGCCGGCCAGTTCCTGGTCGATCTGGAGACGCGTGAACGCGCCCGCACCGGGATTGCTAACCTGCGCGTCGAATATAACAAGGTGCATGGCTTTTACATCGAAGTCACGCACGGCCAGACCGACAAGGTGCCAGACGATTACCGCCGCCGTCAGACTTTGAAGAACGCCGAGCGCTACATCACGCCGGAATTGAAAGCGTTTGAAGACAAAGCCTTGTCGGCGCAAGAGCGCGCATTGATACGCGAGAAAGCGCTGTACGAACAGATCTTGCAGGACTTGGCGCCGCAGATCGGTACTTTGCAAAACATCGCCCACGCCCTGGCGCAACTCGATACGCTGGTGGCGCTGGCCGATCACGCCGCACGCCACGACTGGTGCGTGCCGCAGCTGGTGACGGAGCCGGCGATTCAGATCGCGCAGGGCCGCCATCCGGTGGTCGAAAAGCAGATTGAACGCTTCATCGCCAACGATTGCCAGCTATCGACCGAACGCAAACTGCTGCTGATCACCGGCCCCAACATGGGCGGTAAATCGACGTTCATGCGCCAGGTGGCGCTGATCACCCTGCTGGCTTACGTCGGCAGTTACGTGCCCGCCGACAGCGCTGTGCTGGGCCCGATCGACCGCATCTTTACCCGTATCGGAGCGGCCGACGACCTGGCCGGCGGCCGCTCCACCTTCATGGTGGAAATGACTGAATCGGCAGCCATCCTCAACGGCGCCAGCGAAAACTCGCTGGTGCTGATGGACGAAGTGGGCCGCGGCACCTCGACCTTCGACGGCCTGGCGCTGGCGTGGGCGATCGCCCGTCATCTGATCGACGTCACCCGCAGCTTCACCCTGTTTGCCACCCACTATTTCGAACTCACCCAATTACCGGATTTGCATCCATCGGCGGCCAATGTGCATTTGTCGGCGGTCGAGCATAAGGACAGCATCGTTTTCCTGCACGCAGTGCAAGCCGGTCCGGCATCGCAGAGTTATGGTCTGCAGGTGGCGCAACTGGCGGGCGTACCGGCGCCGGTGATCCGCGCCGCCCGCAAGCATTTGGCTTTGTTGGAATCGCAATCGGTGCAGCAGACGCCGCAATTCGACTTGTTTACGCAAGCCGCCAGCATGGATGCGGATGCAGAAAGCGGCAACGATGAAGCCCTGCCGAGTGAATTGATGATTGCCCTGGACAGCATCGATCCTGACGCATTGACGCCGCGCGAAGCCCTGGAGCAGTTATATCGCCTGAAGCACCTCAGTATTGAGCAAAAAGCCGGGCAAAAAAACTGATGGATGCGCTGGCTCGCCCTCACCCTCACCCTCGCCGCAGATTGCCGCTTCGGCTAGCGCAATCGCTGATGCTGCTTGCATTGGCGTTCGTGTTGGCGGCAAGTTGCGGTGCGGCGCTGGCGCAAACCACCGGTTTCAGTTTTGGCGTCATCGCGCATGTGTTTCGCAACCATGCGGATGAAACGGCGTTACGCAACGCAATCAGCGAAACCGACGCCGATAATCTTGCCTTCGTGGTGGCAAATGGCATCAAGGCCAGCAGCGAACCGTGTACCGACAAGTTATACGGCCAGCGCAAGGCATTGCTGAGCAGCGCAAAAAACGGCTTGATCGTATCCTTGTCCGCCAGCGATTGGGTGACATGCAGGACCGCGGCCGACCGCTCGGCAGCGATAGAGCGCCTGGGCCGGATCCGCGAGCTGTTCTTTTCTGACGAATTTTCTTTCGGCGACAGCAAGATCCCGCTGATCAGGCAATCGACCTCGCCAAAATTCCGCAGCTATGTAGAGAACGCACGCTGGGAAATCGGCAATGTGGTATTTGCCACGATCAACCTGCCTGCCGCCAACAATCACTATCTGCCAGAAGGTGGCCGCAACAGCGAATTTGAAGACAGGCAAATCGCCAACCGGGAATGGCTGCAGCGGATTTTCCTGAATGCGGCGCAAAAAAAATCCGATGCGGTAGTCCTGTTTTGCGACGGCGACCCTCTGGCCACCCAGCGCCATCGGGTTTTCGACTTTAATGTCAAGCGCGACGGCTTTTCCGAGATTCGCCAGCGCATCAATTCGTACGCCGCGCATTTTGACGGCAAGGTGCTGCTAATCCACGGACAGGGACGCCCCGGGGCCGACTCATCAAACCCGCCGGCCATCATCTGGCAACGCAATCTGGGCGATCTGGAAGTCCCCGCCGGCTGGCTCAAGGTCACTGTGGATCCGGCCAACCCCAAGTTGTTCGAACTCGGTAAAGCAGCCGATCAGCAGCCCCTTTCGCGACGCTAACCGTGGCGCGGACAGCCGTCTGAAAACAAAAAGCCGCAGAACATACAGATCTGCGGCTTTTTTTCATGCGCCGTCATGACTGCTCCGGCGCAAAACACTAGCGAGTTAGTGGATAGGATGGCTGCGGAAATGATCGTCAGCGCCATCGTCGTCCAGATCGTCGTGATGATGGCCGTGCGCACCGTGCACATGCTGATGGGCGATCTCTTCTTCCGACGCGGCACGGACTTCCGTCACGTTCAGATCGAAACGCAGAGCAATCCCGGCCAGCGGATGATTACCGTCGAGTACCACCTTGTCGTCGGCAATGTCAGTCACGGTAAAAATCAATGCTTGCTCTTCGTCATCCTCGTTGTCCGGCGTGCCTTCAAATTGCATGCCGACTTCCAGCGGCGTCGGCAAACGATTGCGGGGCTCTATCTTGACCAGATTCGAGTCGTACTCGCCAAACGCATCGTCCGGCTCAACTTGCAGTTCGGTTTGATAGCCGACTTCCTTGCCATCCAGTGCTTCTTCGATTTTCGGCAGCGTGTTTTCATAACCGCCGTGCAAATACACCATCGGCTCGCTGCTTTCTTCGATCAGATTGCCTTGGGCATCTGACAATTTGTAGCGTACAGTCACTACCGTATTTTTGGCAATCTTCATGATCATTCCTTTCATTTAACATGCGTTCGGATTATACCCGCCCGGACGGCCCAGCCTTGCCGATGCAGCAAAAAATTACGCAAGCGCCTCAATCGCGCTAGTCAGAGCGCCTTGACTGGGCGTCGAATCATCATCCCAGCCCTGATTCTAAGTCTAAGCCATGCAACCCGATATAATGTCGGGATGAAAAATTTCACACTCCTGGGCGGCCTGTCGCCCGCGCAATTTTTACGCGATTACTGGCATAAAAAACCCTTGCTGATTCGTCAGGCGATTCCCGGCTTCACTCCCCTGCTGTCGCCCGAAGCCCTGTTTGAACTGGCCCAGCGGGACGACGTCGAATCGCGCCTGGTCACCCATTTCAAGCAGCAATGGCAAGTCACCAACGGTCCGGTCAAGGATCTGCCGGGCACAGATAAAAAAGACTGGACCCTGCTGGTACAAGGCGTCAACCTGCACGACGATAGCGCCGATGCGCTGTTGCGGCAGTTCCGCTTCATTCCCGATGCACGGCTGGATGATCTGATGATCAGCTACGCCACCGATACCGGCGGCGTCGGCCCGCATTTTGATTCTTACGACGTGTTCTTGCTGCAGGCCCACGGCCAGCGGCGCTGGAAAATCGGCGCCACCCAGGATTTGACTCTGGTGCAAGGCAGCGCGCTGAAGATACTCAAGAACTTCGAGCCCGAGCAGGAATTCATTCTGGAACCCGGCGACATGCTTTACCTGCCGCCGCAATACGCCCACGACGGCACTGCCATTGGCGAATGCATGACCTATTCGATCGGCTTTCGCGCTCCGCCGTTTCAAGAACTGGGCGAAGCGTTCCTGCAATTCATGGCGGATTCCATCGACCTGCCCGGGCGCTATGCCGATCCGGATCTGCAAGCCAGCAAACATCCGGCGGAAATCAGCGCCGGCATGCTGACGCAAATCTCGGATGAACTCAACAAAGTCCGCTTCACTGAGGACGATATTGCCATTTTCGTCGGCGAGTATCTGTCTGAACCGAAGGCCAGCGTGTTTTTCGAATCACCGGCGCGGCCCCTGACATTGGCTCGCTTTACTGCCGCATTAAACAAACGCGGCGTGGCGTTATCGCGCAAAACCCAGATGCTGTATCGCGGCAAACATGTATTTATCAACGGCGAATCATTCGCCGCAGGACGTGCCGATAAAACATCATTGACACTGCTGGCAGACCACCGCCGGCTCGATAGCGAAGCCGCAGCAAAAGTCTCGACCGATGTACTGGAAGCGCTGTACACCTGGTACGAAGACGGCTGGATTACGCTCGGCTGAGCGCACCCCGGTGCTTCAGGTATGGCGACAATACCTGAAGCACGCCGCCTTCCAGAATAATGTAATAAGCAGCTAGGTTTTATAGCTGCGTTTTAAATAAGCAGACGAGATTGAAGTGGCTCGTCTAAAGCATCGAAATAGAACAAATAAGACTTTATTTTAATGCCGTCAATAATAAAAAATACCGAAACTAATATTTGGTCAGATTTGCATGAATATTATTCGCAATTGACGTTATTTAACAAACAAGCGCCAAAAACAGTAGTCCAAAGGTATTTACCACGAGCAGTCATGCGACGACGGCGAATATATTTTCAACGACAAATTGACTGGGTGCAGCTACCACCACTCGACAATACAATTGAAGCGCCTACCCGGACATACGAAATCTCTGTTGCGTTGATACAAATTCTTACCAAATAGCAAACCGTTAATGTCTTATTTAACAAATTCCGGCTATAATTCTGAGCTGGAAAGTTTTTGTTGCATCGCGATGCGCAGTCCCGGCAAAGCACTGCGAAAACATCCTGTAGAGCGATAATTACCGGTAATTATTCATCGCAAAATTTTTGATTACTACTGAAGGAACATTCATGAAAAAAACACTGTTGATCGCATCCCTGTTGGCTCTGACTCTGGCTGCTTGCGGCAAAAAAGACGAAGCTCCTGCTGCTGACGCATCTGCTGCAGCTCCAATGGCTGCTCCTGCTGCCGCTGCTGCTTCTGCTGCATCCGACGCTGCTGCTGCTGCAACTGCCGCTGGTTCCGCTGCATCCGACGCAGCTGCTGCTGCCGGTACTGCTGCTGCCGCTGCTGGTTCCGCTGCTGCTGATGCTGCTCACACAGCTGTTGACGCTGCTGCTGACGCTGCTAAAGCTGCTGCCGCACCTGCTGCTTCCAAGTAATCATTGGTTGCTTAAAAAAAGCCGACCCTTGGGTCGGCTTTTTTATTGCCCGGCATATTTCCAGACCATCGGGTAAAGATCGAGTCCGCGCCTCGCGGTAATTGATCACGCCACGTTTCACATTTCTGGCATCACATCTCTATCCAGCCAAAGCCTTCTTCCTGGCACGCTATCGTCACCTCCATTGATTCGCTATGCCGTGCGCCGCACAGCGCCGCATGCGCCAGTTCCGGCAAATTGTTGCGCGCACTCAGGTGCGCGCCGACCACCCTACGCAAGCGCGACTGATCCAGCGCCGCCAGAATTTCACGCGCCGCATCGTTCGACAGATGGCCATACTGGCCGCCAATACGGCGCTTCAATGATGCCGGATAAGCCGAATCGCTGAGCATCTGGCGATCATGATTGCACTCCAACACCAGCGCATCGCTACCGCTTAACGCTTGCACCAGATGTTCGGTAAGCTTGCCGGCGTCGGTCAGCACACCCAACTGGCGATTGCCATCCGTGGCGACGTACTGAACCGGCTCCCGCGCATCGTGCGGAACCGTGTAGGGCATTAACTGGAGATCGCCGATGGCAAAGGTATCGTCATCGCGGCAAAAACTGAGCGCAACATCAGCAGCACTGTCCTGGCGTAAGGCTTGATAAGTACCGTAGGTGAGCCACACTGGCAAGCGATGACGGCGGGCGAATTTGAAAACACCACCGATATGATCTTGATGTTCGTGAGTGACGATAATTGCAGAGAGTGCGGCGCCATCCAGGCCCAGGCGGGCCAGGCGGCGTTCGGTTTCCCGAATGCCAAAGCCGCAATCAAGCATCACGTTGGTGCTCGTGCTGCCTGATGTTGCTGAAATCAGCAATGCGTTGCCTTCGCTGCCACTACCCAGACTTGCGAATTTCAAGGGTAGTCCCGACAGGAAGGCTGGCGCATTGCGTCTTTACGACTTACCGAACAACTTACTTCAACTGCTCGTTCAGCAAAGCCAGAATCTTGTCGGAAGTTTTCGACAGTTCAGGTTTGCCATCCTTGTTTAACACAGCCACCTGGCTGCCGGCGTCAGAACCCTTGACCGAGATACGGTAGCTAGCTGCATTCTTTGCCTTGTCGCTATCCGAGCTGCTGAACAGTTTGGCAAAGAAACCCTTATCCGATTTCTTGTCCTTGGCGTCTGCATCCTGATCAACGTAGCGCACGAAGTACAGACCTTGCGTACGGTCACGATCTTCCACCGTGAAACCGACACGATCCAGCGCCAGGCCAACACGACGCCACGCGCGGTCGAAGCCCTCATCTATCTGAACATAATCGCCAGCGGCATTCTTCACCAGCTTGGAGCGTGCTTGCAACGATGGCGCGTTGGCAACGGCTGCCTTGGCTTTCACTTGGTCATTGCCCAGACGCCCCATCAAACGCGACAGGAATTCTGCTTCCAGTTGCGGATCAGGAGCGCGTGCAGTCCAGATGCTCGATTCTTTTTGCGCGCCGGACAATACTTCTTCCGCGCCGCGATGGCTGATATAGATTTCGGTTGTGCCGTTAGGACCGCGCTCCAGGCGGGTACGGAATTTGTCGCGCTCACCGGTCGAATACAGGGAGTCAAATACCTTGCCCAGCGTATTGCGTACAAAGTCCTGTGGAATCTTGGCGCGATTTTCAGCCCAGTCGGTTTCCATCACACCGGTTTCCGAATTTTCGACATTGATCAGGAAACCCGAATCCTGCCAAAAATCCTTGACCTTAGGCCACAAGCTTTCAGGACTGGCGTTGACCACCAGCCAGCGCTGCGAGCCATCGCGTTCAATGTGCATGTCAGGCGCTGCGTTAGGTGCGATTGCCGCAGCAGCCTCGGCTGGGCGAGCGCCCTGCTCAAGGTTATAGCCGGAAGCGGTTGCAGTACCTGCGTTCGATTCAGGAATCGCATAACGATTCTCGCGCTGCAACTGGGTCAGATCAGGCGGGATATCCAGTTTTGGCGCCGTCACCTTGCCTGCGCTTTTGTAGTCGATACGATCCGGTTCAAGCACTGAACTGATCGACGAGCATCCTGCCAGACCGGCGAGCGCCAGAGCGACGACAAGGCCACGTTGTGTGAAACTGATTTGAGTCGATGGAATGTTCTTGCGAATAGTCATGTGGATACAGGATCAAAAAGACGAGAGAAATGGAAACGCCTGTCAGCGCAGTTTATTTTAATACACCCGATTCACGCAGCGCCGCCCGCACCGTTGCATGAAACTCGGCAGCCAGCGGCACCAATGGCAAACGGATTCCGTCCGACATCATGCCCATCTCCGTGAGCGCCCATTTCACAGGCAAAGGATTCGGCTCAACAAATAATTTATTATGCAGCGGTAAAAGCTTGTTGTTCAGTCTGACTGCTTCGGCCACATTCCCGTTCATTGCCGCGACACATAACAAATGCATGTCGCGCGGGGCGACATTGGCGGTCACCGAAATATTGCCCTTGCCACCGCAGAACATCAACGCCATGGCGGTAGCGTCGTCGCCGGAATACACGGCAAAATCGGCAGGCGCCAGACGGATCAGATCCGAACCGCGGCCGATATTGCCGGTGGCATCCTTGACGCCGATGATCCCGGGCACCTGGGCCAGACGCAGTATAGTCTCGTTGCTCATGTCCGCCACGGTACGGCCGGGGACGTTGTACAAAATGACAGGCAAATCGACCGATTCGGCGATTTTCTTGAAATGCTGGTACATGCCCTCTTGCGTCGGCCGGTTGTAATAAGGCACAACCTGCAACGATGCGTCAGCGCCGGCTTCCTTGGCAAAACGGGTCAGCTGGATTGCTTCCGCAGTGGAGTTGCCGCCGCTGCCGGCAATGATCGGAATTCGTTTGGCCGCATGGTCGACCGCCAGCTTGATCAGGGCACAGTGCTCTTCCACCGTGACGGTCGGCGACTCGCCGGAAGTGCCGACGATAACGATGGCGTCAGTCCCTTCAGTGATATGCCAGTCAATCAGCTTTCGCAAACCTGGCAAGTCGAGGCTGCCGTCGGTATGCATGGGAGTAACGATTGCAACAATGCTGCCCTTGATCATGATCGTGAATGCGAAAAAATAAAAGACTGATTGTAGCGGATCGCCGCGGCTATGGGGTATTTCCGCTTGTAAAACAAGTTACAAATACAATTTCCACGCGGAAATTTATCGCAATCCGCCTCTGCCGCCCGCTAGATTCCTTATGCGATACGCAGGGTCGAAGCTGGGCCGGCGGCTTGTTTAATCGCGCAAATCCGCTGCACCATAGCCGGTTTCGGCCCTTCTATAAAACCATCCTCGAAGGCCAGCACATGCCAGCAACTGGCCGTATCGGCTGCCAGCAAGGCCAGCAATTCGCCGGGTTGCAGTAAAAAATCGGGGTTGGACGGCTTGCCAAATTGCTCATTGCCGGCTGCAAACGTTTCATATAGCAGGACGCCGTGCTTGGCCACGCTTTCCAATATCAGAGGGAACAATGGCCGATGCAGGTAATTGGTCGCCACCACGGCGCTAAACCGAGACGCCTGGAATAAATCCGTCAGAGCGTCCGTTGGACCATCCTCCAGGTCGATCTGGCGCGTCGTTACGCCGGCCGCCTGGATCTCTGCCAGCAACTCAGGATTGCGATCAACCGCCAGCACCGCCAGGCCTTGGCCTTGCTGCGCCAGCCATACGGCGTGGCGGCCATTGCCGCAAGCCAGATCCAATACCGTACCGGCCGGTATCAAGCCGCCGAAGCGGCGGATCCACGGGGACACCAAATTTATCGACACGCTCACCTACCGTTATCTTCTGCTATCCGTTGAGTTGACGAATTGAATGATTAAGTCAGGAACAGCTGCCCGGGCTTCAGCTATAACTTCAGCTATAACTCAGGCCCATCGCCTCGCGCACATCGCGCATCGTATCCTGCGCCAGCTTGCGCGCGTGATCGCAGCCATCCGCGACAATCGCCCGCACCAGCGAAGGATCGTCCAGATATTGCTGGGCGCGTTCGTGCATAGGCTCTTGCTCTTTAATAATGGCGTCGATTACGGGCTGCTTGCACTCGAGGCAACCGATACCTGCGCTGCGGCAGCCTTTGGTCACCCATTGCCGGGTTGCGTCGTCGGAATACACCAGATGGAATTGCCAGACCGGGCATTTATCCGGATCGCCGGGATCGGTGCGGCGCACCCGCGCCGGATCAGTCGGCATGGTCCGTACTTTCTTGGTGACCACATCCTTGTCTTCACGCAGGGCGATGGCGTTACCATAGCTCTTCGACATCTTCTGACCGTCCAGCCCCGGCAAACGCGAGGCTTCGGTCAGCAGCGCCTGCGGCTCTGACAGAATCAGCTTGCGGCTGCCCTCGAGGAACCCAAACAAGCGCTCGCGGTCGATCATCGACAGGTTCTGGGCGTCATCCAGCATAGCCTTGGCTTGCCCTAACGCGTCCTCGCTGCCTTGCTGCTGGAACTCGGTGCGTAATTCGTTGTAAAGCTTGGCGCGTTTGCTGCCCAGCTTCTTGACGGCTTCCTGGGCCTTCTCTTCAAAACCCTTTTCCTTGCCGTACAGATGATTAAAACGGCGCGCGATTTCACGCATCATTTCGATGTGCGGCACTTGATCGTCACCCACCGGCACCTGGCTGGCGCGGTAAATCAGGACGTCGGCGGCTTGCAGCAGCGGGTAACCGAGAAAACCATAGGTCGCAAGGTCGCGGTCACTCAGTTTTTCCTGCTGATCCTTGTAGGTCGGCACCCGCTCCAGCCAACCCAGCGGGGTTGCCATCGACAGCAGCAAATGCAGTTCGGCGTGCTCCGGCACCTTGGACTGGATGAACAGCGTGGCTTGCGAGGGATCGACCCCTGACGCCAGCCAGTCGATCAGCATGTCCCAGGTATTGGTTTCGATCTGGCTGGGATCGTCGTAATGCGTAGTCAACGCATGCCAATCGGCGACAAAAAACAGGCAAGGCAATTCGGATTGCAGCCTTATCCAGTTTTTCAAGGCGCCGTGATAGTGGCCAAGATGCAAAGCGCCAGTCGGGCGCATACCAGAGACAACACGGTCAGGGTACATGGGTGATTAATTTAACGGAGTAAAAAGGAAATCGGCAAGGTGATGAGTTGCAGCAAATCAAGCGCAAACGAACGGACTGGATTAACCCAGAGATACAACAGCGACACACCACCAATTTTAATAAAAAGCAGTGCCAGCACAATAAAAAACCCATATGGCTCGATTTTCGCAAACTGATATGCATATTTATGCGGCAGCAAACTGGTCAGGATGCGGCCCCCATCTAATGGAGGAATTGGGAACAGATTGAAGGCAAACAATGCCAAATTAACCAGAACGCCGGCTTTAGCCATCAAGGCAAGAAATTCTTCGGGGCCGGAAAACTGAAACGACAATTGGTATAGCACAAGCCATAGCAACGCCATAAAGAGATTCGCCGCCGGCCCAGCCAGCGCGACCCAGGCCATGTCGCGCTTGGGCTTGCGCAACTGGCCGAAATTGATAGGCACCGGCTTGGCGTAACCGAACAGAAAGGCGCCGCCGGTAGAAAAATACAGCAATATCGGAATCAGGACCGTCCCGAAGGGATCGATATGCTTGATCGGGTTGAGGCTCATGCGGCCTTGCATGTAGGCCGTGGAATCGCCGAAATACTTGGCGGCGTAGGCATGCGCAGCCTCATGCAGCGTAATGGCAAACAATACGGGCAAGGCGTATACAGCGACGGTTTGGATAAGATCGTTCATGGGCGGGATTCTATCAGAGGGGCGCACGGCCACGACGCAGCAGGCGACAAAAGGTCTGTGAGCGGCTTGTGTCGAACGGCGAGAAAATTACAAAAAGACAATAATGGCGCAGCATAGGCTAGCGACAACCGCGCCCTCATCTCGATCATCACAAACCAAACAGACCGGCGTCGCCGCGCCCTTGACGTATCAGCTCCGGTTCATCGCTGGTCAAGTCGATCACCGTGGTCGGCTCCAGGCTGCAGGCGCCGCCATCGATCACCAGCTCGATTTGCTTTTGCAGTTGATCGCGCACTTCTTCCGGATCGGTCAAGGCCTGGGCCTCACCCGGCAAAATCAATGTGGTGCCGATCAATGGCTGCCCCAGCTCTTCCAGTACGGCGTTCACAATTCCGTGCTGCGGCACGCGCAGGCCGATAGTCTTGCGCGCCGGATGGCTCAGGCGGCGCGGCACTTCCTTGGTGGCCTCCAGAATAAAGGTGAAAGCACCCGGCGTTGCGCTTTTCAGCAGGCGAAACTGGCGATTATCGACTTTGGCGTACAGCGAAATTTCACTCAAATCGCGGCATAGCATGGTCAGATGGTGTTTGTCGTCGACACCACGAATACGCCTGACGCGCTCTACCGCATCCTTGTTATCGAGCTGGCAAACCAACGCATAACAGCAGTCGGTGGGCAGCGCGACGATGCCGCCGGCCTGGATGATTTGCACCGCCTGCTTGATCAGACGCAGTTGCGGATTGTCTGGATGAATTTGGAAAAACTGGCTCATGGCTCGCTATTTTGAAAATGAAAAGCGGCGCTAGCCCTAAGACTAGCGCCGCCTTGCGTATAAAGAAATTACAAGGCAGTGACTTGCGGATTACGCAAAGCTGCTATGCGTTGTTCTATCGGCGGATGGCTGGAAAACAGCGCCATGAAACCCGGCTTGTCATTGATGCCCAGTGCCGCCATCGACTCCGGCAATGTCGCTGGCTCAATCCCGCCCAGCCTTGCCAGCGCCCTTTGCATCGGCAATGCACTGCCCAGCAATTTGGCCGAGCCGGCATCGGCGCGGAATTCGCGATGCCGCGAGAACCAGGCAACAATCAGCGACGCCCCTATCCCCAGCACAATCTGCGACACCAGCACAGTCGCCATATAACCGATGCCAGGACCGCTATTATTATCACGCGACAAAGCGCGATCGACAGCATAACCGATGACACGCGACAGGAACACCACAAAAGTGTTCACCACGCCCTGGATCAGGGTCATGGTCACCATGTCGCCGTTGGCGACGTGAGCGATCTCGTGGCCCAATACGGCCTCGACTTCTTCCTTGGTCATGCTTTCCAGCAGGCCGGTGGAAACCGCCACCAGCGCCGCGTTCTTGAAAGCACCGGTGGCAAATGCATTCGGATCGCCCTGATACACTGCCACCTCCGGCATGCCGATGCCGGCGCGTTGCGCCAGTTTGCTTACCGTATCCATCAGCCACAACTCGGTCGAATTGGATGGCGCAGTAATGACACGCGCACCGGTCGACCACTTTGCCATTTGCTTGCTGATCAGCAGAGAGAAAATCGAACCGGTGAAGCCGACCACCAGCGAAAACACCATCAGCATCGGCAGGTTAAGGCCGGCGCGCGTCAGGAAACGGTCCACGCCCAGCAGCGACAGAACGATGCTCATCACAACCATCACCGCAATATTGGTAGCGAGGAACAGGAAAATACGTTTCATGTAAAAAACTCCAGAATGGGAAAGAAGTGCCTTTAAAATAAGGTCACCGACGCAAATTTCAAGGCAGGATGAACAATTATGCCAGACTGCCTGCTTCGCAAAACATCGCATTTGCATAAAATTTGCACAACAAAATCAATTCGCTCGTCGATATAAAAAACATTCATGCTTGTTGCCACCGAGTCAATCCATCCGCCATCCCCCATCGAGCAAATCTGCCGGCCGTTTCTACGCGATCGCCTGATGCACCTGTTGCTGCTCGTCGCCATCCTGCTCTCTACCCTGTCGCCGCAACCGTTGGCGGAATATCGGCACTGGGTCGACTGGAATACCATCGCGACCCTGGCCGGCATGCTGTTGCTGACCAAGGGCATCGAAGTCAGCGGCTACCTGGAACATCTGGGACGCCGCATCATCAATCGACTGCAGCAGGAACGCGTGCTGGCCATCTTTCTGGTGTCGGCCTCGGCGCTGCTATCTACCCTGCTGACCAACGACATCGCGTTGTTCGTCATGGTTCCGCTGACGGTCGGCCTGGGCAGTATCAGCGGCTTGCCGATCGGCCGCCTGGTGATCTTTGAAGCATTGGCGGTGAATGCCGGCTCGCTGCTGACGCCGATCGGCAACCCGCAAAACATCCTGCTGTGGCAGCGTTCGCACCTGTCCTTTACCGAATTCACCTGGCAGATGGCGCCGCTGGCGTTGGCGATTTTTTTGCTGCTGCTACTGGCGACTTGGTTCTGCTTCCCCAAACAAACCATACACGTTGAGCTGGAGGACGATCCGGCCGCCTATCGGGTCGGGCTGCTGAGGACATGCGGGCTGCTCTATCTGGCGTTCCTGGCGATGGTGGAACTAGGCCATCCGGGCTGGGGTTTGCTGGGAGTGGCGGCTGCCGCGCTGCTGTTTTGCCGGGAGATCGTGGCCAAAGTCGATTGGAGCCTGATCCTGGTCTTCATCCTGATGTTCATCGACATCCGCTTGCTGACGCAGCTGCATATGGTCCAGGAGTGGGTGGCAGCGATTCCGCATTTTTCCCGGTTTGAACTGTTTATGAGCGCCCTGCTCGGCTCGCAAATCGTCAGCAATGTTCCAGCCGCTATCCTGCTGGTGAATTACTCCACCGCCTACAAGGTGATCGCATACGGCGTCAACGCCGCCGGCTTCGGCCTGGCGATCGGCTCGCTGGCCAACATCATCGCGCTGCGCATGGCTCCTGAGCGCCATCTGTGGCTGCGCTTCCACCTGTACTCTTTCCCCTTCCTGGTTCTATCTGCCTTGATGGCCTGGAGTATTCTGGCATGAAGCAGTCTGGCCTGAATCTAGCGGAAAAACAAAAGTCTGGTCAAGAAGGTGTAATCGGCTTCGGTCGCCATCATGCCGACCAGCACCAGCAGGCACATCGGCGGCAGCAAGATCGCAATAACCAGCGCCAGCCGCTCCCAGGCCATGTGCATGAAGAAGGCGACGATCAGCCCCGCCTTCATCAGCATCAAGACCAGGATCAGGGTCCAGCGCAGGTAGCTATGAAAATTGAAGTAGTCGACCAGATAGGAAAACGTGCTGAGTACAAATAGCAGGCCCCATATCTTCAGATACAGGCTGATCGGATGTTGTTGTCCTGTGGCGGAAGTCATGAGCGCACCTACCAAAGATAGAACAAGGCAAAAATGAAGACCCAGACCAGATCGACAAAGTGCCAGTACAAACCGGCGATTTCGACGATCTGGTAGTTGCCGCCTGCCTTGGTGCCTTCGTCATAACGGCCGCGCAGCAAGCGCACGGCCACCGTAATCAGGTAAATCACACCGGCCGTCACATGCAAACCGTGGAAACCGGTGATCATGAAAAAGGTTGAGCCGAATTGCGCTGCACCCATCGGATTGCCCCAGGGGCGCACTCCCTCCTGCACGATCAGCTTAGTCCATTCGAACATCTGCATGCTGACGAAACATGCGCCGAAGCCGGCTGTGACAAACATCAATATGGCCGCCCTTACCCGCTCGCGGCGATAGGCAAAATTGACCGCCATCGCCATCGTGCCGCTGCTGCTGATGAGGACGAAGGTCATGATGGCGATCAATAACAACGGCACCTCGGCGCCGCCGATCTTCAGGCTGAACACCAGGCTCGGATTGGGCCACGGAACGGTGCTGGAGATACGCACCGTCATGTAGCCGGTCAGGAAGCAACTAAAGATGAAGGTATCTGACAGCAGGAAGATCCACATCATCGCCTTGCCCCAGGACACCTGGAACGCCTGCCGGTCCGAGGACCAGTCCGCCACCAGTTGCCGCCAGCGATTGGGGGCGACGGCGGCGGGCGAAGTCACTGTGCTCATACATCCTCCTTTGCGACGATTTACCTGCGTTCAACGCGTACCGCAAACCAAACGCACCAGTTCCGGCGTCAGCCAGCCCAGCGCCGCAAACAACAACAGCCAGAGCGCCAGCAGGAAATGCCAGTAGCGCGCGCACAAACGGATGCGCCAGGCCAGGCGGCTGGCATCCTGGCGCCAGGCGCCGGCTGCGGTGATACCCCAGCCGACCAGTCCGCCCGCCACGTGCAGGCCGTGCATGGCCGTCAGCAGGTAAAAGAAACTGCCGGCCGGATTGCCGCGGGCGGTTACATGGATCGCTTGCAAGGCTTGCCATCCCCACAATTGCACGCACAGGAAAGCGATGCTGCAAACACCGGCAGCGCTCAGCAGAGTGCGGGCACGTTGCAGATAGAGGGTGCCGGCCGCGGTGGCGGCGAGCTGCAACAGCACGCTGGCGAGCACCAGTAACGCGCTGCTCAGCCAGAGCTGCCACGGCATCGCCAGCGGCGACCAGTCGCGGGCGTCCATCCGCATCGAATAGGCAGCGAGGAAAAGCGAGAATAGCGATGTTGCGACACCGATGAATACCCATAAGGCGACGCTGACAGCGGCATCGTGCTGATCTGAAGGCGTGCCTTCGGCGCCATACCCGTACCGCACATAACCGGCGGCAGGCGGTTTCAAAATGGCGGCCTGGCTGGCGCTCTGATGCAGGCTCATGCGTATGTCTCCTTTGCCACGCGCGACTCGGCGTCGCCGGCCACCGGCGGCACGTTCTGCGCAATGAAATCCTCTGGCGCACCCGGCACGCTGTAGGTATAAGCGCCGCGATAAACCACCGGCAGCAGCTCGCCCCAATTACCGTGGGCGGGCGGGGTTGCCGGTGTCTGCCATTCCAGCGAGGCAGCGCGCCACGGATTCGGCAGCGCCGGTTTGCCGCGGAAAACGCTCCAGATCAGATTAAAGATGAACAATAGTTGCGCCGTCGCCACGATTAACGCCACCACGCTGATGAAGGCGTTCAGCGATTGCGCCGAATCCGGGATGAATTTATAGCCGTCGAAGGCGTAATAGCGGCGCGGCATGCCGAGAATGCCGAGATAGTGCATGGGAAAAAATATGGCATAAGTGCCGAGGAAGGTGGCCCAGAAATGAATTTTTCCCAGCCCTTCGTTAAGCATGCGGCCGCTTACCTTCGGATACCAGTGATAGATGCCGCCAAACACCACCAGCAACGGCGCTACCCCCATCACCATGTGAAAATGCGCCACCACGAAATAGGTATTGGACAAAGGAATATCGACGCTGACATTGCCCAGAAACAGTCCGGTCAGGCCGCCGATCAGAAAGGTGCTGACGAACGCCAGCGCGAACAGCATCGGCACCGACAAATGAATATCGCCATTCCACAATGTCAGTACCCAGTTATAGACCTTGACCGCGGTAGGCACGGCAATCACCAAGGTGGTGGTAGCGAAGAAGAAACCGAAATACGGATTCATGCCGCTGACGAACATATGATGCGCCCACACCACCACGCTCAACACCCCTATCGCCACGATCGCCCAGACCATGGTGCGATAGCCGAAGATGCTTTTACGCGCATGCACGCTGATCAGATCCGACACAATGCCGAACGCCGGCAAAGCCACGATGTACACCTCCGGATGGCCGAAAAACCAGAACAAGTGCTGGAACAGCAAGGGACTGCCGCCCTTGTAGCCAGTGATCTGCCCCATCGACACCAGCGCCGGCATGAAGAAGCTGGTGCCTAGCGTGCGATCCAGCAGCATCATGACGCCGCTCACGAACAGCGCAGGAAAGGCCATCAGCGCCAGGATGGTCGCAACGAAAATCCCCCACACGGTGAGCGGCATGCGCAGCAAGGTCATACCCTCGGTACGGGCTTGCAGCACAGTAGTGACGTAATTCAAACCGCCCATGGTGGCGGCGACGATAAAAATCAGCAGCGACACCAGCATCAGGATGATGCCCCACTCATAACCCGGCGTGCCCGGCAGGATCGCCTGCGGCGGGTATAAAGTCCAGCCGGCCCCGGTGGGCCCGCCCGGCACGAAAAAACTTGCCATCAGGACGATTACCGAGACCAGGTAAACCCAGAAACTCAACATGTTCAGATAGGGGAAAACCATGTCGCGCGCACCTACCATGAGCGGAATCAGATAGTTGCCGAAGCCGCCGAGGAACAGCGCAGTGAGCAGATAGATCACCATGATCATGCCGTGCATGGTCATGAACTGGTAATAATGCGGCGCATCGATAAAGGCGAATTTCCCAGGGAAACCCAGTTGCAGACGCATCAGATTCGACAGCCCTACCCCCACCAGCCCGGCCAGGATGGCGACGCTGGCATACTGGACCGCAATCACTTTGTGATCCTGGCTCCAGACGTATTTCAGAAAGAAGCTTTGCGGTGCGTGGTCTTGGTGATCGTGCTGTGCACTATAAACGCTGTCGTCGGTGTGGGCCATAGCTTTCCTCGATTAGCGGGACGGTGTGGATTGTTGCGCCTGTTGACTTGCCGCCGGCGCACCCTTCGATTTGACGCCATACGATTTAATATATGCCACCAACGCCTCCAGTTCCGCATCGCTCATCTCGATCTTCGGCATCATCGGCGCAAAACCCTTGACCACCAGCGCCTGCGGATTGCGGATGAAATTCTTCAGATACGCTTCATCCACCAGTGCGGTACTACCGTTTTCCATGGTTTCGGTTTTACCGAACAAACCCTTCCAGGTCGGACCGACGCGCGGGCTGCCGTCCACCGTATGACAGGCGACACAGGCTTTAGCCTCAGCCAGCGCCTTGCCCTGCGCCACCAGGGCGTCGCCGGCAATTGCCGTAGCAGCGCCGCCAAGCGCCGCAGGATTGGCGGCTACCGGTGTCGGCGGCGCCATGGTCTGGGCAAACGTCGGCTGCGCCTTCAGCCACTTTTGAAAACTGGCGGCGTCTTCCACCACCACATAACCGCGCATGCCAGAATGACCGACGCCGCACAGTTGCGCACACAAGACTTCATAGCGGCCGAGCTTGTTCGGCGTGAACCAGAACGAAGTCACCATGCCAGGCACCATATTCATGCGGGCGCGAAACGGCGGCACATAGAAATCATGCAGCACATCCTGCGCACGCAACAGCATCCGTACCGGCTGGTTGATCTGCAGATGGAGTTCGTTGTTATTGATCAAGACATTGTCTTGCCCTGCCGGATCGGCAGGATCCAGTCCGAACGGATTGGCGGCGCTGATCAGATCGACGCTGGAGCGACCCAGCTTGCCGCCGGCGCCCGGATAGCGAAAACGCCATTGCCATTGCTGGCCGACCACTTCCACATCCAGCGCATTCGCCGGCACCGTGACATAGGCCGCATACACAAACAGGCCCGGCGCCAGCAAGCCCATGATGGCGACGCTGGTCGCAATGATCAGCCAGTGTTCAAGCTTCTTGTTGTCGGGCTGATAGGCTGCACGCCGTCCCTCGCGATGACGAAAACGCAGCAAGGTGTAGACAATGAAGAGATTGATGGTAACGAAGAAGATGCCAGTGACGACCAGCGTAATAGTCAGCGTATCGTCCATTTGCCGCCAGTTGGACGCCAGCGGCGTTGCCCACCACGGGCTGACAAAATGAAACAGCAGCGAAGCGGCAACGATCAACACTAGCGCAACAGCCATGGCCATAGCTAGCCTCTCCCCTGCAAGCTGTGCCCGCAGCAGTGATTGAGATGCGATGAAATCCAGAACTTGTTTCAAACGGCAGCGCATCGATGACGCCAGCCATCCCGCATGGCATGTCGGCGGATCAAGGGCGCAGCCTTGATCCGCCGCCAGCTATTGCTAGTTAGCGTACGCCGCTAGTGCTCCGACGGTCGTTCCAGCTTCCAATAAATGATCGCTGCCGACATACCGAAAATCAAATGAGCAACCACGGTTGCCCAGCCGCGCATGTCGTTGAACCATGAGAAGTAGCGGGCCATGCCGTAGAAATTGAACAGGTAGACGGCCAGGCCGAACACAGCGCCGGTCAGCAATATCATGCCAACGCTGGAGTCAAAGTGGAAAGGAGCGATGATGCTGGCCAGAATCAGGCCCAGCACGATACCCAGCACATAGTGGGTGGCAAGGGCCACGGCAACCACGCCGACGCTGAAGGTGCTCGATTGCATCGTATCCGGTCCGAGGACGATGGCGGCGACCATGCGCGACGTGATCCAGGGGCTGGTATCCATGAACAGAGTTGACCAAAGCAATTCCAGCACCATCACAACCGCACCGGCGGCAAACCCGGAGACGGCTGCCGCTGGCCAGTCTGGCAAGCGTTTCTCCAAGTGATGCGAGTGCATGTGAAGTTCCATGATGACCTCCTGAAAAGCAACAACCACACCGCCGCTACAGATGCGGCGAGACCCTGCGCAATAAATTCTGCAACAGACTCTAATTCAGGGTAGTACAGAATCATAGACATGCAAAGGCGGTAACTATGCTGCGGCGCAGCAGCGAAGCTATTGTATTGCCGCTGGCGCTACGGAATTACCAGTTATGCCAGACCGGTGTGAGGCTGTCAGGCAACGGCGGCAAGGCGCCGAGATCGACCCGCGATTCGCTTGGGCTGTGGAAATCGGAACCGCGTGACGCCAGGAAACCATAATCGGTGGCAACCTTGGCGTAATAGGCATATTGGTCTGGCGTATGGCTGCCGGTGATGACTTCGATCGCGGCGCCGCCCAGTTGCTTGAACTCACTGAAAAAAGCGTCGAACGCCAGATCGCTCAGTTTGTAACGCCCTGGATGCGCCACCACCGCGACCCCGCCGGCGCCACGGATCCAGCGCAGCGCCTGCTCCAGCGAAGCCCAGCGATGCGGTACATAACCGGGATTGCCCTCGGTCAGGAAATTGCGGAACACTTCGCTGGTATCGGCGCAACGGCCGATTTCCACCAGGTAACGGGCAAAATGGGTGCGCGATATCAGATCGGGATTGCCGACATGTTTCAAGGCGCCCTGGAAGGCGTCGGGAATCCCCGCTGCGGCCAGTTGCGCCGCCATTTCATGGGCGCGCCGTTCGCGGCCGCCACGGGTGGCGGCCAGCCCTTGCACCAGCTCAGGATTGGTTTCATCGATTTGCAAACCAACGATATGGATGGTGTGCGCGGCCCAGGTAATCGAGATTTCGACGCCAGCCACATAAGGCAGTCCGAGCGCTACTGCTGCTGCCCGTGCTTCGCTGACGCCGCTGATTTCGTCGTGATCGGTCAGGGCCCAGATATCGACGCCATTCGCCTTGGCGCGTGCAGCCACTTCCCGCGGCGCCAAAGTGCCGTCGGAAACATTGGAATGGCAATGGAGATCAACGTTCAACATCATTAGTCCGTGCAGGGAGAGCAACTGTCATCCGCAGATTGTACGCTCCTTGCGGCGCTCATGCTGCAAACGCACATTTTCCTCGCCGGCAAAATATCGCCAGGCCGGCGACTTTCTCATACGGCGTAGATCCGCATGAATGCATCGGTTGCGCGCTCTACCGAGTGGCGCAGCTTGGGTGCAGTCACATTGGCGACGACTCCCAACATCCTGACTTCCATCCACTCAGCTTCAAGCAGCCCGCGCAATTGCAATGCGGCGAGCCAGGCATCGCCCTGGCGCAATTGTTTTCTTGCCATCGCGGTTGTGAGGAATTCGGCAACCATGGTCCAGCCTCTTTTCGGCCCGCGCTCATACATTGTCTGCCCAAGCTTGGCGCGCTCGGCGTGATAAACCACGAGACGCCGGGTGGCAATTATCTCGGGTTGAAATACGGTCTGCAAATACAGCATCCCAAACCGCTGCAAGATTGCAGGTAAATCGTCTGACTCAAGCAGGCTGCCGAAAACCAAATCAAACTGCTGCCCGGCATGCTGCAGCATGACCTCGACAAAGATCTCTTCTTTCGATGAAAAATAGTTATACAGCGTTGCCTTCGAGCCACCCATGCGCGTCGAGATTTCCGACATCGTGGCCTGCTCGACTCCTACTTCATTAAATATCTGTGCGGCGATATCGAGGATCGCCTGTCGTCGTTCGTCACTTTTCTTGCGCATTAAATTGATCCTTGTCCACGCCTGCCAATGGTGTCGGCGGCAACTTGCCGTGCCACTGTTGTAAAAAAAACCTGCTTTCTTAAGTACGACAGTTTTACTTGACGACGCTGAAAAGTCAATACTATACTATACCGTACAGTTTAATTATAACAACCTCATCGGATACCGTCTATGTCATCCACCTACCTCTCACCTTATGCCGCCGTCGGCCTGCGCGGCATCGCCAGCATGTGTGTGCTGGCCCTCAGTATCAGCGTCAGCGGCTGCGCCCAGTTCTCTGAAATCGGCGCCCGCGCCGAGCCTAAGGACATCAGCAGCTATCAAACCGGGCAACTGCTGGCCGGCAATGCCGTCAGCTGGCCCGATGACAATTGGTGGACGGTGTACGGCGATCCGCAATTGAACACCCTGATCGCCGAAGGCTTGAAAGGCGCGCCGTCGTTGGCTGCTGCCCAGGCGCGCTTGCTGAAAGCCGAAGGCCTGGCGCAACAGCAAGGCGCCGCCCTGCTGCCGCAAGTCAGCGCGAATGCGTCGGTTGACTACATGAAGCAAAGCTACAACAACGGCGTGCCGGCAGAGTTCGTGCCGCAGAACTACAACTACGAAGGCAAGGCAACCCTGAACCTCAGTTATGAAATCGATTTCTGGGGCAAGAACCGCGCCGCGCTGGCTGCCGCCACTTCCGATCTGCAAGCCGCCAAGGCCGACGCCGCGCAGGCCAGAATCACGCTGGCGACGTCGATTGCCGCCGCCTATGCCGAATTCGAGCGTCTGCTGAGCCAGCACGATACCGCGCAGGAGGCGCTGCAAGTGCGGATCCAGACTCTGGACTTGTTTGAGCAGCGCCGCATCAACGGCCTTGAGATGCTAGGCAGCGTCAAGCAAGTGCTGGCGCGCAAGGCCAGCGCCGAGGCCGATCTGCTGAGCCTGGACGAATCCATCGACCGCCAACGCAACAAGATCGCAGCCCTGATCGGCGCCGGCCCGGATCGCGGCTTGCGATTGCAGCGCCCGGTTCTCGATCTCTCCAAGCCATTTGCATTGCCGTCGCAATTGCCGGTCAATCTGCTGGGCCGCCGGCCCGACGTAGTTGCTGCACGCCTGCGCGCCGAAGCCGCCGCCAAACAAATCAAGGTGGCCAGGGCGCAGTTCTATCCCAACGTCAACCTGAGCGCCTATCTGGGCTTGCAATCGCTCGGCCTCGGCATGCTGACCAAAGCCGGCTCCGATATCGGCAGCATCGGCCCGGCTATATCGTTGCCGATCTTTGAAGGCGGCCGCCTGCGCGGTCAATATCGCCAAGCCAGCGGCAGCTACGACGAAGCCGTCGCCAACTACGACGGCGCCGTGACGCAGGCGCTACAAGATGTGGCCGATGTCGCCGTCAGTGAAAAAGCGCTATCGGGGCGCCTGGCAAAAGTGCAGGAAGCGGTCGACGCTGCCGAAGCCGCCTTCCAGATCGCCCAAAACCGCTACCAGGGCGGGCTGGCCACCTACCTCGACGTGCTCAACGCACAAGACACCTTCCTCACCAACCAGCGCGACCTGTCGACGCTACGCTCACGCATGTTCTCGCTGGATGTGGAACTGGTGCGGGCGCTAGGCGGCGGCTACCGGCAAGCTGCAATTTGATCAAACATCATAGGTAAGCACAACATGTCACATTCCGATTCTCAAGCCGCGCAAGAACTTGCAGCCGTCGCAAGCGCCGAACAAACCGAACAGGCGGCACAAGCGGCACAGGCCGCCGCCAGCCAAAAGCGCAAGAAACTGTTCACCCTGTTGGGCGGCGCCATCCTGCTTGCCGCCCTCGCCTACGGCACTTACTGGCATTTCATCGGCTCGCGTTATGTCAGCACCGATAACGCGTATACCGCTGCCGAAATTGCCTCGATCACACCGGCTGTCAACGGCATCGTAGCCGACGTCAAGGTGGTCGACACCCAGTACGTGAAACAGGGCGATGTGCTGGTAGTGATCGACAGCAGCGACGCCAAGCTGGCGTTGTTGCAGGCTGAGGCCGACCTCGATCGCGCCCAGCGCCGGGTGCAAAGCTACTTCGCCAACGATGCCGGACTGGCGGCCCAGGTATTGGCGCGTGAAGCAGAGCAGAATCGCGCCGCAGCGCAGGTTTTGTCGGCGCAAGCGGATCTGCAACGGGCCGGACTCGATCTGCATCGGCGCGAAGCGCTGGCCAAATCAGGCTCAGTCTCCGGTGAAGAAGTGAGCAATGCCCGCAGTACGCTGTTGACGGCGCAAGCCAATATGAAAGTAGCCGAAGCCGGAGCGATACAAGCCAAGAGCAACCGCAACGCAACCATCGGCGCGCAACAAGCCAGTACGGTGCTGACCGCCAACACCACGGTCGCCACCAATCCTGAAGTCGCACTGGCGCGCGCCAGGCGCGACCAGGCCAGGCTCGATCTGGAGCGCACCGTGTTGCGGGCGCCGGTCGACGGCGTGATAGCCCGGCGCCAGGTGCAGATTGGGCAACGGGTGCAGGCCGGCACTGCCTTGCTGTCGGTGGTGCCGACGCAATCGCTGCACGTCGACGCCAATTTCAAGGAAGGCCAGCTGACCCAGGTGCAACTGGGGCAGCCGGTCACCATGAGCGCCGATATTTACGGCGGTTCGGTTGAATACCACGGCACCGTGGTCGGCTTGTCCGGCGGTACCGGTTCGGCGTTCGCGGTGATCCCTGCGCAAAACGCCACCGGCAACTGGATCAAGGTGGTGCAGCGTCTGCCGGTGCGGATTTCGATAGATCGCAAGGAGTTGATCGCACGGCCGCTGAGCGTCGGCTTGTCGATGGAAGTGTCGATCGATACCCGTGGCGGCAAGGCCGCAGCGGCCTCGCCCATGTAAAAGAACAACAAGAAAGCAGATCATGTCATCCACTTCTTCAGAGCTGTCGATCAAGCCTTTGGCAGGTGCTCAGTTGATCGGCGCCGGCCTGTTGCTGGCCGCTGCCAACTTCATTGCCGTGCTCGACACCACCATCGCCAATGTCTCGGTATCGACCATCTCGGGCGCGCTCGGCGCCTCCTCCAGCCAGGGCACCTACGTCATCACCTCCTACGCGGTGGCGGAAGCGATCACGGTGCCGCTGACCGGCTGGCTCGCCAATCGTTTCGGTGCAGTGCGGGTGTTCATCACCTCGATGATCATGTTCGGGGTTTTTTCAGCCTTGTGCGGGCTGGCCAATTCGCTCGGCCTGTTGATCGCCTTCCGCGTATTGCAGGGACTGGCCGGCGGCCCGCTGATTCCGCTGTCGCAGACTTTGCTGCTGCGCGTCTTTCCCAAAGAAAAGGCGCCGACCGCAGTCGGCTTGTGGGCGATGACAACCCTGATCGCGCCGATTGCCGGCCCGATTTTGGGTGGCGTGCTGTGCGATCAATATAGCTGGCCCTACATCTTCTACATCAATGTACCGGTGGCGCTGCTATGCGGTTATCTCGGCTGGAAAATGTTCAAGCGCTATGAGTCGCCGCTGGTGAAAGTGCCTATCGATACGGTTGGGCTGGGGCTGATGATCATCTGGGTCGCGGCCTTGCAACTGATGCTGGATCAAGGCAAGGAAAAAGATTGGTTCGCCTCGCCTGAAATCGTCGCGCTGGCGCTGATCGCCATCATCGGCTTTATCGCCTTCCTGATCTGGGAACTGACCGAGCGCAATCCGATAGTCGATCTGCGGGTATTCCGGCATCGCGGTTATTCGGCCAGCGTGGTGACCATCTGCCTGGCGTTCGGCGCCTTCTTCGGCGCTACCGTGCTGACGCCGCTGTGGTTGCAAAGCTACATGGGATATACCGCCACCCACTCGGGCCAGACCACTGCCTTGAGCGGCATCCTGGCGGTCATCACTGCACCTTTCGTCGCCAAATTGTCGACCAAGGTCGATCCGCGCAAACTGGTGTGCCTCGGCGTATTGTGGCTGGGCTCGGTAACCTTGCTGCGCAGTTTCAACAGCACCGACATGACTACTTTCCAGATCGGCTGGCCGTTGCTGCTGCAAGGGATCGGCTTGCCGCTGTTCTTCGTGCCATTGACCGGACTGGCGCTGAGCAGCGTCAACTTTTCCGAGACGGCTTCGGCGGCCGGTCTGATGAGCTTTTGCCGCACCATGTCCGGCGCCATCGCTACTTCACTGGTCAACACCGGCTGGGAAAACAAGGCGATTTATTATCACGCGGAGCTGGCCGGCCTGGTCGACAAGAGCGGCGACGCCAGCAATGCGTTGACGCAATCCGGCCTGAGCGCCGAACAGGCGCGCGTCAGCATCGAGCAAAGCTTGCAGTCGCAAAGCATCATGTTGTCGACCAATCATATTTTCATGCTGGCCGCGTTTTCATTCTTGCTGGCAGCGACGGCGGTGTGGTTTGCACCCAAGCCAACCCGCATTGCCGATACCTCGGCAGCGCACTGACAAAGAAATGGAGGTAAACGCCATGGACGAAATACGCCAAATAAGCGAGTTAGGTGAAATTGAGTATCACTTGACCGTGGTCGAATTCGACTTCCTGTGGAATCGCCGGACGACTCTGCAGGAGCAGAGTCGCATGGACAACATGATCAAAATCATCGATGCTTTTGAGGAAAACCGCTGGCAAAACCAGAAAGCATCCAGAACTAATTCAGCTTGCATCTAACTGAACCGGCAGCCATTGGTGCTCCCGATACCAGGCAATGACATCACTCACCGTGTCGTCGACCGGCCTGAATTTCAAGCCTAACTCACGTTCACTCTTGGCATGATTGAAGCGCGTGCGGTCTGCCTCTTTGACCATCAGCCGCACCGTAGCGATACTGAGCAAGATCGGCTTGCCGCTGATGCGGGCGTAGATTTCCTGCAAGCCGGCCAGTGCAAACAAAAGCGGCAAAGGCAGCATGCGCTTGGGTGTGGCGACTCCGGCAATCCGGCCGATCAGGGGAATCAGTTCACGCATCGTCATATGGCGGCCGGCGGCCAGATAGCGCTCGCCGCTGCGCCCGCGCTCTGCGGCGGCGATTTGCGCCAATGCGACATCACGCGCATCAACCACGGAAAAACTGCCCGGCACCAGGCCCGGCAATTTTCCCAGAACGGTGTCCAGCGCTACCTGTCCGGACGAAGTCGGGCCAATGTCGCCTGGTCCCCACATCCATCCGGGCAAGACAAAGCTGGCATGCATCTCGGGAAATTTTTTAGAGAAGGCCAACACCGCATGATCGGCCAGAATCTTGCTCCGGTAATAATCATCGGCGTCGGCCGGGTCGCGTTCCCTGGTTTCATCGATCGCCAAGCCTGGCACACCGTCCAGTACTGCGATCGAGGAAGTTTGCACAAACCGCCGGACGCCCTCACGGTACGCATGCTCAATCAGCGCGACCGTGCCGTCGACATTAATCCGCTTGAGTGTTTGCCAATGGCTGCCGCCCTTGTAGTTGTCGCGAAAGAAGGCGGCGGTATGAAACACTACGTCGCAGCCGCGCAAAGCCGCAGAGAACGCTCCGACGTTCTCCATGTCGCCCTGTATCAGTTCAATCCTGGCTAATTCAATCCGCGCCAGACTGCCGAATTGGCGCGCGGCCTTTTCCGGCGAGCGCACCAGGGCTTTTACGGCGATCCCACGGCGCACCAGTTCACGTACCAGATTATTGCCAAGCAGCCCGGTGGCCCCTGTAACAAAGGCGGTTTGTAGTTGCATGCTTGCTCCCGATAGATGAATGGATTTAAGATATCAATTGATATCCGAAATTATATCAATTGAAATTCAAAATTCAATTGATATTTGAAATTAATTGACATCGAGATGAATCAGCAAACCACAAAAACCCGCTTGAACCGAGAACAAAGCCAGGCGCTGACGCGCGAACGACTGCTTCAGGCAGGACGCAAACTGTTCGTGCAAAACGGTTTTGGGGGAGCGTCGATTCGTGAGATTGCCGAAGCAGCCGGTTACTCACAAGGTGCCTTCTATTCGAATTTTGTTGACAAAGACGCCATCCTGCTGGAACTGCTGCGCGCCCACATGGAGACTGAGGCGGCCCAGCTCGCGGCCGTGTTTGCAAGCGCCGAGCTTAGCGGCGAGGAAGTGCTGGCGGCATTGGATGCATGGGCAGACACCCTGCATGCAGACGCCAACTGGACCATGCTCTCGATTGAATTACAGCTGCACGCCAGCCGCAGCCCCGCTTTCGCCGCAGCATATGAGGCCGTCTGGAAAACCCACCGTAGCGCACTCGGGCATGTTATCGAACGCCTGTTTGCGCATCTGGCCTTGGTGCCACCAGCCGAACCCGAGCAACTGGCGGCCGGCTTCATGGCCCTGGCTCACGGACTTGGATTGCAGGGTACGGCCGTCCATCCCGCCCCTGCCGGCAAGATGATCATGCTGTTTCTTCGTGGTTTGATTGCCGCAGCAGAAACTGCGGTCAAGTAGCTCGATCGATATCTATCCGGAACACTCTTGCAGAAACTGTTCGATCAATGCCGCCAGGGCCTGCGGCTGGTCGTGATGCAACATGTGGCCGGCATCTGCAATGACCGCGCTCCTGGCATGCGGCAACTGGGCGATACGGTTCTCGATCTCGCTGCGCATCACTTCCTTGCCGCCCATCCATAGCCACATATTGGTGTGCTCGGCCTCGACACATAACACCGGCGCCGTGGTGGCGCGCCAGCAGTCCAGCATTTCCTCGACTCTCGGCAATACCGGGTTAATGATTTTATGTGCGGGATCGGCCAGGATCTCCCAACGTCCAAAATCATTCTGGCGCGACCAATGCTGCGCCAGAAACGCCGCCCGCTGATCGCTTAAACGCGGATTGGTTTTCTGCAAGCGTGCAGCTACCGCAGCCTGGTCTGGATAACTCTGCAACGCTGCCGCTTCGGCCAACTGATCCAGCCATTTGGCGTAACGCGCCGGCGCCAGTTCGGCCGGCTGCCGCGCGCCGCCGAAACCTTCCAGGTTGATCAAAGCCTTGATCCGCTGCGGCCGGGCGCCGGCGTACAGACCGACCGCATAACCGCCCATACTGTGCCCAAGCAGATTGACCGGTGCGCTGGCCGAATAATGCTGCAAGATGGCGTCCAGATCGGCCAGGTAATCGGGGAACCAGTAACTGTCCACCGGCGGTCCCTCGGTCAAACCGAAGCCGCGCCAGTCCGGCGCAATCACATGCCAGTCGTGCTGCAGGCAATCGACCACGAATTGAAACGAGGCCGAGACATCCATCCAGCCGTGCAGCATGAAAATTTTTGGAGCGCCGGCCCGGCCCCAGTGCCGTATGTGATAGCGCAAGCCGCGCAAGGGGATGAATTCCGATCGGGATAATTTCATTTGCATGATTTAGGTTAGCTTAGGCTAATTCAGGCTAGGCCAGAAATTGATCGAGATCGAAATTGGACTCCAGTTCGGCGCCGGAAAATTTCTCGGTCAGCCAGTGTTCCGCGCGCGTCCGTCCAGCGTCGCGCAAGGCCAGGATGAAGGATGCTTTGGTATTCAATTTGCTGGCGACGCTCAACTGGCTCATCAAGGCGTCCGAATCGATCACATGAATGCGCAATTCCTTGAGCCGCTCATGCATTTTTCCACGCGCCTCGGGATCGGCTTCAGTTTCGCGCTTGGCCAGCGCCAGCCCGCCAAGTTCGGTAAAAAAGGTGGAGCTGAAACTGATTTCGCTCAGGCGCTGCCCGATTTCGTCGGTGGCGGTGGGTAGCAGCGGACGGCGGAACGGATGCAGCAGCACCGCCAATATGTCAGGCGAGTTACATAAATGCAGCAGCGGGAAAATCGGCGGATTGGCAGTCAGGCCGCCATCCCAATAGGCTTCGCCATCGATCTCGACCGCATGATGCATCGACGGCAGACAGGCCGACGCCAGCAGCGCGTCTTGCGTCAGGTCGTCATTGCGGAAGATGCGCAGGCGGCCGGTACTGACCTGGGTGGCGGCGATGAACAGCTTGACTTTGCCGTCCGCGCGCAAACGTTCAAAATCGATCTGCTTGCTCAAGATATCGCGCAAAGGGTTGAGGTCAAACGGATTGAGCTGATACGGTGAAAACATCCTGGTGACGGAAAACATGTGCTTCAACAGCGCCGATGAGGTTGCCTGCGAAGCAATCCCGGCCTCGCTCAAGGCGTCCGGCCGCATGAAACTGTAGAGATCCCTGGTGCTGACGCCATCCCAGAAATCGGCCAGCGCCTGCCGCGCGCCGTCACGGCCGCCGATCGCCAGGCCATAACTCATCACCACCGCATTCATGGCGCCGGCGCTGGCGCCGCTGATGCCCTCTATATCGATCCTGGGGTCTTCCAGCAGGCGATCCAGGGCGCCCCAGGTAAACGCGCCGTGAGAGCCGCCGCCCTGCAAGGCCAAAGTTACTATTTTGTTTGACATGAAAATCATCCTGAAGATTGCTATCGGTTGAAATGGATCCTTGCCTGCAGGTTCGCGGTTTTTATAGCGATGGCAAGGTCTGGCCATAGTCTCCTCACAGTCTCCCACTCCGCTAATTTACCAATCTTTGGCTAAGTGCGCTTAGTGCATTTTTCTGATGCTGCATTGACAGCAACACCACTGGCACGTTTTGTAGCAATTGTGCTCAATCATTGTTCAAAAACGGAACACTTGCTCTGTGTTTTTAAAGTACCAGACTAGCGCGCAAGGCGCCATCACCCGCTGCTCAATCCTCTGCAATCGCTGATTCCACAGGCTCCCGCGCCATTGCGGCCGCACTGCAAACAGAGCTGGCATGTTCATTGCGCAATACCGGATGTAGTTTGTATCGCTGCTGTATCGCAGAACATCGCTGAACATCGCGGAACCCCACTCAATCACTCCAAGCCAGAGGACGACATGAATCTCGCAGACATCAGCAAACTAGCCACCCGCAATCCATTCAAGCAACGTTACGACAATTTCATCGGCGGCAAATTCGTGGCGCCGGTCAAGGGCGAATATTTCGAAAACGTCAGTCCGGTAATCGGCAAGACCTTCTGTGAAATCGCCCGCTCCAGCGCGGAGGATATCGAACTGGCGCTGGACGCCGCCCACGCCGCCAAAGCGGCCTGGGGCAAGACCTCGCCAGCCGAACGCGCCAACATCCTCAACAAGATCGCCGATCGGATGGAAGCCAACCTGGAATTGCTGGCAATTTCCGAAACCATAGACAACGGCAAACCGATCCGTGAAACCACAGCGGCCGACATTCCCCTGGCAATCGACCATTTCCGTTATTTCGCCGCTTGCATCCGGGCCCAGGAAGGCTCGGTCGCCACCATCGACGACCAGACCTACGCCTATCACTTCCACGAACCGCTGGGCGTAGTAGGCCAGATCATCCCATGGAATTTCCCGATCCTGATGGCGGTCTGGAAACTAGCGCCGGCATTGGCTGCCGGCAATTGCGTGGTACTCAAGCCGGCAGAGCAGACACCGGCCTCGATCATGGTCTGGATCGAACTGGTGCAAGACCTGCTGCCGCCCGGCGTGCTCAACATCGTCAACGGCTTCGGCCTGGAGGCTGGCAAGCCGCTGGCGTCCAGCAAGCGGATCGCCAAGATCGCCTTCACCGGCGAGACCACCACCGGCCGCCTGATCATGCAATACGCGTCGCAAAACATCATTCCGGTGACGTTGGAACTGGGCGGCAAATCGCCCAACGTGTTTTTTGCCGATGTGATGGACCAGGACGATGCGTTCTTCGACAAATGCCTGGAAGGCTTCGCCATGTTTGCCTTGAATCAAGGTGAAGTCTGCACCTGTCCCTCGCGCGCGCTGATCCAGGAATCGATCTACGAGCGCTTCATGGAACGCGCCTTGAAACGCGTCAAAGCGATCAAGCAAGGCAACCCGCTCGACAGCGCCACCATGATCGGCGCCCAGGCCTCGCAGGAACAATTGGAAAAAATCCTGTCCTACATCGACATCGGCAAGCAGGAAGGCGCCAAATTACTCACCGGCGGCGCACGCAAGCAGTTGGGCGGCGATTTCGACGCCGGTTATTACGTCGAGCCGACAGTCTTCGAAGGTAATAACAAGATGCGCATCTTCCAGGAAGAAATCTTTGGCCCGGTATTGTCCGTCACCACTTTCAAGGATGAGGAAGAAGCACTGGCGCTGGCCAACGACACCCTGTACGGCCTGGGCGCAGGTTTGTGGACCCGCGATGGCTCGCGCGCCTTCCGCATGGGACGCGGGATCCAGGCCGGCCGGGTCTGGACCAACTGCTATCACCTGTATCCGGCGCATGCTGCGTTCGGCGGTTATAAACAATCCGGCATAGGCCGAGAAAACCACAAGATGATGCTGGATCACTATCAGCAAACCAAGAATCTGCTGGTCAGCTACAGTCCAAACGCGCTGGGCTTTTTCTAAAGCACGCGGCATCCTGCTCCCTGCTCATCGGGGCCGGATGCCGCTTTCGTTTCTTCCTTATCTTCCCGCTAAACGACCACGCATAATGACCGCCATTCCCGCAAGAGTCAGCGCCACCGGCGCAGCACTGGAATTTTTGCAGCAGCTCAAGCAAAAGCATGGGCCGCTCATGTTCTTTCAATCGGGCGGCTGCTGCGATGGCAGTTCACCGATGTGTTACGCCATCGGCGATTTCCAGGTCGGCGATGCCGATGTCTATCTGGGCGATCTGGATGGTACGCCGTTTTATATCGGCGCCGACCAGTTCGAATATTGGAAACACACCCAGTTGATCATCGACGTGGTGGCAGGCAACGGCGGCATGTTTTCGCTCGACAACGGCAGCGGCATGCGCTTCCTGAGCCGCTCGCGGCTGTTCAGCGACGAAGAATATGCGTTGCTGGCCGGATCGCCGCCATCGCTAGGCAAACAAACGGCCGATTGACTGTGCACCACAACGGCACGTATTTTGCTTTTCCAACCATTGAGATCAATCCGTACTCGCGCTTTGCCAGAGCAACAGCCGCAGAGATGCACCGCTTTCGCCTACCGCCAGCCCAAAGTGGCGCAACAGACCAAGAACGAGCAGATTTTTCTTTCAATTTTCGTGCATCCAAACTACCCCGTGGAGAAGCTTCATGAATGCAAAAACCGGCCCCGGCGCCAGCTCAAGCCCAGCCCTGAAACAGACCCTCGGTACAATTCAGCTATGGGGCATCGCCGTCGGCCTGGTGATTTCGGGTGAATACTTCGGCTGGAGTTATGGCTGGGCTTCCGCCGGCACGCTAGGTTTTACCGTGACCGCGCTGTTTATCGCCGCCATGTACACCGCGTTCATCTTCAGCTTCACCGAACTGACCACTTCCATTCCGCATGCAGGCGGGCCGTTCGCCTACAGCAAGAAAGCCTTCGGGCCGCTGGGCGGCTACTTTGCCGGCGCCGCCACCCTGATCGAATTCGTGTTTGCACCGCCGGCGATTGCGCTGGCGATCGGTGCCTACCTCAACGTGCAGTTCCCCTCACTCGATCCCAAGACTGCCGCAGTCGGCGCCTATGTGGTGTTCATGGCGCTGAATATCGTCGGCGTGCAGATTGCCGCCATGTTTGAATTGTGCGTGACTTTGCTGGCGATTTTCGAACTACTGGTGTTCATGGGCGTGGTGTCGCCGGGATTTTCGATCGCCCATTTCGTCAAGGGCGGCTGGTCCGGACAAGACAATTTCAGCCTGGCCTCGATTCCCGGCATGTTTGCCGCGATTCCGTTCGCCATCTGGTTTTTCCTGGCGATCGAAGGCGTCGCGATGGCCGCAGAAGAAGCGAAGGATCCGAAGCGCTCGATTCCGATTGCCTACATCACCGGCATCATCACCCTGGTGCTGCTGGCCATCGGCGTGATGGTGTTTGCCGGCGGCGCCGGCGACTGGACCAAACTGGCGAATATCAACGACCCGCTGCCGCAAGCGATGAAACTGATCGTCGGCGAACATAGCAGCTGGCTGCACATGCTGGTCTGGCTTGGCCTGTTCGGCTTGATCGCCTCGTTCCACGGCATCATTCTTGGTTATTCGCGGCAGATTTTCGCCTTGGCGCGGGATGGTTACCTGCCCGGCTACTTCGCCAAAATCCATCCGCGTTTCAAGACTCCGCACCGGGCCATCCTGGCTGGCGGTGTGATCGGTATCGCGGCCATCTACAGCGATGAGTTGATCACGCTTGGCGGCCAGACCCTGACCGCCAACATCGTCACCATGTCGGTGTTCGGCGCCATCACCATGTACATCATCAGCATGCTGAGCCTGTTCCGCCTGCGCCGCAGCGCGCCCGACATGGCGCGGCCGTTCCGCGCCCCGTTCTATCCATGGTTCCCGGCGTTTGCGCTGGTCGGCGCATGTGTCTGCATGGCCACCATGATTTATTACAATCCGCTGATTTTCGGTATTTTCTCTGCTTTCCTGGCCTGCGGCTACGCAGTCTTCCTGATGACAAAAAACAGCCGCGATATTGCGCAGAGCGCCTATGATGTCGCATAAGACCGCCCACCTGCATGGAGGACGCTATCAGTGAATAACAGCAAGCATCAGTTCAGCCATATCGTCGGCACAAAAACCTATTTGTTCCGCGACCTGAAAGACTTGATGGCCAAGGCTACCCCGCCCCGCTCCGGCGACTATCTGGCGGGGCTGGCAGCAGGCAGTGCAGAGGAAAGAGTGGCGGCCCAGATGCAGCTGGCCGAGCTGCCGCTGACGACCTTCCTCAACCATCTGCTGGTGCCTTACGAACATGACGAAATCAGCCGTCTGATTATCGACGAGCATGATGTCATCGCCTTTGCCGCAATCAAGCATCTGACGGTGGGTGATTTCCGCAACTGGCTGCTGAGCGACCAGGTTGACGAGACGGTGCTGGCGGCGGTTGCGCCCGGCGTCACGCCGGAGATGGCGGCAGCGGTATCCAAAATCATGCGCGTGCAAGACCTGATTCTGGTCGCAAAAAAATGCCGGGTGGTGACCCGCTTCCGCAACACCATCGGCCTGCCAAACAGTCTCTCGACACGCTTGCAGCCGAATCACCCGACCGACGACGCCAGCGGCATCGCCGCCAGCATCCTCGACGGTTTGCTGTACGGCAGCGGCGATGCGGTGATCGGCATTAACCCGGCCACTGACAATGTGCCGCAGGTGATCAAGATCGTCGCCATGCTGAACGACATCATCGATCGCTATCAGATTCCAACCCAATCCTGTGTGCTGACCCACGTCACCAACACCATCGAAGCGATTAATCGCGGCGCGCCGGTGGATCTGGTGTTTCAATCGATTGCCGGCACCGAAGCCGCCAACAGCAGTTTTGGCATCAACCTGAAATTGCTAACCGAAGCGCATCAGGCGGCGCTATCACTACAGCGCGGCAGCGTCGGCAATAACGTCATGTATTTCGAAACCGGCCAGGGTAGCGCGCTGTCGGCCAACGCCCATCACGGCGTCGATCAGCAAAGCTGCGAAGCGCGCGCCTATGCGGTGGCGCGCAAGTTCAAGCCGCTGCTGGTCAATTCCGTGGTCGGCTTCATCGGTCCCGAGTATCTGTACGACGGCAAGCAAATCATCCGCGCCGGACTGGAAGACCATTTCTGCGCCAAGCTGCTCGGCCTGCCCATGGGTTGCGACGTCTGCTACACCAATCATGCCGAAGCCGACCAGAACGACATGGACATCTTGCTGACCCTGCTCGGCACGGCAGGCTGTACCTTTGTCATGGGCATTCCGGGATCGGACGACATTATGCTCAATTACCAGACGACTTCTTTCCATGACGCGCTGTATGCACGCCGCGTGCTCGGCTTGAAGCCGGCGCCGGAATTCGAAGCATGGTTAAAGACCATGAAAATCTTTACCGAGGATAGCTACGTCAAATTGGGTGAGGAGCTGCCGCCGGCATTTCAACAAGCGTTGTTGCGTTTGTCTTGAGGTATTTATATGAGATATTCATGAGCGATTCGAATCCTACGGTAGTTGACAATCCCTGGCAGGCGTTAAGGCAGTTCACCGCCGCTCGCATTGCGCTGGGCCGTAGCGGCGTCAGCCTGCCCACCTCGGCGCAGCTGGAATTCCAGCTGGCGCACGCCAGAGCACGGGATGCGGTGCATCTGGCGCTCGACACTCAAACATTGAGCCAGGGCTTGAGCGATAGCGGCGACAGCTGCATCACCCTATCCAGCGCTGCAGAGACGCGCGATATTTATCTGCAGCGCCCGGACCTGGGACGCCGGCTCGATGCAGCGTCACGCAGCGCGTTGCAAGAGCGGCAGCGCAGCAACCAACGGCGCTACGATCTCGCCATCGTGATCGCCGACGGCTTGTCCGCACTCGCCATCGAGCAAAATGCCCAGCCTTTCCTGAACGCCCTCAAACAAAGACTGCTGCCGGAAAACTGGACTCTGGCGCCAATCGCCATCGTGCGCCAGGGCCGGGTTGCCATCGGCGACGAGGTGGGCGAGCTGCTGGGCGCAAAAATGGTTGTGGTGCTGATCGGCGAACGCCCCGGCCTGAGTTCGCCGGACAGCATGGGCTTGTACCTGACCTGGGCGCCGCGGCTTGGCCTGACCGATGAAAGCCGCAATTGCATCTCCAACGTCAGGCCCGCCGGCTTGCCCTATGCGGAGGCGGCATACAAGCTGCACTACCTGCTGACGCAAGCGCATCAGCGGCAATTGTCCGGCGTGTTATTGAAAGATGAAACCGCAAGCGAACACGAAAAACTGCAACAGCCGGAGCGCAACTTCTTGCTGGAACAGCGTTAAGCCGCGCCGGCTGTCGAATTTGCTTCTCAACGCCAGCTTTTTCAGTGCGCTTAACAGAAGCAGCTAACTGGGGTCAGAGTCAAGTTTCGCGATGAAACACTGCGAAAGTTGACTCTGACCCCAGATGACTCTTGCCGGGGCGATGTCATGAATTATGAAACCCTCGATCGCTGAAACGGCCGGCGTTCAGCCTGGAAAGAACTGATGACATCAATTAATCCCAAACCGGCGCCAAGCCTTCCGGATTAGCCAGGCGCTCGTTGCGCTCCAGGCTGGCGATCTGCGCCATGTCTTCTGCCGACAGTACGATACCTTGCAGCTTGAGATTGCTTTGCAGATTGGCGCGTTTGGTCGATGAAGGAATCACCGCGAAACCTTGCTGCAGCGCCCATGCCAGGGCGATCTGCGCCGGATTGGCTTGATGCCGCTCGGCGATGCGTGCAATCGCTGGCTCCTGCATCACCTTGCCGTAAGCGAGCGGCATATAGGCAGTGATATGGATGCCCTGTTCGCGCGCAAACTGCACCACTTTGCGGTTCTGCAAAAACGGATGAATCTCGACTTGCTGGGTCGCGATCTCGGCCGCGCCCACAGTAGCTATCGCCTGCGCCAGATGGGCATTGGTGAAATTAGAGACGCCGATCAGCCTGGTCAGCCCGGCCGCCTTGGCTTCTGCCAGGGCCGCGACATATTCTGCGACCGGGATCGCATCCTTTGGCGACGGCCAGTGAATCAGCGTCAGGTCCAATTGCTCCAGCTGCAACTTGCGCAGGCTTTCCTTCAGGCTCGGGATCAGCTTGTCGTGCGCCAGATTGTCGATCCAGATCTTGGTGGTAATAAACAACTCGGCGCGCGCAACGCCGCTGGCGGCAATCGCTTGCCCGACTTCGGCTTCGTTGCCGTAGATTTGCGCGGTATCGATATGCCGATAACCGAGCTCGATGCCAGTACGGACCGAGTCGATCACGACTTGCTCCTGCAGACGGAAAGTACCAAGGCCGATGTTAGGGATGCTGATAGTCATGATGTCCTTTGGATTGAATGGGGAACGACGAGAGCCGCGCCGGGCCAATTAACGAAAGACGTACTGTGCGCTCATTTTTTGTTGCGGGAAATACAGATATGGTCAAATGATATTTGACCCGATAGCAATAATTAGCAGATTGATCTATGCCAAAAGAGAGCCATGAAAGAAGCCGCAAACTGTCGCTATTCGGGACTTTTTGCAATTCTCCGCTATCAATTAACAATTAACGATGACTCTCGTCTATAATTGCGTCGCCATTTAAATACAAATAAGAATCGCTTACATAATCACTCTCATTTGTAATTCGCCCATATCAGCCAGCAAAACGGGTTCACTGTATTAGCCAGCCAAAAACTGTTTCTTCGCTCCTTCGTTGAAGCACAACCTTTGACAACTAAAACAATGAACCGCCTTAATCCGATTGCCGCTGCCCTGGTTGCAGTGTTCGCCGCTCCCCTGCCCTTGCATGCACAACAAGCCCCAAGCCCAAAAACCAATGCCAGTCCTGCGGTGCTGCAGGAAGTGACGGTAGAAGGCAGCCGCGGCGACTTCAACGCCAACGCGACGTCCATCACAAAACTGCCGGCCGATCTGCATGACGTGCCGCAATCGGTCGTGGTGGTGAACAAGGCGCTGATGCAGTCGCAAGGCGCGAGCTCGCTGGCTGATGCTTTGCGCAACGTCGCCGGCATCACCCTGGGCGGCGCCGAAGGCGGGCAGATCGGCAACAACATCAATCTCAATGGATTTTCCGCGCGCACCGACATCTATCTGGACGGTTTCCGCGATCGCGGCCAGTACTATCGTGATACTTTCGCCATCGATCAAGTCGAAGTGCTAATGGGCCCGTCATCGATGCTGTTCGGACGCGGCTCTACCGGCGGTGTGATCAACCAGGTGACCAAGAAAGCCAATCTGCGGGCTTCGACGGAAGTCTCGGCATCGGCCACCAGCAACGGCTTGCTGCGCACCACCGCAGATTACAACCGCCCCTTGTCGGATACTTCGGCCTTGCGCCTGTCGGCGATGGCGCAAAACGGCAAGGCAAGCACGCGCGACCAGACCGATGTCCAGGATTTCGGCCTGGCCGGCTCCTATGTGTTTGGCATCGGCAGCCCGACCGAAATCACCTTGTCGGCGCTGGTGCAACACAATCACGACATGCCGGATTACGGCCTGCCGCCGCTCAACGGCCATCCGGCCCAGGTTGACCGCAATACTTCCTACGGTCTCAACAGCGATCACACCAACCAGGATGTGGCAGCACTGAACGCCACCATCAACCACAAGATCACGCCGGACATCGTGTTGCGCAACCAGACGCAATTCAACTATGTCCGCACCAGCGCGGTAGAGACGGCGCCCAACACCATCGGCACGGTTTCCGCCAAAGGCTTTACCGCCCTGCCGACTGCGGCCGTCAGTTCGCTGCCGTTGAGCAGCTTGTACGTGCGCGGCCAAAGCCATGATCGCGATATCCGCGACTATTCGATTTTCAACCAGACCGAACTATCGGCCAAACTCAGCACCGGCAGCATCAAGCATGAGCTGCTGCTGGGCCTGGAACTCGGCCATGACGGCTACGATAACCAGGGCTATTACCGCAACGGCAGTTGCAACGGCGTGGCATTGAACGCTGCCTCGACGGTAGCCGGCTATGTCGACTGCGTGCCGCTGCTCAATCCAGGCTACAGCTCGGCAGGCAGTAGCGTCGCCAGCCAGGCCGGCAATCGTGCCGGCGGCTCCGCCAACACCATCGCCACCTACCTCAACGACACCGTGACGCTGACACCGGAATTCAAGCTGGTCGGCGGCCTGCGCTACGACAGATACATCGCCAGCATCACCAATTCGCTGAATGCGACCAACGCGCCCGCTGCCGCCAAGAACACCGCCCTGGCCTATGCTCAGCAAACCGTCAACTTCACCAGCGTGCGCCTGGGCGGCATCTGGCAACCGAGCGCCGAGCAGTCTTATTACCTGTCCTACGGCACTTCGTTCAACCCATCGCTGGAACAACTGACCGGCACTACCGGCCAGCAAGGTCTCGATCCGGAAAAGAACCGCTCCTACGAGCTGGGCGGGAAATGGGATCTGGCCAACGGCAAGCTGTCGCTCAACTCGGCCATCTTCCAGATCAAGAAGGAAAACGCGCGTAGCCTGGTGACCACCGGTGTCTACGAACTGGACGGCACAGTGCGCGTCAACGGCGCACGCGCCGGCGCTACCGGAAATATCACCAAGGATTGGCAGATCGCGCTCGGTTATACCTATCTCGACGCCAAGGTAATCCAGTCTTCCGCACTCGACGGCACACTGGGCAAGACCCCGGTCAACACGCCGAAGAATACGCTGACGGCCTGGTCCACCTACAAGGTCGCGCCGCATTGGGAAGCCGGCGGCGGCGCCACTTATATGTCCGAGCGCTACGCCAATCCTGCCAACAGCGTGCAGGTCGGTGGTTACACGCGCTGGGATGCGACGCTGGCCTACACGCAACCGAAGTACGATATCCGCCTGAACCTGTTCAACCTGACCAACAAGATGTATTACGATGCGCTGATCCAGTCCGACGGCGGCCGTTCTGTGCCCGGCACCGGACGTACCGCCATGCTGTCGCTGAGCTACCGTATGTAATCTATCGTATGTAGGACTTGCGCAAAACCGCCCCAACTGCGTTGTACCGGCTTGCCGTACAACCGTACTGTCTACGCTCGGTACGCCTTGTTGGGACAATTTTGCGCAAGTCCTAGTATTTAAATGAAGAAACGCTCATGCTGATTACCATTCCCAAAGTACTCGATGCACAGCAATTAAACGCCGTGCGCCAATTGCTCGACCACGCCGGACCGGCGTGGGTCGACGGCCGCGTCACGGCCGGCTACCAGGGGGCGGCCGTCAAGTTCAATCAGCAGATCGACGAACGTTCTGAAGTGGCGTTGCAATGCCAACAGACCATTCTGGCGGCGTTGGAGCGTCACCCGCGTTTTATCAGTGCGGCGCTGCCGAATACCGTGTACCCGCCGCTGTTCAACCGCTACGGCGAGGGCATGACGTTTGGCGCGCACGTCGACGGCAGCGTGCGGATTCATCCGCATGACGGCCGCAAGCTGCGTACCGATATCTCTGCCACGCTGTTTTTATCGGACCCGGCATCGTACGACGGCGGCGAACTGCAGATTGAAGACAGCTATGGCATGCACGCAGTAAAACTGGCAGCCGGCGACATGGTGATTTATCCGGCAACCAGCTTGCATCAAGTCACGCCGATCACGCGCGGCGTCCGCACTGCCTGCTTTTTCTGGGTGCAAAGCCTGGTGCGCGACGACACCCAGCGCAGCCTGCTGTTCGACATGGATAACGCCATCCAGAAACTGAACCAGACCAACGCCGACGAAGCAGCGCGCCGCACCTTGATCGGCTGCTATCACAATCTGATGCGGCAATGGAGCGAGACCTGAGCTTCGGCTGACGCCACCGCAACGCTCCTGCTGCGGCGGTGCTACTATGGTTGGTTAGCCCCACAATTCGCTTGCGCAAACCTGTTCAGGGCGGCATCGTTAAACACAGCACTCCTGGCGTATTGACGATTTGCAGTTAATGCAGGTTTTCCAGCAAAGAGTGGTAGCAATGCGTTCGGAGTCCCCGGCTTTCCCCGCCTGCCTCAGCGCGGCGGCGCCATCACATCTGGCCGATGGCCTGCTTGATGGCCTGACTGAGCACGGCTGGTCACAACAGAACATTTTTTTGTCGGCGCAGCTGACGCTGGAACTGGCCGCTGAATGCCGGGCACTGGCGGCAAACGGCGTACTGAATCCGGCAAAAGTAGGCCGCGGCACGGCTCAGGCGCTACGGACGGAGATCCGTGGCGACCGGATTCTTTGGCTGAAGGCCGGACAATCGCCTGCATGCGATCAATATCTGCAGCTCATGGAGAACCTGCGCATCGCACTCAACCGCGCGCTTTACCTGGGGCTGGACGAGTATGAAAGCCATTTTGCGTTTTACCCGCCGGGCGCCTCGTATCAGACCCATCTGGACCGGTTTCGCGACGACGACTGCCGCACAGTGTCGGTAGTCATCTATCTCAATCACAATTGGCTGCCGGAACAAGGCGGCGCCTTGCGCCTGCATCCACAGGGCGAGAGCACGCAAGATATCGCGCCGCTAGGCAGCCGCCTGGTGCTGTTCCTGTCTGCCGACATGCTGCACGAGGTGCTGCCTGCGACGCGTGACCGCTTGTCGCTTGCCGGCTGGTTCAGGCGGCGGCCGGCTTGAAACAATTAGTTGCGGATTGAGAAACCCCGGGGAAACCTCGATTCAAGACAGGCATTTACCGTTCAAGACACCACCCCATCCGCTCGGGATGTTTAAGTCGCGTGAGCTGACCTATACTGCTGATATGACCTTGCATCCCCTATCCAGCCGATCCGGCTATGAGGCTAGGGATGCAAGCTCATCCTCGACAAGGAAGGAGGCACAAAATGCCCTGGAATTTCGCCTGGTTCGGACTGGTCGCAAGCATTTTCGTATTGATCATCCTGCTGAATGCGGCAATTTACATTTTTCGAGAATATGAGCGTTGCGTGATCTTCACCCTGGGACGCTTTTCCGGCGTCAAGGGACCGGGGCTGGTGCTACTGATTCCGGCCATACAGCAGCTGGTCAGAGTGGATCTGCGTACCGTTGTGCTGGAAGTGCCGACGCAGGATGTCATCTCGCGTGATAACGTCTCGGTGCGGGTTAACGCAGTGGTTTATTTCCGCGTCACCGACCCCAAAAAAGCCATCGTCGAAGTCGCCAATTTTTTCAATGCGACCAGTCAGTTGTCGCAAACCATGCTGCGCTCGGTGCTGGGTAAGCATCAACTGGACGACATGCTGGCCGAACGCGAAAAGCTGAACCTGGCGATTCAACTGGCGCTCGATGCACAAACAGATTCCTGGGGCATCAAGGTTTCCAACGTCGAAATCAAACAGGTCGACCTGACTGAATCGATGATCCGCGCCATCGCTCGCCAGGCCGAGGCAGAACGCGAACGGCGCGCCAAGGTGATTCATGCCGAGGGCGAGCTGCAAGCATCGGAAAAACTCTATCAGGCCGCCGCCGTCCTGGCGCAAGAACCGCAAGCAATCCTGCTGCGCTACCTGGAAACGCTGACGGTGATCGGCGCCGACAAGAACACCACGGTGGTGTTTCCGCTGCCGATGGACTTGCTGTCGACTTTCCTTGGAGATAAAAGAAAAACGCCGTAACCGCGATAGCCTATGTAACTTGCGTTGCCGCACGCTGGAAACCAGCCGTGCCGCGGCGCATTTTTTTGCGCCGCCATATAATAGCCACCCCGAATGGCCGCCCCGTTGCCGGCTCGGCCCAATTCCTTGCCCATCCGAAATTCCACGCCTCCAGGTGCGCCAAGCATGAACCCTATTACACTCAATACCCTCGCCGCTTTTCCGCAACAACTGGAAGCGCACTACGCTGCCTTTCCCACCGAGTTCACACACTGGAAACCGGCGTCCTGGGAAGGCGTGCCGAGCGAACCGTTCAGCGCCATCGAACAAATCTGCCACGTGCGCGATATCGAGATCGACGGTTACCATCTCCGCTTCCAGCGCACTCTGGATGAATGCAATCCGCTGCTGGCTTCGATCGACAGCGATATCCTTGCCAGCGAGCGCAATTACGCTGCTGCCAATCCAGCCGAAGTATTTACGGCGTTTCGCGCAGCGCGAGCCAAGACGATTGAATTGCTGTCAAACCTGGATCAAGAGCAATTCAAGCGCCGCGCCGAGTTTGAAGGTTATGGCCCCTTGACGCTGCGCGGCCTGGTGCACTATCTGTGCAGCCACGACCAGCAGCATCTGGCGGGCTTGCAGTGGCTGTTAGGAAAAATAGACGCCGTACACCGATAGTACGCAGCATGCCGGCATGCTCAAGCTACCGCCAGGATGGCGGCAGCAAAATCCTGCGCGGCTTCCTGCGGCAGATTGTGCCCCACAAGCGGGATCACGCGGCGTTCATACGGCCCACTAAAAAATCTATCGTGCCGTTCCGAGCCGCCACTCAAACTGACGCCATCGCCGCCGCCGTCCAGTACCACGGTCGGTACGCTGATCAGCGGCTGTGCGGCCAACAATAACTCGGTACTCTCAAACATCGGATCGCCTGGCGCCAGGGCAAAACGATGGCGGTAGGAATGGATCACAACTTCAACGAAATCGGGATTATCGAAGGCAACCGCGCTGCGCTGATAAGTCTCTTCATCAAAGCGCCAGTTGGGCGACCATAAACGCCAAAGCAATTTGCAAAACTCGTAGCGGTTTTGCTGCAGCCCTGCCCGCCCACGCTCACCGTGGAAATAATATTGATACCAGTAGCGCAATTCATTTTCTGGAGTCTGCGGCTTTACCGATGCCGCAATATCCTGGATGTTATAACCACCTGCAGACACCAGGCCGCTCGCCCGTGCCGGCCATAGCGCAGCAACAATGCAGGCAGCGCGGCCGCCCCAGTCGTAACCCGCCAACACTGCACTCGGGATCGCCAGCGCATCCATCAAGGCCAGCAGATCGTGAGCGAGCGCAGCCTGCTGGCCGGAACGCGGCGTAGCGGCCGATAGAAATCGGGTCGGCCCGTAGCCGCGCAAATAGGGAGTGATGACGCGGCAGCCGGCGGCAGCCAGCAATACGCTCACCTCGTCGTAAGCGTGGATATCGTAGGGAAAACCATGCAGCAGCAAAACCACGCGACCGGCCGCATCGCCACTCTCTTCGTAGCTGACATTCAAAACGCCTGCATCGATCCGCTTTAACATGGCTGCCCTCCGATTTATTCTCACTACCAACAGTGCATATTGATAATTAGTCGCTATCTTCTAATCTTTTTATTGATGCTGCGATGCGATGCGTGGGTTAATAAAACGGTTAAAAACGAACGATCGTTCACTTATCTTCTTGTTTGGTAAAACTTGCCGCTTCCCAACCCACTTTGACACGAAACGAACAATCAATCACAAATACAGGAGAACGTCGCATGCGCATCTTGTCTCAGCTTTCCCTATCCGGAATTGCCCTGACGCTAGGCTTGAGCCTGGCCTCCGCCACCGCCAATGCCGAACTGTGCCGCAGCGCCAGCGCCGCGGAAGCAGCAAGCTATACCAGCCCCATGCAGTCGCCAGGAATTATCTCGCCAATCGACGGCACCTGCTGGATCCCCGCCATGACCATCAGTAGTTTCGACGGTACCAAACTGGCGGCAAATCTGTTCCTGCCGAAGCGCACTAGCAGCGATCAGAAATTCCCCGCCATCGTCATGATCGCCAGTTGGGCCGCTCCCGGCCGCGTCGAATATGTCGGCCAGCAGCAGAAGCTGGCGCAAGACGGTTATGTGGTGGTGAGCTATACCGCACGCGGCTTCTACCTTTCCGAAGGGCAGGTCGACGTCGCCGCGCCGGCAGACGCGCGCGATGTCTCATCGGTACTCGACTGGCTGCAAGCCAACGCCCCGATCGACATCAACAACGTCGCCGCCAGCGGCATTTCCTACGGCGCCGGCCTGTCGCTGATCGCACTCGGACAAGATCCGCGCTTCAAGACTGCGGTCGCGCTGTCCGGCTGGGCCACCCTGGCGGACCAGCTGTACACAGCCGGCTCGCCCAACCTGACCTGGGCCACCGTGCTGGGCCTGGCCGGCAGCGTCACCGGCAGGCCTGCGCCAGAGGTAAATCAAAACATACTGGCGCTGCTCGATCCCAATACCAGCGCCGCCAGAATTGCCGAAATCACGGCCTGGGCCAAACCGCGTTCGCCATCCAGCTATGTGGCAGCTATCAACCAGCGCAACGCACCTGTATTCATCAGCAAGAACTTCCAGGACGACATGTTCACGCCGAATTCGTCGCTGGCGATGTTCGCTGCGTTCACCGGGCCGAAGAAGATGCTGCTCAACGCCGGCATTCATGCCTCCGCAGAATTGACTGGCGCTCTGCTGGGCGCACCCAACTATCCTTACGATCAGGCGCATCGCTGGTTTAATCGCTGGTTGAAGGGAGAAAAGAACGGCATCGACACCGAACCCAAGGTATCTATGCAAATCAAGTTCAGTGATCGTCGCGAGTCGTTTTCCACATGGCCGGCGCCTGAGCTGAGCAACAAGACTTATTACCTGGCGCCACGCGGTGCGATCCGCTTCGATCTCAGTTGCTTCTGCGGCAAAGGCGACAAAGGGACTATCTCCACCACGCCGAACCAGAGCACCGATTCCGACCTGATCCAGAATCTGTTCGACACTACCGCCAGCAGCGGCCTGATTCCTATCCTCTCCACCCTGGGCGAAACGGTCAACCTGCCGATAATCAATTCACTGCTGACAGTCAGCCTGGCCGCCGGCGTGCGCTATGAAGCGCCGGCGCTCGCCGCCACCCAAAAAATCAGGGGCATTCCAAAACTGAATTTGCGCATCACGCCTTCACAAGCCCGCGCCCAGGTGGTCGCCTATCTGTATGACGTCGATGCGATCGGCACCGGAGTTTTGATTACCCACGGCGCCACTACCCTGCATTGGGCCACACCAGGCCAGACCGTCGATTTCCCGATTGAATTCTCGGCCACGGCGTATGACGTGCCGGCCGGCCATCATATTGGCGTGGTGCTGGATACCGCCGACAGCCTGTATGCCTCCCCAGTGAATCCGGGTGAACGGTTTGGCGTGCGCTTTGAATTCAATCCGAGCCAGCAATCAAGCTTGGTTTTGCCAACTTTATAGTGCCTTCATGACAAGCTGCCCGGCTTTGCCGCGCAGCTTGTCCGCAGCCAAAAGTAACAATGGGCGTCAAATAAATATTCAAACCAATATTTCCATAAGGAAATTTATATGCTATAGATACGCCTAGCAATCGTAATCAAACGTGGTCCTGCAAAGCAAACAAGCAGTGGCAATCGGGAGATCAGTCATGAAAAAATCGATTCTAGCTTTCATCTTGCCTATCTTATTTGTCATATCGGCAAGCAGCGCCGTCAGTGCTTTCGCGGCGACAGCCACGGCCACCATGACCAACACCGTCACCGTCGCCAACAATTGCAGCATTGCCACCGTTGGCTTTACCACGACCTATGATCCGATCGTGACCAATGCCACCGCCAACCAAGATGTCACCGCCAGCGTCACCACCACCTGCACCCCTGGCGCCTCGCCCGTGATCACGCTGGGACAAGGCGCCAACGCCAATACCGGCTCCACCGATGCGGTACCGCTGCGACGCCTGTCCAGCGGCGGCGGCTCGCCGACATATCTCAATTATTCGCTGTTCTCGGATTCCGGCCGTAGCACTACCTGGGGCAACACGGCCGGAACCTCGCCTGGAGCTGCAAGTGCCTCGGGCTCTGCCACCCCACTCACGATTTACGCACGCCTCCCATCCGGACAGAGCGCGACTGCCGCTACTTTTACCGATACCGTAGTGGCCACCGTCACCTTTTAACGCAGACGCAGCTTGCGATACACGGTATTGCGCGAAACCCCTAATGCCTTGGCGGTAGCGGAAACATTGCCGCCGCTGGCCTCAAAAGCTTTTTTGACTGCCGCCAGCGCCAGATCCTCCAGACTGCCGACACCGTCATTCGCCGCTGCTGCTACTGCCGCTGGCGAAACGATCACGCTCGCCGGCAGCGGCTGTTCGGCCTGTACATCCTCCAGGAAATCATCGGGCAAATGTTCCAGCTTGATGATGCGATCATCCCCGGCCATGACCACCGCAGTCCTCAGCAAATTGCTCAACTGGCGGAAATTTCCAGGCCAGCTGTGCCGCCGGAACAGGGCCATGATGTCGGGCGCGACGCTACAACAGCCCCCCTCATTTTCTGTTTCCGCCAACAATCTTTCGACGATGACATCAAGATCGCTGCGTTCGCGCAAGGCCGGCAGTTTGACTACCAGGCCATTCAAGCGATAGTAGAGGTCTTCACGAAACAAGTTGGCGGCAATCAATTCACGCAGATTGCGGTTGGTGGCGCAAATCACGGCGAGGTTGACCGGGATCGACTTGGTGCTGCCCAGCGGTGTCACCACTCTTTCCTGCAACACCCGCAGCAAGCGAGCTTGCAGGCTAAGCGGCATGTCGCCGATCTCATCCAGAAACAAGGTGCCGCCGTTGGCTTGCAACAGCTTGCCCTGCCCACCTTTTTTCCTGGCGCCGGTAAATGCGCCCTCCTCATAACCGAACAGCTCCGACTCGATCAAGGTTTCCGGAATCGAGGCGCAGTTGACTGCGACGAAAGCATTGTTTTTGCGAGGCGAATCGTTGTGCACCGCTTGCGCCAGCAATTCTTTACCGGTGCCGGTTTCGCCGGTAATCAAAATCGGGATGTCGCGCCCTATCACCTTGTCGAGCTTGCCGATCAGGGCGGCCATGTGCGGATCGCCGGTATTCAGATAACGCAGGCTGGACAAGCGGCGCGGCGCCGTCTTCGGCCTTGTTGTTGCGATTGTTGCGGCCGTCGCGGTTGCCGTCGCGACCGTCTCAGCCATCGCAGGCAATTCGCTGTAGTGCTGAAAAACGCTGTTCGACAGCCGCAGTTCAGCGCGGGCATATACCTTTACTCCGCTATGCAGGCAAAGATTGAGCAAGCCCGGCGCGGCAGCCCGATAATGGTCGAACAAGGTCGACAGCGGCAAGCCAAACAAGGAGCTGAAGGTATGCGATTGCAATGCCGTCTGCGGCAGCCCCAATTGAAACAAGGCGCTGCGGTTAGCCGACAGGAAACGGCCGCCGGGCGTGAAGCAGGCAATGCCCTCCACCAAGGTGCCGATAAATTCTGGCCGGCTGTGAAAATGCAGAGTGACGGCATTTTCAAAGGCTGCGGTAAACAGTTGGTTTTCAATCATCTGCGCCGACATCCGCACCAGAGCCATGGTGTGTTTGTGATAGCTGCCGCGATCGCCGCTAACATCCAGCACACCCAGGATATTGCCCTGGTAATCGAAAATCGGCGCCGCCGAACAAGTCAGGAAATGATTGGCGGAAAGATAATGGGCGTCGGCATGCACGGTGGTCGGCGCTCGCTCTGCAATCGCGGTCCCGATCGCATTGGTGCCCTTGCTTTGCTCCGACCAGGTAACCCCCGGATTCAGCGCCACGCGATTGGCCTTGATCAGGAAATCGTCATCCCCCAGCGCATGCACGATCACGCCATGGGCATCGGTCAAAATCACCATGTTATGGGTATTGACGATCTGCTCGTACAGGGTTTCCATGACCGGCAAGGCATGCAGATGCAGGGTCCGGTTCTGTTCCAGCAACATGGACAAAGAGCTGCGATCAAGCGGCAGAATGTCCGGCTTGTCGTTTTTCCCCAGGCCAAATGCTGTCGATCTTTGGTGCGATTTTTCGATCACTGCGGGATCGCAGGACAAATGATCGCTTGCTCTGTTGCACGAGATATCACGCATCTTGTCTCCTTCAGGCGGGGTCCATGAACCTCTCTGCGGACGCTGGAGCGCCTCTCAACGATTTGATTTTGCTCAGTCTACCGTTGAATCGCTGTCGATGTCACTGTTCTGACGGCAGCGCCGGGGTTAGGTTCATCGCCTTTGGTCGCCTTTGGTGTATCCTGCCGGGATGAACAGCGAAACCGACATCCAACTCAGTGGGCCATTCAGCGTCACCGACGCCGCAGGCCGCAGCCATAACATAAAAGCAATCCGCATCTTCGACGAAGGCTACGGGATCATCGACGTCTATGTCGATTTCGCCGCAGCGATCGGCAAGGAGCGGCTGTACCAAGATCAGGTGCTGATCGCCCAGATCCTGAGCCAGTTGCGCCGGATCGGCTATGTCGGCCCGGATTTCGGCCACGGCGATCTTGGTTTGCAAGATGACAAACTGATCGTGCTGGAAGCACCGGAAGAATTCAATGTATTCGCCGCAAGCAAGGGCTGGAACAACCTGGCCGAGGAATTCGCCGACGAGCACGATATGGACACTGATATAGACGCTGAGATCGACACCGATGCCGGCGACAGCCGCGGGCAAGCAGCCTCAAGCACAAAACTTGACGCCCTCAAAAACAAATTCAAAGCATAAATCAGCGTCACCCACTTCGACGGCCGCTCGCACTAACGCGCATCGCTAGCGCGTATCCCTGATCATCCGGCTTATCAAAGTATCGACCTCGGTCTCGGCCGCAGCGATTGACGCGGCGAGACGGTCGTCGCCGAATTCATCGTATTCGATCGCAATGCTATGCAGCTCGCTGACGCCGATGTAAGCGAGCGCGCTGCGAGTGCTCGGCTCTACATGATTCATGGCGGCGCTTCTCTGCCCTGCCCCGTAACCGTAATCTCCTCTGGATGAAAGCACTACCGCACGCTTGTTGGCGTCCTTTAGCATGGGCCAATACGGCTCGCCCTGACGATTGCGGTCAAAGCCGAAGGTGCGCCCTACTCGCACTATGTTGTCGATCCAGGATTTGAATTGTGCCGGCACGTTGAAGTTATACATGGGCACCCCCAGCACCAGAATATCGGCCGCCAATATTTCGTCGACCAGCGCATCGCTTTCCGCCAACACCTTGTGCATCCAGTCTTGGCGCGACGAGGGCGCGGTAAAGGCTGCGTGTATCCATGCGCCGCTCACCGGCGACGGTGGATTAAGGCCGACATCGCGCACACTGACTTGATCGCCGGGCCGCTGCTGCAGCCATTGCTGGACAAACCGGTGCGACAGCCGGCGCGTGTGGGAACCATGCGGTTGCAGATCGGAACGTCCGGCGCGGGCGCTTGCATCCAGGTGTAGCAAGGTAGTCATTTCAGTTATCCTCTGTGAATTAATTTCATGTACCAGCTTTCCCGATAAACTGTAAATGCCCGACAATACCGAGACAAGCGACAAATTCTGCGCATTTCTGGAAAATAGAATTCATCCATATGGATAGCAAAACAGCACGCCGCAAGCTGCCTCTCGCCGCCCTGAGAGCGTTCGAGGCAGCAGCTCGCCATCTGAGCATCAAGTCAGCCGCAGCGGAACTCGCAGTTACGCCGACTGCGGTGAGCCATCAGATCAGGCGCCTCGAAGAGAGTCTCGGCGTGGCCGTGTTCCAGCGCCTGCCACGGCAATTGCGCCTGACCGCTGCCGGTTCGGAGCTGTATGTGGCATTGCGCGACGGCTTCGACTTGTTCGCGGCAGTCATCAAGCGAATTCAGCTGCGCGACACGGCCCCTCTGCTGACCATTTCCACCACGCCGGCGTTTGCCGCACGCTGGTTGCTACCCAGGCTGGGCGCTTTCCGCAGCGCCTATCCCAAGCAGGATCTGCGGATTCACACTGCGGTGGAAGTAGCGTTGCTCGATGGCCATACCGCGGATATCGCGATTCGCTACGGCCTTGGATCATGGCCGGGATTAGTGGCGGAAAAATTATTTGACGACCGTATCGCCCCGGTTTGCAGCCCTCTGCTAAAAGTACGCAAACCCAAGGACCTGCTCAAACACACCTTGATTCATTGCGAATGGCAAACCACGCTGCGCAAGGCCTCGACCTGGCGCGCGTGGGCGCAGCGCGCTGACTTCGCCGCTCTGGATAGCCACGGCGGCATGGTCTTCTCGGACGAAAGCCACGCCATCTCGGCAGCGATCGCCGGACAAGGCGTCGCCCTGTTGAGTACCTCCCTGATCGAGCCGGAATTGCAAAGCGGCGTACTTGAGCAGCCGTTCGGTCCGATACTCAACAACTATGCTTTCTACCTCGTGTATCCGGAAGCCAGGCGCACTGAGGTGCAAGACGTATGTGCATGGATTAGCGCGCAAGCGAGCGCCTCGGCGATGCTATTCTAAGCTCTCTGCGTGCAGAATCACAGCCTTGAGGAACCCTGCGGGCGTAACGCTTTCCCGGTAAAATCACGACCAGACAATTGCCCTGGGACCGATATGCTTACCAACGTCGAGCAGCTGGAGGAAATTTACGGCCAACCGCATGAGCGATCATTGTGGAAAGAAATAGATTTCCTGAATCAGGACTACCAGGCCTTCGTCAAAGCCTCGCCCTTTGTGGTGTTCGCTTCCGGCGGCCCGGGAGGCATGGATTGCTCACCCAAGGGCGATGCCCCGGGATTCGTCAAGATTCTGGATGAACGCACGCTGGCGATTCCCGATCGTCCGGGCAACAATCGTATCGACACTCTGCGCAACATCATTGCAGATCCGCGCATTGCCCTGCTGTTCGTCGTGCCAGGCATCGGCGAAACCTTGCGCGTCAACGGCCGCGCCGAAATTTCAGCGGAACCGGCTTTGCTCGAACAATTCGCGACGAATGGCAAACTGCCGCGCACGGTCATCATCGTCAAGGTGGAGGCGACTTACTTCCATTGTTCAAGAGCGCTGGTGCGCTCGAAACTGTGGGATCCTGCGCAGCAAATTGAACGTAGCAGTTTCCCGAGCCCCGGCGCCATGTTGAAGCGTCTTAACAGTGGCGGCGGCTTTGACGCCGACACCTACGATCGCGAATTGCCAGAACGGGTTAAAGCAACTCTCTATTAAAATCCCTGCATCAACCTATCGTTTTTAGCTCAGAACGGAGTATCGCAATGACGGTTTTCGTGGCGCTTTTGCGTGCAATCAATGTCGGCGGAACCGGCATGCTGCCGATGAAGGAACTTGCCATCTTGTGCACCGAGCTAGGCTTCAACCATGTCCGCACCTACATCCAAAGCGGCAACGTGATCTTCGACAGCCCGCTGGGCAAAGACCTGGTCACCCAGGAGCTAGCGCAAGCGCTAGGTAAAAAGATGGGCAAGCCGGTCGATGTCTTGCTGCGCACCGCCGCCGAGTTGCGCGCCATCTTGAAAGCCAACCCCTTCCCCGATGCGGAACCATCGAAAGTCGCGGTGGTTTTTTGCAGCGCTAACCTGCCTAAGGACTGGCTTGAACTGCTGCGCATCCCCGGCAAAGAAGAAGTCGAGCCGGGAAAGAAAGAAATCTATATCCACTATCCCGAAGGCATGGGCAGATCAAAACTGAAGCTGCCGCCATCGACCGGGGTCGCTACCGTCCGCAACATCAACACGGTCACCAAGCTGCTCGCTCTGGCCGTCAGTCAAGCTCTGCATGAGTCCACATGATTTTGTCGTGGTAAGGAAGCATGTATTGCGGAACGCAAATTTAGCATGACTAATCCCGGCTGGGAACGCAAGCAATCAGCTGCAACTCGACGCCGTAGCCGTGATGCAGGGCGGGCACCGGCACGACGGCGCGCGCCGGTTTGTGCGCGCCCAGGTAACTGGCATAGATTTCGTTGAACAAGCCCCAGTTTTCGACCCCGACCAGATACGCCGTAGCTTGCACCACGTCGCCAAAACCGCAGCCGGCGGCTTGCAAGACTTCCTGGCATTGGCGGAACACTGCTTCGCACTGCTGCCGGAAGTCATGCCTGGCCGGGTCTATCGTGTCTGAGGCCGGCAGCATGCCTGACAAAAAGACAAAACCGTTCTGTTCAATCGCCTGGGAATAGTGGCCGCGCGGCGCCGGCACGGCTGGGGTATGTATGATTTTCATAATAATTTTTCCTGGTAAGTGTGCATGACGGAATCAGAGCAATTACTACCAGCCGCGAAATCGCTCCCAGACATCCAGGATATCCGGCGCATCCCGGCTGACGACATGGTAACGGGAATGCTGTGCGCCGGTTGCGCAGGCATGGTTCGGCAGGATGCGCAGCATGGTGCCAATGGGCAGCGCCGGCGTTTGCGCAGGATCGCCGGAGCGATGCGCGATCACGCCGTGTTCCTGATTGGCGTCGACCATCAATATATCCGGTAGCAGTTCGCCGGCCAGATCGCAGACCAGGCCATAACCCTGGTCCAGCGCCTGTTTGCTGGTTCCGCGGTCGCGCGACATTGCCATCCAGCCGGCATCGGTGATGATCCAACCTTTTTCCTTTTGGTGGCCGATAACCGTGGTGAGCACGGATAGCGCAATGTCTTGCTGGCGGCAGACGCCGAGACCGGCCATGACCAGGTCGCCAAACACAAACACACCTGCCCGCACTTCGCTGACGCCATCCAGATTATCGGCAAACATGGCGGTTGGCGTCGAGCCGATACTGACCGTGGGACAGGCAATTCCAGCCGCCCTCAAGCGATCCGCACAGCCAACCGCTGCATCGCGTTCCTGTTGCGCCATCTGCCTGATGGCCGGTATCGAGCGGCAGTTATAGGAATTGCCGGCATGCGTGATGACGCCAGCCAGATGCTGCCCGCCGGTGACCAGGCAACGCCCGATGTCGAGCAGCGCCAGAGAATCTGGAACGACGCCGGAACGATGACCGTCGGAATCGATTTCGATCATCACGTCGAAGCGCATGTTTTCTTGCCTGGCCTTGTCGCACAATGCCTGGGCCATCTCCAGGCTATCCAGAATGAGCGTCAGCTTTACCCCTTGTTGCCGCAACCTGATCACATGATCGAACTTGCCGGGAACAATGCCAACCGCGTACAAAATATCCGTGAAGCCGCTGGCAGAAAAATACTCCGCCTCCTTGAGCGTCGATACGGTAATCGGCCCGCTGGCTTGCCCGAGCGTGGAGCGGGTGACCTGGATCGATTTGCTGGTCTTGACATGCGGCCTGAAAACCACGTCGAAGCGGGCCAGGCTGGCGCGCATGCGGGCGATATTCTGCTCCATGCGATACTGATCGAGGATCAGCGCCGGCGTTTCAAGATCGCTTAAATGGCGCGCCGGATTTTTTGAAGAATCGTCCATATGATTTCCTAAATTTGTCTGGCGTTGGCAAACTCAAGCAGATCTGTAATCTTCCTCGACTCGCCCAACGGCGGCGGCGCACCGGTGGGCGCAACAAGGCCGATACGGTTATGCCAAAAGGTGTCCAGACCGACTTGCGCAGTGCCAAACATATCGTAAGCAGAGCCGGCCACAAACAGCACGCGTTGCGCCGGCAAGCCCAGTTGCTCCAATGCCAGTTGATACGGCCGCGGATCCGGCTTGTAAAAACCGGCTTGCTCCGAAGTCACGATCACGTCGAATTCCACGCCCACACGAGCGGCCGCCAACCGACCGAGGCTGGCTGAACAGTTGGTCACCACGCCAAGCCGATAACTTTGCTTCAAGCGCGTCAGGGTCGCTGCCACATCCGGCCACGGCGCGAGGCTATGCCAATTCCGTTCCAGCTGTTGCGCCAGTTGCGGCGCCAGCCCGACGTTCTGCGCTGCTTGCGCCACCAGTTCCTCGTAGGGCTGATAGGCGCCGCAGCCATAGGTCAGCCGCAGATATTCTGCACGCCAGACACGCCCGGCTGGTTCCGAGCCGGCGGTACGGTTCCAGACCGACCAGGAATCCAGCAGTGCGGTGAGCAGATCGAACAAGACTGCCTGATACTTTTGCGCCATTTCAGCCTCGATGCAGTTGATGTCGGTGAATTATCGATCGTATTGCCATGACTGTGGTTAAATGAAACACATGTCTAACTTAAGTTTTACTTAATGATGATAGCGCTCGACGACATTCGTTTTTTTATGGTTGTAGTAAAGGCCGGCAGCCTAGCCGCAGCCGCGCGCGAAATCAACGTCACCGCTTCGGCCGTGACGCAACGCCTGCAACAGATCGAAGCAAGGCTGGGGGTGCGGCTGATCGATCGCTCAACGCGCAATATGCGCCTGACCGACGAAGGCGAGTTGTTGGCGGAAGAAGGCGCGGCGATTTGCGACAGTAATGATCTTTTGTTTGAAAAACTGAAGGCGCGACAAGGAGTTGTAGCCGGACATCTGCGGATAAACGCCCCGTTTGGCTTTGGCCGTCGTTACCTGACGCCGCTGGTGGCGCAATTCCAGACCGACCATCCTGGCATCAAGATTTCGCTGACCCTGCTCGACAGCATCACCGTCAGCGAGGCGCATAAGGCCGATGTCACATTTCACATCGGCGCCTTGGCCGACTCCAGCCTGGTGCGCTACAAGATCGGCGCAAATGCAAGAATCCTGTGTGCAGCCCCCTCCTATATCCGACGCATGGGGGCGCCGGCAGATCCGCAATCGCTGGCCGCACATCAGTGCCTGGTATTGCGAGAGAACGATGAGGACGTCAGCCTCTGGAAATTTTCAAAAGGAGCGCTCCATCACAGCGTCCGCGTGGAACCCATTTTAAGTTCCAACGACGGTGAAGTGATTCATCAATGGGCCCTGTACGGAAAAGGCATCATGATCCGCTCCGAATGGGACGTCGCTGAAAACCTCCGGCGCGGCAAATTGGTCACACTCCTGCCTCAATGGAACATAGCGCCGGCTGACGTCATCGCCTTGGTTCCGCAGCGCAAGGGCATGTCTGCACGGGTTAAGCAATTCATCGAGTATGTGAGCCGGCAGTTCGGGCCGGTGCCGCCATGGCGGATTAATGGTGACAGCAAGGACTGACCTGGAACGCAGGCGGCTGGACAGTTTCTGAATCGGGACAGGAACGCAGCACGGTGAATACGGACAAATGTTGCAAAATTCTAATTTTTTATTCCCCAAAAAAATAGATAACAATCATTTGCTGCGTATCTTGCCGCTCTGCCTGAGCGGCGCCGTTCTGTTGACCGCCTGTTCCAGCATGGACGTGGGCAACGCGGGAGCAAAAACTGTAGCAACCGGCTCGGCCGGCGGCGCCAATGCCGAAAACGCCAATGCTTCGCTTGAGCACTGCGACCGTTCGCTCGGCACCATCGCGATCATCGAAGATACCGCTGCGCCCTGGTATGGCATCCTCACCGGCCAGTACAAACTCGGCTCGACCGTACCGGTACTCAAATTGCTGGTGCAGCAATCGAACTGCTTCGTGGTGGTCGAACGAGGCCGCGGCATGACAGCAATGATGGGTGAGCGCGCCCTGCAACAAGAGTGTTCACACCCGCAGTCTGTGCACAGCAAACGAATCCGCTCGGCAGCTAACAACGAAGCCCATTATTGCGATGGGCTTCGTTGTTTATCGCAGCAATTTTTCACGCAAACCGTTTCAAAACAACAAAAAATTGAGGTGCCGATGCGACACTGACTCATCTCGATTGTTTGGTCTGGATATGTTTTACCGTGATTGCGCAGCGTGGAGTCACGCTAAAGATGAAGAACCAGGAACGATCAAAATCGAGGCGCAGAATAAGGAAAATATCCCAGAACAATTCCTGAGAATTTCGAGATCTGCTTAAACTATTGATTTAAAACAGGAATTTTGGTGGGAAGTACAAGTTTCGAACTTGTGACCTATCGCGTGTGAGGCGATCGCTCTACCCCTGAGCTAACCTCCCGGAGAGGCCGCCATTATGGCATGAAATTCCTGATAAATAAAGCAGGTGCTGAGACGATGTAGCACATCATCGTCCAGCCCCTGCTCACCCTGCTCACCCTGCATGCCGGCCTACTGGCGCTTGGCCTCCAGCACTCCCTTTACTTCGCGAATCACGGTCAGCGCTTTTTGCAACTGGGCGGTGGACGCGATTTCCGCAGTGAACGCCATGCGTGCATGCGCTTTGGCGCTTTGGGTACTGACGCCGATGACATTGATTTTTTCGCGCAAAAACACTTCCGAAATATCCCGCAGCAAGCCCTGGCGGTCGCTGGCCAGCACGAAGATATCCACCGGATAGACGGTTTCCGCTTCCGGCGCGCCCCAGGTGGTCTGGATCACGCGTTCTGGCGCCTTGATACGCATCTCGGCGAAATTCTTGCAGTTTTCTCGATGGATGGAAACACCTTTGCCACGCGTGATGAAGCCGACTACCGGATCCGGCGGCGCCGGTTTGCAACACTTGGCCAGTTGCGTCATCAAGCCATCGGTACCCACCACCAGCACCCCTGACCTGCCGCCATGCGCTACGCTTGAGGCGCGGCTCTTGCGGGTAATCGCCGCTTCTTCAAATTCGCTGCCGTGCTCGGCCTGTTTGACGCCATGATCGTCGTGCAAGGCTTGTTCGACGTGGCGCAGGCTGAATTCGTCCTTGCCTAGCGCCAGCAACAGATCTTCCAGCTTGGCAAACTCGAGCTTGCGCGCCAGCTCTTCCAGGTTGACCGCGGTCTTGCCTTCGCGTTGCAAGGTCTTGTCCAGCAAACTGCGGCCGGTCGCCAGCGTCTCTTGCTGTTCGATCGCATTGAACCAGGCGCGCACCTTGGAGCGGGTGCGGGCGCTGGCGGCGTAACCCGGCGTCAGCCAGTCGCGCGACGGGCCGGCGCCGCCGGGTGCGTTTTTGGCGGTGATGATTTCCACCGTCTGGCCGTTCTTCAACGGCGTATTCAGCGGCACCATGCTGCCATCCACCCGCGCTCCACGACAGCGATGGCCGACGTCGGTATGCAGGTAGTAGGCGAAATCGATAGGCGTGGCGCCGCTAGGCAACTCGATCACGCGCGCTTGCGGCGTCAACACATAGATGTGATCGTTGAGCGTGGCTTGCTTGAGTTTTTCCAACCATTCGCGGCGGCTGTCCTCATGCTCGACAACCGCATCCACCACTTCGCTTTTCCAGGCCAGCAACTGTCGCAGCCAGGCGATTTTTTCGTCGTATTTTTGTGCCGCAAAATTGGAGCCGCCGGCTTCCTTGTAGCGCCAGTGTGCAGCCACCCCGTATTCGGCGAAATGGTGCATTTCGTTGGTACGGATCTGCACCTCCAGCGCCCGATCGTCGTCGGCCAATACCACCGTGTGCAAGGACTGGTAACCGTTGGGCTTGGGACGCGAAATATAGTCGTCGAATTCTTTCGGTATCGGCACCCAGATGTTGTGGACGATGCCGAGCACCGTATAACAAGTCTTGACGTCGTCAACAATCACCCGGAACGCGCGGACGTCATACAGCTCGGAAAAATCGAGTTCCTTGCCTTGCATCTTGTTCCAGATGCTATAGATGTGCTTGGGCCGGCCCGAGACTTCGGCCTTGATGTCAGCTGCCGCCAGCTCGCTGCGCAAACGTGTGATAGCCGCATCGACAAAACCTTCGCGTTCGATGCGCCGCTCTTCCAGCATTTTGGCAATGCGTTTATAAGTGACCGGATCGATGAAGCGGAACGACAGATCCTCCAGCTCCCATTTGAGCTGCCAGATCCCGAGCCGGTTGGCTAGCGGCGCGTACAATTCGAGCGTCTCGCGCGCATATTGACTGGTGCGCTCGTTTTCCATCTTGTGCTCGGCAAAATAACGCAGTGTCGTCACGCGCGAAGCCAGCCGCACCAGCACCACCCGCATATCGGTCGCCATCGCCAGCAACATCTTGCGCAAGGTTTCCACCTGGCTGGCGGCCTGCTGCGCGGCATTTTTCCCGCGCATGACTTCCTGCGGCAAATTGAAGGTAAAACCGTGCAGGCGCATCAGTTGCCGGATGCCGCCGACCAGGTCCGAGATCTCCTTGCCGAACCGCTGTTCGATGGTGTCGGCATAACTGGCGTCTAGCAAAGGCAGCTCAAACAACAGAGCCGCAATCCGGGTTTCGACATCGGTATCGAGCACGGCCAGAATGCTGGTCACACCTTGCGAGAAATCAAGCGTGTTCTGGCCGGTAGCGATGAAATTATCGGCATACAACGGCTCGACGAAAGCCAGCGCATCGAGCACCCGCGCGCTATCCTCGGCACTCAAGCCGGCGGTGCATAGCTGAATTTGCGTTGCGCGTTGTGTTGCAGTGAGCGAAACCATGCTTACATCTTTATTTTTGTGCTGCGACCACGATAATTTCTATCAGGATTTCCGGACGTGCCAGCTTGGCTTCCACCGTCGCCCGCGGCGGCGCATTGCCAGCTGAAACCCAGCCATCCCAAACCGCGTTCATGCCATCGAAATCCTTGACGTCGGCCAGGTAGATCTGGCAAGACAGAATGTTGTGTTTGTCGCTGCCGGCTTCGGCCAGCAGACGGTCGATATGCGCCAGCGATTCGCGGGTCTGGCCTTCAATGTTCTGGGTAGTGTCCTCTGCCAGTTGGCCGGCCAGGTAAACGGTGCCGTTATGGATAGCGACCTCCGAAAGTCTCTTGCCGACATGCAGGCGCTGGATAGTCATAATTCATCTCCTCTTCAGTTAAACAGCAACGTAAAAACAACTTGAGCAATCACAAATCAGCCGATCAGGAAATCGCTGACAATTTCTATCTGGTCAGTATGCAAAAAGGTTGGCGCATGGCCGACACCGGCCAGCTCAACCAGCTTGGCTTTTGGTCCGCTTTCCGCCATGATCCGGGCCGTCTCGGCCGACAACAAATCGGATTCGGCGCCGCGCACCAGCAAGGTCGGACAGGTAATCGCCTGATACGCTTTCCACAACAGCATTTCCGACAGTTTGAAGGTCTCTTCGCTGGTCGAGATAAAAGGCTGGGCCAGTTTCAAGTCGTAGTGGCGAATCCATTGGCCGTCTGCATTCTGGCGCAATACATCAGTAGCCAGTTTATGCCACTCGGCGTCGGTGTGCGGGCCGAACGGGGCCGAGATGGCGCGAATATAAGCCGCGGCTTCGTCAAACGTGGCAAACCGCATGTCGGCGCCGATATAAGCGCCGATACGCCCCATCGCTTCCGCGTTCAGGCTGGGGCCGACATCGTTCAAAACCAGCTTGCGCAGCGGATTCTCCGGCAGCGAGGCCAGCCCGATACCGATCAGGCCGCCCATCGAAGTGCCGACCAGATCGACGGTTTCAGCATTGAGCCGCGCCAGCAAAGTGACGACATCGTTCAGATACTGCGGTAACACGTAGTATTGCGGATCGCGCAGCCAGTCGGAACGGCCGCGGCCGACCACGTCCGGGCAAATCACCCGGTAGGTATCGCATAGCGCGCGCGCCAGCTGGTCGAAATCGTCCGAAACCCGGGTCAAGCCATGCAGACATAACAACACATTGGGATTATGCGGATCGCCCCATTCCTGGTAAGCCATTTTATGCAAACCGGCAGGCGAAATACACTGGACAGTCTGGTGCGTAGCGATGGTCATTGCGATCCCGATTTTGGTAAGGACTTGATGGATGGCGGCAAGCAAAACGGCAATTGAATCTTTATGTTTTGCTTTGCGTATATGCAACATCTTATCGCATATGCCGCTACCCTTGCACGTTACCGTAAACAGAAAAGTCTAAAAACCCGGCCGCCGGCTTGCCGCGATCGCTTTTCAAGCGAACCCCAGCGACAAAAAAAAGCGGCGCCTGACACCAGGTGTCAAACGCCGCTTTTTTCTACTGGTTTTGACGCAATACCTTAGTGCAATGCGCTCAGATCCAATGGCGCACCGGTTTGTTCGATGATATCTTGCTGGCTGACGCCCGGCGCCAGTTCGATCACCTTCAAACCTTGCGGCGTCACATCCAGCACGCCGAGATCGGTGATGATGCGGTTGACGACGCCAACGCCGGTGAGAGGCAAATTGCAGGCATCGAGAATCTTGTGCGAAGTCGAACCATCCTTGGCCTTGGCAACGTGCTCCATCAACACCACTACCCTGCCGACGCCGGCCACCAGATCCATCGCACCGCCCATGCCCTTGACCATCTTGCCGGGGATCATCCAGTTCGCCAGGTCGCCGTCTTTGGAGACCTGCATCGCGCCGAGTATGGCGATGTTGATTTTGCCGCCGCGTATCATGGCGAACGAATCCGCCGAGCTGAAGTAGGACGATCCCGGCAGCGATGTCACGGTCTGCTTGCCAGCATTGATCAGATCGGCATCGACTGCATCCTCGGTCGGGAACGGTCCTATGCCCAACAAACCGTTCTCCGACTGCAACCACACTTCAATCTCTTTCGGTACATGGTTCGCCACCAGCGTCGGCAAGCCGATCCCCAGGTTGACGTAAAACCCATCTTGCAATTCCTTTGCCGCCCGCGCAGCCATTTCGTCACGTGTCCATGCCATTTTGCTCTCCTGTGCTACGTCTGTTTTGTTATGCCGTACGCTTATGTTGTACGCACGGTGCGCTGTTCGATCCGCTTTTCCGGCGTCGCATTAACCACGATGCGATGGACAAATATGCCCGGCGTATGCACTTGGTCGGGATCGATCTCGCCGACTTCGACCAGATGCTCGACTTCCACTACGGTGATTTTTCCCGCCATGGCGACGTTCGGATTGAAGTTGCGGGCAGTCTTGTTGAATACCAGGTTGCCGCTGCGATCAGCCTTATAGGCCTTGACCAGGGAAACGTCAGCCACCAGCGAACGTTCCATCACATACCTGGCGCCGTCGAATTCGCGAATTTCCTTGCCTTCGGCAACCAGGGTGCCGACGCCGGTTTTAGTGAAAAATGCCGGGATGCCGGCGCCGCCGGCACGCAGCTTTTCCGCCAGCGTCCCTTGCGGCGTAAACTCGAGCTCCAGTTCGCCTGCCAGGTATTGACGTTCGAATTCCTTGTTCTCGCCGACATAAGAAGCGATCATTTTTTTGATCTGGCGGGTCGCCAGCAATTGCCCGAGACCGAAACCGTCAACCCCCGCGTTATTCGAAATCGCGGTCAGATTCTGCACTCCGGAATCGCGCAGCGCCAGGATCAGCGCTTCAGGGATGCCGCACAGTCCGAAACCGCCGACGGCGATGGTCTGGCCATCTTTGACTATGCCAGCTAACGCGCTTGCCGCGTCAGGATAAACTTTGTTCATACCAATGCCTCCTGTTTGTGTAAACTCTAACTATTATTGGTTTGCGTGCAGTCTGTTAGGATATGACGAAGCGATGCTTCCAACAATACCGTAAAAATACGAAATCAACACCTGACTGATCTCCCCAGTGCCCTTGCCTAACTCCACTATCGATTACGCTTCCATCTTTGCCCATGCGCCGATCGGCATGTGCGTCTCCGAACGCCGCATCATGCAGGTCTGCAACCTGGCATTGGCACGGATGTTCGCTTATCAACCTGGCGAGCTAAACGGCCAGTCATTTCAGATACTGTATCCGACCCAGGATGAGTTTGAGCGCACCGGCGCCCGCATCGTGCCGATCATGAACGCCAAGGGCGTCTATTCCGACGAGAGAATCATGCGGCGCGCCAACGGCGAGCTGTTCTGGTGCCATGTCACCGGCCACGCCCTGGTGCCGGAAGACACCCACGCCGCGGGTATCTGGACCTTTGAAGATTTGAGTGAAAAGCGTCGCGCTTCAGCCACGCTGTCGCCGCGCGAGCGGGAAATCGCAGCACTGCTGGTGGAAGGCAAGACCAGCAAGCTGATCGGCAAGCAGATCGGCCTCAGCCCGCGTACGGTGGAAATGCACCGGGCCAATCTGATGAAGAAATTCACGGCGTCGACTTCCAGCGAACTGGTGCATCGCCTGCTGGGCATTGCCCAAAGTGAAGGCGTTTAGACCGCTGCAACGGGATTGGTTAGCAACTGGCGCAGGTCGTCAGGCAGCGGCATCGATTTTTCCAAGTCGAAATCTACCCAGACAATCTTCGCCGTTCCTTCGGCAAACACCACGTCCGGCATGTCAGCGCGACGGATTTCATAGCTCGCCTCGAAACTGGAGCGGCCGACAGTGCCGACATAGGATTTGACTTCAACCTCGCAGGGGTATTTCAATTGCCGCAAGAAACTGCATTGCGCATTGACCAGCACCGGCCCGTGGCGCGCGTCAAAGTCGCAGCCTATCTGTTGCAGCCACTCGATACGCGCCTGCTCCATATAACGGAAATACACGGTGTTGTTGACATGGCCGAGCGCATCCATATCGCCCCAGCGCATCGCAATACGTGTGGTGTGGATGTGTTTTTTGTTTTCCATTACTCTAGCTTTCCTGAATACTGTAGTTTAGTGTCTCGACAAGCGAGGAATAATACTAACCGCCGACGAAGCCTAGCATTCTGCCGCAAAATCCCCGACAATTAGCACATCCGTTCGTAAAATTAATTATAGGTAAGAGACAATGACTCCCACCCAAGGGCAGAACCAGCAAAACCTCCTGGAACAATACGGTCCACGCGAAGCCATGGAATATGACGTGGTGGTGGTCGGCGGCGGGCCGGCCGGCCTGGCGGCGGCAATCCGGCTGAAACAGCAGGCTGCCGAACAAGGCCGTGAAGTGTCAGTCTGCGTGCTGGAAAAAGGCAGCGAAATCGGCGCCCATATCCTCTCCGGCGCAGTCATGGATCCGCAGGCATTGACTGAGTTGCTGCCTGACTGGAAAGAGCTGGGTGCACCGCTGACGACTGAAGTCAGCGAAGACCGTTTCCTGTTCCTGACTGAGAAAAAAGCCTATAAGACACCTAACTGGCTGCTGCCGGCCTGCTTCCAGAATCATGGCAATTACGTCATCTCGCTGGCGAACGTGGTGCGCTGGCTGGGCCAGCAGGCGGAACTGCTGGGCGTGGAGATTTTCCCTGGCTTCCCGGCTGCCGAAGTCTTGTACAACGACGACGGCTCGGTCAAGGGTGTCGCCACCGGTAATATGGGCGTGGACCGTCATGGCCAGCCGACCGACGCCTTCCAGCTGGGCATGGAGCTGCACGCCAAATACACCCTGTTTGCCGAAGGCGCGCGCGGCCATCTGGGCAAGCAGCTGATGGCAAAATTCGACTTGAACAAAGGCAAGGATCCGCAAACCTATGCGATCGGCATCAAGGAACTGTGGGAAATCGATCCCAAGCTGCATCAGCCTGGCCTGGTCGTGCATACCGCAGGCTGGCCGCTGGATACCCACACCTATGGCGGCTCCTTCCTGTATCACCTGGAAAACAACCAGGTCGCAGTCGGCTACGTGGTTGGCCTGGCTTACGAGAACCCCTATCTGTCGCCCTACGAAGAATTCCAGCGTTACAAAACCCATCCGGAAATCAGCAAGTTTTTCCAGGGCGGCAAGCGCATTTCCTACGGCGCCCGCGCAATTACCGCCGGCGGCCTGCAATCGCTGCCTAAGCTGACTTTCCCTGGCGGCGCCTTGATCGGCTGCGATGCAGGCTTCCTCAACGCCAGCCGCATCAAGGGCAGCCACGCCGCCATCAAGAGCGGCATGATGGCCGCCAACGCTGCGTTTGAAGCCTTGGGCGCTAACCGCCAGTTTGACGAACTGACCGCCTATAGCCAGGCTTTCGAACAATCCTGGTTGCATCAGGAATTGCACAAGGCGCGCAACTTCAAGCCGTGGATGAGCAAAGGCTTGTATCTCGGCACTTTGATGGTGGGTATCGATCAGGTGGTGTTCGGCGGCAAAGCGCCGTGGACCTTGCGTCACAACCATGCCGATCATGAATGCCTGAAACCAGCAGCCAATTATGCGCCGATCAAGTATCCGAAACCGGACGGCAAGCTGACCTTCGACCGCCTGTCGTCGGTATTCATCTCCAACACCAATCACGCCGAAGACCAGCCGATTCACCTGACCTTGAAAGACCCGAACGTGCCGGTCAACGTCAATCTACGCGATTACGCCGGACCGGAAGCGCGTTACTGCCCTGCCGGTGTCTATGAATTCGTCACCAACGAAGACAATACCGAACGCCTGCAGATTAATGCGCAAAACTGCGTGCATTGCAAAACCTGCGACATCAAGGATCCTACCCAGAATATCGTGTGGGTAACGCCGGAAGGCGGCGGCGGGCCGAACTATCCGAATATGTAGGCGAGTGTTCTTAGCGACTGCCTGAGAGGCAGCTACATGGTGTAGCTGCCTTAAAGATTACTTGGGCAACTGCCAGTTGCCCGCCACGATTTTTTCAAGCCAAAAGGTGCCGATCACGGTTTTGACGTCGGTCACCTTGCCCTCCCTCACCCAGTTCAGCATATCCGCAAGCGGCGCCTTGAACACGTCCAGGAATTCACCGTCATCGAGCTTGCGCTCGCCGGCGACCAGGCCGCGCGCCAGGAACAATTCCAGATGCTCGTCGGAATAAGCAATCGCATTGTGAATCGTGCAGACGTGCTGCCACTCAGTCGCGGTATAGCCGGTTTCTTCCAGCAATTCACGCTTGGCGCAACTCAGGTGGTCTTCGCCGAGGTCGATTTTTCCCGCCGGATATTCAATGAACACGCGGTCCAGCGGGTAGCGGTATTGCCGCTCAAGCAAGACCGTGCCGTCCTCAAACAAGGGCAGGATCACTACCGCTCCGGGATGCTTGATATATTCACGCGTAGTCGGTTTGCCGTCGGGTAGTTGCACCGTATCGCGCTGCACTTTGAGGAAGCTGCCGTCATAGGCTTCGGCACTGGCGATACGGATTTCTTTCAGGTGACTATCCATGCGGGGACTCCGAGGAAAGATGAGGCTGACAAGAGGAAGATTGTAATGCAGGGGCGCAGGCTGTGTTGCCTGCTAGAACAGCACAGGAGGACGAGGCTGGCTCAGCGCTGCTTCTTCAGCGATGTTTCTTTAAATACCGCAGCACGTAGCCAGGATAGGCCAGTACCAGGAACATGCAGCCGGTCACCGCATAGAATTCCCAGCCTTGGCTAAAGGCATTGCCAATATTCGATTCCAACACATGCCCCAGCACGCCAACCAGTCCGTACAAAGCCAATAGTTCAAGCAAGCGCACCCAGATCGGCTTGACTGCTGCCTGGCCGCCGGACTTGAGCGGTACCAGGGCGAACAGCCGTTCGTTAAAAAACGGCAGGTTGGCAGCTAGCAGCGCCAACAGAATCACGAACCAGCTGGAGAGCGAGACGTTCACGGATTACGACACCACTCGGCCGAGGAAGGAAGTCAAGGTCCGCACGATGGCAGTGGTGGTCGCATTCATCAGCAAGCCAGGCCACAAGCCAAATACCAGTACTGCCATGCCGTTCAGGCTCAGCAATACCCGCACGTCGAGGTGCGCAACAATCTGCGCGCTGTCTTGCGGCTCATCGAAATACATCAGCTTGATCACACGCAGATAGTAGAAAGCGCCGATCAGGGAGAACAACACTGCCACCACCGCCAGCCAGACCTGGCCAGTGCCGAGCACCGCCTGCAGCACCGACAGTTTGGCGTAGAAACCCATCAGCGGCGGAATCCCTGCCAGCGACAGCATCAGAACCAGCATCACGCCGGCAAACCAAGGGCTACGCTGATTCAAGCCTTTGAAGTCGTCCATGTTTTCCGCTTCGAAACCGGAACGCGCCAGCAGCATGATGACGCCGAAGGTGCCGAGCGTGGTCATCACGTAAGTGATCGAATAAAACAGTGCCGAGCTATACGCATTGGCAGCGGAGAACAAATTGCCGTCGACCACGCCCGCCAGCAAACCGAGCAACATGAAGCCCATGTGGGAAATGGTCGAATACGCCAGCATGCGTTTGATGTTGGTCTGGGCGATCGCGGTGATGTTACCGATTGCCATAGAGAGTACCGCCAGCACGGTCAGCATTTGCTGCCAGTCGAACGCCAGCGGCAGCAGTGCTTCAACCAGCAAGCGGAAGCAAATCGCAAAAGCGGCCAGCTTTGGTGCGCCCCCCAGCAACAGGGTGACCGCAGTCGGTGCGCCCTGGTAGACATCAGGCACCCACATATGGAACGGCACCACGCCCAGCTTGAACGCCAGGCCGGCTACCACGAACACCACGCCGAATACCAGCACGGTCGGGTTGATGCCGCCGGACGATGCAGCGCGGGTGACTTCGATCAGGTCGAGCGAACCGGTGGCGCCGTACAGCATCGACATCCCGTACAACAGGAAACCGGAAGCCATCGCGCCCAGCACGAAATACTTCATCGCTGCTTCAGTCGCGGCAGCGCTGTCGCGGCGCATCGCCACCAATGCGTACAGCGACAAGGACATCAATTCCAGGCCCAGATAGATGCTGAGGAAATTGCTGCCGGAGATCATCACCATCTGACCCAGCAAGGCAAACAGCGCCAATGGATAGAACTCGCCGCCGAGATGGCCGCTGACCATGCCGCGCTCAGTCACATAACGGCGTGAATACACCAGCGTGATCGCTACCGCCACGTAAGAAACCAGTTTCAACAGGCTGCTCAGAGAATCCGAGACAAACATGTTGTGGAAGGTGTAGACCGTCTCCCCGCTTTGGAATGCGCCTAGCGTCAATACGAAACACACGGCCAGTACCGCCAGCGTCAGGTAGTAAGTGAGATGGCGCTTGGCATCCGAAACAAACATATCGATCAGCAACACGACCGAGGTCGCAATCAGCAGAAAGATTTCCGGATAAACAGGGATCAGATTCATGTTATTCATTTATTTGCCGCTTATTTTGTGCACTGCACTTCTATCTAGTCAGTTGAGGACAGAGTAATTCGCCACGCTGCGGTGGCTCTTAAACTCTGTCCCGCAATTCATCAATTCAACTTGGTAATCGCGACATGCTTGAGCAGGTCGGCCACCGATACTTGCATCGCATCGGTGAACGGCGCCGGATACACACCCATCGCGATGACAGCAATCGCCAGCACACCCAACATGACGAACTCGCGCTTGTTCAGATCCAGCATTTCTTTCACATGCGAACTGGTGACGGCGCCGAACACCACGCGCTTGACCAGCCACAACGAATACGCAGCACCCAGGATCAATGCAGTCGCAGCCGCCATGCCGATCCAGAAATTGAATTTGACCGCGCCCAGGATCACCATGAACTCGCCGACGAAACCGGAGGTGCCCGGCAGGCCGGAATTGGCCAGCGAGAACAACACGAACAAGGCGGCAAAACGCGGCATGACATTGACTACACCGCCGTATTCGGCGATCTGACGTGTATGCATGCGGTCATACAGCACGCCGATACACAGGAACATTGCGCCGGACACAAAGCCGTGCGAGATCATTTGCACGATACCGCCTTGCAGCCCGATATCGTTGAAAATAAAGAAACCGAGGGTAACGAAACCCATGTGAGCGATCGACGAATAGGCGATCAGCTTTTTCATATCGTTCTGCACCATCGCCACCAGGCCGATATAGATCACGGCAATCAACGACAGGGTGATGACGAAAGCGCCCAGATAATGGCTGGCGTCAGGCGTGATCGGCAGCGAGAAACGCAGGAAACCGTAACCGCCCAGCTTCAGCATGATTGCCGCCAGCACCACGGAACCGCCGGTCGGCGCTTCGACGTGGGCGTCCGGCAACCAGGTATGCACCGGCCACATCGGCACCTTGACCGCAAACGCCAACAGGAACGCCAGGAAAATCAGGATCTGTGCGGTCATGCCGAGCGGCAGTTCATGCCAGGTCAGGATGTCGAAACTGCCGCCCGACTGGAAATACAGATACAGCAATGCCACCAGCATCAACAGCGAACCCATCAGGGTGTACAGGAAGAACTTGATCGCTGCGTACACGCGGTTGGCGCCGCCCCAGACACCGATAATGATAAACATCGGGATCAGCGTCGCTTCGAAGAACACATAGAACAGCAAGCCGTCCAGTGCGCAGAAGACGCCGACCATTACGCCTGACAAGATCAGGAAAGCGCCCATGTATTGCGCGACTTTCTTCTCGATCACCTGCCAGGCGGAAATCACCACGATGACGGTAATGAACGCCGTCAGCGGCACGAACCACAGCGAGAGGCCGTCGATACCTAAAAAGTAATTGATGTTGAAACGATCGATCCAGGCGGCCTTTTCAACAAACTGCATGCCGTGGAAACCATTATCGAACTGGCTCACGATCGGCAAGGTCACCACGAAACTGACCACTGCGCCTAGCAGCGACAGCCAGCGCACCAAAGTTGGATTATCGTCGCGGCCCACTGCCAGGACCAGGATACCGAACGCGACCGGACACCAGATCGCGAGGCTAAGAAGAGGGAAAGTTGACTGCATCATATTTATTATTTATCTACCTTGCTGAGTTTGCTTCGCTAGCTTATTTGGCAAACGGATACGGCATGAACCAAACCAGGAAACCCAGCACGCCAATAATCATCACGAACGCATAGTGATAGATGTATCCGGACTGCCAGAGACGGGTAATTTTCGAGAACCAGCTGACTGCCTTGGCGCTGCCGTTGACGATCAAACCGTCGATCAGGCCACGGTCACCGGCGTTCCACAAGCCGCGGCCTAGCAAGCGCGCGCCGCCGGCAAATACCACATCGTTGAACTTGTCCATATAGTATTTGTTGTCGAGCAGCGTAAAGATCGGGCCGGCCTTCTGCTTGATCGCAGCAGGCAGGCGCGGATTGACCATATAGCAGTAGTAGGCTGACGCCACGCCGGCAATCGCCAGCCACAACGGCGCCGAGCTGAATGCGTGCGCAACCATGCCGACCGGGCCATGGAAATCATTGCGTAACTCTTCCATCGCGTGGTGTGCCTCGTTGACGAAAATCACGTCCTTGAAGAAGCTGCCAAACAGCATTGGCTCGATCGCCAGGAAGCCGATGACGGCCGAAGGAATCGCCAGCAGGATCAGCGGCAGCGTCACCACCCAAGGCGACTCGTGCGGCTTTTCTCCCGGAGCCAAGCCATGATGGCCCGGCTCTTCCTCTTCGTGTTCATGGCCATTGTGTGCCAAGCCGAAACGCTCTTCGCCGTGGAACACCATGAAGTACATACGGAAAGAATAGAAAGCCGTGACAAATACGCTTGCCAGTACAGCGAAATAGGCGAAGCCAGAACCGAACAGGGTCGATGCGTGCGCCGCTTCGATGATGCTGTCCTTCGAGTAGAAACCGGAGAAGAACGGCGTGCCGATCAGCGCCAGCGAACCGACCAGGGAAGTGATCCAGGTAATCGGCATGTATTTACGCAGGCCGCCCATATTGCGCATGTCTTGATCGTGATGCAGGCCGATAATGACCGAACCGGCGCCAAGGAACAGCAAGGCCTTGAAGAAGGCGTGCGTCATCAGATGGAAGACTGCTACCGAATAGGCGGAAGCGCCCAGAGCCACGGTCATGTAGCCGAGCTGCGACAAGGTCGAGTAAGCCACCACGCGTTTGATGTCGGTCTGGATCACGCCGAGGAAACCCATGAACAAGGCGGTAATCGAGCCGATGATCAGGATGAACGACAAGGCGGTGTCGGACAGTTCAAACAGCGGCGACATGCGGGTCACCATGAAAATGCCGGCGGTCACCATGGTCGCGGCGTGGATCAGTGCCGAAATCGGGGTCGGGCCTTCCATCGAATCCGGCAGCCAGACATGCAGCGGAAACTGTGCCGACTTACCCATGGCGCCGATGAACAGGCAGATACAGGCTACGGTCAGCAGCATCCAGTCGCTGCCGGGCAGCGTCAGTTGCGCCAGCATGCCCTTTTGCGCGAACACTTCGCTATAGTTCATCGAACCGGAATACGCCAGCAGCAAACCAATGCCGAGGATGAAGCCAAAGTCGCCGACACGGTTGACCAGGAACGCTTTCATGTTGGCGAAAATCGCGGTCGGACGGGTGTACCAGAAACCGATCAGCAGATACGACACCAGGCCCACTGCTTCCCAGCCGAAGAACAGCTGCAGGAAGTTGTTGCTCATGACCAGCATCAGCATCGAGAACGTGAACAAGGAGATATAGGCGAAGAAGCGGTTATAACCCTCGTCCTCTTGCATGTAGCCGATGGTGTAGATATGCACCATCAGCGAGACAAAGGTCACCACGCACATCATCATCGCGGTCAGGCTGTCGATCAGGAAGCCGATTTCCAGCTTGACGCCGCCGACCGTCATCCAGGTGTACAAGGTGCCGTTAAAAGTGGCGCCGTCGTTCACCGCCAGCAAGGTCTGCACGGAAATGATCAGAGCGATCAACACGCCCAGAATGGTGACCGTATGCGAGGTCTTGCGACCGACCAGATTGCCGAAGAATTTGGTACCGAATAAGCCCGCGATCGCAGCGCCAGCCAGGGGCGCCAACGGTACGGCAAGAAGTAATTGTGGGTTAAGTTGCCCCGCCATGATGAACCTTATCTTTATTCGTTATTTATCTGTGTATTCTTTATCTGTCCATCCCTGCAAACCTAGGTTTGCAGGAACAAACCGCGTTAGCCTTTAAGGCTGTCCAGATCTTCCACATTGATGGTATCCAGGTTACGGAACAAGGCCACCAGGATCGCCAGGCCGATCGCCGATTCGGCAGCTGCTACGGTCAGGATAAAGAAAACGAAAACCTGCCCGGCCGCATCACCCAGGTAATACGAAAAGGCGATGAAGTTCATGTTCACCGCGAGCAATATCAATTCGATTGCCATCAGCAATACGATGAGGTTCTTGCGGTTCAGGAAAATACCGACGATGCCGATCGCGAACAGGATCGCGCCAAGGATCAGATAGTGAGCGAGCGAAAGAGCCATATTGCGTCCTTGTTATTTTTGTGGGGCCGCTGGCGCAGCCGCAGGGTTAGCAGCCGCAGGACTTGCAGGCGCAATCGGGTCAACCTTGGCTTCCGATTTCATCTTCACGATGCGAACCCGGTCGGTGCTCTTGACCTTGACTGCAGCAGAAGGTGAAAAATATTTGGTGTCCTTGCGGCGGCGCAATGTCAGCGCCACTGCGGCGACAATCGCCACCAGCAGCACCACCGCAGCGATTTCAAACGCATACACATATTCGGTATAGATCAGCTTGCCCAGCTCTTTGGTATTGCCGATATTGGCCGAGATGGCAGGTACGTCAGCGTCGTAACCTTGGAAACCGTGGAATATGACGCCTGCCATTTCCAGCACGATGATAGTGCCGACTGTCGCCGCCAGCGGGAAATAACCCCAGAACCCCTCTCGCATCTTGTCCAGATTAATATCCAGCATCATCACCACGAACAAGAACAGCACCATCACCGCGCCGACATACACCAGCACCAACACGATGGAGAGGAATTCAGCTTTCAGCAACATCCAGATACCGGCCGCAGAGAAAAACGACAATACCAGGAACAGCGCAGCATGCACTGGATTGCGTGCGGTAATTACGCGCAAGGCGGCGATCACCAGCACCACCGAAAACGCGTAGAACAAGAAGGTCTTAAATTCCATAATGGCCTATAAACAAATTGTGGGACGGAGCTTAAGAGTCGCCAAGGTTAACCTTGCGCCGAATTACTCTGTCCCCAACTAATCAAACAGTTAGCGGTATGCAGCATCCGCAGCACGCGCCGCAGCAATCTCAGGTTCGTAACGATCGCCCACCGCCAACAGCATTTCCTTGGTGTAGTACAGATCGCCACGCTTTTCACCGTGGTATTCCAGGATATGGGTCTCGACGATCGAATCGACCGGGCAAGACTCTTCGCAGAAACCGCAGAAAATACACTTGGTCAGATCGATATCGTAGCGCGTGGTGCGGCGCGAGCCGTCTGCACGCTGCTCGGATTCGATGGTGATCGCCATTGCCGGGCAAACTGCTTCGCACAGTTTGCAGGCGATGCAACGTTCTTCACCGTTCGGATAACGACGCAGCGCATGCAAGCCGCGAAAACGCGGCGACTGCGGTGTCTTCTCTTCCGGGAACAGCACCGTAATCTTGCGTGCGAACAGGTAGCGGCCGGTCAGCCGCAGCCCTTTGAGCAACTCCAGCAGCATTAAACTGCCGAAAAAATCCTTGATGGCTTCCATTTACACTAAACCTTCCATTACTTCCAGATATTCCATGGACTTTGAATCCAGGCAGCGACGATCACCAGGTAGGCGAGAATCAAAGGGATAAATACTTTCCAGCCCAAACGCATGATCTGGTCATAGCGATAACGCGGGAAAGAGGCACGCACCCAGATAAACACCGACAACAAGAAAAAGGTCTTGAGGCCAAGCCAGATCCAGCCTGGGATCCAGTCCAGAATCGCCAGTGGCGAGGCCCAGCCACCCAGGAAAAACAGCGTTGCCAGGATAGAGACCAGGATCATGTTGGCGTATTCGGCCAGGAAGAACATCGCGAACGACATGCCCGAGTACTCGATCATGTGGCCGGCGACGATTTCCGATTCGCCTTCCACCACGTCGAACGGGTGACGGTTGGTTTCGGCAATTCCCGAGATAAAGTAAATCAGGAACACCGGCAGCAACGACAGCCAGTTCCATGACAGTACGCCTACACCGTGATCGTAGAAGTAGCCTTTGCTTTGCGCCATCACGATATCGATCAGGTTCAGGCTGCCGGACACCATCAGCACGATGACCAGCGCGAAGCCCATCGCAATTTCGTAGGACACCATCTGCGCCGAAGCGCGCATCGCGCCAAGGAAGGCATACTTGGAGTTGGAGGCCCAGCCGGCGATGATCACGCCATACACTTCCATCGAAGTGATGGCCATCACGAACAGCAGGCCGGCATTGACGTTGGCCAAAACAGTTTCCGGACCGAACGGCACCACTGCCCATGCGGCCAGAGCCGGCATGATGGTCATGATCGGCGCGATGAAGAACAAGACCTTGTTGGCACGTGCCGGCAAGGTGACTTCCTTCAACAGCAGCTTGAGGGCGTCGGCGATCGGTTGCAGCAAACCGGCCGGACCAACCCGGTTAGGGCCGAGGCGGATATGCATCCAGCCGATCAGCTTGCGCTCCCAGTAAGTCATGTAGGCCACGCACAGCAGCAGCGGCACGACGACGACGATGATCTTGATCAGGTTCCAGATCAGCGGCCAGATAAAACCGAACCAGCCGGCACCGGTGGCATTGATGGTGGCGATGAAATGATCCATCATGCTTTCTCCACTACGATAGAACCAAACATCGCGCCCAAGGCTGCGGTCGAGGCATGCGACGCGGCAACCCGCACCACATTTTCCGGCAACTTAGGATCGATTGCCGCTGCCAGCGCAGCAGCGCCCTGCCCTTGTTTGAGATTGACGCGATCGCCAGCGGCGACACCCAGTTTTGCTGCCAGTGCTGCTGACAACCATGCTTGCGGCGCCTGGCCGTCCACGGTTTCCTGCAACGATGGCGCACGACGCACTACCGCATCGGCAAAATAAATCGGCACATCGGCAATGCGTTCCAGAACGCCATTCGCGGTCTGAGCTACCGTCTGTGGCGCCAGATCACAGAAGTTATTCAAACGTGCCGCCAGGTTAGCGTCAGCAACTTCGCCGGTACCCAGCACTTCATCGCGAATCGCTTCTGAAGTATCGTAATCAAAACCAGGCAAGCCCAGCAGATTACCCAGTACGCGCAATACCTTCCAGGCCGGACGGGCGTCGCCCAGCGGCTTGACGGTGCCATTGAAACTTTGGGCGCGGCCTTCGCAGTTGACGAAAGTACCGGAAGTTTCGGTAAATGGCGCGATCGGCAGCAACACATCTGCGTAATCGGCACCGTGCTTGTAGGCGGACAAGGTCACGACCATCTCGGCCTGCTTCAATGCCGCCACAGCGACCTGCGGGTCGAAGCTGTCCAGTTCAGGCTCAGCGTTCAACAACACATATGCTTTGTGCGGCTGCGCGAAAATCTGTTGTGCATTGCGTCCCTTGCCGCCAGCAGGCAAGGCATTGGCCCAATAGCCACCGACAGTATTACCAGCCTCAGTCATGTAGCCGAACTTGGCGTCAGTCTGCTGTGCAATCCACTGCGCCACCGCGTGCAGTTGCGAAGCTTGCGGATGTTGTGCCGCGGCGTTACCGAGCAATACCGCTTTGCTTGCGCCAGACAACAAACTGGCAGCGGTCTGTTTGGCTTCAGCTGAAGCTTCGACATTCTCGAAACCGGTCGGAACCGCAATGCTCTTGGCTTGCGCCACAGCAACCGCTACCTGGCCCAAGGCCGACAGCCAGGCCGACGGTGCAACGATCATCTTGTTAGCAACCGGCATCAGCAGATCGTCGTCGGTGGCATGCAGGATGCTCAGCTTGGCGCCGCGCTTGATACCCAGGCGCAACCGTGCCGACAGCAGCGGATGATCCTTGCGCAGGAACGAGCCGATGATGAAAGTGCGATCCAGTTGTGCAAATTCATTGATCGACATGCCCAGCCACGGCATGACTTTGCCATCCAGCGCGAAGTCGGACTGGCGCAGGCGGAAATCGATATTTTCGGAACCCAGGCCGCGCACCACTTTTTGCAGCAGCGACAGTTCTTCCAGCGTCGAATACGGCGTACCGACAGCAGCAATCGCGTCAGCGCCATGCTCGTGCCGAATGTTACGCAGACCGTGCGCCACATATTCCAGCGCGACTTGCCATTCGACTTCCTGCCACTTGCCGTCTTGCTTGAGCATAGGCTTGGTCAGGCGCTCAGCGCTGTTCAAGCCTTCATAGGCGAAACGATCCTTGTCCGACAGCCAGCATTCGTTGACGTCGTTGTTTTCCAGTGGCAGCACGCGCATCACCTTGCCGGACTTGACTTGCACCACCAGGTTAGCGCCCAGGCCGTCATGCGGGCTGACCGATTTGCGGCGCGACAATTCCCAGGTGCGGGCGCTGTAGCGGAAAGGCTTGGATGTCAGCGCGCCGACCGGGCACAGATCGATCATGTTGCCGGACAATTCGGAATTGACAGTCTTGCCGACAAAGGTAGTGATCTCGGAGTGCTCACCACGACCAACCATGCCGAATTCCATCACGCCAGCGATTTCCTGGCCGAAGCGGACGCAGCGGGTGCACTGGATGCAACGGCTCATTTCCTGCATAGAGATCAGCGGACCGGCTTCTTTCGGCGCCACTGCACGCTTCTCTTCTTCGTAGCGGGAAGACGATTTACCGTAACCGACCGCCAGATCCTGCAACTGGCATTCGCCGCCCTGATCGCAGATCGGGCAATCCAGCGGGTGGTTGATCAACAGGAATTCCATCACGCTCTTTTGCGCAGTCGTAGCCTTGTCGCTGGCGGTGCGCACGATCATGCCTGCAGTCACCGGAGTGGCGCAGGCAGGCAGGGCCTTAGGCGCCTTTTCCACCTCGACCAGGCACATGCGGCAGTTGGCCGCGATGGAGAGTTTTTTGTGATAGCAGAAATGTGGAATGTAAGTACCAATCTTGTTGGCAGCATCCATTACCATGCTGCCCTCTTGGACTTCCACTTTCTTGCCGTCTATTTCGATTTCAACCATGGCTTTTGCTTTTCTTGCCTAAGTGTTTTGCACGCCGCTGCTTGCGCAGGCTTAAACGTATGCCGGCACCAAGCAATGCTTATGCTCGATGTGATATTCAAATTCTTCGCGATAATTCTTCAGGAAACCGCGCACCGGCATCGCCGCCGCATCGCCGAGCGCACAGATGGTGCGACCCATGATGTTGCCCGCTACCGTATCCAGCAGATCCATGTCTTCCGGACGGCCGTGCCCGGTTTCGATGCGATGCACCAGGCGATACAGCCAGCCCGTGCCTTCGCGGCATGGCGTGCACTGGCCGCAGGATTCCTCAAAATAGAAGTACGACAGGCGCAGCAGCGATTTCACCATGCAACGCGTTTCGTCCATCACGATCACGGCGCCGGAACCGAGCATGGAGCCGGCCTTGGCGATCGAATCGTAATCGAGATCGGTATCCATCATGACTTCGCCGCGAATTACCGGTGCCGACGAACCTCCAGGAATCACAGCCTTGATCTTTTTGCCGCCACGCATGCCGCCTGCCAGTTCCATCAGCTTGGCAAATGGGGTGCCCAAAGGCACTTCATAATTGCCTGGCTTTTCAACGTCGCCCGAGATCGAGAAAATCTTGGTGCCGCCGTTGTTTGGCTTGCCCAGCGCTGCATAAGCCTCGCCGCCCATGTTCAGCAGGAAAGGCACCGCCGCGAAAGTCTCGGTGTTGTTGATCGTGGTCGGCTTGCCGTACAGGCCGAAGCTGGCCGGAAACGGCGGCTTGAAGCGCGGCTGGCCCTTCTTGCCTTCGAGTGATTCCAGCAATGCAGTTTCTTCGCCGCAGATATATGCGCCATAGCCGTGGAAGGCATGCAGCTGGAAGTTGAATTCGCTACCGAAAATCTTGTCGCCCAACGCACCAGCGGCACGCGCCTCGTCCAGCGCTTCTTCAAAGAGCTCGTAGCCGGACCAGATTTCGCCGTGGATATAGTTGTAACCAACCGAAATGCCCATGGCGTAAGCGCCGATGGCCATGCCTTCAATCAGCGCATGCGGATTGTAGCGAATGATGTCGCGGTCTTTAAATGTACCCGGCTCGCCTTCGTCGGTGTTGCAGACCAGGTATTTTTGTCCAGGGAACTGACGCGGCATGAAGCTCCACTTCAGGCCGGTAGGAAAACCTGCACCGCCGCGGCCGCGCAGCGAACCGGCTTTGAGTTCTGCGATGACTTGTTCCGGCGTGATGCCTTCGGACAGGATGCGCTTGAGGGCGGTATAGCCGCCGCGCTTGACGTAATCGGCGTAGTGCCAGTTGTTGCCGTCCAGGTCAGCCAGGATCAGCGGATTGATATGACGGTTATGCAGACTGGTCATTTCGGGGTTACCTCACTGAGTTCCGCGATCAAGCCATCAATCTTTTCATTCGACATCCAGCTACACATGCGTTTGTTATTGACCAGTAGCACCGGCGCATCGCCGCAAGCGCCCATGCATTCGCCCTCAACCAGCGTGAACTGGCCGTCCGCGGTGGTTTCGCGGAAATCGATGCCGAGCTTGTGCTTCAGATGCGCTGCCGCCCGATCGCCGCCGGACAACTGGCATGGCAGGTTGGTGCAGATGCTGATCTTGTGCTTGCCGACCGGCTTGGTGTTGTACATATTGTAAAAGGTCGCGACTTCCTGCACCGCGATGGCCGGCATGCCGAGGTAATCCGCGACATCCTGCATGGTTTCCGGCGCCAGCCAGCCCTTTTCATCTTGCGCAATCGCCAATGCGGCCATCACCGCCGACTGTTTCTGGTCGGCGGGGAATTTCGCTACTTCGCGATCGATCTTTTTGTATGTATCTTGACTTAACAACATGTCGTTGGCCATTCGTGCGCGGTGTTTTGCGCTAATAGTTTAGTAATAACTGCGTTTGCGTACCAGCAGACTTAGACTTAGCGGTCGATCTCACCGAACACGATATCCTGCGTGCCGATGATGGTAACGGCGTCGGCGATCATGTGGCCTTTGGCCATTTCGTTCAGGCCTTGCAGATGCGGGAAGCCTGGTGCACGAATCTTCAGACGGTAAGGCTTGTTGGCGCCGTCCGACACGATATACACGCCGAATTCGCCCTTTGGATGCTCGACCGCTGCATACGCCTCACCTGGCGGCACATGGAAACCTTCAGTGAAGAGCTTGAAGTGATGGATCAGCTCTTCCATATTGGATTTCATGTCGACCCGCGACGATGGCGCAACCTTGTGGTTGGTCGTCATCACCGGACCGCCGTTGTTGCGCAGCCATTCTACGCATTGCTTGATAATCCGGTTGGACTGGCGCATTTCTTCCACCCGCACCAGGTAGCGATCGTAGCAATCGCCGTTCTTGCCGACCGGAATATCGAAGTCCAACAAATCGTACACTTCATACGGCTGCTTCTTGCGCAAATCCCATTCGACACCTGAACCGCGCAGCATCGGTCCGGTAAAGCCCATCGCCTTGGCGCGCTCCGGCGACACCACGCCGATGCCGACCAGACGCTGTTTCCAGATACGGTTATCGGTCAGCAGAGTTTCGTACTCATCCACGTATTTCGGGAAGCGCACGGTGAAATCTTCGATGAAATCCAGCAGCGAACCCTGGCGATTTTCGTTCAGGGCCTTGATTGCCTTGGCGTTACGCACCAGCGACGCCTTGTGCTGCGGCATGGTGTCCGGCAGATCGCGATACACGCCGCCCGGACGATAATAAGCAGCATGCATACGGGCGCCGGAAACGGCTTCGTAGCAATCCATCAGATCTTCGCGCTCGCGGAATGCGTACAGCAATACCGCCATCGCGCCGACGTCCAGCGCATGCGCGCCGATCCACATCAGGTGATTCAGCAGACGCGTGATTTCGTCGAACATGACGCGGATGTACTGCGCACGGAGTGGCACTTCAAGACCGAGCAAGCGCTCGATTGCCATCACATAACCGTGCTCGTTACACATCATCGAGACGTAGTCGAGGCGATCCATGTAAGGCACTGACTGAAGATAGGTTTTTTGTTCTGCCAGCTTTTCGGTGCCGCGATGCAGCAGGCCGATATGCGGGTCGGCACGCTGGATCACTTCACCATCCAACTCCAGCACCAGGCGTAACACACCGTGCGCGGCCGGATGTTGCGGGCCGAAGTTGAGCGTGTAATTCTTAATTTCTGCCATTATTTGATCCCGTAATGTTCTTCACGAATCACCCGCGGCGTGATTTCGCGCGGATCGATCGTTACGGGTTGATAAATTACGCGTTTTTGCTCCGCGTCGTAGCGCATCTCGACATAACCCGAAACCGGGAAATCCTTGCGGAAAGGATGGCCGATGAAACCGTAGTCGGTCAAGATGCGGCGCAAATCGTTGTGACCTTCGAACAGGATGCCGAAAAAGTCGAAGGCTTCGCGCTCGTACCAGTTGGCCGAGGCCCAGATATCGGTCAGCGAAGCCAGCATCGGCATCTCGTCGTCCGGCGCGAAAACACGCACCCGCAGGCGCCAGTTATGCTCGATCGACAGCAAATGGGAAACCGCCGCAAAGCGCGCGCCGTCCCATGTACCCTCGCCATAGGTTGAATAATCGACGCCGCAGAGGTCGATCAATTCTTCAAAACGAGTATCGGCGTGATCGCGCAGCACGCGCATCGCCGACAGATAATTCGAAGCCTTGACCACGATCGTGATCTCGCCAAAGGCCACAGTCAGACTTTGAAGGTCATCGCCCAGCGCATTGCGCACGGCGGCTTCCAGGGTTTCCAGTTTGGTCGTCATGGTGTTCTCTTAGCGCGCAATCGTGTTGGTGCGGCGAATCTTGTTTTGCAGCTGGATGATGCCATACAGCAGTGCTTCAGCAGTCGGCGGGCAACCAGGAACGTAAATATCGACCGGCACGATACGATCGCAACCGCGCACCACCGAATACGAATAGTGATAATAGCCGCCGCCGTTGGCGCAGGAACCCATGGAAATCACCCAACGCGGTTCCGGCATCTGGTCGTACACCTTACGCAAGGCAGGCGCCATCTTGTTGCACAGCGTGCCGGCCACGATCATCACGTCGGACTGACGCGGCGACGGCCGGAAAATCACACCAAAACGGTCCATGTCGTAGCGCGAAGCGCCGGCATGCATCATTTCGACCGCACAACAGGCCAGGCCAAACGTCATCGGCCACAAAGAGCCGGTGCGGGTCCAGTTGATCAGTTTGTCAGCCGTAGTGGTGACAAAGCCTTCGTTCAATACACCTTCAATAGACATGGCTTACTCCCAATCCAGAGCGCCGCGTTTCCAGATGTACCAGAAGCCCACCACGAATTCAGCGATAAACACCATCATCGTGATAAAGCCCGGCCAACCGAGGTCGCGCATGGCAACCCCCCACGGGAAGAAAAATGCGGTTTCCAGATCGAACAAAATGAACAAAATGGCGACAAGGTAATAACGCACATCGAACTTCATGCGCGCATCTTCGAATGCTTCAAAACCGCATTCGTATGGAGAAGTTTTTTGGGAGTCAGGCCGATGCGGCCCAAGTACACGACCAAGCAATTGCGGGGCGATGCCAACCGCGATACCGATCAGGATAAACAGCAGGACGGGAAAATAATTTTCGAGGTTCACGATTTTGCGCCAGTAGTTTGAACAGTCGAGACTACGAGAGAGGATCACTCCCTCGCAGCCCCTTTGCAGAATGATTTGCCGGCTTGAATGATCAAACCTGACGCCCCCAATCCAGCAAACCAGACCACAAGTTCCTCGACAAAAAGCCAGCGCAGGGGCAACCGTTGCTGGCCTCATATTCTTTGGTGCCGACGGCGAGACTCGAACTCGCACAGCTTTCGCCACTACCCCCTCAAGATAGCGTGTCTACCAATTTCACCACGTCGGCATAAGCGCGTATTTTAACCTGATTTAGTACTTTTGTTCAATGCACAATCGGATTAAAAGTCAGCAATTTCACTCACAAACAGTACTTATTTAGGAATTTGATTCGACTGCGCGCTGCCGGTCGAAGGTGCTGGCACGGAAGCAGCTGCACTAGTCGATACACTAGCCGATGCGGAAGCAGCTGCAGGGGCAGTTGCCGGCGCCGCCGTCGTCGCCGGAATTGCTGCCGCAGGCGCTGGAGCCGCGGGCAGATTATCCATCACGCCGCCGCTGGCTACCGTACGGTGATTCCCCAGATACACCAAAGCCAAGGTCGCGATGAAGAAAATCGCTGCCGCCAGGCCCGTCGATTTCGACAGAAAATTCGAAGAACCGGTCGCACCAAACAAACTTCCCGAGGCGCCGGAGCCGAAGGCCGCACCCATATCGGCGCCCTTGCCATGCTGCAGTAGCACAAGGCCGATAATCGTCAACGCCGACAACACCTGAACGATGACAATGATATTAAATACTGTGTTCATTTAATGATTTCCAATGAGAGTTGATGCTTTGTTTTTACTAATTACCAAATCCAAACTATCGGGCTGCAGCGACAATCGCCAGAAAATCAACTGCCTTCAACGCTGCGCCGCCGATCAAACCACCGTCTATATCCGGCATGCCCAGCAATTCAGCAGCGTTGTCCGGCTTCATGCTGCCGCCATACAAAATCTTTACTTCGACTGCGGCTGCGGGATTCTTCCCTGCCAGCCTGGCGCGCAAGGCCAGATGTACATCTTGCGCCATCTGCGGGGTCGCCGTCTTACCGGTCCCGATCGCCCACACAGGCTCATACGCCACCACAATCCTGGCCAGATCGGCTGCATCCAGCAGATCCAGCACCGCTGCCAACTGCCGCCCCACCACTGCCTCGGTCTGGCCGGCTTCGCGCTCAGCCAGGGTTTCGCCGACACAGACGATAGGCGTAATGCCAGCCTGCAACGCGCGCAAGGCCTTCTGCGCTACCAATTCATCGCTTTCCGCGTGGTAAGCGCGCCGTTCGGAATGGCCGACGATAGCGTAGCGACAAGCAAAATCCTGCAACATGCTGACCGCGACTTCACCGGTATAAGCACCGGCTGCGTGCGCCGAAATGTCCTGCGCGCCCAATGCAATTGCCGATCCGGCAAGCTCAGACTGACATTGTGCGAAATAAGGAGCAGGTACGCACACCGCAATATCACAAGCTATTGCACTCAGGCCAGCCTTGATTTCCGCCAGTAATGCAGCGTTGGCAACCAGACTGCCATTCATTTTCCAGTTACCGGCTACAAGTTTACGACGCATATTCAGCAAGGCCCAGGTTTTCAATAACCCGGCATTCTAACGCGTCGCGGGGAAAGCGGTCAAACCAGCAAGAAATATATGACATTCATATGACATGCAGCTTAACCATAGATCTCCGCGCCCTTACCCAATTCTTGCAAAACAGCTTTTATCCGACACACATCAAGAAAATGTTTTCGCAGCAGCAATACTGCGCGCAAACAGTTCCATATCGACATTGCCGCCGCTCACGATCACGCCGACTTTTTCTCCAGCGAACGGCAGCACCCGGTGCATGACTGCAGCAGCAGCCAGGCAACCGGCCGGCTCGACCACGATCTTCATACGCTCGGCAAAAAATCGCATTTGGGTGCGCAACTGATCGTCGCTGACGGTAACGATGTCTTTTACATATGCCTGAAGAATCGGCAACACCAGCTTGCCGACATGCTGCGTCTGGGCACCGTCGGCAATCGTGTCGGGCACCGGAATATGCACGATGCTACCGCTGCGCAAGGACTGCTGCGCATCGTTGCCGGCTTCCGGCTCGACGCCGATGACAATACAAGCGGGCGACAAATGCGCCGCTGCGATAGCGCAGCCGGACAGCAAACCGCCGCCGCCGGTGCAAACAAACAAATAATCAAGCGGCCCGACGGCCTCGAACAATTCCTTCGCCGCCGTGCCTTGGCCGGCAATCACATCAGGATGATCGTAAGCAGGAATCACGGCGCAACCGCGCTCAGCGGACAAACGGGCTGCAATCTCTTCCCTATCCTCGCGCTCACGATCGTACAAAATGATCTCGGCGCCGTATTCGCGCGTCGCCGCCAGCTTCATGGCCGGCGCATTGCTCGGCATGACGATGGTCGCATGCACGCCCAGCATGCGCGCCGCCAGCGCCATGCCTTGCGCATGATTACCGGAAGAAAAAGCGACCACGCCTTGCTGCTTCTGCTGTTCGCTAAGGCAGCTGATGGCGTTATACGCGCCGCGAAACTTGAAAGCGCCTACTCGCTGAAAATTTTCACACTTGAAGAAAATACTGGCGTCCGCCAAGTGGTCTGCCTGGCTTGAGGTAAGTACCGGCGTCTTGTAAGCGACGCCCTCAAGGCGTTTGGCCGCGGCGGCGATATCCTGGTAAGTGACGGCAAGCCCGGCAAGTGCAGCAAATTCGGTTCCAGCCATTTTTTCATCCTTTATATTTAACTCGCAGCAGACGACGCTCGGCCTCCGCCTGACTATTCTCCTGAACGGCGCCGGAACATCCAGCGGCCGCTATCGGAATCCTGCGGAATATATTGATAGCCGCCCAGATCAAACGCTTTCAACTTTTCCGCATCGCTGATTTTGTTCAGTGCCGCGTAACGCGCCATCAATCCGCGCGCCCGCTTGGCGTAGAAGGAAATAATCTTGTACTTGCCGTTCTTCCAATCCTCGAATACCGGAGTGACGATACTGGCGTCGAGAACCTTCGGCCGCACCACCTTGAAATATTCTTCCGAGGCCAGGTTCACCAGCGTCTTGGCCTTTTGCTGGCTCAGTTGCCGGTTCAAAGCCTGGGTCACCGTATCACCCCAGAAAGCGTACAGATTCTTGCCGCGCGGATTGGCCAGGCTGGTGCCCATTTCCAGCCGATAGGGCTGCATCCGGTCTAGCGGCCGCAATACGCCATACAAGCCAGACAAGATCCGGATGCGGCTTTGCGCATAGTTCAGTTGGGTGGTATTCAAGGACGCCGCATCCAGGCCCTCGTAGACATCGCCGTTGAAGGCCATGATCGCCTGTTTCGAATTGGCGCTGGTGAATTTCTCTGACCACGAGGCAAAACGGGCCGTGTTCAATTGCGCCAGCGGATCCGAAATCTTCATCATGCTGCCGATCTGCGCCGGCGACAATTCCCGCAAGACGCTGATCAACTCAGCCGAATGATCGATGAAATCTGGCGTGGTGTGTGTTTCGGTAGTGCTGGGAGTGCTGTAATCAAGGGATTTTGCGGGCGACAAAACAATCAGCATGTGAACATCCAAATAAACCTGAGAATGTTCGCAATGATACCGAAACAAACATATCGGCGCTGGCGCCGCTGAGCGCAGTCCAATTGCTGAGCGCCATCGGCTCTTAGCCAAAATCACCTGACGACAGATCGCGCTCAAATTCAGCGACCCAGCTCGAACCGTCCCCGATCGGATATTGTTTTTTGCGGCCAGTGGATTTCCTGCTGACCGTGACAAAACCGCTCAACGCGAATATTTCATCGGTTTTGGGATCTGTCGTATCCACCTCATGCAATTCAAAGTCGTCCGCAGCAAGATGCTGCGCTTGCAAAATCGCATGAAAGTCGTTCTTTTCGTCTGGCTCAATCAACTTCATTTGTGCCTCCTGCTGAAGTGGAATCGCGAGTCATCACCTTAGCACGACGGTACTTACAATGCATTTCGCCCGGATCGTCGATGGCTTCTCGGCGCTCGCAATATAAATATTTCCCCCAAATTTATTTTCTTCAGAGTAATATTTCGAGCCGATTTTCCATTCACAAATGGCAACTTGCGCATAGAGACAATACTAGTCAAAGAATATCAACTTTACAAAAGTTCGAACCGGAGATACAGCGTGCACAAAGAACCTCACACGGCCAAGAGCGTAAATCGCAAGATCACTTGGGATCGGGCGCGCCAATGGCCTCTGCTTCGCATCCTGCTAGGATGCAGCGCCATCGTCGTTCCGCTTCTGGTCGCCTTGCCTGCCCTGGATTGGTTAAAAAAAGAAATTCCGCTTGTGGGCCGCATTTCACACGCCATATCGCTGACCAATCTTTTGACTATGGTGCTGGCGATTCTTGCCTATCGTTTTTACGTCAGTCGCGTAGAACGTCGGCCCGTCATTGAATTTGCCGCACGGGGAGCATTTCTGGAGTTGTTCGGCGGCGTGTTGCTGGGCGCCGCAATGTTCACGCTAACGCTCGCCATCTTGTGGATGACGGGCTATTACCGGTTGACCGGAATGGGAGCATGGGGCGTCCTCTTTCCGGCGGCAATGGCGGCGGCAAACGCGGCGATAACGGAAGAATTGATTTTCCGTGGCGTCATTTTCCGGATCAGCGAGCAGGCGTCAGGCACATGGCTGGCACTGATTATTTCGGCTGCATTATTCGGCGCGGTGCATTTCCTCAATCCCGGCGCCGGCCTGCAAGGCGCTGTGTCGATCATGCTCGAAGCCGGGGTTTTCCTGGCCGCAGCCTTTTTACTGAAACGCCGCCTATGGTTCCCAATCGGAGCGCATTTCGCATGGAATTTCACACAGGGCGGGATCTTCGGTTTGGCGGTGTCCGGCCGCAAAAGCGCCAGTTTGCTGCAAGGGGAAGTCAGCGGGCCGTTATGGATTTCCGGTGGCGTGTTCGGGCTTGAAGCATCGGTGGCCGCCATCGCAATTTGCTTCCTGGTCGCCATGTTGCTGCTACTGCGCGCCGCGAAAAACGGGATGTGGGTTAAAGCACCGTGGACGCGCACCAGCCTGGCTAGAAATGACAGGCAAACAATTTAGTCTCGGAACCATCGTTTTTCAACTGCAGCATTGCTTCAAATTTCAAACCTATCTTTTCAAGCAATTTGATCGATTGATAATTATCAGGTGCAGTAATTGCCACGATCCGCTGCAGGCCGCAGACGCTGTTACCGTACTCCAGCACTGCCGCCGCAGCCTCGTAAGCGTAGCCCTTGCCCCAGAATTCCGGCAGAAAGGCATAGCCGATATCGACGTCCGGCAAGGTTTCGCGTTTGATCAAGCCGCACATGCCGATCGGCACTGCCCCATCCTTCAGCTCGACCATGTACAAACCGAAGCCATGACTCTCATACATCGCCATCGGGCCGCTCAGAAGCGTTGCGTGCGCTTGATCCACGGTTCTTATGCCGCGGTCGCCTATGAATTGCAGCCACGAAGGCTCGTTCACCAAGCGCAGATAAAATGCGGCGTCAGCGCCGTTCAGCTTGCGCAAGATCAAGCGCTCTGTTTCAAGAACTTTCATAGGCTTTATTTATCCTTGGAGTTGAATTTTGCCAGCAGCGCTCAAGCATAAGCACTGAGCCGTTTGTTGTCTACTGATCGGTACATCACGATATACGCTAAGCTAGCGCCACATCCGACCAAGAACCAGCCATGAGCGCATCGTCAAAAATTATCCTGATCCCCATACCCAATCTGGATTTCGATCCCAGCGAGGTGGCGGTGTCCTGGCGCATATTGACCGAACGCGGGCATACGGTGGTTTTTGCCACGCCCGACGGCCGGCCCGCCGCTGCCGATCCACTGATGGTGTCCGGCGAGGGACTGGATATCTGGGGTTTCCTCCCGCTGCTGAAAAAAATAAAGCTGCTAGGCCTGGCGCTGCGCGCCAATGCTGCCGCACGCGCCGACTACGCTACGCTCCAGGGCGAGCGCGCATTTCAAACGCCGCTGACCTATGCTGAGCTGCAAGTTGCAGACTACGACGGTCTGCTACTGCCAGGCGGCCACAACTCCCGCGGCATGCGCGCCTATCTGGAAAGCCAGCCGTTGCAGCATTTCGTCGGCGCTTTTTTCGACAGCAATAAACCGGTGGCGGCAATCTGCCACGGCGTCGTTCTTGCCGCGCGCAGCCGGTCGCCGCGCACCGGCAAATCGGTCCTGTACGGCCGTAAGACCACCGCACTGACATGGAAACTGGAGCACAGCGCCTGGACTCTGATGAAATTCTGCGGCCGTTTCTGGAACCCCGCCTATTACCGCACCTATGGCGAACAAGCTGGCGAAGCGGCCGGCTATCGCGGCGTCCAGGCGGAAGTAACGCGGGCTTTGGTGCAGTCGGACGATTTCATCGATGTCGCACCCGGTGCGCCGGATTATTTTCGTAAAAGCAGCGGCTTGTTCCGCGACAGCACGCATGACAGCCGCCCGGCTTTCGTGATGCAAGACCACAATTACATCTCGGCCCGCTGGCCCGGCGACGTCCATCTTTTTGCCGCCACTTTCGCGCAGCTGCTGGAAGCTGGCTTGCCGGCCTCGCAGCCGGGGTAAAATGCGCGCTACCGATTGATGGAAACCCGCATAGGCTAAGCATGACCCCAGATTTACCGGCAACGACTCAAACCCGCCAGACCAAACCACGCATCGTCATCGACACCAATGTCTGTCTCGATTTATTTGTCTTCCGCGATCCGCGCTGGAGCGGATTAATGGCGGCTTTGCAAAGCGGCGAAGTGGAAGCTGTAACCCGCGCCGACTGCCGCCAGGAGTGGCAAATGGTGTTGCATTACCCCCATCTTCCCATCACCGATGAGACCCGCCCTGCCATCAATGCCGAATTTGACGCCTTGATCAGCTGCCTGGAAGCCGGGGCGCTGACACCGCGTACTGACATCCTCCTGCCCATCTGTACCGACCCAGACGACCAGAAATTCCTGGAGCTGGCGCTGGGCGCGCAAGCCACCACTCTGATCACCAAAGACAAGGCCCTGTTGAAGCTGGCGCGCAAGACGGCCAAGGCAGGACTTTTCGCCATCATCCCGCCCCAGGCATGGAGCCCGGCTAACGCTTAATCTCAGGAATTCGCCGGCCGCTGTGCAGTCTCATACAAACCGCTAAAATGCCGAATTCAGACATTAATCTAGGCACTAAGCCAGACACTAAGCGAGATTGACAGCAGATGAACCGTGATTTGAGAATTCCTGACGCTGCAGCAGTTGACACAACCCATGCAGACTACACGCCCAAGCAACTTCAATCCAGACTGCCCAAGGTCGGCACCACCATTTTCACGGTGATGTCGACCCTCGCCAGCGAAAAATCCGCGGTTAACCTGGGGCAAGGGTTCCCGGATTTCGATTGCGATCCAGCGCTGGTCGACGCCGTCAGCAACGCCATGAAAAGCGGTTTCAACCAGTATCCGCCGATGCCCGGCGTACCGGCCTTGCGCCAGGCCATCGTCGATAAAATCGCAAAACTCTACGGTCACAACTACGATCCAGCCACCGAAATCACAGTCACCGCCGGCGCTACTCAGGGCCTGCTGACCGCCATCATGTGCGCGGTGCATCCAGGCGACGAGGTGATTGTGATCGAACCGGCGTATGACAGCTACGTGCCGGCGATCGAACTGGCCGGCGGCAAGCCGGTGCTGGTGCAAATGACATTGGGCGCGGACGGCTACGCGATCCCGTGGGACCGGATTGCAGCGGCGGTCAGCCCGCTTACGCGGATGATCTTGGTCAACTCGCCGCACAACCCGACCGGCAGCGTGCTGACTCTGGCCGACATCGAGGCGCTGAAAGACATCGTGCGCGGCACCGAGATCCTGATCCTGTCGGACGAAGTCTATGAACACATGGTGTTCGACGGCATCCGCCATGAATCGATTTGCCGTCATCCTGAACTCGCGGCACGCGCGTTTGTGGTTTCCAGCTTCGGCAAAACCTATCATGTCACCGGCTGGAAAATCGGCTATGTGGCGGCGCCGGCGGCGCTTTCCGCGGAATTCCGCAAAGTCCATCAATACAATATTTTCACCGTCAATACACCGGTGCAGCACGGGATTGCGCAGTATATGCAAAATCCCGCGCCCTATATCGAATTGCCGGCTTTCTATCAGCGCAAGCGCGACCTGTTCCGCGATGGCTTGAAGCATACCCGTTTCAAGCTGCTGCCGGCCGACGGCACCTATTTCCTGTGTGTCGATTACTCTGCCATTTCGTCGCTAAGCGAGGCTGATTTTGCCATCTGGCTGACCTCCGAAATCGGCGTTGCGGCAATTCCGGTATCGGCGTTCTATCAGTCACCACGCGAGTCTGGCATCGTCCGTTTCTGCTTTGCCAAACAAGACCAGACCTTGCAGCAGGCGCTGCAGCGGCTGGCAAAAATCTGAACGCAGCACATTAAAAAAGGAAATAGCCATGATCGATGTCTATAGCTGGGCCACCCCGAACGGCCACAAGGTTCATATCCTGCTGGAAGAACTGGGCCTGCCCTACCGTGTACACGCGGTCGATATCGGCGCCGGCGACCAGTTCAAACCGGACTTCCTGTCGATTTCACCCAACAACAAGATCCCGGCCATCGTCGACGCCCACGGCCCCGACGGCAAGCCGATTTCCCTGTTTGAATCGGGTGCGATCCTGGTTTACCTGGCCGGCAAGAGCGGCCAGTTCCTGGGCCACACCGATCGCGAGAAATTCAACACCCTGCAATGGCTGATGTTCCAGATGGGCGCTGTCGGACCGATGCTGGGCCAGACCCACCATTTCCGCATCTACGCGCCGGAAAAGATTGAGTATGCAGTCAATCGCTACACCAACGAAGCCAAGCGCATCTATGGCGTGATCGACAAACAATTGTCGCAACACCCTTACCTGGCTGGCAATGAATATACGATCGCCGACATCGCCACTTTCCCGTGGATTCGTTCCTGGAAAAATCAGGGCATAGAGCTGAGCGATTATCCGCATCTGAAAACCTGGTTCGACACCATCAGCGAACGTCCTGCAGTAAAACGCGGCGTCGAAATACTAGCCTCGGCGCGCAAGCCGCTGACCGATGACAAGGCGCGGGATATCTTGTTTGGCAGCCAGCAGTATCAGAAACGATAAGCACGGCGAATCGGATGGCAGCGTCGCCGCTGTCCGATTCGCGCTAACGGACGTAGCAAGTTTAAGGCGCAGGGTAGCTGACCGCCAGGATTTCCAATTCGTCCAGCCCGGCCGGCGTCATCAAGGTGACGCTCTCGCCTTCGTGGGCCTTGGTCAAGGCGCGCGCCACCGGTGAAATCCAGCTGATCTTGCCATGCAGCGGATCCAGCTCATCGATGCCGACAATCGTCACCGTATGCTCTTCGCCGGCATGATTCTGGTAACTCACCGTGGCGCCGAAAAACACCTGGTCGCGGCCGTGATGCACGCTTGGATCAACCACCTCGGCCAGATCCAGGCGCTTGGTTAAAAAGCGGATGCGGCGGTCGATTTCACGCAACCTGCGCTTGCCGTAAATATAATCGCCGTTTTCCGAACGGTCGCCGTTGGAGGCAGCCCAGGACACGATGCGCACCACCTCCGGCCGATCTGCATCAATCAGACGCAATAGCTCGTCTTTCATGTGTTGATAGCCCTGCGGCGTCATGTAATTCTTGGTGCCGGGCGGAATCGCCGGCAACCCGAATTCCAGATCGTCGTCATCGCCTTCAGATTCTTTTACAAATGCCTTGTTCATGGCTGACATTGTAGTTCCAATTGCGCTATGACTGCCAATTTGGCCCAACGCCATGGTTTTTCCAGCATGCCAATATGGTAAAGTCAGGCCGGTGCAATGTTGCCCCTGCTGACCTCTGCGAGTTTCTTGTTATATGCCTGCCAATTCCTCCTCCAACGCCCCTGCCGCCCGCTTCCGGATCGGCCTCGCCACCAGCCGCAGCCACCAGCACGGTCCCGAATCCGCGCTGGCCCAGTTGCTGAATGGCAGCCGCCATAGCATCGAACAGCAGTTGCAACCGCAACTCATAGTGGTTGGACGAACTTTGGACGCCATGCAGCAACTAGGCTTGCTCGCTGCTTATCCGTACATCGAACGCTTCCCTTACGGCCGCCACGGCGGCTTGATGAAGCTGGTGTCGCGCGTGGTCGACGCCGACCCGGCGCGCACCCTGGATGCGGTGATTTACCTGATGGATCCGGTCGATCCCTCATCCACCTTTCCAGAAGCGGTAGCCTTGAAACGGCAATGCGTGATCCACGGCAAACCGTTCTTATCGACGCTGGCCGGCGCCCGCGAATGGCTGGAGCTGGAAGCCGTGGCCGCCGGCGCCGCACCGAATCCTGAACTGGATCCGACTTTCGATCTGGCACAGGAAGGCATCGCGCTGATTGCTCATGATGCAATGAAAGAACGGATGCTGGATATAGCTGAACGTCATTTCGCGCTACTCGATCAGTTTGCATTTCGCTGTGCTACCGGCACTACCGGCAGCCTGCTGAATAAGCTGGCGCAGAAAATCAAGGGCGAGGAAGCCGGGCGCAACTGGGTCAAACCCTTCCTCAGCGGCCCGCTAGGCGGCGATGCGCAAATCGCTGAATTGATCCTGGATCGCCAGCAATGCCGGCGCGTGTTATTCCTGGAAGATCCGCATGTCGCCCGCCAGCACGAAGCGGATATCCAGTTACTGGAACGCGCCGCCCGTACCGTGACCGACTACGCGTTATGCATCAGCGATGCGCAGTGCGGCGAGCGCTGGCTTGGTTTACTGCAGCAGCGCGCCGCCCTGGTCAAACCTTAAGCCTGCGTCGGGCGGCATGGACAGCCGCTATTACAGCCGCTATTGATATTCGACGGTAAAAGTCGCTTCGCCGTTGGCAGGACCTGCTTTCATGGTCTCCGAGGTCTGATAATACCTGGCGCTGAACGGCACGATATATTGGATGTCGGCAGAGGGCCCCACCACTACCGGCGTACCGAAAATGACTGGCTGACCGCCTTTATCCAGGATCTGAATGCCGACACCGGTCGCCATGTTGGCAACCTGCTTCAATTTCAACACGCCAGGCTGACTGGATGGGTCGGCGGTGGCGCTCATCTTCAGCATGATCGTATTCTGGGCATTTTCGCCGCGTTGGCAATTGAGTTTGATATTGAACGACCGCTCGCCGGCAGTCGAACCGACGCCCTTGAAGCCCCTCTTGCCAACGTCACCGAGATTAACAGGGATATTCTGCGAGCCCGCATCCACCGTGCATGACGGCGTAATGATGGTGATGCCGCTGCCGGACAGGATAGAGGTGATCGCCGATATGTTATCGCCGTTGCCTTTATAGGTGGTGTAAGTACCGGAGGCCAGCTGTCCGCTACCGGTCTTGGTGGCCGTCTTGATCAATTCGACCGTGAAATACGACGGACTGTAAAATAGCACAGGGGCGGCGGGCACATTAAGCGTGTGTGGATAATAAGTCCGGCCGACACCGGTAATCTGCCGTGACAATCTAATCCCCACGCCGGGCACCGCCGTTGTGTAGACATTGGACATGCCGGCTATGGCTGTTCCCTGCAATATGCTGCCGGTCACAGAGCCGCCACCAGGGCAGTTCCATGCTACTTCAGATGCACCGGCAATTGGAATCGTGAAATCCTTGGTCGCAAATACAGCACCGATGGCGGTATTAGCGGGGATGACCTGTGGGCCCAAGTCCATCTGAATGATTTTCTCGGTAGCGCCGGCTGGCCGCACACAAGCAGCCTGCGCGCCGCTAACTCTCAACAGGGCTGACGCAGACAACGCCAGCAATACCAGGCGGCAGCTCCCGCCAGCAACATTTATTCGCAATATATTCATAGTCCCTTCTCTATTCCTTATTTGCCGGCATTGATGCAGACGTCCATTGACACTGCGCATTCAATTCACGAATCGGCGGTGGATTTTTCTCAGCCGGCACGCGGTATTTAATGCGGCACTGCTCTGCCGCACCACGGCCCCACTTCACATTGAGCTCATCAGACTCCCTGGCGCCGGTAATGAAGGTCTGGCCTTCACCGCCAACGATGCCCATCTCCTGCCCCTGCAGGTTCTCGACCTTGGCGCCGAACGGCAGCGGCTTGCCGTTCTTGTCGCTCAGATTCAGCATCAGGCGCAAGCCGATCGATGTTTCAAATTTCGCCAGCACCACCGCACCGCGCGTCGGCACCACATCCAACGCGGCATTCTTGACTTCAACGTTATCGCCCAGATCCTCGGTACGCACTGCCAGGCGATTCACCCGATACGGGCTCAGATTCGCCAATATCGCGTTGCCGCGACTATCGGTACGCACGCCGGGATACGCTTCAAAGCCGACGTTGGCAGCGTCCGGCGCCTGCACCAGCGCCATGGTTTCGCCCAAAGGCTGCGACAAGGTGACGCCGCCGCCATGCACTACCAGGCCGCCGGCCACGCCGAGCGTAGTCTGTCCATAACCGGAGCCTTGGGTACGGCCGAAATCGACCCGGCCGATCTGCGACAGGTAGCTGGCGCTGGCGCTGCCGCTATTGTCTTGCTGATTCGAATGGGCCGCGGTGACGTTATAAGTCAGGCGGCCGTCATCCAGCGCCGAGCCGTATACGCTGGCCTGTTGACTTACCTCGCCGTTGTTGCCCTTGGCTACGGTGTAGCGAGCATAGGAACGGCTATCGCCCAGCGGAATCGACAAGGTCAGCATCAACTGCCGATTCGCGGTTCCGTACAGATTGCTGCTTTGGTTATAGAAAACGCTATAGCTAAGCTGTTTGTAGAAATTCGAATAACCGACCTGGATCAGACGATCTTTTTTTGCGGCGCCCCAATAACTTTGCTGCTGCGCCGAAATGTAGGCGGTGCCGCCCTTGCTGCCCAATTGCTGAGACAGATCGATCTGCAATTGATTGCGACGGTTATTGAGTACCTGACCGAATTGCAGATCCTGCATCCGTGCCGCTTCCTGGAAGGTGCGGAAGCCGCCGGTGGAATAGCGATAACCGGCCATGCGTACATTGCTACCGTAATTCTCGAACGCTTTGGCGTACAGGAAACGCAGCGACTGGCCGTTGACATCTTGCTGGTTCGGCACCTTGGTGCGCGCCTGCGACAGATCGGCCGAAATCGCGCCGAAATCGCGCAGGTTCTTGCCGACCCCGAACAACAACGATTGATGAATATCAGAGGCGATCACACCGCCATATATCGAGAATTCCTTGCCCATCCCGCGCGCTATCGTGCCTTGCATGAATTTAGGCTTGGCGCCGCTATTGGCGTTTGAAAAACCGTCGCGATACTGGCCGCCGGTCGCACTGTAGCGCCAGCTGCCTTCGCGCAGTAAAGTCGGCACCGCGGAGAATGCTTGCTTGAACTTGGTTTCACGGCCGTCGGCTTCCGTAATCGTCACTTCCAGATCGCCGCTGGACGAAGTCGGATACAAGTCGTCCAGCACAAACGGGCCAGGCGCGACGTAGGTGCTGTACACCACGTAACCGTTCTGCCGCACAGTCACCCGCGCATTGCTCTGGGCTACGCCACGGATGGTTGGCGCATAACCTTGCTGGCTGTCGGGAAGCATGCCGTCGTCGGACGACAACTGGACGCCGCGGAACTGGAAGGCGTCGAAGAAATTACCCGGTGTAGTGCTCTCGCCGATCACCAATTGACCGCCAAGGGAGGCAATATCTCGTTGCAAATTCGACGTCATCGACTGCCAGCGGCCGCGGCCGTTAGCGCTGCGGTTATAGCTGGAGAAATTACGAAAGCGCCAGTCGCCAAAATTGACGCCACTGCGCAGACCGGCATACAAGGTATTACGCGCTTGCGCAGTGTTTGTAGTGCCGGGGTTGGCGTTGAACTCGACGTCCCTGCCGTTATTTTTTCTGCCGTCATTGCGCGCCGCCGAAAGCTGGTAGTCCAGCATACCGACATTGACGCCCTGGTCCCATTTGTCCGGGCTTATGGCGCCGCGCGCCTGGCGCTTCATGGCGGCTTGCGGGATGCTGATTGACAGGTGCAGCTTCTCACTGTTGAATGAAACGCTGGCACCGGGAATCGCCTGCGCCAGGTCGACGCATTGATCGCCGGCCGCCATCAAGGCCGGGAACACCTCAACCTTGACGCCCCAGCCGTCCAGAATGGCGCGCGTCAGGCAAGGCTGGGCATTTTTTTCGCCGTCCCTGTCGACGAAACTCACCTGGCTTTGGCCGATGCCGCTTTCATTCAAGCTAACGTCAACCAGATAACTGCCGGGCATGACACGATTGGCGAATGCGAACAAAGACAAGTCAGCGCGGCTTTGCTCGCCGCCGATATCCAGGAACTGTTCATTGAATACCGAGCCGGCCTTTTCTTGCGCATGGGCCAGCTGCGTCAGCACCGCCAGCGTAATCGTGGACAGCGCCAGACGTACCGGCTTGCGTTTATGTGACGATCTGATCACTTTTTTCTTCCTTTATTTCTGTCTTGCGCGACATGCCCCGACAGGACTTGGCGTTACCTGGGGATGCCAACGACAGCCGGCGCAGCCTGCTCTGCCGTCGGTGCCAGCACCGTTGCAGCGCTAGCGACTGTCGCCTTGGTCACAACTTCCGGCGTTTCACCGCCGTAGTCATTGAGTGTGGTGTAGCTGACATCGACAGCCTGCGGGCTGCTGATCGCACTCAGCGGAAAATCAAGCGTGCCGAAAGGCGGTACCATGCCGGCCTTGGTCTGCTCCTTGCCGCCGTTGATCTTGAAGCCGGGAAAGGTCACGCTATAAGCGCTCGGATTACTAACCCGCAGCGCCGCGCCGCTACCGCCTTCGCCTGGAACCACACTCAGTTTGATTAAAGCGAATGCCTCGCTTGACTTGCCAGCCAGAGCTGCCGGCCGGTAGAAAATCTTGATGCGGGTGCGCACCGCGATTTGCAGCACATTCGGCTGATCGACTTTTTCAGGTATTTCCTTGACGTTGAGCCAGAACACCGATTCGCGATCGCCCGGCAAGTCACCGGCGATGCGCACGATGCGCAAGATGTTTTCCGCGCCCGGATCGAGCCGCGCCAAAGGCGGCGTCACCAGCAGCGGCGTCTTGTTCTTGCCTTCACCGGCGTCGATCCAGGTTTGCACTACATAAGGAGAAGTGTCGGTATTCTTCAGCGAGATCGACGCCTGCCGATCGTTCTCGCCCAGGATCACGCGAGTGCCGCCCAGCATCACGCCGGCGTTCGCCGCTAGCGCGCACACTGTTAGCATGCCGCCGAGGATGGCGGAAGTGATGAATCGTTTGCTCAGCATAAAAACCTCGTCTATCAAATATTCAATGCACAAACTTCTAAGCAAGCAGCCGCGGCGTACTCACAAATTGATGCATTGGTTCTGGGGAAATGATGGCCGACATACGCTTCCTGCTGCGGTATGTCGACGCATCCTCACAACCCGGCCGTAATTAGCGCCAGGCATTCTGTTTCGTCGTGTGCGGTAAAACGAAGTACCGCAGTTTTAGGATTTTTTCCAGACGCGCCGATTAGTTGTATGCAACAACGAACTGCGCAGTAGCGTTAGCCGGGCCAGCGGTAACTGTATCGCCGGTGGAAACGTAAGCAGCTTGGAAGGCCAAAGGATTGTCGCCCAAACCCAGAACGTATGCGGCCGATGCTTTACCGACAGGGATCTTGGTGCCGGCTGAGTCGCCCAACTCGATGGCGACGCCAGTTGCAGCAGTGACGCCAACCTGGCCAGCGTTATCAATACGCAGATCGTCGGTCACTGTTGCATCGGTTGTGCCGGTAAAAGTGACGGTGGCGCCTTTGGCAGTCGAACCGCAGTCTGTCAGCAGGATATTGAACTTGGCTGGCGTCGACTTCTTGGCCGCAGCGCCGTTCAACGCTGCTTTAGAAATGCTGCCCAATTGCACAACCTGGCTGGTGCTGCCGGACGAGATCGAGCACGGGGAGTCAGTGATATTACCGTTGAAAATGACGGTGCCGCCGTCAGCGAAGGCCGCTTGAGACAACAAACCTGCAACAGCAACTGCAACCAATTTAGTGATAGTCATTTGTTTCATTTTTTACCCTCAGATGTAAAGTTATGTCCTATTCAAAGTAAGCAATAAATTAACAAAAAAGTTAACCTATTAACAATTAAGGACAGCACATTCTAACGGCAAAAAGTTTACAAAAAAACATCTATGACAAAAATATATGCATCACCACTTAACGCTCATCATCTGGTTGCAATATGCAACTCAAAAATCTCGATGGGAATTGCGAAATCACGGCCATTTACAATCGTGCAATACCACTATCAGTAACATTTTTAGCAAAATTATTTCTATAAAAAACAATTAATTTATTGTCAAACAACCACCTTAAATCAGTTTTTCCTGTCGATAATTAACAATCGAATAAGTCCCAAAAAGAACAATTAGTTTCCTATTGAAAATTAGATGAGTGCCTGTGAACAATGCGTGCTGTGTTGTGTTATTACGACAACTCGTTAACGCCATGACTTGTTCCGGCGTGAATTAGGCCACTAGCGCCAATACCGTTCAGTTAGGGGCAATTTCCCCACATGGCAGCTCCGTCGTTCCCGCGAACGCGGGAATCCAGGTTGCTGAGTATCGCGGTGAAAATTGATTCCCGCGTTCGCGGGAATGACGCCAGGCTGTTGATGGCCACAGCCCGACCTGGCAGGATGGGTCGCCGTTATTGATATTCGACGGTAAAAGTCGCGGCGCCGTTGGCTATGCCGGTTGTGATCGTCGGCGCAGTCTGGTAATAGTTGGCGGTGAACGGCACGACATACTGAATATCGGCGGAAGGACCGACCGTCATCAATGCGCCGAAGCTGACCGGCTTGCTGGCTTGATCCAGCACCCGGATGCCGACGCCGGTGGCGACACCGGCGCCCTGCGTCAATTGCAGCACGCCGAGCTGATTGGATGGATCCGCAGTAGCGGACATTCTCAACCCGATCGTATTCTGGGCGTTTTCGCCACGCTGGCAATTCAACTTGATATTAAAACCCTTGGATCCGGCTGAGCTGCCGACGCCCTTGAAACTGGCGCGCGCTATCGAACCGAAATTCACCGCGATGTTCTGCGAACCCACATCTACCGTGCACGACGGCGTAATGATGGTGATGCCGTTGCCGGACAGGATAGAGGTGATGGCCGATTTGTTGTCGCCGTTACCTGTGTAGGTGGTGTAAGTACCCGCCGCAAGTGGCCCGTTGCCAGTCTTGGCTGCAGTTTTAATCAACTCGACCGTGAAATACGACGGACTTAAAAACTGCGCATTGCCATTCGGGATGTTGATCACATGAGGATAAAAAGTCTGGCCAATGCCGGTAATCTGCCGTGACAATCTGATGCCTACGCCGGTGACGGCGGTTGTGTACACATTGGGCATGCCGGCTAGCGGCGAGCCTTGCAATATGCGGCCGGAGACATAACCGCCGCCAGGGCAGTTCCATGATATTTCAGATGCGCCGGCAATTGGAATCGTGAAGCTCTTGGTGGCAAAAACCGCACCGACGGCTGCATTGTTGGGGATCACCACCGACCCCATGTCCATCTGGATGATTTTCTCGGTGGCGCCAGCCGGCCGCACGCAGGCAGCCCGCGCACCGCTAACGTTCAACAGGGCTAGCGCAGACAACGCCAGCAAAACCAGGCAACGCCTTGTGCCGACAACCTTGATCCGCAATATCTTCATATTCTTTCCCTACTCCCTATTTGCCTGCCTAGTAGATTGGCGTCGGCGCTCATTCACACTGCGCATTCAATTCACGGATCGGCGCTGGATTTTTTTCTGGCGGCACATGGTATTTAATGCGGCACTGCTCGGCCGCGCCCTGGCCCCATTTCACGGTAAACGCGTCGGCCTCCCTGGCGCCGCTGATGAAGGTCTGGCCTTCGTTGCCAACGATACCCATTTCCTGTCCCTGCAGGTTCTCGACCTTGGCTCCGAACGGCAGCGGTTTACCGTTCTTGTCGCTCAGGTTCAGCATCAGGCGCAAGCCGATCGATGTTTCGAACTTGGCCAGCACCACCGCACCGCGCGTCGGCACCACTTCCAGCGCTGCATTCCTGACTTCAACGTTATCGCCCAGATCCTCGGTACGCACTGCCAGGCGATTCACCCGATACGGGCTCAGATTCGCCAATACCGCGTTGCCGCGGCTATCGGTACGCACGCCGGGATACACTTCAAAGCCGACATTGGCGGCGTCCGGCGCCTGCACCAGCGCCATGGTTTCGCCCAGAGGCTGCGACAAGGTGACGCCGCCGCCATGCACCACCACACCGCCGGCCATGCCGAGCGTGGTCTGGCCATAACCGGATCCTTGCGCACGGCCGAAATCGACCCGGCCGATTTGCGACAGGTAGCTGGCGCTGCCGCTGCCGCTGTTGCCTTGCTGATTAGAATGGGCCGCGCTGACGTTATAAGTCAGACGGCCGTCATCCAGCGCCGAGCCGTACACGCTGGCCTGTTGCGTGAGGTCGCCGTTATTGCCCTTGGCCACGGTGTAGCGGGCATAGGAACGGGTATCGCCCAATGGAATCGACAGCGTCAGCATCAACTGCCGGTTCGACGGTCCGTTCAGATTGCTGCTTTGGTTATAGAAAACGCTATAGCTGAACTGTTTATAGAAATTCGAATAACCGACCTGGATCAAGCGGTCTTTCTGATCGGTGCCCCAGTAACTTTGCTGCTGTGCCGAGGCGTAGGCGGTACCGCCCTTGCTGCCCAATTGCTGGGCCAGCTCCAGCCGCAGCTGATTGCGGCGGTTATTGAGGTTTTGCCCGGCTTGCAGATCCTGCATCTGCGCCGCTTCCTGGAAGGTGCGGAAGCCGCCGGTGGAATAGCGATAACCAGCCATGCGCACCGTAGTGCCATAATTTTCGAACGCTTTGGCGTACAGGAAACGCAGCGACTGACCGTTGACGTCTTGCTGGTTCGGCACCTTGCTGCGCGCCTGCGACAGATCGGCTGAAATCGCGCCGAAATCGCGCAGGTTCTTGCCGACCCCGAACAGGATCGATTGATAAATATCGGCGGCGATCACACCGCCATACACCGAGTATTCCTGCCCCAGGCCACGCGCCAAAGTACCCTGCACGAATTTGGGCCTGGCGTTGCTGGAACCGCTATTGATGGCTGAATAGCCGTTACGATACTGGCCGCCGGTCACGCCGTAACGCCAGCTGCCTTCGCGCAGTAAAGTCGGCACGGCGGAGAATGCTTGCTTGAATTTGGTTTCACGGCCGTCGGCTTCAGTAATCGTCACTTCCAGATCGCCGCTGGAGGAAGTCGGATACAGGTCGTCCAGCACGAACGGGCCAGGCGCGACATAGCTGCTGTACACCACATAACCGTTCTGCCGCACCGTCACCCGTGCATTGGTCTGAGCCACGCCGCGGATGGTTGGCGCATAACCTTGCTGGCTGTCAGGCAGCATGCCATCGTCGGATGACAACTGGACGCCGCGAAACTGGAAGGCGTCGAAGAAATTACCGAGAGTGGTGCTGTCGCCGATCACCAGCTGGCCGCCCAGAGAAGCAATATCGCGCTGCAGATACGACGTCACCGATTGCCAGTGCCCTTCACCATCGACGCCGCGGTTATAGGTGGAGAAATTACGAAAGCGCCAGTCGCCGAGATTGAAACCGCCGCGCAGGCCGGCATACAAGGTATTGCGCGCTTGGGTGGTGGCGGTAGTGCTGGGATTGGTGCTGGGGTTGGCGTTGAATTCGGTGATGCTGCTGTTGACACTGCTGCTGGTGTTATTGTTGCCGCCGTCGTAACGCGCCGCCGAAAACTGATAGTCCAGCATGCCGACATTGACGCCTTGGTCCCATTTATCGGGGCTGATGGCGCCGCGCGCCTGGCGCTTCATGGCGGCTTGCGGGATGCTGATGAACAGGCGCAGTTTTTCGCCATCGAAGGAGACGCTGGAACCGGGAATCGCTTGCGCCAGATCGACGCATTGATCGCCGGCCGCCATCAAGACTGGAAACACCTCGACCTTGACGCCCCAGCCGTCCAGCATGGCGCGCGTCAGGCAAGCTTGCGCATTTTTTTCATCACCCTTGTCGACGAAATTCACCTGGTTTTGACCGATGCCGCTTTCATTCAAGCTGACGTCGACCAGATAACTGCCGGGCATGACGCGATTGCCAAACGCGAACAAAGACAAGTCAGCGCGGCTTTGCTCGCCGCCGATATCCAAAAACTGTTCATTGAATACCGAGCCGGCCGCTCCTTGCGCATGGGCCAGCTGCGATAACGTGGCCAACGACAGCACCGCCAGCGTAATCGTGGACAATGCCAGGCGTACCGGCTTGCGTTGATGCGACGATCTGATCACAGCTTTCCCTTCCTTTATTTCTGCCTCGCGCGACAGACTGATTTGCCCTAACAGGACCTGGCGTTGCTGACGGATTGCGGCGGCGCTTATTTTCCAGCGGCTGCTGGCGTAGCGCTGGCGACCGCCGCCCTGGTCACGACTTCCGGGGTTTCACCGCCGTAATCGTTGATCGTGGTGTAGCTGACATCGACGGCTTGCGGGCTGCCGATCGCGCTCAGCGGGAAATCAAGCGCGCCGAAAGGCTGCACCATGCCGGCCTTGGTCTGTTCTTTGTTGCCGTTGATTTTGAAACCGGTAAATGTCACGTGATAAGCGCTCGGATTGCTGACCCGCAGCGCAGCGCCCTTGCCGTCCACAGCCGGCACCACCGTCAGCGCGATCAGGCCGCGCGCCTCATCCGGCTTGCCGGCCAGGCCTGCCGGCCGGTAGAAAATCTTGATGCGGGTGCGCACCGCGATTTGCAGCACATTCGGCTGATCCGATTTTTCCGGGATCTCCTTGACGTTGAGCCAGAACACCGATTCGCGATCGCCCGGCAAGTCACCGGCGATGCGCACGATGCGCAAGATGTTTTCTGCACCCGGGTCGAGCCGCGACAAAGGCGGCGTCACCAGCAGCGGCGTCTTGTTCTTGCCTTCGCCGGCATCGATCCAGGTCTGCACCACATACGGCGAGTTGCCGGTGTTCTTCAGCGGGATCGACGCCTGCCGGTCTTTCTCGCCCAGGATCACGCGAGTGCCGCCCAGCATCACACTGGCGTTCGCCGCCAGCGCGCACGTTGCCAGCATGCCGCCGAGGATGGCGGAAGTGATGAATCGTTTGCTCAACATGGAAAACCTCGTCTATCAAATGTTCAATGCACAAATTTCTAAGCAAGCCGCTGGCGCGTGCTCACAAATTGATGCATGGGTAACGGAAAATGATGGTCGGCATGCCGTTATCGTGTCGGCTCGCCGACCCATTCTTAAAGCTTGGCCATAGCAAGCGCCAGGCGGTTCTTCCCCCGCACGCATGAAGAGCCAAAGTAGTGCGGAGGAAGCAGTGCGGAGGAATTAGTGCGATTTTTGGATTTTTGCTAAGCGCGCTGATTACAGATAATTAACAACGAACTGCGCAGTAGCGTTGCCGGTACCAACGGTGACTGCAGGCCCGGTGGAAACGTAGGTCGCCTGGAATTTCAATGGGTTGTCGCCCATTGCCAAGGCGTAAGTAGCCGATGCCGAGCCAACCGGGATCTTGGCGCCGGCCGAGTCACCCAGTTCGATGGCCACACCGGTTGCCGCAGCGCCGGCAACTTCGCCCACGCCGATACGCAGGTCGTCAGTCACTGTTGCATCGGTTGTGCCGGTGAAAGTGACGGTTGCGCCCTTGGCAGTCGCGCCGCAGTTCTGCAACAGGAGTGTGAACTTGGATGGCGTGGCTCTCTTGCCCGCAGCGCCGTCCAGTGCGGTACGAGCAACGGTACCCATAGGCACCAGCTTGTTTTGGCTATCAGGAGAGATCGAGCATGGGGAGTCAACAATGTTGCCGGTAAAAGTGATGGCGCCGCCGTCAGCGAAAGCCGCTTGGGACAACAAGCCTGCAGCAGCAACTGCAAGCAATTTAGCGATAGTCGTTTGTTTCATTATTACCCTCAGAAATAAAGTTGATGTTCGATTCAAGTTAATGAATTGCCAATACTGCGAAACATATTCTAAGGGTAAAAATTCACAAAAATACAGTAATGACAATGTTTAACAATTGCTAATTGTCATTAATTATTCTATCGAAACAAATTGGGCATAAATTAAGGGAAAATTTGACGTGAGCGACCTTCAATAACAATCAATTAAATGTCATAACGCTAGTACTGGCCTGCGTCTCCGGGCGATATTGAAAAATGCACATATCCAAAAAGTAAGCAATTTCCCATCTGAAACACCTCCCAATACTTACAGGCAATATGCGCATTTGTCGTGATAATCCGACATCTTTTCTTCAGTTCCGTGACACATTTCTTTGCAGATCAGGCCATCTGCTCAATTTTTCTGGAAAACAGCCGTTAATACTGTTTAGGAAAATCGATCTTGTTACCTCCTCCACCATCCACCAAAAAAAATCCAAGATGCGTAATGAAAATTTCATAGTCCGAGAACCTTTGCTTGACCCGAAACAGGGCGTTGTCGGTTACGAGCTCACCTGGCAGGATGCCGGCAGCGACGAGGTGCAGACCAATGAAGAGGATTTGCATGCCTTGCTGACTTTCGTGGCAGATCAATTCAGCGATGAGCAAGCCGGCTGGTTGCTGGGCAACAAGCTGCTGTTCCTGGAGGTGTCTCCGGCCCTGCTTAAAAGCGAGGCAATTAAAAGGATGCCGCCCGCCAGCACGGTGCTGACGCTCAAGCATAGCGACCTGGCCGATCCCGACACATTGGATGCCGTAAAAACCCTGCGTGCCGAAGGTTATGGCATATCGTTGCGCGACGCCGAACTAACCGGGCCAACGCTGCCTGCCGCGCTGTCTTCTGCGCAGTCCTCCGATATCTCACACCTTGAAGTACGTTTTTCCGCTGGCGATTTTGCCGCGCAGGCACGTCACTACGCCACCCTGAAAAAATCATCGGTGCGGATGCTCGGCCGGCCGGTCAACAGCTGGCAAGACTATGACGCCTGCGCCATACTGGGGCTGGATGCATTCGTCGGCAAACTGCACCTGACGCCGCGCCCGGGCAAACGCGCCACGGGCTTGAACCCGGCGCAACAGATCATTGTGCAAATCATGAACATGGTCGCCAGGAACGATGATCTGCAAAAGATCGAAGAAATGTTCAAGCGCGATCCTGGCTTGTCCTATGAATTGCTGCGCTTTATCAATTCCGCTGCGTTCGGCTTGAAAGCAGAAGTACAGTCGTTGCGCGCCGCCCTCGCTTTGCTAGGTTACTCAGCGCTGTTTCAATGGCTGTCGTTATTGATGGCCACAGCCAGCAGCAGCGGCTATTCGCCGGTGTTGATGGAAACCGCGATCGTCCGCGGACGCTTCTCGGAGTTGCTCGGACAAAAATATCTGCCTAGAGGCGAATCGGAAAACTTGTTTGTCGCCGGAATTTTTTCGCTGCTGGATCGCCTGCTGGGCGTCAGCATGGAAGAAGTTCTCGCCGGTATCAAATTGTCTGACCAAGTGGCTGCGGCGCTGCTGACCCGCTCCGGAGTGTATGGCTCATACGTGGCGCTGGCCGAGGCTTGCGAGCTGAATTCGCCGCTGCTCGGCCCATTGGCCGGCTCGCTCAAGATCAGCCCGATGGAGGTCAATCTGGCGCATCTGTCGGCGCTGGCGTGGGCGCAGAAGCTGCGCATGCAAGCCGCTTAGACTGCGCTGCTTGCCAATTAAAGCGCTGCCGCAGCGGTTGCCGGTTGATGCACAACCAGCTGCCGCTGCCAGTTGCGCAAGCCGATAATCGCCAGCACGATGAACGCAGCATACAAACCCGCAGTCAGGTTCAGGTCTTTATAGATATATACACCGACATAGATAATATCGACCGCAATCCATAACCACCAGTTAGCGACATATTTGCGCGCCATCCAGAACTGGGCCACCAGGCTGAAGCTGGTCAGCGCCGAATCCAGCCACGGAATATGGGCGTCGGTAAAACTAGCCATGACATAACCCAGCAGTACGCTGCCTATCGCCCCTGCCAGCAAACCCGCCAGCCAGCCCGACTTCGACAAGCGCTGCGGCTGGATATGGTGCTGGTCGCTGGATTGACTACTTTGCGCTCCCCTGCTGCTCCATTGCCACCAGCCGTACAGCTGCATGACGGCAAAAATCAGTTGCAGCAACAAATCGGAGTAGAGCTTGGCGGCGAAAAATATCCGCGCATACAGCAGCACCGAGACCAGGCCGATCGGCCAGCACCATAGATGGCGGCGGGCGGTCAGCCAGACTGCTAATGCACTCACTATGACGGCGCTGATTTCCAAGCCTGACATCATGACTCCTGTTGATGGATTTTACGGTTGCTGCAGTTGCTGCGTCGCTGCAGATGATCCAGCAGATATTGGCCGGCGTCGCTGTTAAACCACTCGGCGTGACCGAGGAAATAAGTATCGTATGCCAGCGCCGAGTTCTCGGCGGATTTCTGCACGCCGTGAAAATAAGCCAGTTCCGACAGTGCAAACTCGGCATGCGCCACCGGTAACAGCGCCGGCAAAGCGGCGGCCTCCAGCGCGGACAATGGCCGTATCGCTTCATAAGCGTCGAGCATGGCGTCCAGCTGATCGATATGCACCAGCGCACGCTGGTCGACAGGCGTCGATGGCAACGCCAGCCATTCGATCAGGTTGCGCTCGATGGCGATGGCAAGATCGTAGACTGCGCAAGTGCGGTCGGCCAGGCCGAAATCGACCACCGTCGTCACCGCGGACCGTGCTTGGTTCACCCCCTGCGCCTGCCATAACAGGTTGGAAGCATGCCAGTCGTTATGTGTCCATAAGGGTGCCAGTCCATGCAAGCAGGGGCTCAAGCGCGCATGGAATGGCAGTAGCACGCGGCTCATTTCCTGTTGCCAGTCGCGCCGCGCCAGATAGTCTGCCAATGCCGGCCGCTCCTGTATGTAGCGCCCGGTCCGCTTGATCACCTCTTGCGGATTTTCGGTATTGAACAGGGTAAAGCCGGACGCCAGCAGTTTGGTGCTGCGTGCGGGCGCATCGTAGCCGCGTGCGGCTAGATGCAGCCTGGCCAAGGCACTGCCTGCCGCCGCCGCATCCGCCGTACTGACAAAAGGAGTCCATGAGGTAGCGTCGCGATAGCGGTCAACTCCCTGCCCGAGGCGTTGCAGCTCGTAAGTCCAGTTACCGTCAGCATGCGCAGTGTTGCCGTCGCTGGTTCGCAATACCTCGCTGACCGCCAGTCCGTGCTGCCGCAAATGGGCCATGAAGCGGTGCTCTTCCATCAGCTCATCGGCAGTCCGGATCTGTTGCAGCAAGCGCTTTACAAATACCGGCCCCGATTCGGTATCCGCCACGCAGGCGCTTGAAAACGGCCGCGGGCTATGCCAGTTCAGGCGCGTGACTGTGCCGACTTGGGGATAGTGGCGCAACAGCCGCGCCACTTCATCCAGTGTCAATGCAGGCCAGCTCGGCGGCACCGCATCCAGCCCCATGCCGTGGCTCAACACGGTTGGTTTGCCGTTGGGTTTGCCATTGCCGACAGCGTCATTTTGTTTTGCCTCGCTCATGCGGCGTGTTTCCTTAGTTCCTATTGAGAGTTTCATAAAACATGACATGCCCTTGCCCGGTTGCGTTTAACAAACGAAGCTAACTGGGGTCAGAGTGAACTTTCTGCGCGCTTTTTGCAGAAACTTCACTCTGACCCCACTTAGCGGGCCACGGAGTACCTGCCTTTAAAAAGAACAAAACCACCCAGTGCGCCCTATCTTTCTCCGAATCCGTCATGTGGGGTCAGAGTCAAGTTGGCGATGAAGCACTGCAGAAATTGACTAACCCCGTTGACTCTGACCCCAGATGACTCTTGCCGAGGCGATGTCATGAATGACGAAACTCTCAATAATTAAGATTAAAAGTCGTACTGAACCGACAAACGTGCCGTGCGCGGTGCGCCCAGATGCAGATAACCATCGCCTATGTACTCGCCGACATCTTTCCAGTAACGCTTGTCGAACAGGTTATCGACGCTCAGGCGCAGCACCGTGGCATGGCCCCACCAGCTGGTTTTGTAGCGCATGCCGGCATTAAACACATGATAGGCCGGCACCTCGACATTGCCTTCCCGGGTCGCCGCCTTGCTGCCGCTGTATTGCCAGCCGCCCAGCAAACTCAGGCCGCTGATCTGCGGCACCGCGTAAGCCGCATACAGGGCGGCGCGCAGGCGTGGCACGTTGATGGCTTGATGGCTGTCGTAAGCTGTGGTGCCGGTATCTTCGGCGCGCGCTTGAATCAAAGCCAGGCTGGCGGTCAGCCGCAATTGCTTGCTGACCTGGCCGGCCGCGCTCAGTTCTATCCCGCGATGGGTTTCCTTGCCTTGCTGAACGTAGGTAAAACCATTCTCATCCGGTTTCGGATATTCGTAAGGCTTGCTCATCTGGAATATCGCCGCGCTCAGGCTGAGCTGGTCGCGCCAGTCGTATTTGATACCTGCCTCGATCTGGCGTGAAACGGTAGGCGCCAAAAAGGCATAGGCGTTTTCGGTCCACCACGGCGCCTGGCCGCCCATCGTCAAACCCTTGCTGTAGCTGGCGTATAGCGACAGGTCCGCTTGCGGTTTGTAGACCAGGGCAATTTGCGGCAGCAGCAAGGATTTGTCCGTGGTGCGCGTCGCCGCGCCGGTGATATCCAGCGCCCGTTCATTCACCCACACCTGGCGCGCGCCGGCGATCAGCTGCCATTGCGGATTGAAGCTGAGGCGATCTACCGCAAACAAGGATTTTTGCCGGCTGTCGAGACGCAGATAGGAAGCGTCTGGCGTCGATGGCGACGGCGCATAGGCAATCGGATTCGGGTTATAAATATTATCGCTGCCGACATACTCATTGACGCCATCACTCTGCGCCACGGTGCGGCGGAAAGTACTCGCACCCAGAGTCAGTTCATGGTGCAGCTTACCGCTATCGAGATGTCCTTGCAGCACGGCCTGCAACTGGTCGTTGCGTCGCGTATCGTCCGGGAACCGGTAATCGTAGATATCGAAATCGCCGTTTGCGCTGAAATAGCGAGCTGGCGTTCCTCCTGCGCCGCAGCTGCTGCCGTAACCGCAGCCATACGGAAATGCCGAGTTATCGTCGATCACCACCCGGCTGCGGCTGGCCGCCAGATACGCATGCCAATCCGGCGTCAGGTCGAGATCCAGGCGCAGATTCAGGTTCACCGAATTGATCGTCACCGGCTTGGCCCACGGTTGCGCCCCCAGCAACTTGTAAGGCGAGACATTGCTTGGAATGACGCTGCCGCCCAACAGTTGATAACCGGGCGCGGAACGTTGTTCACGGTGTTGATATTCGGCGTCGAATTGCAGCCGCGCCTGCGGCGTAATCACCCAGTCGGCCGCCAGCGAGGCGAAATTGCGCTGGCCGTCGGCGTCGTTCACATACGAATGCAGGCTTTCGTGGGCGGCGTTGATGCGCAGGCCGAATTGCTTTTGTTCGCCAAACAAGGCGCCGATATCGGTGGCCAGGTAACGGGAGCCACGCGAGTCTGTTTCGAGCGTCACCGAACGCACGTCGGCCGGGCGTTTGGTCACATAATTGATCAAGCCGCCGGGCGCCGCCATGCCGCTTTGCAGGCCGGCCAGACCCTTCAGGATTTCGACGCTCTCTTTGTTTTCGAGCGCCACATTTTGTTCACCCGCAATGCTCATGCCGTTGATCTGGTAACTGGACGCCAGATCCAAAGCAAAACCGCGAATGGTGAAATTTTCGTAATAACCGACCGGCGCGTAATTGTCGCCGACTGCGGCGTCGTTGCGCACTACTTCGCTCAACAGGCGTGATTGCTGATCGTCCAGCTGGCTGCGCGTGATGACTGAAATCGAGGCCGGTGTGTCGAGCAGGGATGCGTCGCCGAAGGTAGCAATCGAGGCCGATTTCTTGCGATAACTGTCGGCGCCGGTTCCGCTGCCGGTCACGGTAATGGTCGGCAAGGTCGCGGTGTTATCCGTCCTGGCTTGTGGCTGCCCGGAAGCAGCCGTAGCAGTAGCAGCAGCAGCCGTCCCTGCCTGATCGGAAATACTTTGTCCATGCGCCATGTGGGCCGTAGCAGAGGCTGCAGCAATCAACGTAGTCAGCAGTTTTTTCCTGGCAGGCAATGGCAAGCCGCGGCCAGACGCGGGGTGGTGCTTTATTATATTTGTCATTATTTTGTTGTCATATATGCATACCAATAAATCACCATGCATATATGGGGTCTAAGGGAATCTAAGAAGCCGGGGGCGATTAAAACAGGACTCGCATTATCCGTCTTTTTGATTAGATTGGAATTAGAGCTTGCGCAAACAAGCACATTTGCATCCGCCAACCCCGTTTCCGCGTATACCAATGTGATGCAATTTCAAAACCAAAGGAGATGCACTCATGGTTACCCGACGCAATATCATCTTCAGGGCTGGCGCCGCGCTGCTAGCGGGCGGACTGCTGACGAGCCGGAGCCGGCGGGCGATTGCCGCCGAAGTGTTTGAAGTCACGCATACCGATGCCGAATGGAAACAACGCCTGAGTGCGACCCAGTATGCGATTTTGCGGCAGGAAGCGACAGAGCGGCCGTTTTCCAGCCCGCTCGACCATGAAAAACGCGCCGGCACCTTTTTTTGCGCAGGCTGTGACCTGGCCGACTTTTCGTCCAAGAATAAATTTGACAGCGGCACCGGCTGGCCCAGCTTCTGGCAACCGCTGCCGAACGCAGTCGCCACCAGAACTGACACCACGCTCGGCATGAGTCGCACCGAAGTGCATTGCCGCCGTTGCGGTGGCCATCTGGGCCATGTGTTTAACGATGGGCCGAAACCTACCGGCCTGCGTTACTGCATGAACGGCGCGGTGCTGAAATTCAAGCCTGAGGTCTGACTCATCGGCCTTGCTTTATGCTTTATACCCGCCGGGTGCCGGTATCAACGGCCTTGGTCTGACCCGATTCCAGCGTAAAGCCAGCGCCGGAATCGGTGCCCAGCACCTTGACCAGGTACGGCATCAATTCTTTCAGCATCGGTTCCAGCGTCCACGGCGGGTTGATCACAAACATGCCGCTGCTATGCAAACCGAAACCATCCGGCGACGGCGTCCGTACGGTCAGGGTGACATTCAGCCAGCCATTGGCTTTCATGCGCTTGAGCTTATCCGGCATCTGGCGCGATTCCATCCGGTTCAGCAGCGGATACCAGACAGCATAGGTGCCAGTGGAGAAACGCGTGAGCGCATCTTCCAGCGTGTTCTTGACGTGGCGGTAATCCTCTTTCACCTCATACGGCGGGTCGATCAGGACCAGGCCGCGCCGCGACGGCGGCGGCAGCAAGGACTTCAAACCAAGAAAGCCATCGCCCAGCTGAATCATGACGCGCTTGCCGCGGTTGTTGCCACGCTCGCGCTCGGCTTCGAGGCGGCGGAAATTGTCGGTCAGGATCTTGCCGTCGCTGGGGTGCAATTCAAACAGGCGCAAGCGGTCTTGCTCGCGCATGGTGGCGTCGGCGCAATATGGCGAGCCCGGATAAAAACGCAGCCTGCCGTCCGGGTTCAACTGCCGCACCACGTCGACATATTCCGCCACTGCCGGCGGCAAATCCTTGCGATCCCAGAGGCGGCTGATGCCCGTCTCGAACTCGGCGTTTTTCGATGCATAACCGCCATCCAGCGCATACACGCCGGCGCCGGCATGGGTATCGATCACCATGTAGGAGGTGTCTTTTTGGCCCAGGTAACGCAATAACTGGATGGTGACCAAGTGCTTCAGCACATCGGCATGATTGCCCGCATGGAAGGCATGGCGGTAACTCAACATAGGAAACTCTATCGTGGTGAAGTGTGTTGCTACACTTTACAGCTTGCCCGGCGGCTATGCTAAGGATATGTGCCGGGCTGTGTAAAAATGCAATAAGGTCGCTTGCAAACGCTACTGTCTCTAGCATTGCGCCACTGATTCAGCGGCGGCGCGACGGCGACCCGCATTCTAACATCGCAGCAATCGTCGGCGGCATTTGACGAGTTTCATTAGCAAAAGACAACTATTCGCCGGCGGACTGCACTTTCAGCATTTCCTCCGCCACCTTGACGCATGCCTCGATATGGCGATTGCCTATCGCCCGGAACGCAGAGAAACCAATCGCCGCCGCTACCATCTGGCCGGCGATAGGCACCAGCCGCGTAGCGTTCTTGGACACCACTTTGACGCCGCTGCGGGTCAGGATTTTCAGCAGCAGCTCGCGGCTCACCGCCCGCCCCACCAGCGTACTGCCGAGGCCGACGATGGTGCTGTAGGTAGCCACCTTGAGTTTGGGCTGGAGTTTTTCGATCTGCTGCGGCGTCATGCCGAACTCGGCATTGATATCTTCGATCAGGCGCGACAGCAGATGAATATCGATCGCGATATCGACGCCCATGACAGGCAACGCCGAAGCGGCCGCCGACAGCAACGCACGCTGCGCCACCATCTGCCGGCAACGCTGGCGCACCGTGTGTAGCGCATGCTCGGAAGCGGGGATCAGCGCCAGTGCGCTGCTCAGGCTGGCCGACTTGCGTGCAGCCAGCCGATTGCGTAGGCGATTAAGCATCACGTTGCCGCTCCTCAGAGTTGATATCGATATTCTACGCGTGCAGCTCTTGTGCACGATCCAGCCGGAAGTACGCATCCAGTAAGGATGTCTTGTAGACCGCGCCCAGCAACTCCGGGTCGTCATGGCTACGCACCACCGGCAACCGTTCGCCCTGATGATCGAGAAACGACTGCAAGGCCTCGCCCAGGGACATCTCGGGCGTCACCACATGCAGGAACTCACGCCGCACAAAATCCGCCGCTACCTTCTCTTGCGTATTGCTCTTCTCCAGCAGGCAGGAGGTAATGTCTTGCAGCGCCACCACGCCGCAATAGCGATTGCGCTGATCGATGATGTAAATGTATTTCACCGGATACTTCAAAAACAGGCCGCTGATTTCGGCGAACGGCGCCGTCAGCGGCAGCACTGTCTCAGCCGGCCGGATCAGTTCGCTCATGTGGATGCCGCGCAAGCGCACCCGCTCTTGCGCATCGCGATTGCGCTTGAGCGTGATGTCGTACATGGAAGCGCCATTGATGCTGCGCGCAATAAAATAAGCCACCACGCAGGACAGCATCAGCGGCAGCACTACCTGATAACTCAAGGTCATCTCGAAAATCATCAGGATCGCCATCAACGGTGCACTGGTGGCCGCCGCCAGGAATGCGCCCATGCCCACCATCGCATAGGCAAACGGCCCCGAGGTAGTGCCCGGCAACACGGCGTGCAGCGCCAGTCCAAACAGATAACCGATGGCGGCGCCGACAAACAAGGTCGGCGTAAAGATGCCGCCGACCGCACCGGAGCCGGTGGTGACAGCGGTGGCCACTACCTTGAGCACCAGCACCAGCAACACGCTCCACCACAGCCAGGGTGTATGCAGCAAGGAATTGACCACGCTATAGCCGTTGCCCCAGACCTCCGGCATCCAGATCGAAATCATGCCCACCAGCAAGCCGCCCAGGCCGAGCCGTAGCGGCAACGGCAAAGCGCTCTTGGTGAACATTTTTTTGGAGAAGCCCAGCAAACGCAGGAATTGCGGCGCGGCGACGCCGGCCATAATTCCCAGCAAAACAAACCACAGGATCTCGATGCCGGCAAGCGGCGGGAACGGCGGCATCTCGTAGGCTGGATGATAGCCGGGTAATTCGCGCATGGTGATGTTGGCCACCACTGACGCCACCACCACCGGCCCAAAACTTTCCATGACGATTGCGCCCAGCACGATTTCCGTCACGAAAAATGCGCCGGCAATCGGCGCGTTGTAAGCCGAGGTAATCCCGGCCGCCGCACCGCAGGCCACCAGCAAGCGCAAGCGGGCCGGGTTGAAATACGTGAAACGGCCGACCAGCGACGCCGCCAGCGCCGCCAGTTGCACCATAGGGCCTTCACGCCCGATCGAGCCGCCGGAGACCACGGTCGCCAGCGACGCCAAACTACGCAACAAGCTCTGCCGCACCGGAATATTGCCGTCGCCCAGCGCCACTGCCTCCATATAATCCGAGGTAGCGCTGGACGGCATACGCTTGGCCCACAGCAGGATAGCGCCGGCCAGCAGACCGCCCGCCGTCGGTAGCAACAAGCGCATCGACCACGGCAGGCTTTTGGCAATCGCGACAAAACTGCCGCTCTGGCCAGTCAGCAGCAACTGCAAACCGGAGATGCATTCGCGGAACAAGATCGTCGCCAGCGCCCCCAGGAAGCCGACCACCGCTGCCCACAACAGCATCGAATGGCTTTCGGAAAAATGGAAAAGGCGTTGCAGGCGAATCCGGTATCTTAGGAGTGTGCTTCGTAACAGCATAGTGTGTGATGGCAAGAAGATCGTGATTGGAGTGCTGCCGCCGGCGGCGCTTTGGCGGCCAATTAGTTACCGCCAGAGTCGCGTGGCTGCACCATCAGCGTATCGAAATACGCCATGTCCGCCGCGACCGCCGCTTCCGCCCTGCCTTGCATGGCTTGATAACGGGCGATGATCTCATGCCCGATTGCCGTGACTTGCGCACCGCCGCCCTTGGCGCCGCCGGTCGCAGTCGCCACCAGCGGCGACTTGAAGCATTGGTTCATTGCTTCGACCAGCAACCAGGCGCGGCGATACGACATGCCGATCGCACGCGCTGCCGCAGAAATCGAACCGCTTTGATGAATGGCCAGCAGCAGTGCCGCCTTGCCGGGACCGAAGGCGATTACATCGCCCTGCAACACTCTGATCCGAATCGATTTGGAATTTGCCATATGCGGGATTGTAGCAAGGAGGTCAGCCGCGATTCAGATATTTCGTTGACAAGATCGCCCGCTCAATAAGAAACCAGGCAGATTTCACATAGCCCCCGGTGCTTTTTAAAGTTGACCTACGCTGTATCCTGCCATATATTTCGAGTTTGCCATTTGCCGCTCAGGAGATATTGCATGCTGCGTCGCTTTAAACGTCTGGTTCTGGTCAGCGCCCTGCCGCTGTTGCTGTTGACGCCGGCAGTACATGCAGCCGATCTGGTGGTCTCGGCGGCGGCCAGCCTGACCAACGCCTTCAAGGATCTCGGCCAGTCTTTTGAAGCGCAATATCCGGGCACCAAGGTGATCCTCAACTTTGCTGCATCGGATGTCTTGCTGCAGCAAATCATCAAAGGCGCTCCGGCCGATGTATTTGCATCGGCCGACCAGGAGGCCATGAACAAGGCAGAAAGCGAAAAAGCAGTGCTGGCCGCCAGCCGCAAGAATTTTGCGAATAACCAGATCGTGCTGATCGTGCCGGCTGACAGCCAGCTGCACATCCAGCAATTGCAGGACCTGACCCTGCCGGCGGTCAAGCGCATCGCCTACGGCAATCCAGCTTCGGTGCCGGTCGGCCGTTACACTAAAACTGCACTGGAACACGTCAACTTGTGGGATGCGGTTGCCGCCAAAGGCGTGCCGGCGCAAAACGTGCGCCAGAGCCTTGACTACGTGGCGCGCGGCGAAGTCGAAGCCGGGTTTGTTTTTTCCACCGACGCCGCGATCATGCCGGACAAAGTCAAAGTCGCCATACACGTGCCGTCGCAAACCGCGGTCAGCTATCCGATCGCCGTCACCGCCAATACCAAACAAGCTGACATGGCCGCCAAGTTCGTCGCCTATGTGCTGTCGCCGACCGGCCAAGCCACGCTGGCGCGCTACGGTTTCTTGAAACCTTGAAGCTGCGGTGTTATCGTCAGGCTTTATGTTTGCGTACAAGCAAGTTACAAGGTGAATAGAAAGCAGAAACCATGAACAGCGGTGCCTGGGTCGCGCTGTTGCTGTCGTTGAAAGTTGCAGGCTGGGCGACTCTGCTGAACATGCTGTTCGGCGTCGCTGCCGCCTATGGCTTGTCGCGCTGGCGCTCCCCGGCGCGCGATCTGGTCGATGCCGTGCTGACCTTGCCGCTGGTGTTGCCGCCGACGGTGCTCGGCTACTACCTGCTGGTGCTGCTGGGCCGCCGTGGCGTGTTCGGCGCCTGGCTGGAAAAATGGGACATCGAGCTGGTCTTCACCTGGCAAGGCGCGGTGATCGCCGCCACTATCGTCGCCTTTCCGCTGGTTCTCAAATCGGCCCGCGCCGCCTTTGACAATGTCGATGGCCAACTGGAAAACGCCGCCCGCGTGCTGGGCGTTTCGGAAGCCGGCGTGTTCTTCCGCGTCACCTTGCCGTTGGCGTCCAAGGGTATCGCGGCAGGCGTCTTGCTGGCCTTTGCCCGCGCACTCGGCGAATTCGGCGCCACCCTCATGATCGCCGGCAATCTGCCGGGCCGCACCCAGACTTTGTCGGTGGCGATTTATGAAGCGGTGCAAGCCGGCGACGACCAGACCGCCAATCTGCTGGTACTGATTACCTCGGCCACCTGCATCGTGGTGTTGCTGATCGCCGGCCGCCTGCTGCCGAAAAGCCAGCGCCGCAGGCAGCAATCATGAGCATGGAGATCAGCATCCGCAAGCACTTGCAAGCCGGTGATCGTGGCTTCAATCTGGATATCACCTTGCGCACCGGCAGCAACCGGGTAGTGTTGTACGGCCCGTCGGGCGCCGGCAAGAGCCTGACCTTGCAAGCCATCGCCGGCTTGCTGATACCTGACCACGGCATGATACGTCTCAAGCAAAATGTTTTGTTTAATAGCGCCACCGGGATTTGCCTGCCTCCGCAACAACGCAAAGTCGCCTATCTGTTTCAGGACTATGCGCTGTTTCCGCATCTCACCGTGGCGCAGAACGTGGCTTTCGGTTTGCGTAAAGGCAGTTTCAATCTGCGCCGCCCGCACGATCATCCGATGGTAAAAAAATGGCTGGCTTCGTTCGAACTGAGCGCCACCGCCAACAGTTACCCGCATCAGTTGTCGGGCGGCCAGCGGCAGCGCGTGGCGCTGGCCAGGGCACTCGTACTGGAGCCTGATATCTTGCTGCTGGACGAACCGTTTTCCGCGCTCGACCTGAGCTTGCGCGACAAGATGCGGCACGAGCTATCCGAGTTGCAACGGCATCTCGATGTGCCGATGATGGTGATCACCCACGATCCGGCCGACCTGGCCTTGTTGGGCGACGAGATCTTCGAAATCCGCGACGGCAAGATAAACGCATAAGCGACGCATAAGCACGCCCCCCCCGTCAAACCATAAAAAAAGCGCAGAACCCGAATCGGGTCTGCGCTTTTTTCTCAAGCCGAATTCAGCTTAAATGCTGCTTAATCCTGCTTAGAAAATATGACGGATACCGACAGCGACGCCAGTCACGCTATCCTTGCCGACCAGTTCCGACAAGGCGGCATTCTTGGCCTTGTTGTAGTCCACCGTGCCGTAGACCTGAGTCCGCTTGGACAAGGCGTATTCCGCCACGCCGACCAGCGCGTAACGGGTGCCGTCGCCCAGGTTGCCCAGGGTGGCGATAGTGACGTTCTTGCTCTTGTCATAGTAACCAGCTGCGGTCAGTGACCAGGCCGGAGTTGCCTGGAAAGTCGCGCCCAGGAAGTAAGCGTTGTCCTTGCGCTGAACGCCGCCGATGCCGCCTTCGGCAGCAGCCACGCTATTGGAGACGCCGAAAAATGCTGGCGTATTGCCCATGCTGTCCTTGATCTGATAGTAGCCGCCGAACAGCTTGGCCGCACCCAAAGTGTAGGAAACGCTCAGGTTATAGGCAGTATCTTTCCAGTCCGAATTGGTGGGGCTGACGGTTTGCTGAAAACCGCCGCCAATAGCAAACGGGCCAGCAGTATAAGCCAGGGTACCGCCGATCTGGCTGCCTAACCTAACCGATCCGGCCTTCTCGCCTGCCGCATAACTCACACCGGCAGCCAGGCCGCCGAATGTACCGTAGTATTTGAGCATATTCGAATTGCGGACCAAGGTTGCGCCGGCTGGCATCCATGCGTTTTGGTCGTAATTACCGACTGTCAGCGGATCGAAGTGATCAGCCATCAGATCGAACAACGGAGTCTGTTGACGACCCACTGTGAACTGGCCCCAGCTGCCGCTCAAGCCGACGTAAGACTGGCGGCTGAACAACACGCCCGGGCTGGCCATGGCGCCGTTATTGGAGTTGAAGCCATTCTCCAGGCGGAAAATCGCTTTCAGGCCGCCGCCCAGGTCTTCACTGCCTTTGAAACCGATACGACTGTTGGAAATTGCGCCATTCGTGACTATGAAGTTCTTTTGTCCGGCCGCGTTGTCGCTGCTGAGATAGCGAATGCTGGTATCGACAATGCCGTATATCGTGACATTGGTTTGTGCCATCGCGCTGCTGCTGATCACCCCTGCCGCCGCTGCCAATAACAAAGTAGTTTTTTTCATGCATGTCTCCATAGATTGAACATTTTTAGATTTTTTAACGACAGCATTACACCGTCGCTTTACCGCCACTGCTACTACTCTTTACGCTGCCATTTCAGCGTTGCCCGGGGTAAAGCTGTGCGGCCATCATAGCAGGACAGCGTTACCCCAAGACATGTTGTTGCTAAAACCCAACTGTCTTTATTCGGATTTCAATACCCCGCGCCGGATCTGATCCCGTTCTATCGACTCAAACAGCGCCTTGAAATTGCCTTCGCCAAAACCTTCATCGCCTTTACGCTGGATAAACTCAAAAAACACCGGGCCCAGCGTGGTTGCTGAAAAGATCTGCAACAGCAGGCGTTGGCCCTGGTCGTCCGAAACGCCATCCAGCAGGATGCCGCGGGTTTGCAGTTCGGCAGTCGGCTCGCCGTGGTTAGGCAAGCGCCCTTCCAGCATTTCGTAATAGGTGGCCGGCGGCGCCGTCATGAATGGCGTGCCCATCTTTTTCAAGGCATCCCAGGTTTTTACCAGGTTGTCAGTTTGCAAAGCTATGTGCTGAATCCCTTCGCCGTTGAACTGCATCAGGAATTCCTCGATCTGGCCCGAGCCTTTGGATGACTCTTCATTCAAAGGAATGCGGATCTTGCCATCCGGCGCGCTCATCGCCTTGGAGGTCAGCCCGGTGTACTCACCCTTGATGTCGAAATAACGGACTTCGCGGAAATTGAACAGTCGCTCATAGAATGCAGCCCAGTGCGCCATGCGGCCGCGATACACGTTGTGGGTCAGGTGATCGATGGTCTTCAGGCCGGCGCCGACGGGATTGCGGTCGACCCCTTCGATGAATTCAAAATCGATGTCATAGATCGATTTGCCAGGAGTGAAACGATCGATCAGATACAGCGGTGCGCCGCCGATACCTTTGATCGCCGGCAAACGCAGCTCCATCACGCCGGTGGTAATTTCCATCGGTTCGGCGCCACGCTCAAGCGCGCGCTGGTAAGCCAGGTGCGCGTCATGGACCCGAAACGCCATGCCGCAGGCCGACGGGCCATGCTCTTTGGCAAAGTAATAGGCGGGGCTTTTCGGCTCATAGTTGATGATGAAATTGATATCGCCCTGGCGATACAAGGTCACATCCTTGGAACGGTGACGCGCAACCTTGACGAAGCCCATGGCTTCGAAGGCCGGCTCCAGCACGTTTGGGGCTGGCGCGGCGAACTCGACAAATTCAAAGCCGCACAGGCCCATTGGGTTTTCAAAAAGGTCGGACATGAGGCGCTCCTAAATATAAAGTCTGGTGGACTGGGTCAAATCGGATCAGTTGTGGGTAACAACCGGCTCCTGGGTTCCTGGGGTAATCAATTGTTGCAGGGCGATTTCAAAAGCCACTTTTGCGATGCCAGTATGGCTGGTGGAATGGCTGTGGCATTTTTCCAGGGCTGCGGCCACGGTCGCCGAGACGTCGCCGAAAATGGCTTCATCCGAGATTTCAACCTCGCTCTGCATCAAGAAAGCAAAAGCGCGCGCCATGCCGCAGTTAGCAACAAAATCAGGTATCACAGCGATTCGATTATCGGCATATTCATAGATCGGGCCATAGAAAATATCGCTGTCGGCAAACGGCACATTGGCGCCGCTGGAAACCACCTGGAGGCCATTGGCGATCATCTGATCCACCTGCTCCTGCTTGACCAGGCGCGAGCCGGCGCATGGCAGGAAAATATCGGCGCCGACGCTCCAGATGGCGGCATTGCAAGCCTCGAAGGACAGCATGTTGTCGGCGATCAGCTGATTGCCCTGCTTGGCTAGGAACAAGGCGTGCACCTCTTCGTAGCTAAAGCCGTCGGCGTTGATCAGGCCGCCGTTGCGGTCGATGATGCCGACCACGCGCGCACCGGCCTTGGATAGATAATACGCCGCCGTCGAACCGACATTGCCCCAACCCTGCACGATCACGCGCTTGCCTGCTACGCTGCCGCCGTACAGCCGGTAGTAATGCAATACGGATTCCGCCACGCCCCAGCCGGTGATCAAATCCGCCACCAGGTATTTGCGGCTGGCGGCTGGCGTGTAGCGGCTATCTTCCACCACCTTGGCCACGCCCATCCGCAACTGCCCGACTTTCTGGATTCGTTCGCTGTCGCTAGGCTGGAAATGGCCGTTGACAATTCCTTCCTGCGGATGCCACAAACCATAGCGCTCGGTCATCGGAATCACTTCATGGACTTCGTCGACATTCAGATCGCCGCCGGTGCCGTAATAGGTTTTCAGCAAAGGCGTGACCGCCTTGTACCAACGGCTCAGCACGCCATCCTTGCGCGGATCGGCAGGATCGAAATCGATGCCCGACTTGGCGCCGCCGATGGCCGGGCCGGAGACGGTGAACTTGACTTCCATGGTCTTCGCCAGCGATTCCACTTCGCGCCGGTCAAGGCCGCTGCGCATGCGCGTGCCGCCGCCGGCCGCGCCACCGCGCAAGGAATTGATGACAATCCAGCCGCGTGCAGGGGTTTCTGCGTCATGCCATTCAAAAACGATTTCCGGCGCCTTGCTTTCAAACGCATTCAGTAAAGCCTTCATACTTCTCCTTGATATTTCTGTGGTTACGACAACGCTGTCGGCTTGCTCAAGTAATGCTTAACCAAGCAATACCTATCCAAGCAACAACTTGTCGTCGTCAATTTTTTCGCCGCGCGTGGTTTCAAACATTCTCAGCAGATCCGGCACGTCCAGACCGCGCCGCTGCTCGCCATGCACATCCAGGATTACCTTGCCCTCATGCAGCATCACGGTGCGCGTGCCGTAGTCCAGCGCCTGCCGCATGCTATGCGTCACCATCATCGCCGTCAGCTGGCTGGATTCAACGATCTTGGCTGTCAGCGCCAGGATGAAGGCGGCGGTTTTCGGGTCCAGCGCAGCGGTATGCTCGTCCAGCAGCAGGATGCGCGATGGCTGCAGCGAAGCCATCAACAGGCTGACTGCCTGGCGCTGGCCGCCGGACAGCAAACCCATGCGGTCGGACAAACGATTTTCCAGGCCCAGATTAAGAATGCTGAGCTTGTCGCGGAACAGTTCGCGCAGCTTGCTGTTCAAGGAAAAACGCAGGCCGCGTGCGCTGCCGCGCTTCCACGCCAGCGCCATGTTTTCTTCAATCGTCAGGCTTTCGCAGGTGCCCGCCATCGGGTCTTGGAATACCCGCGCCACCAGATCGGCACGCTGCCAGCTGGAACGCCGGGTGGCGTCGACACCGTCAATCTTGATGCAGCCGCTATCCACCATCAGATCGCCGCTGACGGCGTTCAACATGGTCGACTTGCCGGCGCCGTTGGAACCGATCACCGTCACAAACTGCCCTGACGGGATCTCCAGCGAGAGGCCGCGCAACACCTTGTTTTCGATCGGCGTGCCGGGATTGAAAGTAATTTCCAGATTATTCAGTTGCAACATCAGTTTTCCCCTTCCCGGGTGGCCGGCAAAACACCGTTGCCTGATGGCTTCAGTTTCGGATTGCCGCGCATGCGGCCGAAGCTGCGCTTGAAGTTAGGTATCAACAACGCAAATCCGACCAGCGCGGCAGTCACCAGATTCAGATCCTGCGCCTTGAGTCCGATGAAATCCATATCCAGCGCCAGCGCAATGAAGAAGCGATACAGCACGGCGCCGAAGATGCAGGCTGCAGTGGTAATCACCAGGCTGCGTGCCGGCACCACGGTTTCACCGATGATCACCGCAGCGAGTCCGATCACGATGGTGCCTATGCCCATCGAGATATCGGCGCCGCCCTGGGTCTGTACAAACAACGCACCGGCCAACGCCACCAGCGCGTTGGAAATCGCCAGGCCCCAGACAGTCTGGCGGTTGGTGGAAATGCCTTGAGCGCGCGCCATACGCGCATTGGCGCCAGTGGCGCGCATCGACAACCCGGTCTCGGAAGCAAAGAAGGCATCCAGCAAGAGCTTGGCAATCAGCACGATCACTGCCATCACCAAAGGCTGCACCCAATAATCCGGCAGATCGCCAACGTGAATCATGCTGAACACCGTCGGCTCGCTGATCAGCGCCACGTTAGGTTTGCCCATGATGCGCAGGTTGACTGAATACAGTGCGATCATCACCAGAATGCTGGCCAGCAATTGCATGATCTTCAGATACACGTTCAAACAGGCTGTCACGCAGCCCGCCAGGCCGCCGGCCAGCAGCGCGACGAAGGTGGCCAGGAAGGGATTCCAGCCAGAGACAATCAAGGTTGCGGCGACTGCGCCGCCAAGAGGAAAACTGCCGTCGACCGTCAGATCGGGGAAATTGACGACACGGAAAGACAAGAACACGCCAAGCGCGACCAGGCCGAAAATCAGGCCGATCTCGATGGCGCCAAGCGAAGCGATGAGCGACATAAACTTCCTTAAATAAGCTCGGAACCGCCCAGCCAGACAAGCGGCAGGCGGTTCACCAACAAAACAGAATCAACAGCGATGCAATGTACGAACGATGCGGATGGCCGCAACAGCCACCCGCGCGCATCTTATTGTTCGACCACCTTGGCCGACTTGATCAGTTCAGGCGACAAGGTCAGTCCCTGTTTCAGGGCAGCTTTAGGATTCACGTAGAGTTCAAATGTCGTGCTGGTTTGCGAGGCGATTTTGCCAGCCGCTTCACCCTTCAGAATGCGCACCACAATCTTGCCGGTTTGACGGCCGAGATCGTAATAGTTCAAACCGATGGCAGCTGCCGCACCGCGTTTTACCGCGCCGGTATCGGCGGCGACCACCGGCAGCTTGGCTTGCTCGGCAACCCTGACGATGCCCTCTAACGCCGACATGACGTTGTTATCGGTAGGCGCGTAGATCACATCGGCCTTGCCTATCAGGCTTTGGGCAGCGCCAGGGATATCGACGGTGCGGGCGGCAGCGGCTTCAACCAGGGTCAGGTCGGTGCCGGCCAGCAGCTTCTTGAGGGATTCGACGATGGACACCGAGTTCGCTTCGCCCGGGCTATAGATGACGCCAATGCGCTTGGCCTTCGGCGCGACCTGGCGGATCAGTTCGATCTGCTTGGCCAATGGCGACATGTCGGAAACGCCGGTGACATTGGTGCCGGAGGCATCCCAGCTCTTCACCAGCTTGGCGGCTACCGGATCGGTAACCGCGGCGTACACGATGGGCACCGTCTTGGTAGCGGCTACCAGCGCCTGTGCCGAAGGGGTCGCAATCGCCACCGCGACATCCGGCTGGCTGCCGGCATACTTGCGCGCGATCTGCGCCGCCGTGCCGTTATTGCCTTGCGCGCTTTGGTATTCGAACTTCAGGTTTTTGCCGGCCTCGTAACCGGCGGCCTTCAACTCATCCTTGACACCGTCGCGCACAGCGTCCAGCGCAGGATGTTCAACGATCGCCGTGACGACCACGGTTTTGTCAGCGGCATAGGCAGCCGAAGCGGATACGCCCGCCAGGCTGAGCAGGACTACAGATGCGATAGCTGAACGTAAGAAAGGAAATTTCATGAATTTGTCTCCAGATTGATCTGTTTTGATTGCCGGGAATCGGCTTCTTTATATTACGGCAAGAAATATTTCCCTGCCGCTACAGATTTTATATAAACCCGGAATCGGCAGTCAGGCAGGCCTGATTGCACACTTGCCGCCACCCAACTGCGACTCCAGCTTCGAAAAAAGTATAGCTTTTAACGCTGAAAATTGGTTTGCGACTTGAGCCCGATTTTTAATCGCTTATGAAATATAATTTCGGCGTAAATCAATAAATCGAGAATAAATTGCACAAAATCGACATCGATCAAATCGACCGCAAAATCTTGACTTTCTTGCAGCAGAACGGCCGTGCATCCAATCTGGAACTGGCGGAAGCGGTCAATTTGTCGGCGCCGCAATGTCATCGCCGCCATCGCAGACTGGAGCAAGCGGGCTTCATTGTCGGCTATGAAACCAGGCTGAGCCCGGCCAGCCTGGGTTTGAACGTGATTGCCTTTGTCCACGTATCGATGGAGAAAGGTCATATCAACGATTTGTCCGGCTTCAAAATCGCCATCAACGAATGGCCGCAGATTCTGGAGTGTTATTCAATCACGGGCGATTTCGATTACGTGCTCAAGGTTACCGCGCACGATTTGAAAGAACTGTCGGATTTTCTGATGGAAAAACTGATGCGCATGCGCGGCGTCAGCGGCGTGCGTTCCAGCGTCTGCCTGGATGAAATCAAGGCAACCAATATGCTGCCGTTGCCGGCCGCATAAATTCCGGGTCAAATAAAAAAGCCGCATCCTTGTGGGATGCGGCTTCCTGAATCACTGGCGAGATAGCACCGGCATTCAATCAACTTTCATACGGCAGATCAGGCAACCTTGGATTCGAAGAATTGTTCATCTTCGGTCGACCCGTGCAAAGCTGTAGTCGACGACTGACCTTGCTGGATAGCCTGGGTCACTGCATCGAAATAACCGGTGCCGACTTCGCGCTGATGCTTGACCGCAGTGAAGCCCTTGTCGGCAGCAGCGAATTCGGCCTCTTGCAGTTCGACGAAAGCCGACATCTGGTTGCGTGCATAACCGTGCGCCAGGTTGAACATCGAGTAGTTCAATGCATGGAAACCAGCCAGCGTGATGAACTGGAACTTGTAACCCATGGCGCCCAGTTCTTTCTGGAACTTGGCGATAGTGGCGTCGTCCAGGTTCTTTTTCCAGTTGAACGACGGCGAGCAGTTATACGCCAGCATCTTGCCTGGGAACTTGGCATGCACCGCTTCCGCGAATTTCTTGGCGAAAGCCAGGTCCGGCTTGCCGGTTTCACACCACACCAGATCGGCGTAAGGCGAATAGGCCAGTGCGCGCGAGATTGCCTGGTCGATACCTGGACGGGTCTTGTAGAAACCTTCAACGGTGCGCTCGCCGGTCAGGAATGGCTTGTCGTTGTCATCGACGTCGGAAGTCAGCAAATCGGCAGCTTCCGCATCGGTGCGAGCGATCACCAGGGTCGATGTGCCGGAAACGTCGGCAGCCAGACGTGCGGCGTTCAGCTTTTCGACTGCTTCACGGCTTGGCACCAGCACCTTGCCGCCCATGTGGCCGCACTTCTTGACGGATGCCAGTTGATCTTCGAAGTGAACGCCGGCAGCGCCGGCATCGATCATCGATTTCATCAGTTCGTAGGCATTCAGCACGCCGCCGAAACCGGCTTCAGCATCCGCCACGATAGGGGCGAAAAAGTCGATATCGTTTTTGCCTTCCGACCATTGGATCTGGTCGGCACGCTGGAAAGTATTGTTGATGCGCTTGACCACCAGCGGCACCGAGTTGGCTGGATACAGCGATTGGTCAGGATACATTTCGCCGGCCAGGTTGGCGTCGCCGGCAACTTGCCAGCCCGACAGATAGATCGCTTTCAAGCCAGCCTTGACTTGCTGCATCGCTTGATTGCCGGTCAGCGCGCCGAGGGCGTTGACGAAGGGCTCATCGTGAACCAGATTCCACAGTTTTTCGGCGCCGCGCTTTGCCAGCGTATGTTCGATCTGTACCGAACCGCGCAACCGGACCACGTCTTCCGCCGAATAATTGCGGGTAACGCCTTTCCAGCGTGGATTCTCAGCCCAGTCCTTGGCCAATGCTGCTACTTGCTGTTCACGTGTAGTCATCGTCGTTCTCCTGTTAAAAACAAAAAGTGAAATCAAATTCGATGACTAAATAGTAGGCTTATCTGTGCGCGGCAACAATGTCTTATATAAGACATATAAGTATTTTTATTTCGTTTAAATTCAATAACTTAACTTTCAATTTTCGCGATGTGGAATAAAATCCCTGAGAGTGAAATATGAAAATGGTGCTTCGCATTTTCATATTTCATATTATGAAACGCAAATTCCGCATCCTGAAATATCGCGATCGGAGACCGGGAAGCACACTCCCCGGCCTCGCACCTGGTGCACTTTTGGCACACTTAGAACGATTTTGTCATCGACAGATAGAAACCGCGCCGCTGCCCAAACTGCGGTGCGCCGACGCCAATGCCGGAACCGTCGCGAATTTCGTAGACCTTGTCGAACAGATTGATGACGCTTAAGCGCGTAGTGAACTTGCCGATCGGACTATCCTTGAATACATGGCTGGCGCCCAGGTTGACCTCGGTATACGCAGGCAAGTGATCGGTATTGGCGAAGCCGCTGCGCAAGCCGCTGCCGAACAGCGCATCCGCGGTCAGCGTCGTGCCCTGCCACAGATAGGAGACGCCGGTCGACGCGGTGATGGCCTGGTCATGATCCAGGTGCACCCAGTGGTTGGAGATGTAATCGAGCTTATCCTGTGAGAAGTTGTACTGGCCGGACACGATATTTTTTCCCAGCGCCGTGGCGCGCGCCAGATTCAGATAGGCGCCCAGGTCGCCATTGCGATAGTTCAAGGTCAGCTCCAGCCCATAAACCTTGCCCTGTGCATAGTTAAACGGTGTGAACAGCAGGGCCGATCCGAACTGTCCTTCGTCCAGCAGGTTTGTTACTTTCTTGTAGTAGCCGTCCAGCCCCAAGGTCAGGTGCTGCGTCAATTGATGATTGACGCCCAGATCGAAATAATTCGCACGTTCGGCCTGCACCGGGTCGTTCTGGCTGCTGGCGGAAGCATTGGTGGTGCCGTTGAAGCTGGCAATGGTGCTGGAGCCGATCAGCTCGCTGGCAGGCGGCGTGAAGTATCTGGCGTAACCGGCGTGGAAGGTGGTCCGCGGTGTCATCTGGTACACCACGCCGATGCGTGGGCTGAACTGGCTGGCAGTGACATAGGCGTTGATCCAGTCGGCGCGGGCGCCGTAGTTCACGGTCACTTTATCGTTCAGCTTCCATTCGTCTTGCAGATACAAGCCGGTCTGGTTGGTGGTCTTCTGGTTGCGGTCAGACAGCGCGATCGGCTGCGTAGATAGCTGGGCGCCGCTGTCATCGGCGGGGAAAGTCAGGGAGTCGCTGCTGTTCTTCAGGTTCTCTCGCGTGTAATTGATACCGGCGCGTATTGTATGGCTGGCGTTCAGGCGATAACTGCCGTCGGCCTGCAAGCCGTTCGCCAGGCCGGTCCGCAATACGCGGGAGGCAACGCCGGTATACAACAGATCGCCGACCTGGTCCGGCTCGAACAGCACTTTCGTATAACGGCTGAACGCCGCCACCTGGTAATCGATGTCGGAGCCGATTTTTCCTTGCAGGGCAAGAATCCCGTAGCGATTGGTTTCGCGCTGCCGTTCATTGACGTTAGCCGACGGAAAATCGGTCACGCCGTCGAGCTGGAAGCTCGGCGTCTGGCCGGGGCGGTTCGGGATCTGGAAGCGGCCGTCCGAATTGCCCAGGATCAGGCTGACGCGCGTATCAGGATCGAGCAAATAGGAAAAATAACCAAAGGCCTTGTTTTGCAAAGTCCGGTCGTGTAAAGCGTTACGCGTGCCGACCGGATTTTCTATGCCCAGATTGTTGGCATCGAAAGAACCGTTGATGTAATAACTGAAGGAGTCGGTGCTGCCGCTGACGTCGCCGCTGACCTGGCGCGTATTGTTGCTGCCGATCTGCACGCCGATATCGCCGCCATTGGCCAGCTCGCCGGTCTTGGTATGGATATCGACCACACCTGCGGTCCGATAGCCGTATTGCGCCGGCAAGGCGCCGGTGAGGACGCTGACGCTGTCGACAAAGCGGGTATCCAGGGTCTGGCCGAAACCGGAAATGCTTTCCGGCAGGATGATGCCGTTCAACCGGTATTGCAAGTTGGCGTGGTCGCCGCGCACATGCAACTGACCGAAGGAATCCTGGGCCACGCCGGGGGCGCGCAGCAACACTTCATTGAACGCCGTGTCCTCGCCCTGCGGCATGGCGGCGATTTCCTTGCGGCCGATGCGATAAATGCTGCTGCCGGTTTCTACCTGTATCCCGTTCCTGGCGCGATCCAGGCGATCAGCGGTGATGACCACCGTCTTGCCAACCTCGACCGTGCCGGCTTGGCTGGCTTTCAAGGTGATATCGGCAGTTGCACCCGCCTCGTCAGCTACCGTCACGGTGCCGGTTTCGGACTGGAAGGAAGGCTTGCCAACGCTGATGGCGTAGCTGCCGGGAGCAATGCCGCTAAAGACAAAATGCCCCTGCTGATCGCTCCTGGTGCTGCCGACGGCGTTGCCGGTCGCGTCTTTCAAGGCGACGGTGGCGTCAGGCAAAGGATGGCCGAGCGCATCGTGGACGGCGCCGCTGATTTGTTTTGCGGCGGACTGTGCATAAGCGGCCGGGATGGCAACGCCGTAGGCGAGCGCAATCAAAGTAGTTAGTCGTAACAAACGTGTTTTCATTCTCAAACTCCAGCAAGGGGAATAACCCCGCGAATAACCCGACCAGCATTTCCGGAGCGGCGGCAAGCGCCGCCACACGAGCGGGAAATGGCATGCAAACAGCTTTAGGGCTGTCCTAAGTCAGACACAAATAGAAAAACAAAACGTCAGACGAGGGAGGTCGGCGGGGCTTGAGAATGGGGAATCAGGTAATGCTTTTGTGCCGGTATAAAGGCATAGGCCTGTTCGACAGCGGTACGGTACGCAAATACCAGCACCGGCGTCAGCACCGGTACCGGGCTGGAGGGGACAGGAGACGGGAAATCGGCAGCCAGATCGCAGCTGACGCAGTCGGACGAAACATCGGCCAGGCTATGGTTGTGGAAAGCCATCCCGACCAGTTGCAATACCAGGATGGCCAGCGCCAGCCACAGCGCAAGCTGCTGCAAACGCAGCCTGAAGCGGCGCCGGGCATGGAAATGCGGTTCGACGATCAGCCGCATGGAAGACACCTGCGGCCCCCGCGGTCCTCGCGGCGGCAAGGCACGGCTATCTTCCGCAAATCTGCAGACGTGTCCGTATCGTGCACTAAGCGTGCTAAGCGCGGCGACGACTGGACGGATCTGATCTGCTGACAATACATGCGGTTTTGGCCTGGTTCTTGTCTCTGGTAAAAATCAAAGACGTCATGCTGCGAGTGTAATCTCGAACCGGTATTGTTTGCAACTTAATTGCAACACAGTTGCATAGTTTAATTTAATATGCAAACTCACTGACGATCGAGCGCCTGCGCACGCATGCGTTCCGCGTCATCGCTAAAGGCCCGGCTGCGCAAGGCCTCGATTTGCCGCTGGCGATCTTCTTTTGCGCTACCGGTCTGTTGCCGGATCTGCTCGGCAGCCTGACGATATTGCACATAACGATCCTGCCAGGCTTGCTCCTCCTGCCCAAGCCGATCGAAGCGCTGCGCCGCCGCCGCGCCAAACTGCTGCGCCATCATGTCACGTTGCGCTTGCCGGCCGCCGCCCTGCTGGCGTAGCAGACGGATGTCGTCAAAACCCTTTTGCACAGGGTCCGCGGCGGCGGAACTCAAAGGCATCTTGGCGCCGCCGCTTAAAGCCATCAGCAGCTGTTGCGATTCCGCATCTTCGTCGCCGTACCAGATTCTTGCCACTGCAACACCCAGCATGTCTTGTCGCAGGCGCGACAGTTGCGAAAACCAGGCCGCGATGCGCTCTGCATCCGGCGCTGCCATCTGGCTGTCGAGCGTCACGACCGGCATGGCCTGGCGCGCCAGCAATGCATCATGGGCCGTCAGATACGCCAGATAAGACTGGGCAAGCCGCTCGGCATCGGCATAGGCAAGCGCCGGCAAGCCGGCTTTCAGATGCGCCAGCAACTGCGCCATGTGTTCAGCCCTGGAACCCGGAAAACCACCCAATAAGTAATAGTCGAACACATCGCGCAAGGCACGGTTAATGCGCAAATGCTGATCGACGCCCACTTCCAGCCCTTGTGGCGGGCTGGTATCAGCCGCAGCCGCGACGTTTGCCGGCGCCGCATCGCTCCACTGGCCGGGACCGAAGCGGCCAGACGCATTTACCTGTGCGTCAGCTTGCGCGCCGCTCGTCAACGCTGCCGGCCCCGTCGAACGGAAGCAGATCAACGCCACAGCAAGCAAGCCGATGACGAGCGCCAGCAGCCCTAGCCCTAACTGCAACCGATTTTTGGCTTGCATCTGGCAAACCTTTATAAACCAGCTGTCTTGAGACGATTGGCCTGAGTCCGTATGGTCACCACCGGATCGGCGCTGAACAAGCCACGCAAACCGAACAACTGATTCGCTCCATCCAGATGATTCCAGCCATACCCCCCCAGTTCGCGGCCGAAGCGTGCGCTGCATACCGACACCGTGCCATCATTGGCGCCGCCGCCCGCGCCTTTGATGATCGCACTGCCCACTAACATCATCGAATCGCCGACGTCAAGAAAATTGGTGAAGGGCTGGTTGCCGGTCCAGGAGTAGAGCAATTGCGTGTTGCCGCTACGGACCTCGGAAACCGCGCCGCTCTGGCTGCTGCAGCTGGCAGGCAAGCCGGCGCTAGGATAACGGCGATTGAAATCGGCGGCGCCGACTGTGGTCAAGGCGTGCAAAGCCGCTAACGGATCTTGCGACTGCAAGTTGCCGGCAAACAAACTCACCAAGGAGCCAAATAGCGAGCTGCCGTCAACCACCAAATTCTTCAGGGCCTGCGGCGTCATATTCACAATATCGTTCACCATATCGGCAACCACCGTTCCCGCATGCGGAGTACCGATGGTAGTGACCGAGGCGACCCATTGCGGTTTGACAGCAGCGGCATAGCGCGAGGTAGTGCCGCCCTGGCTATGCCCGATCAGATTGACTTTAGCGGCGCCGGTGGCGGCCAGTACGCTGCCGATCTGCTTCAGCAACTCTTCACCGGACTGTTCGTTGCTGTTAAAGGCTGCGACGTTAGCAACATAGACAGTGGCGCCGTTGGCGCGCAGATCGCCAGGAATCTGCCACCAGTAGTCGAGTAGGCCAAAGTATTTGGAAGTACCGGTCAATCCGTGCACCAGCACGATCGGGTATTTAGTTTGTGCGTAGGCGCTGGAGACCCTGGGCAGGCTGGATTCAGAGGCATGCGCTTGCCCCAGTGTGTAACAACAGCAAAAGACAGAAGCAACTACAATTCGGCGTACCAATTTCATATTCATATTCCGTGATAAGCGGGCGCACTGTCGTGCAGCCCCTGAAAAATTGCCGAATGCTACACAAACAAAATCTCACCCTCAAGCATTATCCTTTTTACATTTAATTATGATGAGCTGCTGCAACAAGCAGCAAACAGGAGAACAAATCGAATGTCCAACCGTGAACAAATCCTGGCGCAATGGCAAGCACAGGAAAGCGCCGTACGCGCCAAACTGGCCGGCCCTGGCGTAGCCTCGCTGGAACAATTGAAGCAATACAGCGGCGTTGAATTTTTACAACGCATCCTGAACGGAGAGTTGCCGGTAGCGCCGATAGCACAAACCCTGGATTTCACCCTGATCGAGGCGGAGCCCGGCCGCGTGGTGTTTCAAGGTACGCCAGACATGCGGCACTACAATCCGATCGGCAGCGTGCACGGCGGTTACTTTTGCACCTTGCTGGATTCGGCGCTCGGTTGCGTGGTGCAATCGATGCTGCCCAAGGGCAGCGGCTATACCACGCTGGAGTTGAAGGTCAATCTGATCCGGGCGCTGACCGATAAAACCGGCCCGGTGCGCGCCATCGGCAAAGCGATCCAGGTCGGCGGCAGGGTCGGTGTGGCGGAAGCCGATATCGTGGATGTCGACGGCAAAATCTATGCACATGCAACTACTACCTGCCTGGTGTTTGCACTACCCTAAAACCAGAAACCGTATTGAACGAGATGCTGACTGGCGAACCAATTCAGCACTAGCGCACTACACTAGTGCACTAGTAAGCGTTGCAGAGCAATTTAACGCACCGCAACGCAGCATAATCCTTCAAAAAAATTAATCAAAAGCTATCGCGCCAGACACCGGCGCGAGCCTTTTATCACCAATTCTCTTTTTTAAATAGCTGTCATTTTTTATAGCTAGCAAAGCAGAAATCGACAAGATATATTAATTTCCGCTTGGAAATATTCGATTGCCTGCATCATCGCAAATATCATCCATCGCATTGCAACAAAATTGACCCGCAAAACTAGCGTTTGACTAGCGTTTGTGCGGATCGACGGGTGCATTAACGCGAACAGGTTATCCATATTTCCCCCGCATCAGAGGGTGAGCCATGCATTCATCCCGTGCCATGAACCCGTTGCCAACTCATTGCCGCATTCACTCATGATATGGAGAAACGCTTGGATACCGTCGATCGCCCTGCTGTGACCGCAGCCCTGACCCCTGGTCAAATGGCAATGTGGCTTGGCGCCAAATTCGCGTCGCCAGACACCAACTTCAATCTGGCCGAGGCCGTCGATATCTTCGGCGAGATAGATCTGGTGCATTTCTTCACCGCCATGCGAGAAGTGGCCAATGAAGCCGAGGCCGCGCGCCTGCGTTTCGCCGATACCGAACATGGGCCGCAACAAATAGTGGCGGCGAGCTTCAGCGGCGAACTGCCCTATCTCGACTTCAGCCGCGACCATGATCCAAGCGCTGCAGCGGAAGCCTGGATGCGCGCCGATTTCAGTCGCAACATTGATGTGACACACGGCCAGTTATGGATGTCGGCATTGATCCGCACCGCGCCGGATCACTATATCTGGTACCACCGCAGCCACCACATCGTACTCGACGGCTTTGGCGGCGGCCTGATCGCACGCCGCCTGGCCGACATTTACAGTGCGCTGGTCAAGCGTAGCGCCGCCCCGGAAGAATCGCGTTTTGCGCCGATTTCGCAGCTTGCGCAAGAGGATAGCGCTTACCGCGAATCGGGCCGTTTCCCGCGTGATCGCCAGTATTGGATCGAGCACTTTAGCGATGCCCCGGATCCTTTAAGCCTGGCCGCTAACCGCTCGGTCAACATCGGTGGCTTGCTACGCCAGACGGTCCATCTGCCGGCTGCCAGCGTGAGCGCTCTGCAAACCATCGCGCAGGAATTGGGCGCTACCCTGCCGCAGATCTTGATTGCCGCCACTGCGGCCTATCTATATCGGGCTACCGGCGTTGCGGATATGGTGATCGGCGTGCCGGTCACGGCGCGCCACAACGATCGCATGCGGCGCGTGCCGGCCATGGTGGCGAATATCTTGCCGTTGCGTCTGGCGCTGAGTGCGGAACTGCCGATCGAAGAATTGATTCGGGCAGTCGGACGGCAGATGCGGCAGATCTTGCGGCATCAGTCCTATCGCTACGAAAACCTGCGCAATGACTTGGGCATGCTGCTCAACAATCGGCAATTGTTCACCACCGTGATCAACGTCGAGCCGTTCGATTACGATTTTCGTTTTGGCGAGCATCTCGCCAAGCCGCGCAATCTGTCCAACGGCACGGCCGAAGATTTAGGAATATTTCTTTACGAACGCGGCAACGGCCAGGACTTGCAGATCGATTTTGACGCCAATCCTGCGCTGTATACCGCGCAGGATCTGGCCGATCATCAACGCCGCCTGCTGACCTTCCTGACGGCAGTGATCCATCAACCGACGCAAAAAATCGGCCACATAGATCTGCTTGATGCGGCCGAACGCACGCAGTTGCTGGTCGACTGGAATGACACGGAACACGCTGTGCCGGACAGCAACCTGGCGACGCTGATAGAAGCCCGGGTCGCCCGCAATGGGCAAGCCATCGCACTGCGCTTCGAGGGCAAAGCTCTGAGCTACGCCGAACTGAATCAACGCGCCAATCAATTGGCGCATCTGCTACATGCGCGTGGCGCCGGCCCAGAGCGTACCGTGGCGATTGCCGTCCCGCGTTCGCTGGAACTGGTGGTCGCACTATTGGCAATATTGAAAACCGGCGCCGCTTACCTGCCGGTCGATCCAGACTATCCGCAAGAGCGGATTGCATTCATGCTCAGCGATGCACAACCGGTTTGCCTGATCACGATCGCGGAGCTGGCGCAGACACTGCCAGGCCAAGCCCCCCATCTATTGCTCGATCTGCCACAGACGACGACAGCGCTAGCTGGCTTTGCCGGCACCAACCTGGACCACAGCCTGCGTAGTGCGGCGCTTAGCCCTCTGCACCCGGCTTATGTGATCTACACCTCGGGCTCTACCGGGACTCCGAAAGGGGTGGTGGTATCGCACCGCGCGATCGTCAACCGCCTGCGCTGGATGCAAGCCCGTTATGCCTTGCAGGGCGATGATCGCGTGCTGCAGAAAACCCCCTCAAGCTTCGACGTCTCGGTATGGGAATTTTTCTGGCCGCTGATAGACGGCGCCACATTGGTGCTGGCAAAACCCGGCGGTCACAAGGATGCGGCCTACCTGGCTGCCTTGATCGCCAGCGAGCACATCACCACCATCCATTTCGTGCCGTCGATGCTGGAAGTGTTCCTGCTTGAACCCGCGGCGGCGGCATGTGGCACACTGCGGCGCGTAATTTGCAGCGGCGAAGCGCTGGCGCCGTCACTGCAAGCGCAGTTCCAGCAACGCCTTGGCTGCGAACTGCATAATCTGTACGGACCGACCGAAGCCGCGGTCGACGTCACCGCGTGGGAATGCCGCCGCGGATCGGATGCAGCATCACCTGCAGAACCAAATCCAGAGCGGGTTCCGATCGGTTACCCGATCTGGAATACCCAAATGTATGTGCTCGACAGCGGCTTGCAGCCGGTGCCGGCCGGTGTCACTGGCGACTTGTATATTGCCGGCAGCGGCCTGGCGCGCGGCTATCTGAACCGGCCCGTGCTCAGCGCCGAACGCTTCGTTGCCAACCCCTACGGCGCAGCAGGCAGCCGCATGTATCGCAGCGGCGATCTGGCGCGCTGGCGCAGCGACGGCAGCCTGGATTTCCTCGGCCGCGCCGATCAGCAGGTAAAAATCCGCGGCTTCCGTATCGAGCCGGGTGAGATTGAATCGGTGCTGCTGCAGCATCCGCAGGTAGCGCAAGCGGCAGTGATTGCGCGTGAAGACGTGCCGGGCGAGAAACGCCTGGTGGCCTATGTAGTCGCCGTCCCTGCCGCCGATCCGCAAGCGGCTGAACTGCGCCAGCATGTAGCGCTGGCCCTGCCTGACTACATGGTGCCTTCAGCCTTCGTCAATCTACCGGCCCTGCCGCTCAGCCCCAGCGGCAAACTCGACCGCAAGGCGTTGCCGGCGCCCGAACGGCAGGCAGCGACGCCGTATAGCGCACCACGCACGCCAACCGAAAAAATACTGGCTGAACTATGGGCCGAGACTTTGCACCTGCCGCGCGTCGGCGTCCATGACAATTTCTTCGAACTCGGCGGCCACTCGCTGATGATTGTGCAACTGATCTCGATGATCCGTCAGCAATTCATGATCGATCTGCCGCTGGATACCTTGTTCCAGGTATCCACCATCGCCGGACTGGCAGAGCGGCTTGATCAGGAGTCGGTAGCGCGTCCGAGCCTGGCGCCCATGCCACGCCCACCGCGGATTCCACTCTCCTTCGCACAACGCCGTTTGTGGCTGATGAACCAGCTGGAAGGCCCCAGCCCTGCCTACAATATGCCGCTGGCTTTGCGTTTGTCCGGCGCACTCGACCGCGCTGCTCTGCACACAGCCCTGGGCGATCTGGTGCAACGTCACGAGAGCCTGCGCACAATTTATCCCAATGAAGCGGGGCTGCCATATCAACAGATACTCGACGGCGCGGCTGCCTATCCGGCGCTGATCGAAGCCGACACCAGCGAAGATGAACTGGCCGCCATGTTGCAGGCAGCGGCTGGGCATGGTTTTGCGCTTGGCAGTGCAGCACCTTTACGGGTCTATTTATTCAGGCTGGAGCCAGATGAACATGTACTACTGTTGCTGACCCATCATATCGCTGGCGACGGTGCATCGCTGCTGCCGCTAGGCCGCGATCTGAGCATCGCTTACGCTGCGCGCTGCCGCGCTGAAGCACCTGGCTGGACCCCGTTGCCGTTGCAATATGCCGACTACGCCCTATGGCAACAAGAATTGCTGGGCAACGAAGACGATCCCGATAGCATGGCTGGCCGTCAGCGCGAGTTTTGGCGCGCCACGTTACGCGATCTTCCCGAGCAATTGACATTACCCTCGGATCATCCACGCCCGCTCACCCCCAGCTATCGGGGCGACGTCGTACCGCTGCAAATAGCGCCGCAATTGCACCAACGCATATTGCAACTGGCGCGCGACAGCCAGGCCAGCGTATTCATGGTATTGCAAGCGGGATTGGCAGGCCTGTTGAGCCGTTTGGGCGCCGGTAACGATATCGCCATCGGCAGCCCGGTCGCCGGCCGCAGCGATCATGCACTGGACGAATTGATCGGCTGTTTCGTCAATACGCTGGTGCTGCGTACCGACACCTCCGGTCAACCCAGCTTGCGTGAGCTGATAGCGCGGGTCCGCACTACCAACCTGGCCGCCTATGCCAATCAGGAATTTCCATTCGACCGTTTGGTGGAACTGCTGCGGCCCGAGCGTTCACGCAGCAACCTGCCCTTGTTCCAGGTCATGCTGGGTTTCCAGAACAGCAGCCGGCTCTCCTTCAGCTTGCCCGGCTTGTCGATCACACCACAGCCGGTGGCGATCGATACCGCAAAATTCGATCTGTCCTTCATTCTCAGCGAACAACGCAGCGCCGACGGTTTGCCGGGCGGCATCAGCGGCGGCATTCAATACAGTAGCGATCTGTTCGAACGCAGCAGCGTCGAAGCCATCGCGGCGCGCCTGTTGCATTTGCTGGAACAGGCTTGCGACGCACCGGACCAAGCAATCAGCAGCATCGATATCTTGAGCGCCGAGGAAAGCCAACGCCTGCTGGTCGATTGGAGCGGTAGTGCGCGCAACTTGCAGCCAGTCACCATGGCATCCTTGGTGGAAGCCCAGGCCAGCGCACGTCCGCACGCAGTAGCAGTGGCGCTTGATCACGCTACGGTAAGTTATGCCGAGCTGAATGCCCGGGCCAACCGGCTTGCGCATCTGTTGCGCGGACAAGGCATCGCTCCCGGTGCGATCGTCGCCACCGTATTGCCACGCTCGCTGGACCTGATGCTGGCGCATCTGGCCATCGTCAAAGTGGGTGCGACGTATCTGCCTATCGATCCGAATCATATGACTGCGCGCAGCTCTTTCGTGTTTTACGAGGCGGCGCCAGCCTGCGTGATCACTTGCGCTGCGCAACTGCCACAGCTGGTCGACGTTCCCCATCGCTTGGTTCTCGATAGCGACACCATTGTTGCCTCACTGGCGATACAGGCCGATAGCAATCTCGGCAAGCTTGGCAAAGGACGGTCATTTAATGAGAAAGAGGCGGCCTACATCATCTACACCTCAGGTTCCACCGGCACGCCCAAAGGCGTGGTGGTGCCTCATGCGGGTCTGAGCAGCCTGGCGCTTGCCCTGCTTGAGCGCTTGGCAATTACGCCGGATTCGCGTGTTTTGCAATTTTCTTCATGTGGTTTCGATGCTTCCATCATGGACCAACTGATGGCCTTCGCCGCCGGTGCGGCGCTGGTGGTGCCGACGGCGCAACAATTGCTGGGCGAAGAACTGGCCGCCTTGCTGACACGGCAGACGGTCAGCCATGCATTGATTCCACCGGCAGCGCTGGCGACCCTGCCGGCGGGCGAATTCGCCCATTTGCACACGCTGCTGGTAGGCGGCGATGTTTGCCCGCCGGCGCTGGCGGCGCGCTGGTCGCAGGGGCGCTACATGATTAACGCCTACGGTCCGACTGAGATCACCATCTGCGCGAGCTTGAGCTCGCCTTTGAATGCGGCTGAACTGCCGTCGATCGGCCGGCCGGTTTGGAATACCCAGATGTACGTGCTCGACGGCGGCTTGCAGCCGGTGCCGGCCGGTGTCACCGGCGAACTGTATATTGCCGGCAGCGGCCTGGCGCGCGGCTATCTGAACCGGCCCGTGCTCAGCGCCGAACGTTTCGTTGCCAATCCCTACGGCGCAGCAGGCAGCCGCATGTACCGCAGCGGCGATCTGGCGCGCTGGCGCAGCGACGGCAGCCTGGATTTCCTCGGCCGCGCCGATCAACAAGTAAAAATCCGCGGCTTCCGCATCGAGCCGGGTGAGATTGAATCGGTGCTGCTGCAGCATCCGCAGCTAGCCCAGGTCGCCGTGATTGCGCGCGAAGACGTGCCAGGCGAGAAACGCCTGGTGGCCTATGTAGTCGCCGTCCCTGCCACCGATCCGCAACCGGCCGAACTGCGTCAGCATGTAGCGCTGGCCCTGCCTGACTACATGGTGCCGTCCGCCTTCGTCAATCTGCCAGCCCTGCCGCTCAGCCCCAGCGGCAAACTCGATCGCAAGGCGCTGCCGGCACCTGAACGGCAGGCAGCAACGCCGTATAGCGCACCACGCACGCCAACCGAAAAAATACTGGCCGAGCTATGGGCCGAGACTCTACATCTGCAGCAGGTCAGCATCCATGACAATTTCTTCGAACTCGGCGGCCACTCGCTATTGGCGATCCAGCTCGGCATGCGTATCCGCGAGCAGATCCGCCCCGACTTCCCGCACGCCGGGATTTATACTCATCCGTCGATCGCCGAATTGGCAGCCTTGATCGACAACACCGGCAGTACCGCTGCGGCGCCAGACCTGGCGCGAGAAGTTCACTTGCCGGCACATATCCGTGGTCATGGCGGATCGCCGTCATTAACTCCGGCACAGGTATTTCTCACCGGCGCCAGCGGCTTCGTCGGCAGCCACCTGTTGGCGACCCTGCTGCGCGACACATCGGCACGCGTGATTTGCCATGTACGGGCAGCCGATGCAGATGCGGGCAAGCTGCGCCTGCAGCGTACGCTGGCTGAACGCCAACTGGCGGCAATCTGGGACGACGCCCGGATCGAGGTGGTGGCAGGCGACCTCGGCGCGCCACAGCTCGGCCTCGACGAGCGCGCGGTAGAAATGATTCGCGACGATTGCGACGCCATTTATCACTGCGCCGCCCAGGTTGATTTTCTCCATCCTTACGCCAGCCTGAAAGCCGCCAATGTCGACAGTGTGGTGACCTTGCTCGACTGGACCGCGCATGGCCGCGCCAAGAGCTTGCATTACATCTCGACGCTGGCGGTGATCGATCCGGGCAACAGCGAGGGGCTAGTCACAGAACGTTCGGCGCTGGCGTCGTGGGCCGGATTGCTGGATGGTTACAGCCAAAGCAAATGGGTCGGCGACGCGCTAGCCAGAGAAGCACAGGCGCGCGGCCTGCCGGTAGCGATATACCGGCTGGGCGCAGTGACCGGCGATCACACCCATGCGATTTGCAACGCCGTCGATCTGATCTGGCGCGTGGCGCATCTGTACGCGGAACTGGAGGCGATTCCCGATATGGATCTGCCGCTCAACCTGACGCCGGTAGACGACGTCGCGCGCGCCATCCTCGGCCTGGCCGGCGCGCCAGCTTCGTGGGGCCAGGTGTACCACTTGATGAGCCAGACGCCATTGCGGGTGCGCGACATCCCGCCGGTATTCGAACGGCTGGGCCTGAGCCTGGAGCCATTGGCGCTGGCGTCCTGGCTGCAGCGCGCGCATGAACGCCTGGCCATCAGCCAGGATCGCGATCTGGCGGCAGTGCTGGCAATCCTGGATCGTTATGACGCTGCGGCGACGACGCCGCAAGTCTGCGGCGCGGCTACCCATGCGCAACTGCAAGCGATAGGTGCCGCCATACGTCCGGTCGATCGTGATTTGCTGGAACGTTATTTCGTCAACCTGGGCATCAGGCAAGTGCGCAGCGCCGTCGAGATCAGTATCTAAACGGTGTTGCGCCGGTATTAACTCAAACCTTAGGATCGACACATGGCACGCTATCTGATCGCTGCAACCGCCTTGCCCGGGCACGTTTTGCCGATGCTGGCGATCGCTCAGCATCTGGTCGGCCTCGGACATGAAGTGCGGGTACATACCGCGAGCCAGTTTCAGGCCCAGGCCGAGGCCACCGGCGCCACCTTTAGCGCCTTCGAGCGCGCTATCGATTTCGACTATCGCCAGCTAGACCAGCGTTTTCCCGAGCGCAACCGCATGCAATCGGCGCATGCGCAACTTTGCTTTGGCTTGAAGCATTTTTTTGCTGACGCCATGGCGCCGCAACTGGCTGGAATCCGTTCCATCCTGCAAACCTTCGCGGCCGACGCCATCCTCACCGACACTATGTTCTGCGGCACTTTCCCGCTGTTGCTCGGCCCCCGGCACGCACGTCCGGCTATCGTCGCCATCGGCATCTCGGCATTGCCGCTATCGAGTTGCGATACGGCGTTCTTCGGCACTGCGCTGCCACCTTCGGCCACTGCCGAAGGACGGCAGCGCAACCTGGCGATGACCAGCAATCTCAAGCAGGCAATGTTCGGCGAGGTCCAGCGTTACTTCGATAGCCTGCTGACGCGCTCGGGCTGTCCTTCGCTGCCGGCTTTCTTCATCGACGCCATGATCACCTTGCCGGATCTTTATCTGCAATTGACTTCAGAATCCTTCGAATATCCACGCAGCGACCTGCCGCCATCGGTGCGTTTCGTCGGCCCGTTGCTGGCGCCGGCCAGCCTTCATTTCAGTGCGCCCGACTGGTGGCATGAGCTGGACGATGGCCGTTCGGTGGTGCTGGTCACGCAGGGCACCCTGGCCAACCAGAATCCGGCACAGTTGATCGGTCCAAGCTTAAGTGCTCTGGCGGCCGCCCAAGACATCCAGGTCATCGCCACCACCGGCGGCCCGCTGCCGGCCGGCATGAATCTGGCGATACCCGCGAATGCCCGGGTGCTGCCGTTCTTGCCGTATGACCGCTTGCTGCCCAAGGTGCACGCGATGGTGACCAACGGCGGCTATGGTTCTGTCAATCACGCGCTCAGTCTTGGGGTGCCGCTGGTGGTGGCCGGAAATACCGAGGAAAAACCGGAGATCGCCGCCCGCGTGGCCTGGTCGGGCGCGGGCATCAATCTTGGCAGCGGTCAGCCAAGCCCGCGTCAAATCGGCGATGCCGTGCGCAAGGTTTTGAGCGAGCCTCAATATCGCCAGCGCGCCAGGATTCTGCGCGACGATTTCGCGCGCCATCACGCACTTACCGAGATCGCCGAGGCAATTGCGGCGCTGGGGCAGCTGGGGCAGACAGGCACTGTAGCCGATATCAATGCTGTATCAGCGGCATCAGCCGCAATGGTTTAAATCAAACAAGGAGCTTGAATATGAACAATCCGTTTGACGACAAGGACGCCAGTTTCCTGGTATTGAGCAATCAAGAAGGACAGTACTCTCTGTGGCCGACTTTCATCGAGGTTCCTGCCGGCTGGGTGATCGCCCTGGCTGCCAGCGATCGTGCATCCTGCAGCGCTTTCATCGAAGCCAGCTGGACCGACATGCGGCCGCGCTCGCTGGCAATTGCTAGCGCCTAGGCCATGATCCTGGCATCGCTGGCCGCGTTCGCTGGCGGTGCGCCATCAAGAGGAGCTTCAGCCCTGACCTTGGCGATCTTGAGATATTCAACGTTGAGGGTAATGGCTTCGCTATAGCGCAACACAAAATAATCGCCATCGACTCCGTAGAAACGCGCCAGGTCTTGCTCGACCGTGGCGTCGTTTTCCTTGTCGGCGACCAGCGGCCGCCGCATCACCTGTTGCAAGATAAGCCGGTCCAGGTTGCCGTTGGTATCGAAAAAATAATCCTGGAGAATGCCAGTAAACAACACCGCTTGCCCGGCTACATTGACAATCGCCGATACGGCGATCAGGTCCGGCCGCCGTTCTTCGTCAAAATCGGCGCCGGTCAGCAAGTAGTACCAAGGCGCATCGTTAAAGCGTAACCAGGGAGCTAGCCAGTTACTGCCTGCCCGATCTAGCCCGAAGTGAATGATGACGAGCCGAAAACTATTGGGCACGATCCAGGCGCCGCCATACAAACTCAGGAAATAAACGCATATCCAGAAAAACTGCGCAGCGATGCCCTGGACCGCCTTGGACTGAGCAACAGGGTCGGAGGACAAGAGTTCGAGCAACAATAGCGGTTGCAGTATGCGTCCAAACAAGCATGCAGACACGAGCAGCCACAGCGGGTGGAAAATGCAATTCCACAGCATTGCCTCTGTAACAATCTGCCCGAACGGGGAATAGTCAAGGGAAACACGCTCGGCACGCTTGAATCTGGAGCGAGCGATAAATCCGGGGAGTAATAGAAGGAAAACGATTAAAGCAGGTAACGCTACGTTCATCGTTCCGCTCAGGCGGCTGCGGGGACAACGCTGATACGGTACAGAACGGTTCCCTCTTGCGCGGAATGCAGGCTGATCAGGTCGTCAGTGGGAACAGAAGTGGCGGAAGTTGATAATGATGACTTGGAGTTCCGGCTGGCCAGATAGGCGCGCAGTTGCAGCTTCGCACTCGGATCAGCGAGAACTGTTTTGGCCAATGCGCTTTGAAGTGCTTTCATAGTGCGTTCACTATGCCATAGAAATACAATTTTTGCATGTTCTCCCCCTCATCTTTATCAAACAGAAATACTCCTTAACAACCGGATTGTTATATACAAATAACAAGATATAACTTTGGCGTATATAGGGTCGCTGATAAAATTGCACGCCTGACTGAACAAGCTGAAGCAAACCCGTGATCCGTATCGAGCACCTGCATAAAACCTATCCGCTGGAACGCAATGCCAAAACCGCCGGGACTCCCGTCGCCGCATTGTCCGACATCAATCTACACATCAAGAAGGGCGAAATTTTCGGCATCATCGGCCGCTCCGGCGCCGGCAAAAGTACCTTGATCCGTACCCTCAACATGCTGGAACGTCCGTCCAGCGGACAAGTGTTGATCGAGGGGGAAGACATCACTGCGCTGGACAATAACGGCCTGCATCGCCTGCGCCAGCGGATCGGCATGATTTTCCAGCACTTCAACCTGCTCAACGCCAAGACCGTGGCCGCGAATATCGACTGGCCGCTGAAGATCACCGGCAAGTACACCCAGCAGCAACGTGCGGCCCGTGTCACCGAATTGCTCGACCTGGTCGGACTCAGCGAGCACCGTGACAAGTACCCGGCGCAATTGTCCGGCGGCCAGAAGCAGCGCGTCGGCATCGCCCGCGCTCTGGCCAACACCCCGCATCTGCTGTTATGCGACGAAGCCACCTCCGCCCTTGATCCGGAAACCACCCAGGCTATCCTGCGCCTGCTGCTCGACATCAATCGCAAGCTGGGCTTGACGATCGTGCTGATTACGCACGAGATGCAAGTGATCCGCAATATCTGCGACCGGGTTGCGGTGATCGAGGCCGGCCGCATCGTGGAAGCCGGCGATGTCGCTGAGGTATTCCTCCATCCGCAGCACGCAGTGACGCAAAGCATGGTCGCTGAAAGCACGCCATTCTCGGCCGAGACAGCATTGCTGCCGTTCAGTGTGGCCGGCATTACCCAATTGCGCGGCCTGCTGGTGCGCCTGACCTATGTCGGCGACATCACCTATCAGCCGATCCTGAGCAGCATCGCGGCGGCGACGCCGGCGCTGATCACCATCCTGCAAGGCACCATCGCCCGCATCAAGGACACACCCTACGGCCAGCTGCTGGTGGAGTTGCGCGGCGAACCGGCCGATGTCGCGCAGGTTTTCACGACCCTGGATCAACACAATATTCGGCATGAGGTACTCGCATAATGGACTTCTCTCTCATCGACTGGGCTGACATCTGGCAGGCCACTTGGGAAACCCTGGCCATGACCGGCTTTTCCCTGCTGTTCACGATTTTGCTCGGCCTGCCGCTCGGCATCCTGCTGTTCATCACCGGCAAACGCCAGTTGCTTGAACAGCGCGGCATTTACCGCGCGCTGTCGCTGATCGTCAACGTGCTGCGCTCGGTACCGTTTCTGATCTTGCTGATCGTGATGATTCCGGTCACGGTGCTGCTGGTCGGCACTTCACTCGGGGTACAAGGTGCGATTCCGCCGCTGGTGCTGGGCACCGCGCCATTCTTCGCCCGCCTGGTGGAAAACGTGTTGCGTGAAATCGACCGCGGCGTAGTGGAAGCCTGCCAGGCGATGGGCGCCAGCAAACGCCAGATCATCTTCGGCGCACTGCTGCCGGAAGCCCTGCCCGGCCTGATCGCCGCCACTACCGTGACCGCGATTGCCTTGATGTCCTACGCTGCCATGTCCGGTGTGATCGGCGGCGGCGGCCTGGGCGACCTGGCGATTCGTTTCGGCTACCAGCGTTTTCAGACCGAAGTGATGGTCACCACCGTTGCCGTGCTGGTGGTGCTGGTGCAAGTGCTGCAGTTTTCCGGCGATCGGCTGGTGCTGCATTTCACGCGTAAATAATTTTTGCAGCTAATGCAGTGTTGCAGTGTTTGTTTTCAAATCAAAAAAGGGAGTTTATATGTCACGCAAATTTTCGTTATCGCTGGGACTGGCTGCGGCCGTGTTCTCAACCTTCAGCCTGATCGCTGCCGCGCCGGCGCAAGCCGCCGACAAGCTGGTGATCGCTGCGACACCGGTGCCGCACGCCGAAATCCTGGAATTCGTCAAACCTATCCTGGCCAAGGAAGGCGTCGATTTGCAGGTCAAGGTATTCACCGACTACGTCCAGCCGGCGGTACAGACCAACGAGAAAAGAGTCGACGGCAATTTTTTCCTGCATCAACCGTACTTGAACGAATTCAAGAAAAACCACAAGAACGATATCGAAGTAGTCGTCGCCAAGGTGCATGTCGAGCCGTTCGCGGGTTATTCGAGCAAGTACAAGAAACTGGCTGATTTGCCGGACGGCGCAACGGTCGCCATTCCAAACGATCCATCCAACTCCGGACGCGCCCTGCTGCTGCTGTCGCGCCAGGGTCTGTTGAAACTGAAGGATCCCAGCAATATCTCGGCGACGCAAAAAGACATCATCGAAAATCCTAAGCATCTGAAGTTCAAGGAACTGGAAGCGGCAACCCTGCCACGCGTGTTGAATCAGGTCGACCTGGCTTTGATCAACACCAACTATGCGATTGAAGCCAAGCTCAATCCGGTCAAGGATTCCTTGTTCATCGAAGACGCCAATTCGCCTTACGCCAATTTGCTGGTTGCTCGTCCAGACAACAAGGACAGCGCCGCCGTCAAGAAACTGGCGCTAGCGTTGAACTCGCCGGAAGTGAAGAAATTCATTGAAGAAAAATACAAAGGTGCAGTGGTGCCGGCATTCTAATGCGAGGCCGTCTGGCTTAAGCAAGCTGCCTTTGACATAAAAATCGGGGCCGGCGTATTCCTTAGCAACCAGGGAAATACGCCGGCCCCGATTTTTTATTGGACGTTGAAGATTCGCTTAGCGTCGAATCAGGCGCTCAGCCAGCGCAAGCCGTTAGGTTGATATTTTTTCAGCCACGCATCCAGTGACCAGCGGCCGCCGCCGGTCAGAACAAAACTCAAGCAGAGGAACGCCCATAGCGTTGGATATTCCCAGCCGCCGCCCGGATTAGCCCAGGTGAAACCAAAGTCTTGATGATGGCCTGCGAACAGGGAAATCACTAGATACAAGGCGGTGCCGACTGCCGCAACGCGTGTAAACAGGCCGAAGGTAAACCCGACAAAAGCGCCAAACTCGCACAGGCCGCCAATCAACACCATCGACGGCGGAAAACCGACGCTGTGAAAATAGCCGACCACATCATGGTAGGCCTGCGGACCCAGCAAACCGAATTTCTCGGCGAAATGATGGATAAAGTCCAGGCCGATATATACGCGCAGTAAAAACAGTTGAAGAGATTTCATATCCATTGGCAAATTCCTTTTTTTCGGATTAGGTAAGTTGACAGCCCGGACGTAGCGTCAAACGCGCTACAGCTCAGTCAAGTCAACGGTAGAAAATCGTCAATTAGTTACCGCGTGGAAATTATAAAGAATCATGTGGCATGCGCGGTACTTAATCGACAATAAATGCGTTTATATAAAAACAATAATATTATTGCACGCAGGGAGCAAGGAACGCCTGGCGCCAAGGCGCTCGGCACAGGTTTACCCCATTGCTAATTCAGCAATGATTAAATGCTAAAATTTCAACATCTGCGGTGTATATAGGAAGTTTTCCTGGTAACCGCTCCGTGTAGATGAAATCCCGAGGCCGACAGAAAGCGCCTCCATTGCCTTCGAAGGAAACATGTTGAAATACGCCAGTCCCAATGATTTTCTCGCCATGGTCGCGCAACGCGACCCACATCAACCCGAATTTCTACAGGCCGTCAAAGAAGTCATGGGCAGTTTATGGCCCTTCATCCAACAGCACCCAAAGTATGCTGAACACGGCTTGCTGGAAAGGCTGGTGGAGCCGGAGCGAGTCATCCAGTTTCGCGTGGCTTGGGTTGACGATCGCGGCCAGACCCAGGTCAACCGGGCGTTCCGGATCCAGCACAATTGCGCCATCGGCCCGTTCAAGGGCGGCATGCGCTTTCATCCATCGGTGAATTTATCGATCCTGAAATTCCTGGGCTTCGAACAGACTTTCAAAAATGCCCTAACCACCCTGCCGATGGGCGGCGGCAAGGGCGGTTCCGATTTCGATCCCAAGGGCAAAAGCGACGGCGAAGTCATGCGCTTTTGCCAGGCGCTGATGCTTGAACTGTACCGCCACCTGGGCGCCAATACCGATGTGCCGGCTGGCGATATCGGCGTCGGCGCGCGTGAAGTCGGCTTCATGGCCGGCATGATGAAAAAACTTTCCAACGACACTTCCTGCGTTTTCACCGGCAAGGGACTGGCTTATGGCGGCAGCCTGATGCGGCCGGAAGCGACCGGCTACGGCACCGTTTACTTTGCCGAACAAATGCTGCGACGCCGAGGCAAGTCGCTGGACGGCATGACGGTCGCGGTATCGGGTTCCGGCAACGTCGCGCAATACGCGGTAGAGAAGGCGATTGAATTGAATGGCAAGGTACTCACGGTGTCCGATTCCGGCGGCACTGTGTACGACAAGAACGGCTTGAATGCAGACAAGCTGGCGGCATTGATGGAACTGAAAAACGTCCAGCGCGGCCGGCTGGAGAGTTTCGCCCAGCAATTCGATCTGCAATATTTTGCAGGTAAAAATCCCTGGCATATACCAACCCAGATCGCTCTGCCATGTGCGACCCAAAATGAACTCGACGCGCAAGACGCGGCGACGCTGGTAAAAAACGGCGTGGTCTGCGTCGCCGAAGGCGCGAACATGCCATCGACCCTGGACGCGGTGGAAATATTCCAGAAGGCCGGCACCTTGTATGCGCCGGGCAAAGCCAGCAACGCCGGCGGCGTCGCTACCTCCGGCCTGGAAATGGCGCAAAACGCGCAGCGCCTGTCTTGGCATCACGCCGAAGTCGACGAGCGCTTGCATGGCATCATGAAAGAGATACACGCTAACTGCGTGCAGCACGGCAAACGCGCCGACGGCAGCGTGAATTATGTCGATGGAGCCAATATTGCGGGCTTCGTCAAGCTGGCCGATGCGATGCTGATGCAAGGCACGTTCTGAGGCGGTGGCGGCAAACCGGAAAATGTAAAAAGGGCTGGATCACCCGGTGATCCAGCCCTTTTCAACTATCGGTAATTCGCCGGAAGTGAAGAAATTCATCGAAGAGAAATACAAAGGTGCGGTGGTTCCGGCATGTTGATCGCTCTGATGGCAGCTAAGCAACGATAACAAACGAAGCCCTCGCAATTTGTGGGGGCTTTTTGGTTTACACTGGTTCTTTTGCAATCAATGAATTCCCCAACACCTTAGAGGCACATCATGGAAGAAAAAGTGGAAACCAATGCACCCCAGCGCGACGCCTTCCTGGAAGAAAAAGCGTTCAAGTCACGCACCGTCCTGCTGTTCGGCCAGATCAACGACACCGTGGCGCGCGATATCGTGCGCCAGCTGATCGCCCTCTCCGGCGAATCCAAGGACCCCATCAATTTCCTGGTCTGCTCGCCGGGCGGCCATGTGGAATCGGGCGATGTGATCCATGACGTGATCCGCTTCATCGACGCTCCGGTCAACATGATCGGCAGCGGCTGGGTCGGCAGCGCCGCGGTCAACGTATTCTTGTCGGTGCCGAAAGAACGCCGCTTCTGCCTGCAAAACACACGCTTCCTGATCCATCAGCCGAGCGGCGGCGTCGGCGGCCAGGCTTCCGATATCGCTATCCAGGCGCGTGAAATCATCCGCGTGCGCGAAAGAATCGGCGCCCTGATCGCCAGGGAAACTGGACAGAAGCTGGAAAAAGTGACGACCGATATCGACCGCGATTACTGGATGTCGGCGCCGGAAGCCATCGAATACGGCCTGGTGTCGAAATCCATCGTCAGCGCCAAAGAAGTTTCCTAAGCCCGTCGAAATCCGTTAGAGCAAGCGTCATCTTCCGGTAACACTCTGTATGCATTCATACAGAGTTTGCCATTTGAAGGGCTTGAAAATGTAGCCATCCGCGCCGCCGTCTCAACCTCGAATTCTTTATGCGTCAGGAGTTTTTCCAGCAGCTCGCAGAGCGTTTCATCATCCTCCACGATGACGACTTTTGCAGCTTGCTTACGTGCTTCCGTGTCGGCTCGGGCAACGCCTTCACCGTAGGTGTAAAACCCTTTGCTCTGCAAGATACTGGCGCCTCTACGCGCTTCTGCCCATAATTGCACGCCTTCTTGCGGCGACAACTCTGTCACTTCAATCGACGGTGCGACAGGTGTAAATTTGATCATGCCGTCCGCAGTCATTTCGAGCGGCTGCTGAGAACCGCATTCATAGCCGGAGCGGGCATCCGGGTCAATCTGGGAAAATACGCGGATCAAGCCCAGCTTGCAAAGTAATTCAAGGGTCGTAGTCAATGTCTTTGCAGTGTGTGCATCGAGCATTGCCGCCAAATCGCCGATCGTAGATTTGCCGTTGACCAGGGCCAGGATTCTTGCGTCGTCGTGCGCCATTTTTTTTGCGCCGCTCTTGAGTTCATTCATGCCTTTGGAGCGGACCTGGATTGCATTGAAGAATTGCTCAGCCCAATATCCTCCCGGGACCGATGGCGCGGCATACTTTATTTCCGAAATGAATTATTTTAACTTTGGCAATAAATGGAATCATGCGGCGCTTGCCGCGTCCCAGACGCAAAAACCCCGCCTTCCTGGAAAGGCGGGGTTGATGAAAGGCGCAGGATAATGTCCCGCCGCCTTTTATTGCTATGGCATCTTATGCTGCCAGACGCTCCTGCTCTACTGCTGCGCGCAAACGCTTGGCCGCCAGCACCATGTTTTCCAGCGCCTCGTAAGTCTCAGGCCAGCCGCGTGTCTTCAAGCCGCAATCCGGATTGACCCACAAGCGCGCATCGGGAATCACACCGCGCGCCTTGCGCAACAAGCGCTCCATTTCGTCGATTTGCGGCACCCGCGGCGAGTGGATGTCATAGACGCCTGGACCGATATCGTTCGGGTAGGCGAACTGACCGAAACCGTCCAGCAATTCCATATCCGAACGCGAAGTCTCGATGGTGATGACATCGGCGTCCATCGCGGCAATCCAAGGCAGGATATCGTTGAATTCCGAATAGCACATATGGGTGTGGATCTGGGTTTCGTCGCCGACGCCGGCAGCGCTGATCTTGAATGCGCGCACCGCCCAATCCAGGTAATGCTTCCAGTCGCGCGGCTTCAACGGCAAGCCTTCGCGGAAGGCTGGCTCGTCAATCTGGATCATGCCGATATTGGCTTTCTCCAGATCGCAGACTTCGTCACGCAAGGCCAGGGCGATTTGCAGCGCCGTGGTTTCACGTGGCTGGTCATCCCGCACGAAGGACCATTGCAGCATGGTGACCGGGCCGGTCAGCATGCCCTTCATCGGCTTGTCGGTCAGGGTCTGGGCGAACTGGCTCCAGCCCACGGTCATCGCTTCCGGACGATATACGTCGCCATAAATGATCGGCGGTTTGACGCAGCGCGAACCGTAGCTTTGCACCCAGCCGTTGGCGGTGAAGGCGTAGCCCCACAACTGTTCGCCGAAATACTCGACCATGTCGTTGCGCTCCGGCTCGCCATGCACCAGTACATCCAGGCCGAGCTGTTCCTGTTTCGCCACCACCACGCGGATTTCTTCGCGCATCTTGTCGAGATAATCCAGGTGGCCGATTTCGCCACGCTTGTAAGCGGCGCGCGCCTGGCGGATTTCAGCAGTCTGCGGGAAAGAGCCGATGGTGGTGGTCGGGAAAGCCGGCAACTGCCATTTGGCTTGCTGCTTGGCGATGCGAGCAGCAAAAGCGGCTGAGCGCTCGGCGTCGGCGGCAGTCACTGCAGCCAGGCGCTTTTGCACCAGCGGATTGTGGATGCGGCTGGAGCTGCGGCGGCTGGCCTGGGCGGCGCGCGAGGCCACGAATTGCGCTTCGACTTCAGCCGTTTTGCCATTCAACGCCAATTTCAGAGCGACGATTTCCGCCAGCTTCTGGGTAGCGAACGCCAGCCAGCTTTTCAATTCGTCGTCGAGCTTGGGTTCATTCGCCAGGTCCACCGGCACGTGCAGCAAGGAGCAGCTTGAGGCGATCCACAATTTGTCGCCCAGTTGCGCTTGCACAGGCTTGAGTTTGGTCAATACCTGATCGAGGTCGGTACGCCACAGGTTGCGGCCGTCGACCACGCCCAAAGACAACACTTTGTCTTGCGGCCAGCCGGCAACGATCTGTTCCAGCTGTCCGGCGCCGCGCACCAGGTCCAGATGGACACCCGCCACCGGCAGCGAACGCAGCAATTCAGCGTGTTCGCTGACTTCGCCGAAATAGGTGGTCAGCAACAACGCCGGTGCAGCACCGCTTAATTGTGCGTACACCGGAGCAAAGGCGGCGCGCCAGCTTGCGTCCAGCTCCAACGCCAGGATCGGCTCATCGATCTGCACCGACTCGATGCCGGCGATCTGCAAACGCTTCAGCAGTTGCTGGTAACCGGCCACCACCTTCGGCAGCAGATCCAGCTTGTGCGCAATCCCAGACTTGATCTTGCCCTGATACAGCAAGGTTAGAGGACCGACCAGCGCCACCTTGACCTTGTGACCGAGCGCGCGCGCTTCGGCAATTTCATCGTGCAACCAGTCGACGCCGCCGTCGAATTGCACATCGGCGGTCCATTCCGGCACCAGGTAGTGGTAATTGGTGTCGAACCATTTGGTCATTTCCATCGCGAAGTGATGTTTGCTGCCGCGCGCCAGGGTGAAATAGTCCGCCAGGGTCAACTGCTTCGGATCGAAGCCGAAACGGCTAGGGATCGCCCCCAGCAAGGCCAGCGTGCCCAGCACCTGGTCGTACCAGGCAAAGTCGCCGACGGTGACAAAATCGAGACCGGCATCGGCCTGCGCTTGCCAGTGGCGGGCGCGCAGCGTGGCGCCGGTGGCGCGCAAGGCAGCTTCATCGGAAGCGCCCTTCCAGAACGACTCCTGGGCAAACTTCAGCTCGCGGTGAGCGCCAATGCGCGGAAACCCTAATACGTGTGCCAATGCCATCTTCATCTCCATAAAAAACAAATTCAATGACTCGCATGTTGGGCCAACCTGGATTATGATTCAAACGATAAATATTAAGAATCAACTTGAATTTTACTCATACAGCAATTTCAGCTGTTCATTCTCATAATAAAAATGCAATCCATCCTCGAATTACGCCACCTGAAAACCCTGCACGCATTGCGTGAAGCCGGGAACCTCTTAAGAGCAGCGACGCTGTTGAATGTGACGCAGTCGGCGTTGTCGCATCAGATCAAACAGTTGGAAGATCACCACGGCGCCACGCTGTTTGAACGAAAATCAGTGCCGGTGCGCTTCACCCCGGCCGGTGAACGCCTGCTGAAACTGGCTGACGCGGTGCTGCCGCAGGTAGCGGAAAGCGAGCGCGATCTGGTGCGACTGGCGCAAGGCGTGGCCGGTCAGTTGCGGATTGCGGTGGAGTGCCATACCTGCTTCGACTGGCTGATGCCGGCCATGGATATTTTCCGTAAGCGCTGGCCGGAAGTGGAGCTGGATATCGTTTCGGGCTTCCAGGCCGATCCGGTCGGCCTGTTATATGAACATCGCGCTGACGTGGCGATCGTGGCCGAGGTCGATCCTGACGAGAAAGTCGATTATCACGCCTTGTTCAGTTTTGAGATCGTGGCGCTGGTGGCGCACGATCATCCGCTGGCAGGCAAGGAATACCTGGTAGCAGAAGATTTTGCCGGCGACACCCTGATTACTTATCCGGTGCCGGACGACATGCTCGATATCGTGCGCCAGGTATTGAAACCGGCCGGCATCCAGACTGCGCGCCGCACCACCGAACTGACGGTGGCGATGCTGCAACTGGTTGCCAGCCGCCGTGGCATCGCCACCTTGCCGATCTGGGCTGCGCAGAATTATCTGACGCGCGACTACGTGCTGGCCAAGAGAATCACTGCCGATGGCCTGACCGGACGGCTGTATGCGGCATGCCTGCCGGAGATGTCGCAGCAATCGTATCTGGCCGACTTTGTCAGCACCACGCGTGAGAGCTGCTACCTCAATCTGCTGAGCGTGGAATTGCTCTGATTACGGTGACCGCAACTCAGTGACTGCAACTACCTGTCACATTGCAGATAGCCATTTATATTGCTGAAGCTGCCGCTTCTGCAGGAAAACACCGGTATTGAAGAACGTACCCTGCGGTTGTCACTGCCGCCGCAGGTTGCTTCCAGCACGCCGCCTCGAACTTCAATATCCGAGCAGGATTGGAGATAACTCCCCGGCGGCGCCTGTCGGTCAGGACGACGATAGTCACCGCCGCCAGCGCATTGCAAGTTGCCGTTTATGTTTGCAAAACTACCGCTGCGGCAAGAAGACAGCGGAATTGATGACCTTACGCTCTCATTATTGATACTTCCGCAAGTGGCTTCCAGCACCCCGCGCCGCACCACGATATCGCGGCAAGACTGGAGGTAACTGCCGGGGGGCGCCCAATTGTCGCCGCGGCGATTGTCGTCGTCGTAACGGTCGCGTCCATAATTATCGCCGTATGCGGGAGGCTCGCCATAGCCGCCATAAGCGACAACTGGGGCATTGTCATAGTAACCTGCAGCTGCAGGCTGATAGGCGTTATAGCCGTTGTCATAAGGGCTTGCGGCACAGGCGGTAAACGTGGCGCAGGCGATGATGCCAAACATGGATTTGATTATCATTTTTTCTCCTCTCAACAAAATATCAACAAAATATTTTGTTTTTTTAATTATACGGCGACAAAATGGAGACTTCCTTAATGCTTACCAACGCTTACTAAGGTTACCGGGCCCCCACCACGGCAACGCCGCTTGCAAACATCAGCCTCGGCGAATCGCCCCCACTCCCTCCCCAGCATTCCGACATCTGCCGGCACTATCTCTGAATAGACATTTCCTGTAAGGAATGACAGCTATTTCGACAGCAGGAATACGGCTATGTTTCCATATGACATTTCACATTGTAACAATACGTAACCTTATCTACGTAACTCTATTGCGTATTCACGATTTGTGAAATTCATCGCCGCCATCCTGAGTTGAGCGCGAAGCCATGCATGCTCTGGATAGTCGGTCGTGTTTTTGCTCGCGAAGTATCTGGTCAATCTTATGAATTATCCACGCATCAATTTAAAGAGAGTGAGATACCATGAAACCAGTTTTACATCTCGTCAAAGGTCCATTGTTTCTATCGTTGCTGCTGGCAGCGACCTCCAGCGCAAATGCCGCCGACCGCGTTGACCTTGAGAACTACACGCCACCGGCCCAGGCAGCCAAACCAAGCGGCCCGATCAGCGCGCAAGCTTTTCTCGGCCTCAGCAGCGATGAGTTGAAGCCGCTGCGCAGCCAGAACTACGCCAATGGTAAAGTCGTCACCCGCTATCAGCAGTATTTCCAGGGCGTGCCGGTATGGGACCAGGCCGTGGTCGAACAACGCACGGCAAATCAGGTGCAACCGGCCATGTCCGGCAGCCTGCTGCGCAATATCGAGAACGATCTTCCCAGCGCCAGGCCAGTCTACGCAGCCGCCGATGTGCTGCTGCAGGCCAAGTCGATCGCGCGCGCCGCAGCAACCGAGAACGAGCAAGCCAAACTGTATGTCCAGCTCGGCCGCAATAATGTGGCGCAGCTGATTTATGTGGTCTCTTTCGTCAACAAGAGTGCAAGCAAACCAAGCCGCCCCTACTACATCATCGACGCCAACACCGGCGCTGTGCTGAAACAGTGGGAGGGCATCACCCATTATGAAGCCAGCGGTCCCGGCGGCAATGCCAAGACCGGGCAATACGAGTACGGCGTCAATTACGGCCCTTTGATCGTCGACAACAACTGCGCCATGGTGACGCCGAATGTGATTACCGTCGATCTGCAAAACGGCAGCAGCGGCAGCACCCCATTCCGCTTCACCTGCCCGCGCAATACCTACAAGGCGGTCAACGGTGCATTTTCACCGTTGAACGACGCCCATTATTTCGGCAATGTGGTGTTCAATATGTACCGGGACTGGCTTAATCTGCGCCCCATCAGCCAGACCCTGTACATGAAGGTCCATTACGGCAACAGCTATGAAAACGCCTTCTGGGACGGCAGCGCAATGAATTTCGGCGACGGCGCTTCTACCTTCTATCCGCTGGTCGCGCTGGACGTATCCGGCCATGAAATCAGCCATGGTTTCACCGAACAGAATTCCGGTCTGGTGTATAGCGGCATGTCGGGTGGCATGAACGAAGCCTTTTCCGACATGGCCGGTGAAGCTGCCGAAAACTACATGAAGGGCAGGAACGACTTTCTGGTCGGAGCGGAAATTTTCAAAGGCAATGGCGCACTACGCTACATGGCCAATCCAACCCAGGACGGCGGCTCGATAGACAACGCCAGGGATTATTCCAGCAGCCTGGATGTGCATTACACCAGCGGCGTATACAACAAGGCGTTCTACCTGCTGGCAACCACGGCCGGCTGGAGCACCCGCAAGGCGTTCGAAGTGATGGCCGACGCCAACCATCTCTACTGGACCGCCAACAGCAGCTTTAACCAGGGTGCTTGCGGCGTTGAGAAAGCGGCCGCCAACCGTGGTTACGCAGTGGCCGATGTTACTGCGGCATTCAACGCGGTGGGGGTCAGCTGCAGCACCAGCAGCGGCAATGTGCTGGTCAAGGGCGTGCCGGTCAAGGGGATCACGGTTGCCGGCGGCGCTAGCAACATTTACAGCATCACCGTTCCGGCCGGCGCCAGGAACCTGAACTTCCAATTGTCCGGCGGCAGCGGCGACGGCGACATCTATGTCAAGCGAAGTGCAACGCCGACCACCACTTCCTACGATGGAAAATCGGACGGCAGCACCAATGCTGAAAGCGTGACTATCGGCGCACCTGGGGCAGGAACTTACTATCTGCTGCTGAATGCCTACCGCACGGTCAGCGGTGCGAGCCTGGTTGCCAACTACCAGTAATCGCTAAGTGAGATGAGCCCGGCCGATCGCTTGTGCATTCGGCCGGGGTAATTACTTTGGTACTCTGTCAGGACCAGTTCGAAGCGGGCACAGTGTTCTTGAGAATTTCGGCGGCGTTTGCCGCGAGCGACCGATTGTAGCGAGACAAATGCGGCGCCAGCGTACTCAGTGCCATGCAAGCGGCTTCCGTCGCTCTTCCCTGTAACAGATAAGTGAGTGCCAGAGTAGCCCGCGTTTCGTCGTATAGGGCCGTGCCATAGCCAGCTTCTGCATAGCGCTGAAGCTGGGCAGACAACAAGCGCTCGCTCTCTTCCAGTTGCCCCAGCAGACGTAAAGTACTGCCGAGCTGGATGGCGGCACGCGCCTGGCGATAAGGGTCGAGACCTTTACTTGCCAAAGCGGCCCGGTAAAGCGGTTCCGCCGCCGCTTCCAGCCCGGCTGTGTCGCGGGCGCAAGCGCGCTCGAATAAAGCCAGGGCGTCATCCGCCGGCCGCTCCGCCGCCAGCGCGTCGATATTGCTGATCAGTTCCGTCGGCGAGATCGCATCGACCCGCTTCCAAAGCGCAGCTACGCGTGTTTCCCAATCTTGTTGGTCGTCTCTCATGCTTTGATAGCCGCCAGAGCACGCTGCAAATCGTTTTTCAGGTCGGTAATATTTTCGACTCCGACCGACAGCCTGACCAGTGAATCGCTGATCCCAAGCTTGGTCCGATGCTCTGCCGGAATCGTGGCATGGGTCATGATGGCTGGATGTTCGATCAAGCTTTCTACCCCGCCCAGGCTCTCTGCCAGCGCAAAAATCTCGCAATGTTCGAGGAAACGTTTGGCGCCGGCCAGATCGCTATCGAGTTCGACCGAGATGATGCCGCCATAACCTTGCATCTGACGTTGCGCCAGCTCATGCTGGGGATGCGAAGGCAATCCCGGGTAGTGGACGCGTTTTACCTGCGGCTGGCTCTCTAGCCAGGCGGCTAGCTCCAATGCATTTTCGCAATGCCGTTCAACCCGCAGCGCCAGAGTCTTGACGCCACGCAGGGCCAGGAAACTGTCGAAAGGTCCGGCAATGGCGCCCACCGCATTTTGCAGGAAAGCCAGGCGCTCGCGCCATTCCGCCTGTCTTGCTTCGCGGCCGACCACGGCAATGCCGCCGATGATGTCGGAGTGGCCGTTCAGGTACTTGGTGGTCGAATGCAGCACCACATCAAATCCAAAAGTCAGCGGCTGCTGCACCATCGGGCTGGCGAAAGTGTTGTCGGCGACGGCGATAATGCCGCGCTCGCGGCAGATCTTTGCAATCGCCGCTAGATCGGCCAGTTTCAGCATCGGATTGGTCGGCGTCTCGACCCAGACCATTTTGGTTTCCGGCCGGATTGCCGCCAGCAGGTTGTTCGGATCGATCAGATCGACGAAACTGAAGGACAAGCCGGCGCTGCGTTTGCGCACCTTGTCGAACAAACGATAGGTGCCGCCATATAAATCGTCGCCGGCGACCACATGGGCGCCGCTATCGAGCAATTCCAGCACGGTCGCCGCGGCCGCCATGCCGGAAGCAAAGGCAAAACCCTGGGCGCCCTGCTCCAGATCGGCGACGCAACGCTCCAGCGCCCAGCGCGTCGGATTGTGGGAGCGGCCATAATCGAGCCCCTTGTGGACGCCCGGGCTTTGCTGGACGAAAGTCGAGGTGGCGTAAATCGGCGGCATGATGGCGCCGGTTGTCGGGTCTGGTGACTGCCCTGCGTGAATCACGCGCGTGGCGAAATGCATGTCGGACGAATGGACGGCATCGTTGTTACTGCTCATGACAAACTCCTTCGAAGATGGTTGAGTAAATCGAAACGGGTAATCAAGCCATAGAACTGCTCGCCGTCGGCAATGATGGCGACCAGGCCGCGGGCTAGCGTGCTGCGCAGCGCATCGATGCTTGCGCTCGGCGCCAGTTTTTCTATCGCGCTGGTCATGGTGCTGCTTACCGGATCGCTGAAATGCGCAGCGTCGGCGGCGACTTTCAGCAGCAAATCGGATTCATCGATAATGCCGCTCACATGCTGGCCGTCGATTACTGGCAATTGCGAAATCTCGGCGCTGCGCATGCGGTTGAACGCGGTCATCAGCGTATCGCTCGACGCCACGCTGATGACCCCGCCCTCCTCGTAACGACGGCCGATGATGTCGCGCAAATCGCCGACTATCTCGCGCTTGAGCAAACCCTGGTCGCGCATCCAGTTGTCGTTGTATACCTTCGACAGGTAACGCGTGCCGGTATCGCAAACGATGGTGACCACGCGCTTTGGCTGGCTCTGTTCACGGCAATAACGCAGTGCTGCCGCCAGCAAGGTGCCGGTCGACGAACCGCCCAGGATGCCTTCCGCGCGCACCAGTTCGCGGGCGCTGCTGAAACTTTCTTCATCGCTGATCGTATATGTGTGCTTGACGCCGGACAGATCGGCAATTGCGGGCACGAAATCCTCGCCGATGCCTTCGACGGCCCAGGAACCCGGGGTTGATTCTATTTTTCCGGTATTGATATATTCGGCCAGGATCGAACCCTTGGGGTCGGCCAGCACAAACTCCAGGTCCGGCTGCGCCTGGCGGAAAAACCGCGTCAGGCCGGTAAGCGTGCCGGCCGAACCGACGCCGCAAACGATGGCATCAAGCCGGTGTCCGCATTGTTCCCAAATCTCGGGAGCGGTACTTTGTTCATGGGCTAGAGGATTGCTGGGGTTGTTGAATTGGTCGGCATAGAAAGCACCCGGCATTTCACGCGCCAGGCGCGCTGCATAATCCTGGTAGTACTCGGGATGGCCTTTGCCGACATCCGAGCGGGTGATATGGACTTCGGCGCCCAGCGCTTTCAGATGCTGTATTTTTTCCACCGACATCTTGTCCGGCACCACCAGAATCACCCGATAGCCCTTGGCGCAGGCAACCAGCGCCAGGCCCAGGCCAGTGTTGCCGGCAGTGGCTTCGATCACGATGCCGCCGGCTTGCAGGCGGCCGTCTTTTTCGGCCGCTTCTATCATCGACAAACCGATGCGGTCCTTGATCGAACCGCCGGGATTTTGCGACTCCAGCTTGAGAAACAGCTGGCAGCAACCGGTATCCAGCCGAGTTACTTCGATCAACGGCGTATTGCCGATCAGGTCCAGCACCGCTGGGCGGCTTGACAAGTTCATGGGCAGACCTTCCTGTTAGAAAAACGACAGCATCCGCTGCCTGTTTCAATTAAGGTGAGCGCCTATCTTATCAGTTCTTCACTGGAACATTTTGGTGCAGAAAATTCATGGCGAGAAAAAAAAAGCCGGACGCAAACATCGCGTCCGGCCGCTGCTACCTCACAAGTAAATTAGAACTTGTAGGCGCCTGTTACATAGAACTGACGTCCCAGTGGATCGGTGTAGCGAGCATCATAGCCAACCTGATTGCCGCCGCCTGCAACCACCAGAGACAACGGTGGAGTACGGGCAAACAGGTTCTTGATACCAGCCGTAATCACCAGGCCTTTTTGCACTTGCGCCTTTACCTGCCAATCGAACGTGGTGTAAGAAGCCACGTTGTGATTAGGCATAGCCACATAAGGACCGAACGAACCATTCGGATTGATGATACGAACGGTCGCATCGTCGGCTGTGAAAGTCTGGTCGTGATAACCGGAACGGTAGTTGGCGATCAGCGAATGCGTGAACATATCCGACACCTTCAGTGACGCTGCCAGTCTGGAGATCACGCGGAACACCACGTTCTGGTCCGCACCATACTTGCCAAGGCTGCTCTGCGTGCCGCTTCCAGGG
>NZ_DATMRK010000030.1:0-199818 GCF_035566375.1 Collimonas sp.
GCTGGTGCGGCAAGGCGCCGGCCACGCCTTGCAAGTCACCATCCGTTTCCCGCGCCTGGCATCGCTGGCGGCCATCATCGCCCGTCTGAGAAGAATGTTCGATCTCGCCGCCGACCCGCAAATCATCAACAGCCAGCTCGGGGAAGATCCGCTGATGGCGCGGCTGACGGCCGCCAGGCCTGGATTGCGCATACCGGGCGCCTGGGACGGCTTCGAACAAGCCATGCGGGCAGTGCTGGGGCAGCAGATTACGGTAAGCGGCGCCATCAGACTGGCCGGCAAGCTGGCGGCGCAGCATGGCGTCGCCTTGAAAGAAACCTGCGCGGATCGTCCCGGACTAAGCCATGTGTTTCCCGAGCCGGCAAGCGTAGCTGCAGCCGACCTGGCGGCGCTCGGCATGCCGAAGTCGCGCGCAGCCACGCTGTCAGCGCTGGCCGCCGCGCTGGTGGCGGATCCGCACTTGCTGGACAGCCGCGCCAGCCTAGTCGAAGTCGTGCAGAAATTGTGCGAGTTGCCTGGCATTGGCGACTGGACCGCGCAATACTTCGCGCTGCGCCATCTGCGCGAACCGGATGCCTTTCCGGCGGCCGATGTGGCTTTGATGAATGCGCTTGCGCTGCATGAAGGAGGGCCGCGACCAAACGCCAAAGAGCTCAGCGCGCGGGCGGAAGCGTGGCGGCCTTGGCGCGCTTATGCGGCGCAGCATCTTTGGACATCGCTAGTCTGATCTGTCTTCCGGCCGTCTTACAAACCTGGCCTGGGCCACTGTGCCAGGTCAGAGCCAATTTGTCCTGCGCTATCTCATGCAGGGATTGGCTTGGACTGGTCATTCGTATCGTAACTTGAAGGAGAGCATAGATGGATTTTGACTGGCACAGTAGTCGCATCATGCGCACGACTACCGTCGACGCCAATTATAGGAATACGCAAAACGTACGTCGCTTCATGGTTGAGCAGTGCGGCGACGGCTTCAAGTTCGACAGCGATTTCATGGCGTGGATACGCAATGGTGCAAGCAAGAACATGGGCGAGGTGGTCGACGAGTGGCGCAGACGGCGCTACGGCGAGAGCTAACCAGGAATCCGGTAACTCTCTGATTTGAAAAGAATTTTATGGTGCGGCTGGCTGGAATCGAACCAGCGACCCTTGGCTTCGGAGGCCAATACTCTATCCACTGAGCTACAGCCGCATAAGAGGAACGGTGAAGAGGCATGAAGGATACCGTTTTTCTGCGTGCGCGTCCATTTAAAGCAACTGTTGTTCGTTCCAAATAGTATTTATTGCGACTATAATCAAGGGTTTGGCGAGGGATCGTGAGCTGTTCAGGCAGTGTGAACGGTTTTTTGGCGCGTATCCGGCTATGGCTTTGAAAATTGCACTGAGGGAATTATGAGCGACGCACAAAACGAAGAACATCAATCCGCGATCAAGACGCCTAAGCAACTGATCATTGCTATTGCAGCCGGTTTTCTAGTACCTATCATCTGTATCGTATTGCTTGTGCAATATGTCACCGCCGGCAAGAAAGTCGGCGCCGGTTCGGAAGGACAGACGCCGGAAGCGATTGCGGCCCGTATCCAGCCGGTCGCCGATGCCGGTTTCACCTTCAAGGACGTCAACGCGCCGAAGCAGCTGCTGTCGGGCGAAGAAGTCTTCAAGTCCACCTGTGCCGCATGCCATGCAACTGGTGCTGCCGGCGCTCCCAAGGTCGGCGATGCCGGCGCCTGGGGCCCGCGTCTGGCTGACGGCTACGACAAGGTCGTCGGCTATGCGCTGCACGGTTTGCGGGCGATGCCGGCCAAGGGCGGCAATCCTGATCTCGACGATATCGAAGTGGCGCGCGCGGTGGTCTACATGGCCAATCAGTCGGGCGGCAAGTTCAAGGAACCTGAAGTGCCGGCGCCAGCTGCACCGGCTGCTGCCGCTGATGCTTCGGCAAGCGCGGCGGCCTCTGCTGCAGCCAGCGCTGCTTCGGAGCCTGCAGCAAAGTAATGCAGCGCGGCCAGTCGTAAAAAAAGCCAGTCAAGAAATTGACTGGCTTTTTTTTGCCCAAGACTTCGGGTCAGAGATCAATAAGCCTGTGCCTGAGGCTGGCCTTGGGCAGGAGCCGGTTCGCGGACATAGATTTCAGCACGGCGGTTGATCGCACGGTTGGCAGCCGTATCATTGGCGACCAGTGGCTGCGTCGAGCCGAGGCCATCCATGGTGATGCGGTTCGGTGCAACGCCGCGGCTGGTCAGGTAGCTGCTGACATTCTGTGCGCGTTGGCGCGACAGCGGGCCATTGATGGCATCCGTGCCGGTGTTATCCGTATGGCCGTAGACTTCCACCAGGGACGTCGGGCTTTGCACCAGCGTGGTTGCCAGCTGGTCCAGGATCGGACGCAGGGCCGGATTGAGGTCGGCACGGCCGGTAGCAAAACCGGTATCGGCCGGAACGTTGACCTTCAGGCGGTTGTCGGCGGTCTGGGTAACCTGGACGTTGGTGCCGGCAGTTGCCCGTTCCATCGCCATTTTCTGGTCTTGCTGACGCTTGCCCCAGATATTGCCGCCAACCGCGCCGATTGCAGCGCCGATGGCCGCACCGGCGGCTGTCCGTCCGGCGCCGCCAGGGCCGGCAATGCCGCCCACCAGGCCGCCGAGAACCGCGCCCGCGCCTGCGCCATAGGCGGTGCCTTTTTGCGTTTCCGACATGTCGGCACAACCTGCAGTGGCCATGGTCACTGCCAGAACCAGGGCGCCTAATTTGAATGTATTCATGGTCTTTCCTCTCGAAGGTTGAGACAGCATCAGCAAAAAAACCGCAATCCCGGATGGGGATTACGGTAATTCGTCATCCGTTGTTTCTCTACTGTTTCTACTGCTGACAAAAACGGCGCCGCCGATCGCTGCGATCACGGCCGCACCGATTAAAAGGGGTTTGCGGGAACAACGCTTGGAGAGCCAGGAGACGCCGGTCACCAGCAGCGGCAGCATGGCCGGCAGGTTGCTGCCCTTGAGGCCGCTGGAAGTGCTGAACAGCGACGAAGCGATGCCGCTGGCGCGCCCCAGCAGCACGGTGGCCAGCGATTTGCTGTTCAGGTTGGCGCGCACGATATCGCGCGAATGCAGCATTTCAGCGCGAAACAGCGCGCCTTCGGCCAGCAGTTTCTGCTTGCGCTCGGCGGGTGATAATTGGCTGTCCAGTCCTGCGTGTCGGCTCATCTCGGGTTTCCTGCTCAAAGTAAGGCGTCGCGATCTTTGCGCAGCTCGGCCATCGTGACCGGCAGGCCGAGCCGGCCCTGGCGCAAGACGCTGCGTACATACAGGGCCGAGCCGAGCGCCAGCAAGGTGAAGAAAGCGCCCAGGATCACCAGTATCTTCCAGCCCATGCTTTCCCATGCCAGCACTACCACCAGCGCGCTCCAGAAGGCCAGCGCAAACCACAGCGCGACAATGCTGAGGGCGCACACCAGGAACAGTTTCAGCAGATGGGCGCCGATTTCGGAGAATTCCAGGGCGGCCAGTTCGATGCGGCTGATCACCAGCGCAAACATGTTCTTGGCAGTGCTGACCAGGCCGGACACCAGACCCGGACTGCTGTGCTTGGGTTGTTGTGGGTTCATGCGTGCCTGACGGTTATGCTGCGTTTACTTGCGGGAAATGGCCAGGCCGAGCAGCAAGCCGACGCCGGCGGAAATGGCGATTGCGCGCCATGGATTTTCCTGGACATAGTCATCGGCGGTGGCGGCGATATCCTTGCCGGCTTCGATCGCTGCTGCCTGCACGTCTTGTGCTTTAGATACAGCGGCGTCAAGTAGTTCCAAACCTTTTTGACGCAGATCCTCGGCTTTTTCGCCGGTCGTGGCTGCGGCCTCGCGGAACAGCTCCTGCGCATCTTCGACCATGCTACGCATATCGCTGCGGGTTCTCAGGGTGGATCTGTGCATTGTGTGACTCCTAGATTCGTGATTTTTTCAGTATAGCCAATACAAGCCATGACGATTGTGGCCGAGCCAGCTTAGGCAATATCGCCGATGATACAGGCTACTATGCCAATCTGCCAACATGGTGTTTTTGTCCGCAAATGTGCACCGGCTGCCGCCGGTAACAGGCAAATTGCCGCTTCGCCGCCGCTGGCGCAGTTCGCGCTTATTTGCGGTCGCGCAGTTCCGCGATCTTTTCCAGATTGCCGATCTGGATCACGATCGGCCGCAGTCCGATGGTCGCTTGCGCAGGGCGCCAGGCAAACAGCCATTCGTGCTGGGCGGCGTCGCGCTTGGGTTTGGTAAACGTGGCGCCGAGCGGACTCGGCTGGCCGTAGCAGATGGCGGCGTCGATGCCAGCCCAGTTGGGCAGCACGCGCTGCACCGCGCGATGGACCATTTCGCCGAAATGTTCGGTGTCGTGGATCACCAGGCAGCAGTCGGACGGCGCAAAGGCGCTGAACAGGCTGGCGTCGTCGCTGCTGCTCAGGCTCAGGGTCAGCAGCTGCGGCAAGGTCTTGGCGCCAGAGCTGCGCGGATGGTGGAGGTTGCTGATCTGCAGGCTTTCCGCCGGCGGACGCAGGCGGAATTCGCCGAGCGCCAGGGAGCGCTCCAGCCATTGCCGCTCCGAATAGCGGTACAGCTTGGGAGGGCGTTGATAATCTGCGCTTAACATGATGATCTGTCTTTACTTTTCTGTGTAACGGACGCGATGGTTCTGCGTCTTGAAAACGTGCAGCAGCATGGCCGCTGCTGCATACGATGGCGATTGCGGAAGCGCTTAAAGGTGAAAAGCGCCGTTGGCTTCCGGCTGGTAAGTCACGTCCAGGATGCGCAGCTGCAGCGGACGGCCGCCCGGACCTTGCCAGGAAATCGATTGTCCCACCGACAGGCCGAGCAGGGCGCTGCCGACCGGCGCCAGGATCGATACCGCATCCGGCGGATTGGACGGGCCGGGGTAGGCCAGCGTCATGTCGTATTCGACCTTGCTGACGTCGTCGATGAAGCGCACCGCCGAGTTCATGGTGATCAGGCCGGGCGGGATCTGTTCCGGGTCGACTACCGTGGCGCGCGCCAGTTCCTGTTCCAGGGCATCGATGCCCGGCAGGTTGCGGTAGGCGGCCGATGCCAGCAATTGTTCAATGCGTTCCAGGTCGAAGCTGGAAATGGTGATTGGCGGCTTGATATCCATTACTGTGCGTCTCGTATAAAAAGGGGGGTAGGTGCGGACGCGGCGCGATGAAGAGTCGCGCGGGTGCTTCCTGGCGTCCTGGCTGGTAGCTCGATGGTAGGCGAGAAGCGCGCGCGAAGCAAGTTTCGCCGGCCATGCCGGGAGCATGCGCTGCGGCCTGCCGTTACTGGTCCATCTGTTGTTCGGCGATCGAGCGCAGCTGGTAGCGGCCGTCGTCATTGAACAGCCAGCTTTCCGCGATCTCGACTTCGCCACGGCGCAGGAATTTGCTGTCCGGCTTGGGGAAGGGCGCGGCACGGCGTACCGCCGCCAGGGCGCTGGCCTCGGCCTTGCGGTCCTTGTTGGTGCGCAGGATTTCGGCGCGCAGCAGCTGGCCGTCGGCGTTCACATAATATTTCACCACAATCACTGCGCGCAGCAGCGCCTGCGGCCGGCCGACATACACCTCGGTAGAGTTGACGGCGACGATTCTTTGCGCCAGTCCGCGCTTGTAATCGTCCAAGGTGGTGGCGGTCGAAGTCGCATCGGGCGTGGTGGCCGGCACCGGCACCGGCGGCACGGCCGGCTTGAGATTGCAGGCTGCCAGCAGTAATGCCGCCGCGCAATACAAGCCTGAGTTAATCCTAGCGTTCATCGCATTCTCCGGACTGGACAGCTTAAGGCAAGCTATAAACCATTTTAGGGCGAGAGCGGGCGCCGCGACAAACAAAAAAGCGATTGGCCGCTGCAGATGGCTTTTGCGCGGGCAAACGGACGCCAGGTCGCTTGCTTTGCGGTAGCCTACGCCGCAGCCATTTTCGTGGCAAAAATCATAATGAAAATCATGTTTATTGACGGCACTAGTTATATTTCTGCGAGTGATATCCACCGTATTTGCAGAGGGAATGACGGGGCTGCCAAAAACTTTTTAAACAATTTTTGGCGAAGCGCTGGTTTTTTTAAAAAAACCGTTGTACAATCTGCCCCCTTCAGGCGTAGTGACATACGCACCGAAAGATAGTCTGACTAAGTGTGCAATTCGGGTGCTTAGCTCAGTTGGTAGAGCGGCGCCCTTACAAGGCGTAGGTCGGGAGTTCGAGCCTCTCAGCACCCACCAAGCAGATTATCTGGCGGCAATGAAGAGCGGTTTAGGAGTGGTAGTTCAGTTGGTTAGAATACCGGCCTGTCACGCCGGGGGTCGCGGGTTCGAGTCCCGTCCACTCCGCCAAGAATACAAATGCCCGCGCAAGCGGGCGTTTTTATTTGTACTTCCAATTTCATATCCCCGCTTGCGGGGATATCGCTATGCGGAGTGGAGGAAGCCGCCTGCGCGGCTTCCGGCGGGAATCGAAGGGCTGCGCCTGCAGGCGCAGCAGCGGCCTGCAGCATGTAGGCGAGTCCCGTCCACTCCGCCAAGAATACAAATGCCCGCGCAAGCGGGCGTTTTTATTTGTAAGTCCAGTTTGCTTGAAAAAAGACGACGTAGGGTGGGCAGATTTTCTGCCCACGCTGCATTCGCTCCTCGAACGATCGAGGTGGGCACAGGTGCCCACCCTACATTTCCTGTTGGTCCTAGAAGCGATCGCCGATAGTCCTGGTAATCGCCGTCCCCTCGGATTTCTGCAGCATTACCTTGCCATTGCGTATCACCAGCGTCTCCACGCTTTTATCCCGGGTCTCGGCCACCCTGCCGATCGGCCCGATCGCCATGCTGACATTGGTCGCCAGTTTCACCTCGGCGCTGCGCTTGTCCTTGCTCAGCTCGATATGCTCGATGTAGACCTGGTAATTGGTCGACATCATGCCGCCGGTGCGGGCCATGGAATCGAACATCTTGCTGTATTTGTCGCAGGTTTCCTGTTTGTCGGCGTTTTCCTGGATCCGTCCCTGGCTGGTCGAGTTGATCCCGCTGCGCGTAAAATCCTTGGTCAGCATGGCGCACAGTTCCTGGCCGCGGCCGTTCAGGACATGTTCGGTGGCGGTGTCGTAAAAGCGCGTGACGCTGGCTTCATCGATAGTATTTTGACGATTCCAGTACCAACCGCCTATCCCGACGGCAACTAATAGCAAAATAATGACTCTCATACTCCCCTGACCCCTTTAAAACATTCAAGACATTCCATTTTTACGGTCCCATTTGCGCCGATCTGCTTCTACACCTTTGCCAGGATTGACAGATGCGGCTTAAATTTCCGATAAGCTATAGAATATCTGTTGTGCAACAATTTTGATACATTACTCAATCCCGCATCCGTGCGAAAGCCAAAACATGGCATTATTGTTCCCCTTTAGTGTCATGTCCTGCATCCATTTCTCCCAAAAAAATGAATTGCTGTCTGTCATGCGTGGCTGCTTGTTGCCAATCGGGCTGAAGAAACCAGTGGCAACCAAGGCGTGCAAAGGGAATTCGGGGACATGAAAGCGCAACGACGGAAAAAAATGAATGCGATGGCACTGGGCATGCTGGGACGCGTCGCCCTGAGCGGCGTGCTGGATGCCTTGCTGCTATGGGGATTCGTCCATGCCGGCGTGATTCAGTCCGATATTGCACTGTTTTATGGCATGGCAGTGGTCGTGGTGACCCTGGTCTTCTACCTGCTGATCAGAAGCGGCTACCAGCGCCGCTCCAAGGATCCCGGCCTGACTTTTCCGCAAGTAGTGACGGCATTGCTGATGCAGACTGGATTCCTGATCCTGGCGCCGCAGGTCGGCTACCTGTTCCTGATCAATTTCTTCGTGATCTACGCCTTCGGCGCGCTCGGCCTGAGTACCTTCTGGAATGCAGTGAGCTGGCTGATCGGTTCGCTCGCCCTGGTGCTGGCCTTCAGCCTCTCCAGCGCACACTTGCAGTTCCCCGTGGGAAATAATCTGAGCCAGCTGCTGGTCTGCCTGTCCTTCATCATGACCCTGGGCCGCTGCATCTACCTGGCCAACATGATGAGCCGCATGCAGCGCAAAATCACCGAACAGAACCAGCAACTGGTGAAAGCCATGAAACGGGTGCAGGAGCTGGCCACCCGCGACGAGCTCACCAATATCGAAAACCGCCGTTCGCTGATGGAAATCCTGGCGGTCGAGCAGAAACGCTTCCAGCGCGGCGGCACGCCGTTCTGCATCGCCATCCTGGACCTGGACGGCTTCAAGGCGGTCAACGACAACTTCGGCCATGCCGCCGGCGACCTGGTGCTCAAGACCTTCGTCGAGATCGTCCGCAACGAGATGCGCCTGAGCGACCATTTCGCCCGCTACGGCGGCGACGAGTTCGTGCTGGTGCTGACCGGCACCACGGTGCAGGAAGGCGTGACGGCGCTCGACCGCATCTGCGCCGAGACGGAAATGTACGACTGGAGCAAGTTCGGCAAGGATATTATCCTGACGGCGTCGATCGGGATTACCGACTTCCGCCCCGGCGAAAGCATCGATGAAGCCTTCCAGCGCGCCGACATGGCCCTCTACGGCGCCAAGGCCGCCGGCCGCAACCGCGTCATGATCAGCCCGGATACCTTCGAGTCTTCCGACGGCGGCACTACCATCCGGGCGTTTTAAGAGTAGACGCGCTGCTTCAGCATGCGTGAAGCAGCGCCATTCGCAGTGTTAAGCCTTAGACCGCGGGTTCGCCGCCCAGTGCAAACACCAGGTCGTTGAGCAGCTTGTTGAGCTCGCCGGTCATCAGCATCATGTCGGAATCGAAACGTTCGTCGTCGTTCTTGCTGCTGGTGTCGTTGCCTTCCTTCAGAACGTCGAGCGGCGCGATGCGCTTGATCGCCAGCGATTCGGTCAGCACGAAGGAGATATGGTCGGCCCAAGTCATCGCCAGCCGTGTGCATTGCTTGCCGGAAGCGATATGGCGGCGCACGTCGTCGGCTTCGATGGTATGGCGCACATAGCGCACGGTGGCCTTGCTTTCGCCGGCGGCGCGCAGTTCGGTGTCCTGGTCGACGGTGAAGCCGTGCGGCGCTTCATCCGAGGCCAGCCAGTTGGTCATCGAAGTCAGCGGCGAATGCGCCGTGCGCAGGCCGGAAATCTGCAGTTTGTCGACCGAACCCAGCAGCAGCTTGAGGATTTCCTCGGCCTTGGTCGGGCTGGCCGCATCGATCACCAGCCAGCCGTTGACCGGATCGATCCAGACCCAGGTATTGCGCTGGATGCTGAAAGCGCGCGGCAGCAGCTCGTCGGTGACTTGTTCCTTGAGATCTTTCAATTGCTTGCGGCCGGGCGCGTAACCTTGCTGTTCTTCGATTTCAGCCGCGCGCGCCTTGGTAACCTGGTTGACTACCGTGGCCGGCAATAATTTCTTTTCCGTGCCCAGCAAAATCATCATCTGGCGATTCACGCTATGCACCAGCATGCCGTTCTCGCGCGGCGACAGCCAGCCCTGGCTTTGCAATTCCAGGCTGCTGCACTTGGCAAATGCCTGCGGCGCCAGAAACGCTTCTAGTTGTTCGGCCGAAATGGCCCATGGTGCGGGGATACGGTAGATCTGCAGATTTTTAAACCACATGGCGTTCCAATAAAAAAAATAACAATCGCTGCATTCCCAAGCGGTTACGCAGGGGAGTTCGAAGCAATTACATAAGAGGGGTAAGACAAGCAGGACGGATGAGCGCAGCGATATGTCTTGCAGCTGTCGCCAAACTTGCCAAAGAGGTGTGCAGGATGGGAGGCGCTATCCTTTCTGTCCTGCCAAGCGATACTTTTGATCAAATCCCGATCAAATACCCATATTGGTCAGGGTATCGGCAATTTCACGCAATACAGGTTGCAGATGCGGATGACGTACTGCCAGCCGGGCTGAAATGACTTGGGCGCGTTCCACCAGCGCGGAGCGGAGGTCGGAAGCAGGTGCTGCAGCCGTCGTCGCCTCGGACGATTTCAGCAGGTCCTGGATATCGGTATCCAGCGATTGCAGCAAGGTTTTCAGCTCGGGATCGACCGTGCCGCTGCTTTCCAGCGTGTTGCGGAGTTTTTCCAGCGATGTCTTGATGTTGTCTATGCTCATGGTGTTACTCCTGGATAGGGGGTTACTCTAACGCTCATCATCTCACGCAGCTCTCGGCTTCTGCAACAAAGCCTTCAAACTGGCCAGGCGATTTTGCGGGGTGATCTGTTCAGCCTCAGTCGGCACGGCGTCGCCTTCGTCGAGCCGCATTTCCTTGACGAAGCGGGATATTTCACAAACGACAGACTCGCCGGCGCGCTTGCGCTTCTTGCACCAGCTGACGTGCAAACTGCGCTGGGCGCGGGTGATGCCGACATACATCAGGCGCCGTTCTTCCTCGATACGGGCGGCGATGGTCTCGGGCGGCGCATCCGGATCGCCCTTGTGCGGCAAGATGCCTTCCTCGACCCCGATCAGGAACACATGCGGATATTCCAAGCCTTTGGAGGCGTGCAAGGTCGACATGCGCACCGCATCGGGCTCTTCGTCGCGGCCTTCCAGCATCGACATCAACGCCACCATCTGGGTCAGTTCCAGCAGGTTTCTTTCATCGCCGGCGCCATCTTTGCCGCCAGTACCTTTTTCCTTCAGCCAGTTGGTGAAGTCCAGCACGTTCTGCCATTTGCCTTGCGCTGCGCGGTCGTCGAAGCTGTCGTACAGATAATGTTCGTAGTTGATTTCCTTCATCATGTCGTCCAGCACGGCGGCCGCATTCTCGCCGCTGCCGGCAGGGCCGACACGGCTGGCGCGGGCTTCCAGCTGGTTGATGAAATGGCAGAATTCGCGCAGCGGGTACAGCTGGCGGTCGGTCAGCTTGGCTTCGATGCCGCCCTTGAATACCGCCTCGAACAGCGAACATTGCCATTGCCCAGCCACCGTGCCCAGCACTTCCAGCGTCGCCTGGCCGACGCCGCGCTTGGGGGTGGTGATGGCGCGGATGAAAGCCGGATCGTCGTCTTCGTTGGCGATCAGGCGCAGGTAGCTGATGATGTCCTTGATTTCGGCGCGATCGAAAAAACTTTGGCCGCCCGACATCGAATACGGGATGCGCTCGCGGCGCAGGGCTTTTTCAAAAATCCGCGCCTGGTGATTGCCGCGGTACAGGATGGCGTAATCGGAAAACTTGGCGCGCCGCTCGAAACGATGGGCCGACAGCATGATGGCCACCTGTTCGGCTTCTTTCTCGTCATCCTCCATGCCCATCACCTTGATCGGATCGCCCAAGCCGTGTTCCGACCACAGTTTTTTGTCGAACAGCTTGGGATTGTTGCCGATCACTGCGTTGGCGGCTTGCAGGATACGAGTTGAAGAGCGGTAATTCTGTTCCAGCTTGATGACTTTCAAGTCCGGGAAATCGACCTGCAGCGTTTTCAGGTTTTCGATGGTGGCGCCGCGCCAGGCGTAGATCGCCTGGTCGTCGTCGCCGACCGCGGTGAACATCGGTTTCTTGCCCAGTCCGGTGACCAGCAGCTTGACCAGTTCGTACTGGCAGGTATTGGTATCCTGATATTCGTCGACCAGCAGATAACGCAGCCGCCGCTGCCACTTGTCGCGCACCGTCTCGTTGCTGCGGAACAGCTCCACCGGCAGGCGGATCAGATCGTCGAAATCGACCGCCTGGTAAGCCGCCAGCGTCGCCACATAACTGCGGTAAATCCGCGCTGCCTGCGCTTCATCCTCGGTGACGGCTTGCTTGATGGCTTGTTCGGGATCGATCAGGCCGTTTTTCCAGAGCGACATGGCGGTCTGGATACGGCGGATCAGTTGCTTGTCGGTGGTGATCGCCAGATCTTGCACAATCGAGAAGCAGTCATCGCTATCCATGATCGAGAAGCGATCTTTCAAGCCCAGTTCGCGCGCTTCCTGGCGCAGGATCTTGACGCCCAGCGAGTGAAAAGTACTGACGGTGATGTGCTTGGCTTGCTTCGGATCTTTCAGCAGCTTGGCGATCCGTTCCTGCATTTCGGTCGCCGCCTTGTTGGTAAAGGTCAGCGCCGCGATATGTTTGGCGTCATAACCGCAGTCCTCGATCAGATGCTGGATTTTCTGCGTAATCACGCGCGTCTTGCCCGAGCCGGCGCCGGCCAGCACCAGGCAGGGGCCGTCAAGATATTTGACGGCTTCCCGTTGGGGAGCATTGAGACCGAAGTTGGGAGTGGACGACATAAGTTACAGCGCAGCGACTGACTGGAAAGGAGCAAAGCGCTGTATTTTAACAGTGCGGGGGAGTGCGCATGGCAGCAGCTTGTCCGTTTGGGAAAAATGGCGTGGGTTTTTGTAGCCGCCATCCGCCTGCCGTCCAGGAAGTTGTAGTGCGGCATGCAAACATTGTCTTTATTGCCACAAATTACCATGTTGTACAACTGTCATCTTTGCCACTTGATAGTTATCAAAAATACCATATAGTAGGGGCCGCCAGCTCGGCTTCAAAAGTATTTTCTTGTTCCGCGGGGCCTGGGGATGGGGCTTTCTCGAGCTTTTAACGACGAACCTTAATCAAGAAGGTGAAACAACGATGACTATGATGGGTGCTGCTGCGCAAAAGAGGCCGATGGCGGTGGCTTGTGAACAAAAAATGAAGCATGGCCTTCACGACGGCGAATTTGATTGCTTTCCACTGACTGCTGCGCAGCGCAGCCTTTATCTGTTTCAAAAACTTCACCCGGAAAACCCGGCGTTCAATTTGGGCTTTGCTTGTGAAATCAAGGGTAACGTTGACATCGCGCGCTTGCAGCGGGCGATAAAGTCGGTTCTGGATGCCACGCCCGCATTCCGCACGGTCTTTATCGATCCGAATCAGAAAAACGTTGCACGCACCGATTCCAGCATCCCTGGCATCAATGCTTATGCCCAGGTCTACAGGCATGCACAGCATGTGGTCCCGCTGCGCAGGATTTCGGCTGCAAGCGCTGAGGAAGAGCGCACACTCGTAGCGCAGGCATTTGAGCCGGCAATAGAAACTGCTTTGGTGCCCGATACTTGGCCGCAGGGAGAAGTGGTCTTGTATCAAGGGACGCACGGCAATTACCTGATTTGTACATGCTCGCATCTGATTGCCGATGCCTATTCAATGAATCTGTTATTTGATACCTTTGCGCGGGTGTATGCCGATGACCAGTTGCCAGCGCAGTTGCGTTCACAATTGGCCTTGCATCCTGCATTACTGGTCAAGGACACGCGGGTTGAACAGCGTGCCTATGATTGGTACGCAGAATTGTTTGACGGCTTTGGCGCCAATGCGCATGCCGCAGGGGTATTGACGGCACAGGCGTCGGATCAGGCGGCGACTATCACCGAAGCGCTACCACCATCGCTAGTGAGCGGCGCGAACGCCGGACAGGGTGCGGCCCGCCATGGCGTTTTTCCGCTTTTCCTGGCCGCGTACCTGCTGACGCTGTCCGCTTTGACGGGCACTGACGAACTGGTCGTGGGCATTCCCGTGGCCGGACGGGTTGGACGGGAGGCGAAACAGTCGTTGGGCTATTTTGTGCATACCAACCCGCTGCCGGTCAATCTTGCAAAATTCGCTAGCCTTGATGCCTTATGCAATTGGCTGGCCCGCACGGTCTTTGGCATGGTCAGACATCAGGACTTCGATTTCTGGAACCATGCATCAAGCCTGGCGCCAAGCCTGATGCAGTGCCCGCCAGTACTGACCAATACATTCACTTATTACGACCGAAATGTTGCATTTACCTTGCCTGATGCACAGGTATCTCTTTTCCCGTCAGCCCGGCGCAATCTGAAATATCCGTTTTCGGCCAATGTGGCAATGAGTGAAGAGGGTTTTGTCCTGACGATCGAATGCGCTGAGCGATTTTTCGCGGGGCAGCCGGGCCGAATTTATCAGAACGCCGTACATGCCCTGCTCCATCAACCTGCCTGCAGACCGGTCGATGTGCGTCTGTTTGCCGGCCAGTTGACAGATATTGCTCATTCGATCATTGAGGCTCAAGTTGCTTCTCCGGTGCAGGGTACGCTAACCGAGGAGCTGCAACGCGTTGCCCGCCAATATCCCGCCAGCATTGCGCTCGAAGACGACCAGCACAGCCTCAGTTACCAAGCCCTGTATCAACGGGTCGACGCCTTGGCGGAACACCTTGTCAGCAAGGTGCCCGGTGGGTTTGTCGGCGTCTCGTTCCAGCCGGGTATCGATGCCATTGTGGTGATTCTTGCCGTCTTGCAGGCTGGCAAAGCTTATGTGCCGCTTGATCCCAATGCGCCGCAAGCTCGTCTAGCCCATATCTTGAGCGTGGTACAGGAATCCGCCTCCGCGCCGCTATGTATCCTGGCCGATCATCACAACATCCCGGTCACGAACATGTGCCAGAGTTTGACGGTCGCGGAATTGATTGCGCGCGAACCGCTGGCCGCCGCCGTATCTGCTGCCATACCTGCCGGCGTGCAGGATGAAAACCCGACTGCCTATGTCATCTTTACTTCGGGGTCCACCGGTGAGCCCAAGGGTGTGGTGATCGGTCATGCCAACGTGCTGCGCTTGTTGCATACGGCGGCGCCTCGTACCGGCATCAAGGCAGGGGATCGCTGGTGCCTGTTCCATTCGATGGCGTTTGATGTCAGTGTCTGGGAGATATTTGGCTCACTGCTGACCGGAGCAACCCTGCTGATTCCCAGCCGTCAGGTTTTGGCAGACCCGTTTGCTTTCCTGGCATTCCTGCAAGAGTCACGCATCAGCGTATTGAATCAGACCCCTACGGCTTTCCGGCGCTTGCTGACGACCGTTGCACTTCGTCCACAAGCCCTGCCGGCCTTGCAACGCGTCATTTTTGCCGGCGAGTCTCTTGAAGCCGGCATGCTGGACGATTGGTGGAGGCGCTTGGGTCGAAAGACTCGGATGATCAATATGTACGGCATCACCGAGATTACCGTGCATGGCACCATCTGCGTGATTGAGCCGGACCATCCGCTGAAGTCGCGCAGCATCATCGGCCGCCCGTTGGAGGACCTGGGCATGAGCGTCGTGGATCAGCACCTGCGGCCCGTACCGCTTGGCTGTGCGGGCGAGTTGTTGGTCTGGGGGCCAGGACTGGCCAAGGGCTATCTCAACCGCCCACAATTGACGGCGGCGCGCTTTGTCGAAGACACCGGCCTGGCTGCCGTGGCATATCGCAGCGGCGATAAGGCCCGTCTTTTGCCTGATGGCGAGCTGGAATACCTTGGACGCCTGGATCGCCAGGTGCAGTTAAGAGGCTACCGCATCGAATTGGGTGAAGTGGAGGCGGCATTGCGCGCACATTCGAGCGTGCATGATGTAGTCGTCAAGGTGTTCGCCGATGGTCAGCATGAGCCAATCCTGGCCGCGTGGATCATTCCCGCAGCAACGGGGTTTTCCAGAGAAGGGTTGCAATCGGCCATGGCATTGAGCTTGCCGATCTATATGCGCCCGGCGGCGCTGATCGAGGTGAATGCTTTCCCGATGACGGTCAACGGAAAAATCGATGAAGCCGCCTTGCCTGTTCCTACGCAGCCAGCCGGACAGCGCCAGGTATCGAGAACATCAGGAACCACGAGCAAGGAAGAAGGCATCGCCTCGTTATTTGCTCAGGTGCTGGGGGTGGAGCACGTGGGTGTGGATGAGCGCTTCTTTGAAGTCGGCGGCACATCGATGCATCTGCTGGCGCTATTGCCGAAAATCAGCGCCGCTTTTTCACTCCCGTCGCTGACGGTGATAGACCTATTTGAGAACCCGACTGCAAGAAATCTGGCGCATCACATAGAGGCGGTTGCCAAGCAGGGGATCGCGAACAACCCGGCTGCACAAGCACGCGAGCCGGTGGCGCCTGCCCGGCAACCAGCCAGCCGTCCACAGCGTAGCCGGGATGTCGGTGAACTGGAGGAGTACTGGCAATAATCGCTGCCGGGGACGTCATGGCCAGGTCGGCTGCTTCTACCGTTCACCGTTTCCCTGGCAATCCAAATACGCATGATCCGATATCAGAGAGATTCGCCTTACATGACTGCTGCTGTTAACAACACACGAACGACACAAACGACACAATCCACACAAACGCAAACTGCCTCATCCGAAGCATACGGGGGGGATTCGTCCCAAGCCACCGATATTCCGGCCACCGACATTGCCATCATCGGTATGGCCGGCCGCCTGCCGGGAGCGGACAATCTGGATCAGTTCTGGCAAAACCTGTTGCACGGGCAGAGCGGCATTCGCGAACTGTCTGAGCAAGAATTGCAGGAAGCCGGGGTGCCGCAGGCATTGATCGATCACCCCTACTATGTACGGGCTTGCGCAACGTTGCGCCAGGCCGAATATTTTGACGCTGCATTCTTTGGCATCAGCGATGCCGAAGCCCAGATGATGGACCCGCAACAACGGATGTTTCTGGAAACCACCTGGCGCGCGCTGGAAGACGCCGGCCATGCGGGCGATGTGTCGCGGCTGAGGATTGGCGTGTTTGGCTCGACTACCGGCAGCAGTTATGCGGCGCAAGTGGCGCCGCTTGGGGTGTGGGGTCCGCAAGGCGTGGATTACGCTGCGCTGATCGGCAATGACAAGGATTTCCTGGCCACCCGCACCAGCTATTTCCTGGGCCTGACCGGCCCGTCGCTTACGGTGCAGACTGCCTGCTCCAGTTCCTTATCGGCGTTGCATATCGCCCGCGCCGCCTTGCTGGCGCGCGACTGCGACCTGGCAGTGGTGGGCGGGGTCAGCATTACCTTTCCGCAGCAGATGGGTTATCTGTACAAGGAAGGGGGGATCTTTTCGCCCGATGGCGCATGCCGGGTCTTTGCCGACAATGCACAAGGCACCCTCAAGGGCAATGGCGTCGCCGTCGTGGTGCTGCGCCGCTACCAGGATGCCGTGGCGGACCGAGACCAGATCATTGCCTCGATTGCCGGCAGCGCCATGAATAACGATGGTGCAGATAAGGTCGGCTTCACTGCGCCTAGCCCTGGCGGGCAGGTGGAAGTCATCAAGGATGCGCTGGCGGCCGCGCAGATGGATAGCAACCGTATTACTTACGTTGAAGCGCATGGCACCGGCACCCATTTGGGCGATCCGATAGAAATCCAGTCCTTGGCCCGAGCCTATGGCCGCGAGGAAGCACATGAGGTCAGGCCTGACACAGGACATGCCGCAATCCCTACCTGCTATCTGGGCAGCGCCAAAGCCAATATCGGGCATCTGGACGCTGCCGCCGGCGTGGTGGGGCTGATCAAGGCGGTGAAAGTCCTGCAGCATCAGCAGATTCCCCAGCAGATTGCTTGCCAGCGCACTAACCCGGTATTGCAGCTTGAGAAACGGGGTTTTGCGGTCAGGCGGCAGACCATCGCCGCCGATCCGCCGGTACAGGTGGCGGCGGTCAGCGCTTTTGGCATTGGCGGCAGCAATGTGCACGTTATTCTCCGGCGCGCGCCCCAGATCAAGCGGCCCGCAGTGCCTGCCAGTGAGTTTGCCTTTGTCGTAAGCGGCAAAGACCATGGGGAAATCGCCAGCCTGGCGCTCCAGTTAATCACGTTTGTCGAGGCCAATCCAACCGCCAGGCTCGACGACATGGCCCTGACGCTGGGCATAGGGCGGCGCCGTCTGGATCGGTGCGGCGTGGTCCGGGCGGCCAGTCACGCCCAGCTGGCCGAGCGTCTGAGCGTGCTTGCCGCCGGTACGATCGAGCTGGCGCCCTTGCCGCAAGGGCATGCCTTGTCGTGGCTGGGCGATATCCGATTCGCGCGGCGTATGTCGATGCCGGGACAGCCGATGCAAGCGCGCCGCTACTGGCCGGATCAGAGTCCGGCACAAAGCTCGGCGCAATATACCGCATCGCCCGCCAACGGCGTCCGCCCGACAGCAACCGCTGACCCGCTGGTGCAAGAGCAATGGGCAACCGTGATTACCGAGATTTTCTCCGGCTTGCTCAACGGCATAGCGCTGGGCCGTGACGACGATCTGACCGACATGGGGCTTGATTCAATGGGGGTGGTCGAGGCCGCAACCCAAATACGCGATCGCTTGCAGGTCACGATCGGGCTGGAAGACATCGAAGCCGGGCGCACCGTGAACCAGATCGTGCAGCGCTTGCAGCGCGAAGCCAAGCCGCAGAGGGCGCCGGACCCCGGCTTGCAGGTCCAGACCCACAGCAGCGTAAGCAGCGAATCCAACTCATACGGCGCTCGCCTGCTGATGCCGTTGCGCCCGGGACCGGGGACCAAAGTTTGCCTGATACATCCAGCCGGCGGCTCCGTTCTCAACTATGTGCCGCTGGCCCGGCAACTGCCGGATGAGTACGATATTTACGGTATCGCCTATCCAACCCGCAGTAGCCAGCAGTGGTCGATCCGGCAACTGGCAAGCCGTTATCTGGATGAAATCAGAGAACTGGGCGATCCTTCTTCGCTGATTCTGGGAGGTTATTCATACGGCGGCAATATGGCATTTGAGATGGCGCTGCAGTTGCAGGCGCAGGGGCAGTCGGTACGCAAGGTCTTGTTGCTCGATTCGCATCCGCCAGCGGCTTATTTGAATTGCAACCATCTGCCGATGGATTACCCCAAGGCATTCGTGAGCCTGCTGCCAGAGATTTTCCCGGGATTTGAGGTGCCCGCCGCAGATTTTGCCGGCTTATCCATACGCCAGATCCTGGCGCGGATAGGTGAAGGCCGCTGGTCTGCGGCGTTTGAGCAGGAGCTGTATCGCTTCTTCGAGATCTGGCGTGAGAACTACCTGGCGCTGAAACACTGGCACCCGGCCGAGGTGCTGCAGGCGCCTGCCGTGATGATCGAAGCGCAAGAACCGGAAAACGCCGAATTCCTGGAGAGTTTGCATATCGGCCGGCACGGCTCGGAAAACTGGCGCCACCTGCTTTCCCAGGAACTGAAAGTGGTGCCGACCCCGGGCAACCATCTCTCGATGATTCGTAACGTCAAATATATGGACAAGCTGGCCGAGGCGATTGCCGATGCTCTGGAATGAATTGCCGAATGAATTGCCATTAACGGCGATACAGCACGAGGTCTGGCTGGCCATGTTGCTGGCGCTGTTGTTTGGCCGTGCAGTGTCCGAGATGCTGTCAAAGGAATAGCGCTCCGGATTTGAAATTTTATCCAGCAGCCCGCGTGAGGAAGAGTCGTGGATCGTCGTTCGTTTTTCAAAGCATCGAGTGCAGGAGCTATCGCATTGGCCGTGCCGCAGGCTGCCAATGCAACCATCAATATCGGTTCGCCGGAGCTCTATAAGCGACTGGTTCCCGAGTTGTTCACGCCGGAGGAACGGCCGCCAGCTTATACCAAGGCGGTGGTCATCGGTTCCGGTTTCGGCGGCGCAATTTCAAGCTTGCGTTTGGCGCAGGCAGGAATTCCGGTCACCGTTCTGGAGCGCGGTTTGCACTGGCCCAACCATCCACTGCGGCCGATCTTTGCACATGAACCGTTGCCGGATGGCCGCGGCTATTGGCATCGGCGCCGCGCCAAGCTGCTGACCGGATTTACCGTCTTCTTTGACGACTTTGCCGGCGTCTTCGATATTTGTGAATATCCGAATATCGATGTCTGGCGAGCCGCCTGCGTCGGCGGTGGGTCAGTGGTTTTCACCGGCGTGATGATCGCGCCTGAACGGCGCTATTTCGATGCGCTGTTTGGTGGTTTGGTCTCGTATGACGAGATGCAGCGAATCTACTATCCGCGGGTGCGTTCAATGCTCAGGCTGGATGCTATGCCTGCCGATATCTATAACGCCAGATCGTTCGGACATTCACGGGCATGGGATATGCAAGTGCGTAAGGCCGGCTATCAAACCGCCTCAAACGACGGCATCTGGAATTGGGATGTAGTACGCGCTGAACTCAACTGGAAATCGCGGGCGTCTTGCATTGTTGGCGAAAGTAATCTCGGCAACAGCAACGGCGCGAAATACGATCTGAATCAAAACTATCTGAAGCTGGCGCAAGCCTCGGGCAATGCCAAAATCTATGCAAGCCAGCAAGTGCTGGATATCTCCTATGACGGTAGACGGTACAAGCTCGATGTCGCCCGTTTGGACCACGCCGGCCGGCAAGTCGAACGCTATGTGCTGTCATGCGATTACCTGTTTCTCGGCGCGGGTTCCATCGGCACCTCGGAATTGCTGGTGCGCGCGCACGCCAAAGGTACGCTGCGCAATCTGAATGAACACATCGGCCAGGGCTGGGGCACCAATGGCGACGCCATAGCGGTTCGATCATTCGCGCAGTGGGACGGGCTGACGCAGGGGGCCGCGAGTGCATCACGGATTCACGATACGAAGCGGATGCCGACCACGCTGGAGAATTGGTATGTGCCAGGGCTAAGGTTGAATCTGGGCATGCTGGGATCGCTGGCAATGGGCTTCGATACCGCCAACCGAGGTCATTTCGCCTATAACCCGGGCACCGACAAGGTTGACTTGCGCTGGGCGGCTGATGGCAATGCCGATGCGGTCGCCGCGGCACGGGAAATCAACAATCGGATCGCGCACGCGACCAACACCATTCCCGGCGCCTGGCCATTCTCGCCGGACGTCCACGCATCGTTCACCGCCCACCCTTTAGGAGGCGCGGTGCTGGGGCGCGCGACGGATGCCTATGGGCGTGTCGCCGGGCATCCTCGTTTGTATGTGATGGACGGCGCGATGATTCCTGGCAGCACCGGCGCAGTCAATCCTTCCCTGACGATTTCGGCATTGGCGGAGCGCAACGTTGAACGGATCATCAAGGAAGATTTTTAGCTTGAACGCCGAATATGGGACAATCGAGGCATCAACTTTTTTTGCCGGACAAACCATGAAATTCAGCCACCTGATCGAAATCAACGATCCCCTCAACCCGCTGATCGATCCGTTGACGCGCGAGCAGCTATGGCGCGGGCTGGTGATGCGGGCCGAGCAGCCGATGTTGTTTGTCGAGCATCTGGACGATTGCCGTTTGTCCGATCAATCGATGCAATCGGTCACGCGTGAACTGCGTTACGGCAAAGTGACGATAAAAGATGTGGTCAGTTACCTGCCGCTGTTGCAGGTGCGTTACCAGGTGCCGAAACAGCAAGATATAGCCGGTTCCAGCCTGATCATGACGATTGAAGAACCGGGTCCGGAAATGCTGTTCGTACGGTTTGAATATGAAGACGAGGCGGTAGAGCGGCAACCGGCGGCGCAAGCCGAGCAGGAATTTTATGATGAATTCCGGCGCTCGGCTTATGAGGAAGCCGACATCGACACCATCCGCATGATCCGCGAACTGGCGGCAGAGGGAAAGCTGGGGTAACCGTCTTTAACTCGGCGGGTGTTGATCAACGCCTCGACCAAGACCTTGATTTGCGCCCTCAGCGGAAATTATTCTCCACCGCGAACTTGATCAGCTCCGCCTGGCCGTCGATATCCAGCTTGCGCTTGATGTTCAGCCGGTGGGTTTCGACGGTGCGCACGCTCAAATCCAGTTCACGCGCGATCTGCTTGTTCGATTCGCCATTGGCAATGTGCTGCAATACCTGGCGCTCGCGCACCGTCAGCAACTGCCCCGGCGTCATCGGCCGCGCCAGTTTTTGCGCCAGCGCTGCGCTGTAGTACATGCCGCCGGAAATCACCGTCTCTATCGCCTGCACGATGTCTTTGCCGGGCGCATCTTTCAGTACATAACCGCGCGCCCCGGCCTGCACCGATTGCATCAGGTACTCGGTCTTGTCGTGCATGCTGAGGATCAGCACCGCGATTTCCGGGAAGCTGACGTGAAAGCGCGCAGTCAGATCGATGCCGTTGATGCTGCCGCGCAGATTGATATCCATCAGGATCAGGTCGATCGGCTGTTGTTCGGCGCGCTGCAAGGCTTCGTCGGCGCTGCTGGCTTCGGCCACGATGGCGAAAGTCGGCACCGCTTCGAGCCGCGCGCGCAAGCCGTCGCGCACCAGCGGATGATCGTCGACCAGCATGATTCTGGTAATTGTCTCAGGCATAAGATGTATGGGGAATGGTAGCCAGCACCGTGGTGCCGGCCGCTGACGAACTGACTTTGAGATTGCCGCCGACCGCTTCCAGCCGTTCGACCATATTGCGCAGGCCGATGCCGTGTTTCGGATTGCCGTCGATCTGATCGACATCGAAACCGACGCCGTTGTCGTGCACGGTCAGGGTAATCGCTTGCGCATCGCCTTGCAACAGCACTTTGATCCGCGTCGCCTGAGAGTGGCGGGCGATGTTGGTCAAGGCTTCCTGGGCGATGCGGAACAACACCGTATTGGCGACCGCCGGCATGCCGTCGGTGCTGCCGCTGTGGCGGAACTCGATCGGAATGCCGGCGTGTTCCAGCCACTCATGGGTCAGGTGGGCCAGCGCCGCCGCCAGGCCGAGGTCATCCAGGATCGCTGGCCGCAAATCGTGCGAAATGCGGCGCACTTCACCCAGCACGTCGTTGAGCTGGCCGGCAGTGCGCTCGAAAGTTGCGCGGGCGGCGGCGGTCTGCTGCGGCCCGCTATCGAGTTTGGCGATACCGGCTTCGATTTGCAATTTGATCGACACCAGCCACTGGCTGATGCCGTCATGCAGGTCACGCGACAATCTCGCCCTTTCCTCTTCCTGCGAACGCACTACGCGCTGCGCCAGGACTTTCAGCTTGGCGTCGGCCACCCGATGTTCGCTGATATTCAACACCAGTCCCGACATGCCCACCACCAGCGCACTCAGGATCGCAATGCCGGCAATCCACCACATGGTGTTGCGGATATTGCCGGATACCTGGGCGTCGATCTGGTTCAACGCCTCATCGACATCATCCAGGTAAATGCCGGTGCCCAGCATCCAGCCCCAGTTGGGCAGCGCCACTACATAACCGAGCTTGGGCGCGACATGGTGGCTGGATGGCTTTTCCCACAGATAGCGTTCAAACCCGCCGCCGCTCCTGGCCCGTTCTATCAGATGCTGGATGGTGAGGCTGCCGTTGGCGTCTTTCATGTCCCACAGATCGCGGCCGACCAGTTCCGGCTGGCGCGGATGCATCAGGTTCTTGCCCTGCATATCGTAGATAAAGAAATAACCGTCGTCGCCATACGAGAGCTTGGCCAGGACCGCTTTGGCTTCGTCCAACGTGGCCTGGTCGTTGCGGCCGGAATCGTACAGATGGGCGATCGAACGCGTCGCCAGCGCGACATAGTGTTTCAGCTCGGCTTCCTTGCTGGCCAGATAGGCGGCCTGGATCGTCGCCCGTTGCTGCTGGCCAAGCGAAATGGCCTGGTGGCGCACCGCCAGCGCGATCGCGCACAGCGCCAGAATCAAGGGGACGATAGCCAGGAAAATGATTTTTTGGCGTAATTTCATGGCGCTACTTTACCCGGAATCGAAAATGGTTAGGTGGGGGCTATTAGCGGATATCTATATACGGTAATCGGAAGGATCAGCACGTCCATTGTAAGTAACATCTTGGAAAGCGAACTAGACGATTTGTTAACTAGCCAAAAAACCAACATCCAATTAGGCTGAATTGTCTCCGGAGCAATCAGTCTGTATTGACTGGACGGGGATGAGACAGAAATTTTTCAATTTTATGGAGAAGCACATGAAACTCGTAAATCGCATGAAGCTGAAGTCTAAAGTTGCAATGTTGAATGTCCAAACCATAGGTACTGACGACGAATAGCTATTTAAGCAAAAGTAAGTAATGCACGGCGGACGCAAGTCCGTCGTGCTGGTAAGGCACTTCCTACTTGAATGGAATTGATATGACCCCCTCACAGAAAAACGCGGATTTACTCGAAAAATTCGCAGAGAATGCCGTGGAATGGGGGGAGCGAGAATTTCGCCCCGTCTTTCCAGATCTCGTGGATCATTTAATTCAGGATATCTATGGTTTCGCTTACAGGCGCGGCGGGATAGAGATTGGCGTTCGGCACCTCATAAGTTTAGGCATCTTAGCTGCGATGGGCGATTGCACCAATCAACTTCGATTTCAGCTGCGAGCTGGGCTGAATCTGGGTTTGACTGAGGAGCAGATCAAAGAAGTGTTTATTCAGGTTGCGGTATTCGCAGGTAATGCACGAGCCGTCAACGCAGCACAGATCTTTAACGATGTACTAAAAGTGCGGGTCGAGGAGTTCAATCAATCCAATGCGGTGAAACAATGAATCACAGTGCCGCAGCCAAAATTTGGTTATATATCGCGGCAGACACGTTTGCAGGAATAGGATTCAGAGTCTTCCAAGTGTTTTGTACCTGGTTATTCATCCAAAACCTAAAACGCGAAGACCAGTTATCAAATCTACTGATCGCAATTTGGCTTACCACAACTTTTCTGTTGCCGGTAGCTGGAGTGTTTGCGGAACGCTTCAGAAAGACCCGAATATTGTTTATATCTTGCCTATTAGGTACTTTAAGCACGATATTGCTGGTCAGTTTCATGCCTTCTTTCACAGAGCCAGAACAGTCTGCCAGATTCGTGCCAATTTTGGTAGTCGCCGGAGTGTTTCTAAGTGGCTTTCAAGCAACGATCTTTCCACTAGGTGCCGCACTCATCCCGAATATAGTTTCTAACGAGTCTGATATTCAACAGGCATACAAAATCAAATCATCGATGTTCATCGTCAACCTGATTTTCGGGCCGACATTGGGTGGACTTATCATCGGAATATATGGCGGCGAAGCATCGTTAATACTCGCCATGACGTCCTATTTTCTTGCGACGGTCTGCGCGATGACTTTCTTACGATGGTTTAACGAAGACTATCCGCCAGTCCATGCGAGCAAAGGGTTTTCTTCACTTTTAACCGATCTCGGCAACGGTTTTATGCGAATAGCCCATATTGCAGAAGAACGAGTCATAGCGATAGCTTCCTTACTGACAAACATGTTGTTGACACCTTTTATTTTTGTAATTCTCCCTGCAAAAATCGTCGGGCGCGGTATGACAATGCTAGACGTAGCCATGGTCGAGCTGGCGCTAGGCGCAGGTATTTTATTTTCAACGATGTTTCTAATATCTCGACTGCAGAAGCGTTGCGGGCATCACGCTATTGCGTCATTTTCTACCGCAATATTATCTATCACGATAGTTGGATTTGGGTGCACGAATAATTTGCATGTGATGTATTTCCTGGCATTTTTTCTCGGCGGATCCCTTTCAATATTCAATGTGACGATCAACGCGAGGAGGGCTATTTCAATACCTGACGGTTATCGCGCTGTGATGGAATCGAGCTTATTGTTTTTATGCACTGTCTCAATTCCACTCGGATTATTTCTCACCAAATTTCTGTTCCGTCATTTTGATCCAGATACCACGATTTTATGGTTAGCAATATTGGTTATTCCACCAGCATTTCTGATTTTCTATTCGCGTCCGCTCAGGAGCATGTTGAATGCCGAGAAGGATACCGTTCCATATTACGTCCGCCGGTATGGCGCTCTTTTTAACAGAGGGTAAAGATGACTTACACTTTCCTGCCGAACAATTTGACTGCGCGAACATTGAGACTTGGGTACAAGACGGAACTCAAAGACAGCTACATCGAAATGCTCACGCAGCTCGTTGAAACAAAGATGCCCCAATTTCCCGAAACATTGATTTCATATTTCTCTAGCTTATCCGTTGAGAGCTACAACAGTTTTTTTAGCTTTATTTACCATAAATCGATTGAGCTGCTAGAAGAAAGCAGATTCGACGAGACGTCGCGATTTCTTCAATTCCTCATGGAACCCAAGATACTGAGCGCTACAGGATTAGTTCAAGCGGAGACGATAAGCAGAGAAATAAGGGAACTTATTTATGAAGAATGCAGCAACAGCAAATATTCCATATCAATTGGAACACTCGATCGAGAGATCGAAGCCGCCGCATATCAGCGGCTTGCATTTGGTCGAACGGTGCTTACGCATGCTCAACCCGAGTTGGCGCAAGAGATTGATGAGCTGGTCCAATCGGTCACCTTTTTCGTGTCCAGACGTGACAACAAACATAAGGCGTTTTCAGTAACAAGCAATCGAATTCAAGGGCTTATCCTAATAAACGGCGACATAGATCCAAGCTGGATTTTTTTACTAGACAAATGGATTCATGAAGCGGCACATACCTATCTATTCGCCATAAATTTATCGGAAGAACTGGTTTTGAACGATGAACATGAGGGTTTTAGTTCGCCCCTCAGGCAAGATAAAAGAACGATGTTGGGTGTATATCATGCGACTTTTGTCATACAGCGACTCATCCTGGCGTTTTCGGCAATCATGGAAAAGTCAAGCATGGAAGAAAATGATCGGCAGAAAATTGGCAAGCTGCTGACGAATTATTACTCTCGCCTCGAGGATGGAATATCAACAGTTCGCCAACACGGGGAGCTATCAGTACTAGGAAAGCGTCTGATAGAAGAGGGTTACCGATATGCGCAGGAAATCAGCAGGTCCCCGCGCAACATAACTACGTGAATGGCATTTCCAGCTATGCTGACGCATCAGTTTGATGTTTTCAAATAACAGGTAATTCAAATCTTCTGCGTAATACTACGTAAAAACGCTGCGTAGTACCTCGCTTGTTCTCCGATCCCATATGCCAAATACTTGGCCCGCTGCCTTTTAGTAGTTCGGCGGCGCGATCCGCTATCCAATAAAAACAATATCCAAAAATATTCATCCCACCCGGGAGGAGAACAATGAATCGTCTATTTTCAAAAATGGGCTGGCTTGCGCTGGCCCTGCTCGGTGCATTCGCGTTTGGCTATATCGGCCTGCAGCGCGGCGAATCCATCAGCGCCATCTGGATCGTGATTGCCGCCGTTTGCGTCTATCTGATCGCCTACCGTTTCTACAGCCTGTATATTTCCGACAAAGTGCTGGGCCTGGACGCCACCCGCATGACGCCGGCCTATAAGTACAACGACGGTCTGGATTACGTGCCGACCAACAAGAACGTCTTGTTCGGCCACCACTTTGCGGCGATTGCCGGCGCCGGCCCGTTGGTGGGCCCGGTGCTGGCGGCGCAGATGGGTTATCTGCCGGGCATGCTGTGGATCCTGGCCGGCGTGGTGTTTGCCGGTGCGGTGCAGGATCTGATGGTGCTGTTCATCTCGACCCGGCGCGACGGCCGTTCGCTGGGCGACCTGATCAAATCGGAGCTGGGCACGGTGCCGGGCGTGATCGCTTTGTTCGGCACTTTCATGATCATGGTCATCATCCTGGCGGTGCTGGCGCTGATCGTGGTGAAAGCGCTGGCGGAATCGCCCTGGGGCACTTTCACGGTGGCGGTGACCATCCCGATCGCCTTGTTCATGGGCGTGTACACCCGCTATCTGCGGCCGGGACGTATCGGCGAGATTTCGCTGATCGGTTTTGTGCTGTTGATGCTGGCGATTGTCGGCGGCCAGTATGTGCAAGAGCATCCGGTATTGAGCGCGATGTTCACTTTCACCGGCAAGGAATTGACCTGGCTGCTGATCGGCTACGGTTTCATCGCCTCGGTGCTGCCGGTCTGGCTGTTGCTGGCGCCGCGCGACTATCTCTCGACTTTCCTCAAGATCGGCACCATCGTCGGCCTGGCGCTGGGCATCGTATTCGTCGCGCCGGAACTCAAAATGCCGGCGTTCACGCAATTCATGGATGGCTCGGGCCCGGTCTGGTCGGGTAGCTTGTTCCCGTTCCTGTTCATTACCATCGCTTGCGGTGCGGTATCCGGTTTCCATGCATTGATCGCTTCCGGCACTACGCCGAAACTGCTGGAGAACGAGCGCCACGCGCGTTTCATCGGCTACGGCGCGATGCTGATGGAATCGTTTGTCGCCATCATGGCGCTGATCGCGGCGTCCTGCATTGAACCGGGCGTGTATTTTGCGATGAACAGCCCGGCCGCACTGATCGGCAGCACCGTCGATACGGCCGCGCACGCGGTATCGCAATGGGGCTTTTACGTGACGCCTGAAATGCTGACCCAGGTGGCCAAGGATGTCGGCGAGCACAGCATCATTTCCCGCGCCGGCGGCGCACCGACGCTGGCAGTCGGCATGGCGCACATCTTGTCGAGCGTAGGCGGCGGTAAAGCGATGATGGCGTTCTGGTATCACTTCGCGATCCTGTTCGAAGCCTTGTTCATCCTGACCGCAGTAGACGCCGGAACCCGTGCCGGCCGTTTCATGCTGCAGGATTTGCTTGGCACTTTTGTGCCGTCCATGCGCAAGATCGATTCGCTGCCGGCCAGCTTGATCGCCACCGCCTTGTGCGTCTCCGGCTGGGGATATTTCCTGTATCAAGGCGTGGTCGATCCGCTCGGCGGCATCAATACCTTGTGGCCCTTGTTCGGTATTTCCAACCAGATGCTGGCGGGGATTGCGCTGATTCTGGCGACTTGCGTACTGTTCAAGATGAAGCGCGACCGCTTTGCCTGGGTCACCATCGTGCCGACCGTCTGGATCCTGATCTGCACCCTGACCGCCGGTTGGCAAAAAATATTCGACGCCAATCCGCGCGTCGGTTTCCTGGCCCATGCCAGCAAGTATCAGGCCGCGCTGGCAGACGGCAAATTGCTGGCGCCGGCGAAATCGATCGCGCAGATGCAACAGGTGATCTTCAACGATTACCTGGATGCAGGCCTGGCCGGTTTCTTCATCCTGGTGCTGCTGAGTATTCTCGGCTTTGGCGTCAAGACCGTGCTGGCGGCGCGCGCCGCCAACCGGCCGAGCGCCAAGGAAACCCCGTTTGAATCACTGCCGGCGAGCGCTTTACCCTCCGCCTGAAAGGTCGTCCATGCTGGAAGAACTATCGAAAGCCGGGCGCTATCTCGGGCAAACCATGCGGCTGATGGTGGGTTTGCCTGAGTACGGCACTTATGTGACGCATATGGAAAACACCCATCCAGGCGAACCGATGATGAGCTACGAAGAGTTTTTCAAGGAACGCCAGGAAGCGCGATACGGCGGCAATGGCCGGGTTGGGCGCTGCTGTTAACTGCTTAAAAATTAAGCGTCCTATAGGGGATGTTGCTGCCGACCGGTCCGCCGGTCGGCATTTTTTTGCCTAGCCGTTCAGTTGACCGTTATAGGCGCCCTGCGCCGGCTGCGCATTATGGTAAAGGCTGACGACGCGCAGCAGGCGGCCGATGAACATGCCGTTGAAGACACCGTAAAGCGCACAGACAACGGCCGTAAATGCGGCATCGTGCGCCAGCCCGGGATGCATTGCCAGCGTTACGCCTACCGCATATTTAGTCAGGAAAATCCCCATCATCAGCATCAACGGCAGCCAGCTGCCGCGCTGGAACACCACGCCGCGTTCCGGATAGGCAATCACGCGTTCCTTCCGGAACAGGCGCCAGTTCAGGGTCGCCGCGACGGCGGCCGCCAGCAGCCAGCACAACATGGGCAACGGCGTGACGCCGAATACGGTCGACACGCCCTGCCAGGACAGCGCCAGCATTATCAGCGGCATGATGGATAGTTTTTTGAGCGTCACTTCGCGGTCAACGCTGGCCAGGACGCCGCGATAGATCAGGAACGCCAGCAGAGCCCAGACCCAGGTTGGTGTGTGTGAAATGATTTGCATAAACATGGTTTTCTCCCGTTGAGTGATCTGCGGCGATTATCTGGGCGCCGCAGAGGCAGGAGAAGCGGGATGCGACGAAATGCAGGAATACGTCGTGAATCGACTGCCAGCGAGGATGGCGCGTTGCGGGTTTGTCCCCTGCCTCCCCCGCCCCGCTGCTAGCGGATTTCGGCGGAGTATTGGAAGCGCTCGGCCGGCACAAAGGAAGTGCGCCATTCGACCGGTTCGCCGGCGTGATCCAGCATCAGTCGCTCGACACAGATCGCCACGGTCTTGGTTTTCAGCTTGAACACGGCAGCATTGGCCCGGTTCAAGGGCTTTGCCGTCAAGTCATCGATGGCGCGCGAGACCAGCACATCGCATTCGCTCTCATAGACGGGATACAGGGATGGCGGTGAATTGCTGTTTAGATATTTTTGCAGTTTCCTGAAGCGCGCCAGCGGCAGCCAGATATGTTCCGACAGCACGATTTCATCGTCCAAAGAACGAGTACGGTGCAGATACAGCGCTTTGTCGCGCGGCTTGAGCTTGAGTTTTTCTGCCACCGTGACGGGAGGTATGGTGGTCGTCATCGAACGGATATGAGCTGTCGGCAGCTGGTTTTTAGCTTTGCCGTGGATACGTACAAAACGCAGCATCGAAGAGCGTTCGGCAGCGCGCGCGACAAATGTTCCGCGTCCCCGCACGCGATCGACGACGCCGTCGGTGACTAGCGCGTCCAGCACCTTGCGCATGGTGCCGACTGCAATTTCATATTCGGCGGCTAGTTTATCTTCGGACGGCAGCGCTTCATCAGCGGCCCAGCTACGCAAAGCGATCCTTTGCAGCAAATCGTCACGGACTTGCAGATAGCGCGGCAAGCGCGGATCAGACCCGTTTTCTGGCGGGAGAGGCGCATTTTTTTGCGAGAGAGGCGGGTTTTTTTGGGAGAGAGACGTGTTTTTTTTCAGGAGAGGCGTGTTTTTTTTGGAGAGAGACGCGTTTTTTTTCGGGAGAGACGCTTTTTTTGCACTTTTTTTGATCAGCATTAACAACATTTCAAACTTGGAAAGGGTCCGCAATTTACCAAGTTCCCATTGTTTTTACAATACATATGTGAATCTCTACTTCTATACAGAACCAGAGATTCACATATGGGTTTAGCTCTGGCTCAGCGCGACGCCTACCGTGCGCGGCTTGCGTTCGGCCAGCCATAGCAGCAGGATCGCCATCGCCGAATAAATCCAGTAGTCGACCGGCACCGCGCCCAGCCAGTGTTTGTGCCACGGCACATCAAGCGGATTGAAGCGCGCCAGGCCGTAGGCCGGATTGAGGACAAACCACAGCCAGTCCTCGCTGATCCAGAACACCATGATGGAGGCCATGATGCGGCATTCGGCACGCCAGTCCCAACTGCCGTTGAACCAGACCGGATAGTGAAACATCAGGGCGATGAAGGGAAAAATCCAGGCGTGGTAACCGGTCATGGCGCGGCCGCCCCAGAAGATGTCGAGCAGCCAGTGATGCTCGATGCGCCAGGTTGGCAGGTTGGCGGCCCAGCCGGCGGCGCCCTCGATCTGGATTTCGACATTGGCGAAAAAAAAGGCAGTCAGCACGGCCCAGAACAACATGCCGGCTATGCGGCGATAAGGTGTAGCGGCAGTCATGTGGATGGCGAATGAAATTGAGAATTGAGTTGAGAGTCGAGCCGAGAATCGAGTTTGCTGAGGACAGTGTTTAATACGGCGCGGCCGGCATGCGGGCGCCCCAGCGCCAGGCTGCGTTGCCGCAAATTTTGCAGCTGTTGCGGTTGCTGCAGCAGCTGCTGGACCCGGAACGCCAGCGCGGTCAGGTCGATCGCCTTGAGCGCCGCGCCTTGTTCCAGCAAATAGTCGGCGTTGCGTTCTTCCTGGCCCGGAATCGGCGAGTGGATGATCATCGGCACGCCCATCGCCAGGCATTCGGAAGTAGTCAGGCCACCGGGTTTGGTGATCGCCAGATCGGCGCAAGCCATCAACTGTTCCACCTGGTTGGTAAAACCGAAGGGAAACAGGCGGCCGGGATGGGCAGCTGCCAGTTGCTGCAGATTGCTCAGCAGCGTGGCGTTCTTGCCTGCCAGCGCCAGCAGCTGGAAATCGTCAGGCAACGCCAGCAGCCGTTGCACCGTTTTATCGAGATCGCCGATGCCGGCGCCGCCCGACATCATCAGGATAGTCTTGCGCTCCGGATCCAGGCCGAATTGCTGCGCGCACTGCCGGCGTTGCAGGCTGTGTCCGAACCCCGGCATGATCGGAATTCCGGTCACGTGCACCGCATCGGCGGCCAGTCCGCGCGCCCGCATGCGGTAGGCGATTTCTTCGGTGGCGGCAAAATAGCCCTGCATCAGCGGCTGCAGCCACATGCTGTGCAAATCGAAATCCGTGACTTGCACCCAGACCGGGCAGACTACGCGCTGCTTGCCGATTTCCCGCGCCAGCAATTCCGCCGGCAGGAAGTGGGTGCAGATGATTGCGTCTGGCGCCGCCGCCCGGATCGCGGCGCGCAAGGGGCGGGTGCTGATGCGTTCGATTGCGCGCCGCAGTTTCTGTGTGGGCGAACTGCTCAACGCCTTGTCGCTCTTTTGGTACACATAACCCCACAGCGCAGGATGGCGATTCACCAGATGCAGATAAAAATCGGTATATACCGCGCGAAATCCGGCCGGCACAAAATCCATTGCATCCAGATGGATCGCCTCGGTATCGGGGAATTCGGCGGCGGCGTAGGCCTTGAGCGCCTCGGCGGCGCGCATGTGGCCGGCGCCGGCGGACACGCTTAACAACAGTAATTTGCGAGGGCGTGGCGGTTTGGCGATGGCGCTCGAAGGCAGCGCATTTTCTAACTTATGAATAATAGGCTCCGGCCGTCATGGGTTTGCTGCCGGCAATGCAAAAGTGACTACTTTCAAGCATACTCCTGGCAATCTGCATTCGGATTTTTACACTAGGCGACTGCCCAATTCGCTGATGATAGGGATAAATCAGCGCTGAGTAAAATGACATTTATGACAAACAATCCCTGCTTCTGAAAGATCGTAATATGCCCGCCACTCGCAAACCGCTGGACGGTTTGGCCATGAGCCTGATGTTAATCCTCTGCCTGTGCTGGGGCTTGCAACAAGTCGCGATTAAAGTGGCGGCGCCGAGCATCTCGCCGATTTTGCAAAACGGCCTGCGTTCGGCTGTGGCTGCGGTGCTGGTGAGCGGCCTGATGTGGTGGCGCGGCAGTAAATTCTCCCTGACCGACGGCACCTTCTGGCCGGGCCTGGCGACCGGTTTGTTGTTTGCCGGAGAATTCCTGTGCGTCTCGGTCGGCTTGAATTACACCACCGCTTCGCACATCTCGGTATTCGTCTACACCGCGCCGATTTTCACTGTGCTGGGCCTGCATTGGCTGGTGCCGGGCGAGCGTTTCGGCGTCACCCAATGGCTGGGCGTGATCGCCGCATTTGCCGGGATTGCGGTGGCGTTTGCCGGCGGCTTTGAAGCCGGCGCCGGTTTCAGCCGGGGCTTGATCGGCGATGCACTGGGCGTGCTGGCCGCTGTGTTCTGGGCCGCTACCACCATAATGATCAAGCGCAGCGTCCTCACCAATACCGCCCCCAGCATGACCTTATGGTATCAACTGGCGGTTGCCGCGCTGACGCTGCCATTGGTGGCCTTGGTCTCGGGGCAGACCGAAGTAGCGCCGCTGACCGGCATCATGTGGGTGAGCCTGGTGTTCCAGTCGCTGATCGTCGCTTTCGGCAGCTTCCTGGCCTGGTTCTGGATGTTGCGCCGTTACCTGGCGTCGCGGCTGACGGTGTTTTCTTTCCTGACGCCTTTGTTCGGCGTCAGTTTCGGCGTGTTGTTGCTGGACGATCCGATAGGTTTGCCGTTTGTATTTGGTGCGTTGCTGGTGTTGAGCGGGATTGTGTTGGTGAACTGGCAAAATAAATAAAAATGCGGATTAACAGCTTCCACTGTTAATCCGCATTAAATTTGGTAACCGCAAGGTTGTTCAGGCCTTGAAAGTCCCTTCAGAAACCAAGGCTTGCAAAGGCAAGCGTGGGCTTGGTTCTTCCTTGGCGCGCAAACCTTCCGGCAACATGGCTTTATCGCCGATCTTGCCGATGGCTACTGCGGCTTCAATCGCGAAATTGGCCGGTACGCCCAGTTCGGTACGGGTTTTTTCCTTGTCGAAACCGGCCATGCCATGTGCGTGCCAGCCGGACAGGCTGGCTTGCAGCGCCAGGTAACCCCAGGCTGAACCGGCGTCGAAAGAGTGGGTTGGCGCTGGCAATTCTTCGCTGCTGCCTGGTGGCGCAAAGGTGGTTTTCGACAAAACGATCACCAGCGCCGCTGCATTTTCCGCCCAGCTGCGGTTGAAATCGTTGAGCAAGCCCAGCAACTTGGTCCAGTGCGGTGTGCCGCGTCGGGCGAACACGAAACGCCAAGGTTGCGAGTTGTAGGACGATGGCGCCCAGCGTGCTGCTTCCAGGATGGTCAGCAGTTCTTGCTCGGAGATTTGGTCATTGGCATAGGCGCGTGGCGACCAGCGGCTGAGGAATTGCGGGTGGGCCGGATGATCGGCTACGCGTGGTGTGGACTGGGTCATGAGGATTCCTGTATATAACTATACGTAAATAAGTGTATGTAAATAAGCAACGTAAAATCGGTGCGGCCAGAAGTGCGCCAAAAGCGCTCCGGCCGCGACGTTGCATATTAGCAGCAGTTTTTGATGCTTGCAGTGGCGGCCGGATTTATGGATTGTCATGTTCTGTCCGGGCAAACCGGGTGAAGATTGCAACGCCAAGCCGGTATAATCGGCAATAATCAAGACCGCTTGCAAGCCGTCCAAGAAATTGAACTGCTGCATAAATATTTCGCACTAATCCAGTACGGCCTCCGTATTACTCTTTATTACTACTCTTTGTACTACTGACTACCTATCCTATGCTTGCACCACAGAAACAACAGATCATCGACCTTTTCAACGCTGCCTTGCAGCCGATTATTGCCGGCACCGAGCTGCAGCCGACGGTAACACTGGAGCGCCCGCGCGATCCTTCGCACGGCGACGTCGCCTGCAATATCGCCATGCAACTAGCCAAGCCGCTGAAAAAGAATCCGCGTGAACTGGCGCAAGCCCTGGTAGCGGCCGTGCTGGCCGGCGCCGAGAACGGCAATCTGATCGAAACCGCTGAAATCGCCGGCCCTGGTTTTATCAACCTGCGTCTGACCGCAGCGGCCAAGCAGCAAGTGGTCAAGACCGTGCTGCAAGAGGGCGCCGACTACGGCAAGAGCACGCTTGGCGCCGGTAAAAAGGTGCTGGTCGAGTTTGTTTCGGCCAATCCGACCGGGCCTTTGCATGTGGGCCACGGCCGCCAGGGCGCGCTCGGCGACGCCATGTCGGCCCTGTTCGAAATACAAGGTTTCGATGTCACCCGCGAGTTTTACTACAACGACGCCGGGGTCCAGATCGCCACCCTGGCGACTTCGGTCCAGGCCCGCGCCAACGGCTTCAAGCCGGGCGACGCCGAGTGGCCGGAGAGCGCCTACAACGGCGATTATATTGACGATATTGCACAGGATTTCCTGGCCCGGAAGACGGTTGCCGCCAGCGATGGCGAGCCGGTTACCGCCAGCGGCGACATCGGCGATATCGAGTCGATCCGCAAGTTCGCCGTTGCTTACCTGCGCCGCGAACAGGATCTGGATTTGCAGGCCTTCGGCGTCAAATTCGATAACTATTACCTGGAATCGTCGCTGTACAAGGACGGCAAGGTCAATGCCGCCGTCGAGGCCCTGATCGCCGCCGGCGTCACGTATGAGCTGGATGGCGCATTGTGGCTGCGCACCACCGACTACGGCGACGACAAAGACCGCGTGATGCGGAAAACCGACGGCACCTATACCTACTTCGTGCCCGACGTTGCCTACCACATCGTCAAATGGCAGCGCGGCTTCGGCCAGGTCATCAATGTCCAGGGCAGCGATCACCATGGCACGATTGCACGGGTGCGCGCCGGCCTGCAGGCCGTCAACATGGGGATTCCGCAAGGTTACCCCGACTACGTGCTGCACAAGATGGTGACCGTGATGAAAAACGGCGAGGAAGTGAAGATTTCCAAGCGCGCCGGTTCTTATGTGACAGTGCGCGACCTGATTGAATGGTCTTCCGGCGAGGACGGCGCCGATGGCGTCGACCTCACCCCGGACACCCCGCGCGACCTGACCCGCGGCCGCGATGCGGTGCGCTTTTTCCTGATTTCGCGCAAGGCCGATACCGAATTCGTGTTCGATGTCGATCTGGCGCTGGCCAAATCCGACGAAAATCCGGTCTACTACGTACAGTACGCCCATGCCCGCATCTGCTCGGTGCTGGCGCAATGGACTGGCGACGAAGCCAGCCTGAGCACGGTCGACCTCAGTCCGCTGACCGCACCGCGCGAGGCCAGCCTGCTGGCCAAGCTGGCCGAATATCCGGAAATGCTGCAGCACGCACTGGAAGAACTGGGCCCGCATCAGGTTGCGTTTTATCTGCGCGATTTGGCGGGCGAGCTGCATAGCTACTACAATGCTGAGCGGGTCTTGGTGGACGATGAGGCGCTCAAGATGGCGCGCCTGGCCTTGATGTACGCAACCCGCCAGGTGTTGCGCAACGGCTTGGCGCTGATCGGTGTATCGGCGCCCGCCCGTATGTGATCTTATGTAATGTGAATCTAGAATCGGCGATCTCTGGCCTGCCACGCAGCTGCCAAGTAGTTGCCAGAGACGGTCAGTAACCAGGATGTCATTGGGGAAGTATGAGCAAACTTAACAACAAGCAAGCTGGCGGTACCTTACTGGGCCTGATTTTCGGGCTGATTATCGGATTGGCGATTGCCGTCGTGGTGGCGATCATGATCACCAAGACGCCGACACCTTTTACCAACAAACCTGCAAAGACCGACAAAGCGCCAGACGCCATCACAGCACAAACCGCAACGCCAGCAGCGCCGGCTGCGCCGTCGAACCCGGATCAACTGCCGGATCCGAACAAGTCGCTATACGGTAACAAGGATGCAGCCAAGGAAGCCGCCAAGGCATATGCCCCGCCGGTGCCGACAGCCGAAGGCGCTGCGCCAAGCCCGGCCGCCGAGAAAAAGCTGGACGCCCTGGTCGCCAAGGCGCAGGACAAACCGGCGCCTATCGTCGACAAATCCACCGCCGACAAGACCAAGAAAGCCGCCGGCGACATCGCCGAAGCCAAAACCAAAGCTACGGCTGCCGACGACAACTGGATTTATTTCCTGCAGGTCGGCGCCTTCCGCGAGCAGACTGAAGCAGAAAATACCAAGGCCAGATTGGCTTTGATGGGTTTTGAGGCCAAAATCAGCGAACGCCAGGCCGATACCGGTTCTTTGTATCGGGTCAGGGTGGGGCCGTTCAATCAGCTGGAAACAATGAACCGGATACGCAGCAAGTTGTCAGATAACGGCGTTAATGCAGCAGTTGTGCGGGCTGCAAAATAGAAGACCCCTGGCAGCAGGTTCTGCTGCATAGGAAAAAAATCAAACATTTTTCATTTTGATAGGATATTTCATGCGTTTTTTTCAAAAAGCCTTGGCTGTCGCTGGTCTTAGTCTGAGTTTCGGCCTGCTCGCCGCCAGCGCCGGCGCATCGCCGGCTAGTCCGGTTGCCGGCACAGAATACAAAGTTCTCGACAATCCACAGCCGACCGATTCCGGACTGGGGAAAAAAGTCGAAGTGACAGAATTTTTCGGCTATTTCTGCCCGCATTGCAACGCGCTTGAACCTACGCTGGAAGATTGGATAGCCAAGCAAGGCGACAAGATTTCCGTGAAGCGCGTGCCGGTCGACTTCGCTATCGATCCTGCGAATCCGAACCAGCAACAGCCAAAGTCGCCGTATATCCCGCAGAAAAAGCTGTACTACACGCTGGAAGCCATGGGCAAGCTGCCCGAGATGCACAAGAAGGTTTTTAACGCGATCCACGTGCAACACCAACGGCTGGATAAAGATGACGCTGTCGTCGATTTCGCCGTCAAGCAAGGTCTCGATAAAGCCAAATTCCTGGATGTCTACAATTCATTCGCAGTGCAAACCAAAGTGACCCGCGCCTCGCAGCTGCAAAATGCTTACAAGGTGGACGGCGTGCCAATGCTGGTGGTTGACGGCCGTTACGTAACCTCGCCATCGATAGTCAGCGCTACTGCCGGCGCTGGCGGTAGCGAGGAGGCTTTGTTCAAATCGACCCTGCAAGTGATGGATGGACTGGTGGCCAAGGCTGCTGCGGAAAAGGGCAAGACGGCAGCGCCGGTAGCGACGGCCAAGAAGTAAGCAAAAAAAGGAAGTAAGCAAGCTACAAGCCAGCCGACCGCCACGGTCAGCTGGCAGCAGATGCCGAAAAGTCCGCCACTCGCAAGAGGGCGGGCTTTTTTATCGCGGTTTGGCCAACATTCAGAATGAGCGCTTCCATGAAACGTGTATTCATCACCGGCGCTTCGAGCGGCATCGGCGCCGCCCTGGCGCAATACTATGCAGGGCAGGGCGCCACATTGGGACTGGTGGCCAGGCGCCAGGCAGTGCTGGAGCAATTGCTGGCGGGTTTGCCGCATCCGGAGCGGCATCGCCTGTATGCGCTGGATGTCAACGATCATGCCGCATTGACCGCTGCCGCCGAAGATTTCATCGCGGCCGGCGATGGTGTCGATGTGGTGATCGCCAGCGCCGGAATTTCACACGGCACCTTGACCGAGCATGCCGAGGATCAGCCGGTGTTCGAACAAGTCTTTGCCACCAACGTGCTGGCCACGGTTGCCACTTTTACGCCGTTCATCGCCACTATGAAACGTCAGGCCAAAGCCGGACAAACCGATTTGCGGCTGGTCGGAATCGGCAGCGTGGCCGGGATTCGCGGTCTGCCGGGGGCGGGCGCCTATAGCGGCTCCAAGGCAGCGCTGATCAGTTATTGCGAGTCGCTCAGGGTGGAGCTGCGCGCCAGCGGCATCAAGGTGGTTACCATCGTTCCGGGTTATATCGACACCCCCATGACGCAAGTTAATCACTACAAGATGCCGTTCCTGATGCCGGCCCGGCAGTTCGCCGCTAAAACCGGCGCTGCGGTCGCGCGCGGCAGCAGCTATCGGGTGATCCCGTGGCAGATGGGCGTAGTCGCCAAGTTGCTGCGGCTGCTGCCGAACTGGCTATACGATCTGGTGTTTTCAAAAGCACCGCACAAGGCACGCAAAATAACCAACTGATCAGAGCTCATGGACTTTCACAATTTTTTCTTATTCGTACTGACGGAATTCGCGCTGTCGGCGTCGCCGGGGCCGGCGGTCATGCTGGTGGTTGCCTACGGCATCACGGTCGGCTGGAACAAGGCGATCTTTGCCATCTTGGGCATACTCACCGCCAATGCGATTTATTTCACCATTTCGGCAACCGGCTTGGGCGCCCTGATCGTCGCCTCGCATACCTTGTTCAGCGTGGTCAAATGGCTGGGCGTGGCTTATCTGGCCTATCTGGGTTTGTCCGCGATCTTCGGCCGGCCTTCGCCGATAACCGCCTCCAAACTGGATAGCCGCAACGCCTCCGGCTGGAAAATCTGGTTCAGCGGCTTGACTCTGCAACTGGCCAATCCCAAGGCGCTGATTTTTTTCATCGCCATCCTGCCGCAATTTCTCAACCCCGCCGCCAATGTGCCGTTGCAAATGATCTGGCTGGCGGCGGGTTCGATTATTCCAGAGTTCTTCATCCTGATCGGCTACGCCGTGTTGGCGGGAAAAATGCAAACCATCGCTACCCGCCCCAGTTTTGCCCGGATTACCGACCGCGTCGCCGGCAGCCTGATGCTGGCGGTGGCGATGATTGTGGCGGCGATACAGCAATAATCAGGGGAGAATCAGGCGAAAATCAAGCCAGGCTGAAACGGTAAACCTGGTCAGCATCCAGCCGCCGTTTCAGCGCGCCGTCAAACCACAGCTTATGCAAATGCGCCAGCGCCTCGCCCAGCGCGAACGTCATTTGATGCGCATCCAGCGGACGGCGGAACATGATCGGCACGATATCGCTGGCCGAACGCGGCGTGGCGCAAGCTTCCAGCACTTCCGCCAGCCGCTCGCGGTGATGTTGCTGCAACTGGTCGATGCGGATCTGCAAACCACGGAACGGCTTGCCGTGCGACGGCAACACCAGCGTCTCCGTGGGCAGGGCGCGGTATTTTTCCAGCGAATCCATGTATTGCTGGACCGGGTTCGATTCCGGCTCGATGGCGAACACCGAGACATTGGTGGAAATCCGCGGCAACACCATATCACCGGAAATCAGCAAGTCCAGATCGGCGCAATGCAGCGCCACATGCTCTGGCGCATGGCCGAAGCCGGTGATCACGCGCCATTGATGCTGGCCGATGCGCAGCTGTTGCTGGTCGGCCAGCCGATGATAGGCCTGCGGCACCGTCGGCACCATGCTCGGATAATAGGATTTACGTTGAGCCACCTTGGCGATGACTTCCGGATCGTGCATGCCATGCCGCTGGAAATGCGGCAAGGCCGCGCTGCCGTCGGCGCCGGGCAGCGCCGCCGACATGATGCGCGCCGAAAAATATTCGCCGCCGCTCATCCATAACGGCGCTTGCCAACGTGTGCACAGCCAGTCAGCCAGGCCGACGTGATCCGGATGGCAATGGGTGACCAGCACCCGCAATACCGGCAAGCCGCGCAGTTGAGTGGCAAAAATGACATCCCATGCGGCGCGCGTGGCATCGTTGGCAATGCCGCAATCGACGATGGTCCAGCCGTGCTTGATACCGTCGTCGGTTTCTATGCTGTCTTCCAGCAACCATAAATTGATGTGATCCAGCGCAAATGGCAAAGCCATCCGCAGCCAGCGCACGCCGGGCGCGACTTCGAGGGTGGCGCCGCCGGCTGGCAAGGTGTCGCCAAAGGCATAGCTGAGCTGGGCTTCGAGTGGATTCATCGGAAATTCTTTCTTTTCTAATAACGCCAGTAGTTTTTCGGTGTTTTCATTTTCCGCCAGCGCGCCTACAATGTGCTTTACGTTAACGTTAACTGCGATTGTACCTAAACCAGAATTTCTTGTTCCGCCAACCTGACCTTATGCCGACTTACACCATCACTGAACTTGCCCGCGAATTTGACATTACCCCGAGGGCGATCCGTTTTTATGAGGATCAGGGTTTGCTGAGCCCGAAGCGGGATGGCGCCGGTGGCCGTAACCGGGTTTATGCCCCCCGCGAGCGCACCCGGCTGAAACTGACCTTGCGCGGCAAGCGGCTGGGGCTGACCTTGTCGGAAATCAAGAGCCTGGTCGATATGTACGACAGTCCGAAGGATTCCGCGCCCCAGTTGGAACTGTTCCTGCAGGTGCTGGCGCGGCATCGCGAGCACCTGGAACAGCAACGGGAAGATATTGAAGTGACCTTGGAAGAAATTACCGCGCACGAAGACGAATGCCGGCGCTTGCTGAGCAGCGGCGAGTTGAGCGATCAGGTCGCGCCATGACTCGCCCTGACTCGTCCTGACTTTTCCCCACAAAATCTATTAAACACACGCAAAAATAACGAAGGAGACAATATGATCCATTTACCAGGCCTAACGTTCGATCACGGCGAAGATATCGCCGCATTACGCAGTGCAATCCAGGAGTTTGCCGCAGTGGAGATCGCCCCACGCGCCGCAGAAATCGACCGCAGCGATCAATTCCCCATGGATTTATGGAAAAAAATGGGCGATCTGGGCTTGCTCGGCATCACCGCTGAAGAACAATACGGCGGCAGCGGCATGGGCTACCTGGCGCACATCATCGCCATGGAAGAAATCTCGCGCGCCTCGGCTTCGGTCGGCCTGTCTTACGGCGCCCACTCCAACCTGTGCGTCAACCAGATCAAGCGCAACGGCAGCGCCGAGCAAAAAGCCAAATATCTGCCGAAGCTGATCTCGGGCGACCATGTCGGCGCCTTGGCGATGTCCGAGCCGAACGCCGGTTCCGACGTCGTCAGCATGAAGTTGCGCGCCGAATTGAAGGGCGATCGCTGGATCCTCAACGGCACCAAGATGTGGATCACCAACGGCCCCGATGCCGACGTGCTGGTGGTCTACGCCAAGACCGACCTGGAAGCCGGCGCCCGTGGCATGACCGCTTTCCTGATCGAAAAAAGCTTCAAGGGCTTCAGCGTGGCGCAAAAACTCGACAAACTCGGTATGCGCGGCTCGCACACCGGCGAGCTGGTATTCCAGGATTGCGAAGTGCCGGCCGAAAACGTGCTGGGCGGCCTCGGCCAGGGCGTCAATGTGCTGATGTCGGGGCTGGATTACGAGCGCAGCGTCCTTTCCGGCGGTCCGCTTGGTATCATGCAAGCGTGTATGGATGTAGTCGTCCCTTACGTGCATGACCGCAAGCAGTTTGGCCAGTCCATCGGCGAATTCCAGCTGATGCAGGGCAAACTGGCCGATATGTATTCGACCATGATGGCTTGCAAGGCGTATGTGTACGCGGTTGGTCAGGCCTGCGACCGAGCCAAGACGCCGGCTGCGGCCAGGGCCTTGCGCAAGGATGCCGCCGGAGCGATCTTGTATTCGGCGGAAAAGGCGACCTGGATGGCGGGCGAAGCGATCCAGGCGCTGGGCGGCAACGGCTATATCAACGAATATCCGGTGGGACGCCTGTGGCGCGACGCTAAATTGTACGAAATCGGCGCCGGCACCAGCGAGATCCGCCGGATGCTGATCGGCCGTGAATTATTTGCCGAAACTTGTTGATGAAATGCTGCCGTAATCGCTTAGACTAACGGCACAATTGATATAAAGGCAATAGCGTCAAGAACATGACTTCACTGCATATTCGCACCGCATTACTGCGACACCCGCAACTTTCCGTCGCACTCGACAAGCAAGTTTTGCTGAAGATGGAAAACACCCAGCCGGCCGGCTCCTTCAAGCTGCGCGGGATAGGTTTGTTATGCCAGCGTGCAGTTGCCGCCGGCGCCAGCCATCTGATTTGCCCGTCGGGCGGCAACGCCGGTTTTGCGGCGGCGTTTGCCGGCGCCGCGCTGGGCGTCAAGACCACCATCCTGGTGCCGCAGACCACCAGCGCAGAGGTTGGCCGGCGCATCAGTGAAATCGGCGCCGAGGTAATCGTCCACGGCAGCGTCTGGGATGAAACCAACCAGCGCGCGCTGCAACTCTGCGAGCAGCCCGGCAGCGTCTACATTCCGCCCTTCGACCACCCCGATATCTGGGATGGCAACGCCACCATGATCGACGAAGCGGTGCTGCAGGCGCGCGAACTAGGTGTCGACTTTGACGTTGTCATCTGCTCGGTCGGCGGCGGTGGTTTGATGAGCGGCGTGCTGAGCGGCTTGCATCGCAACGGCTTGCCGCACATCCCCCTGATCGCGGTAGAAACCGAAGGCGCTGCTTCACTGCACGCCGCCGTGCAGGCCGGCGAACTGGTGACGCTGCCGGCAATTACCACGATTGCAGGCACTCTCGCCGCCAAGCGCGTGGCCGCAGAATGTTTCGCCTGGACCCAGCGCCATGAAGTGCATAGCGTGGTGGTCAGCGACGCCCAGGCGGTGGCTGCGGCACTGGCCTTCGCCGATCAGATGCGCACGCTAGTCGAACCGGCTTGCGGCGCGGCTCTGGCGGTTGCCCACGAAAAATTGCCGGTGCTGGCGCCATACCAGCGCCCATTGATCGTGGTCTGCGGCGGCATCGGCGTCAGCCTGGCGATGCTGGCCAACTGGAAGGCGCAATTCTCGCTATGATTACGTCGGCCAACTTTCCAAAATTATTGTCGTCGCAGATCGCTTTCGATACTGCGCGCATGATCTTGGACGGTTTCGACAAGCATTACCGTTTGTTCCGTGCGGCCAGCGTGCTGGCCAAGCAGCATTTCGAAGACGCCGACTGGAAAACCGCGCAACTCGCCGCGCGCGAACGGATCGGCTTCTACGACGCTCGTGTGCATGAATGTGTACAGGCGCTGGAAGACGAATACGAGCAAAGCGATCTGACCGACGAAGTCTGGCGTGAAGTGAAGCTGCACTACATCGGTATGCTGACCGATCACAAGCAGCCGGAGCTGGCCGAGACTTTCTTCAACTCGGTCTGCTGCAACATCCTGCATCGCACCTATTTCCACAACGATTTCATTTTTGTGCGGCCCGCGGTGTCGACTGAATACATCGACACTGATGAAGCCCTGCCCACCTACCGCGTGTATTACCCGGCCAAGGACGGCTTGCATTACACGCTCAAGCGCCTGATCACCAACTTCCAGCTGCAGCGCCCGTTCGCCGATCTGGATCGCGATATCGCGTTGGCGGAACAACGCATCGCACAAGCTTTCGACGCCGCGCCGCTAGAGCCGAATCACCAGATCCAGGTGCTGTCGAATCTGTTCTTCCGCAACAAAGGCGCTTATGTGGTCGGCAAGATGATCAACGGCTCGCGCGAGTACCCTTTCGTGGTGCCCATCCTGCATGACCGCGACGGCAAGCTGGTGCTGGATGCGGTGCTGTTCGATAACAAGATACTGACCGTGCTGTTCTCTTTCACCCGCGCCTACTTCATGGTCGACATGGAAGTGCCGTCAGCCTACGTGCAGTTCTTGCGCAGCCTGTTGCCGAACAAGCCGCGCAGCGAAATCTATACCATCCTGGGTTTGCAAAAGCTGGGCAAGGCGCTGTTTTACCGTGATTTCCTGCGCCATCTGCGGCACTCCTCGGATCATTTTGAAATCGCCCCCGGGATTCGCGGGCTGGTGATGGTGGTATTTGCCTTGCCGTCATTCCCGTACGTGTTCAAGGTCATCAAGGATTATTTTCCGGCGCCCAAGGAAACCACCAACGCGCTGGTCAAGGAAAAATACCTGCTGGTCAAGCATCACGACCGCGTCGGCCGCATGGCCGATACCCTGGAGTATTCCAGCGTGGCCTTTCCGCGCGCGCGTTTCTCCGAAGAGCTGCTGGCCGAACTGAAACAAGTCGCGCCGTCGGTAGTCGAAGAAGACGGCGACGAAATCATCATCAAGCATTTGTATATCGAACGGCGCATGGTGCCGCTGAATATCTATCTGAACAATGCCGAGAAAAATAACGACCAGGCCTCGCTCGAACATGGTGTCGCCGAGTACGGCAACGCCATCAAGGAACTGGTGGCGGCGAATATCTTTCCGGGCGACATGCTGTACAAAAATTTTGGCGTGACGCGTCACAACCGTGTCGTGTTTTACGACTATGATGAGATCGAATACATTACCGACTGCAATTTCAGGACTATCCCGCAGCCGCGTAACGAGGAAGACGAAATGTCGGCCGAGCCCTGGTATTCCATCGCCAAGAACGATGTCTTTCCAGAACAATTTGGTGTATTCCTTCTCGGAAATCAAAACGTGAAGAAATACTTTATCAAACATCACGCAGATTTATTGACCCAACAATATTGGCAGCAACGCAAGCAACACATTCTTGAAGGGCATTTCGACGATGTTTTTCCCTATCCGCAGGAATGTCGTTTTACCTATAAGTTGATTGATAAGTTGATTGAATAGCAGCAGGTGCAACAAAACAGACCGTTTTATTTTTTTACCAACCAGGCAGCAGAGCCGCTTCCGGGCACCGCAGGAGAGTGCAGAGCGATTCCCGGAGCTGCTTATAAGTTGTCGTAATCTGGAGAAGCAACATGAATGACCCAATCGTTATCGTCGGTGCAGCACGTACTCCAATGGGTGCGTTTCAGGGTGATTTTTCGGCGTTGACCGCCAGCGACCTGGGCGCCGTGGCGATCAAGGCCGCCGTTGAGCGCGCCGGCCTGAAGCCGGAGCAGGTCGACGCTGTGTTGTTCGGCAACGTATTGCAAGCCGGCCAAGGTCAGGCGCCAGCGCGCCAGGCAACCATCAAAGCCGGTTTGCCGGTCGCCACCAATGCAGCAACCATCTCCAAGGTATGCGGATCGGCGATGCAAGCCACCATGTTCGCCTTCGATTCCTTGCTGGCAGGGACCAATGAAGTGGTGGTCGCCGGCGGCATGGAATCGATGACCAATGCGCCTTACCTGATTCCGAAAGGCCGAAGCGGCTATCGCATCGGCCACGCCACGATTTTCGACCACATGATGCTGGACGGCCTGGAAGATGCCTACTCCAAGGGCGACAATGGCGGCGGCCGTTCGATGGGTACTTTCGGCGAAGAGTGCGCCGCCAAATACCATTTCAGCCGCGCTGACCAGGATGCGTTTGCGATCGCTTCGGTGCAGCGCGCGCAAGCCGCTACCGCCGACGGTTCCTTCAAATGGGAAATCGCACCGGTGACCGTCACCAGCCGTGCCGGCGAAGTCGTGATCGACAAGGATGAAGGTCCGCAAAAAGCCAAGCTCGACAAGATCCCGTCGCTGCGCGCCGCGTTCAAGAAAGACGGCACCATTACCGCCGCTTCCTCGTCATCCATCAACGACGGCGCTGCCGCCCTGGTGCTGATGCGCGAATCGACCGCCAAGAAACTCGGCTGCACGCCGATTGCCCGCATCCTGGGCCATGCCAGCCATTCGCAAGAACCGGAGTGGTTCACTACCGCACCGGTAGGCGCGATTGAAAAGCTGTACAAGAAAGTCGGCTGGAGCGGCGCCGATGTCGATCTGTATGAAGTCAACGAAGCCTTTGCGGTAGTGCCGATGGCCGCCATGAAAGAACACAACATCCCGCACGACAAGATCAATGTCCACGGCGGCGCTTGTGCTCTCGGCCATCCTATCGGCGCTTCCGGCGCACGCATCATCGTCACTCTGCTGGGCGCCTTGAAGGCTAAGGGCGGCAAGCGCGGCGTGGCGTCGTTGTGTATCGGCGGCGGTGAAGGCACTGCGATTGCTGTTGAACTGGTTTGATCGAAGACAGCAAGTCTTAGCTAGCGCAACACTGTAGTCAGAAGTAGTCAGCAGTAAAACGGATCAGCGTCTTTCCGCAGCATTCCCGCGGATTCACGCTGATCTTTGTTATTGATCATCGTTAATTGCGATTTAAACAATTAGGGTAAAAAAAGATGGCCGCCGCAATTGATTTCTACTTTGATTTTTCCTCACCGTACGGTTATTTCGCCGCCACAAAAATCGATGAGTTGGCAGCAAAGTACAAACGCGATGTCGAATGGCATCCGATCCTGCTGGGGCCGGTATTCAAGACCACCGGCTCGGTGCCCCTGGCGCAGGCGCCGATGAAGGGCGATTATTCCTTCCACGATTTCGAACGCAGCGCGCGTTTCCACGGCATTCCATACAAGCGTCCCGGCGCTTTCCCGATCTCCACCCAGGCAGCGGCGCGTGCGGTGCTGTGGGTACGCGGTAAACAAGGCGAAGACAAAGCTATCAAATTCGCCAAGCAGGTTTACAAGGCTTATTTTGTCGATGGCGTCAACATCGGCGAGCCCTTGCATTTGCTCGAAATCGGTCATCACAGCGGCATTGACACTAACGGCCTGACCGACGGCATCAACAGCTTGCCGATCAAGAATCAATTGAAAGCGGAAGTCGATCTGGCGATGGCGCGTGGTGTATTCGGTTCGCCGTTTGTGATGGTCGATGGCGAATCGTTCTGGGGTTTCGATCGCTTCGATCAGCTCGAAGCATTTCTGAGGGATGGCAAGATTTGAAGGACAAGGTGAACGATTGCCCCTGCGGCGGCGGCAAGTATGCGCAGTGTTGCGGCCGCTATCACAGCGGCGCAGAAACGGCGCCGACTGCAGAAGCGCTGATGCGTTCGCGCTACAGCGCCTACGTCATGGACCTGGGGGCATATCTGCAAGCGACCTGGCATCACAGTACCCGTCCGGCCGAACCTGTCGTCGCCGAAGCGGGACTGAAATGGCTGGGTCTGGAGCTGCGTAAGCATGAGGCTGAAGGCGATAGCGCCAAGGTGGAATTCGTGGCCCGTTACAAGATCGGCGGCCGCGCAGAGCGCCTGCACGAGATCAGCCGCTTTGTGCGCGAGTGTGAACCCGGAACAGAAGGCCAGCCACGCTGGTTCTATGTCGATGGCAGTTTCCCTGAAAAATAAAAATCAATGCGGGAAACATCAACCAGCCTAACAGCGGGCCTGGCAACGGGCTCAACAGGAGACAAAACCATGACGCAACTGAATTCCAGCATCGATCGCGGCAGCCAGGACATGCCGTTGATCGAACAGACTATCGGCCGCTTTTTCGACGACATGGTGGAGCGCGTTGCCGACAATGACGCACTGGTATCGCGGCATCAGCAGATCCGGCTCAGCTATCGGCAATTGCAAAGCCAGGCCAAGCAGCTGGCCAGCGCAATGCTCAAGCTTGGGCTGCAGCCGGGCGACCGCATCGGCATCTGGTCGCACAACAATGCCGAATGGCTGCTGACGCAATTGGCCACGGCTTATGCCGGCGTCGTGCTGGTGAATATCAATCCGGCGTATCGGGTCAGCGAGCTGGAGTACGCGCTCAACAATGTCGGTTGCAAGGCGCTGATTTCGATGACCAGTTTCAAGACCAGCGACTACCTGGAAATGATCCGCGCGCTGGCTCCCGAGCTGCAAAACGCGGTTCCGGGTGATTTGCAAGCAGCGCGCCTGCCGACGCTGAAAACCGTGATCCAGCTCGGCCGCGATGAAGTGCCGGGCATGTTGCGCTTTGCCGATCTGATGGCCAGCGGCGATGCGGCCGATCCGCAGCTGGCCGCCATCGCTATGCAATTGCAAGCCAGCGATCCGATCAACATCCAGTTCACCAGCGGCACTACCGGCTTTCCGAAAGGCGCAACGCTGACTCATCGCAATATCCTGAACAACGGTTTTTTCATCGGTGAAGCGATGAAGCTGAGCGCGCAAGACCGGCTGTGCATTCCGGTGCCTCTGTATCACTGCTTCGGCATGGTGCTGGGCAATCTGGCTTGCCTGACGCATGGCGCCACGATTGTCTATCCGAACGACGGTTTCGAACCGCTCTCGGTATTGCAGGCAGTGCAGGAAGAACGTTGCACCGGCCTGCACGGCGTGCCTACCATGTTCATTTCCGAGCTGGATCATCCGCGTTTTGCCGAATTCGATTTGTCGACCCTGCGTACCGGTATCATGGCCGGTTCACCATGCCCGATCGAAGTGATGAAACGGGTGGTACGCGATATGCATCTGGAGCAGATCACCATCGCCTACGGCATGACTGAAACCAGTCCGGTCAGTTGCCAGAGCATGACCGATACGCCGCTGGAAAAGCGCGTCTCCACCGTCGGCAAGGTGCAGCCGCATTTGCAAGTAAAAATCGTCGATCCGGAATCGGGCGCGATCATGCCGATCGGCAGTTCCGGCGAATTGTGCACCCACGGTTATTCGGTGATGCACGGCTATTGGGGCGACGTAGAAAAAACCCGCGAAGCGATCGACAGCGAAGGCTGGATGCATACCGGCGACCTGGCCACCATGGATGACGAAGGTTACGTCAATATCGTCGGCCGCATGAAGGACATGGTGATTCGCGGCGGCGAGAATATCTATCCGCGCGAGATTGAGGAGTTCTTATATCGGCATCCGGCGGTTCAGGATGTGCAGGTAGTCGGCGTGCCGGATCAGAAATACGGCGAAGAATTATGCGCGTGGATTATCCTGCGGCCCGGCCAAACCGCAGATGAACAAGCCATCCGCGATTTTTGCCAAGGCCAGATCGCGCACTACAAGGTGCCGCGCTATATCCGCTTTGTCGATGCATTCCCGATGACAGTGACCGGCAAGATCCAGAAATTCAAGATCCGTGAAGCGATGAAAGATGAGTTGAAGATCAACGACATCGACACTGCATAAAAGACCGTTCCAAAAGCAAGAAATTAAATACAAGAAATCAAATACAAGAGACCAAGGACATAACAATGCCTCAGTTAGAAAGCAAGCTGAATCCACGCAGCGAAGAATTCCAGCAAAACGCCAACGCACTCAATTTGCTGGTTGACGATTTGCGTCAGAAGGTCGCACAGATCGCTGAAGGCGGCGGCGAGGCCGCACGTAACAAGCATGTGGCGCGCGGCAAATTGCTGCCGCGCGAACGGGTGCAGATGCTGCTCGATCCCGGCACGCCCTTCATGGAATTCTCCCAACTGGCCGCCTATCACGTCTACAAGGACAAGGACGGCAGCGACGCCGCACCCGCCGCTGGCGTGATTACCGGCATCGGCCGCATCGCCGGCCAGGAATGCGTGGTGGTCTGTAATGACGCCACCGTCAAGGGCGGCACCTACTATCCGCTGAGCGTTAAAAAACATTTGCGGGCGCAGGAAATCGCCGAGCAAAATAATCTGCCTTGCATCTACCTGGTCGACAGCGGCGGCGCCAACCTGCCGAATCAAGACGAGGTGTTCCCCGACCGCGACCATTTCGGCCGCATCTTCTACAATCAGGCCAACCTGTCGGCCAAGGGCATTCCGCAAATCGCGGTGGTGATGGGGTCGTGCACCGCCGGCGGCGCCTATGTGCCGGCGATGAGCGACGAATCGATCATCGTCAAGAACCAGGGCACGATTTTCCTGGCCGGGCCGCCGCTGGTGAAAGCCGCGACGGGCGAAGTGGTCAGCGCGGAAGACCTGGGCGGCGGCGATGTCCACACCCGCTTGTCCGGCGTGGCTGACCATCTGGCGCAAAACGATATGCACGCATTATCGCTGGCGCGCACCATCGTCTCCAACCTGAACCGGCAAAAACCGCCGGGCCCGCTGCTGCGTCCAGTAGTCGAACCCAAGTACCCGGCGCAGGAACTGTATGGCGTGATCCCGCTCGATACCCGCAAGCCTTTCGACGTACGCGAAGTGATCGCACGCATCGTCGACGGCAGCGAATTCGACGAATTCAAGGCGCGCTACGGCACCACGCTGATTTGCGGCTTTGCCCATATCTACGGCATGCCGGTTGGCATCGTCGCCAACAACGGCATCCTGTTTTCTGAAGCGGCCCTGAAAGGCACACACTTCATCGAACTCTGCTCGCAACGCAAGATCCCGCTGGTGTTCTTGCAAAACATCACCGGCTTCATGGTCGGCCGCCGCTACGAAAACGAAGGCATCGCCCGCAATGGCGCCAAGATGGTGACCGCGGTGGCGACCACTGCGGTGCCCAAATTGACGGTGATCATCGGCGGCAGTTTCGGCGCCGGCAACTACGGCATGTGCGGCCGCGCCTACTCGCCGCGTTTCCTGTGGATGTGGCCGAATGCACGAATTTCCGTGATGGGCGGTGAACAGGCCGCCGGCGTGCTGGCGACCGTCAAGCGCGACGGCATCGAAGCCAAGGGCGGCAGCTGGAGCGCTGCTGAGGAAGAAGCTTTCAAAAAACCGATTCGCGATCAGTACGAACACCAAGGCCATCCGTATTACGCCTCCGCCCGCTTGTGGGACGACGGCGTGATCGATCCGGCCGATACGCGCCGGGTGTTGGGGCTGGGTTTGAGCGCCGCTTTGAATGCGCCGATTGCGGAAACAAAGTTTGGCGTGTTCAGGATGTAAAGCGTGGATGTAAAACCAGACAGAGTCATCTGGGGTCAGAGTCAACTTGGGTCAGTCAATTTCTGCAGCGCTTCATCGCGAAACTTGACTCTGACCCCAGTTAGCTGCGTTTGTTAGGCACAACCAGGCACGGGCATTGTCATGTTTTATGAAACCCTCAACGATCTTATCTGTATATGTTGCAAGCGGAGATGAACAAGTGACTTACCAAACTTTAGCAGTACAGCATGCGTCTCAGGTGGCTACCATCGTCCTCAACCGGCCCGAAGTACGTAACGCCTTCAACGAGACCATGATTGCCGAAATCACCCACGCTTTTGCTGCACTGGGCAGCACCGCGGAGGTGAGGGCGATCGTGCTGGCCGCCGACGGCGCCGCGTTTTGCGCCGGCGGCGACCTTAACTGGATGAAGGCGATGGCGGACTATACGCCAGAGCAGAACCGCGCCGACGCCGCGCTGCTGGCGACCATGCTGCGCACCATTTACCAATGTCCCAAGCCGGTGATTGCCAAGGTACAAGGTGATTGTTACGCCGGCGGACTCGGCCTGGTGGCCGCCTGCGATATCGTGGCGGCGGTGGATACGGCGCAGTTCTGCCTGTCGGAAGTGAAGATAGGCTTGATCCCGGCGACCATCTCGCCTTACGTCATCAAGGCCATCGGCGAATCGGCGGCACGTCGCTACTTCATTACCGCCGAACGATTTTCTGCCGAGACCGCGCAGCGGCTCGGCCTGGTGCATGAAGTGGTGGCGGCAGAGAAACTCAATGAAAGCGTGGCATCGTTGCTCAAGGCACTATTGGCGGCCAGCCCCAATGCGGTCACTGAAGCCAAGCGTCTGGTGCGCTCGATTGCGGGCCAGCCGCTGACCGAAACGCTGATTGCCGACACGGTCGAAGATATCGCCAAAATCCGCGCTTCCAGCGAAGGCCGCGAGGGCGTGCGTGCCTTCCTGGAGAAGCGCAAGCCGTCCTGGTTACTGTGATCACATACAATCACGTCCTGGCGCAGGCGATTTTGCCGAAGCACGCGCAGAAAAAGATATTAAATGATTAATGAAGCATTTTTAAACGACCCTTACCCCGCCTACCACGCCCTGCGCGCCGAAGGCCCGCTGCACTGGAGCCCGGAGTTCTGCGGCGGCGCCTGGCTGTTGACCGGCCATGCGGATGTCGCCAGCGTGTTGCGCGATCCGCGTTTCTCGGTGCGGCGTGCCGGCGGCTGGGCCAATAGCAGTGGTCCGGAAGCGCTGACAGAGTTGCGTGAATTCAAACGGATTTTTTCGCGTTCGCTGCTGTTTGTGGACGCGCCGCAGCACACCCGCTTGCGCCAGGTGATGAACGCCGGCTTCAAACCGGCCGCGTTGCAGGAGCTGGCGCCGCAGATACAAACCATCGTCGACCGTTTGCTGGATCAGGTATTGGCCAAGGCGGCCGGCAGCGCGTCGGGGCAGTTTGCTGAATTCGACTTCATGCGCGATTTCGCCCGTCCCCTGCCAGCGCTGGTGATCGCCAGCATGCTCGGCATCGCGGCCGAAGACCGCAGCGAATTCGTGGCCTGGTCCGACGATATCGCCGCTTTCATCGGCAGCCCGACGCCGACGCTGGATATCGCCCGTGCGGCGCAGACCAGCCTGATCGCCATGAACGAATATTTCCGCCAGTTGTTGCCGCAGCGCCGCGCCGCACTGGGCGGCGATCTGATGAGCCAGCTGATACGCGCCGAAGCCAGCGGTGGCATCATCACCACCAAGGAATTGCTGGCGCAGTGCTGCACGCTGTTGTTCGCCGGCCATGAAACCACGCGCAACCTGCTTGGCAACGGTATGTTGGCTTTGTTGCAACATCCGGCGCAATGGCAGGCTTTGCAAAACACGCCAGCGCTGCTGCCATCCGCCTTAAAAGAATTACTGCGTTTCGACAGTCCGGTGCAATACACCGGACGCCGCCTCAAGGTCGATGTCGAGATGCATGGCCGATTGATGAAAAAAGGCGATCTGGTGATCCCGCTGATTGGCGCCGCCAATCGCGACCCGGCCAAATTCATCGATCCGGACCGACTCGATATCGAGCGCAACCAGGGCGCGCATCTGTCCTTCGGCTACGGCCCGCACGTCTGCATCGGCGCCACGCTGACCTATCTGGAAGCAGAAATCGCCATGCGCAGCGTGATGCAGCGCTTGCCGCAATTGCAGCTGGCCAGCGCCACTCAATCATGGGGCGGCAATGCGGTATACCGCAGCCTGAACCAGCTGCCGCTGCAATTTGCACGGCCGGCGGCGACGGCTGCAGCAGCGCCGCAAGTGGAAGCGCAATATGCCTGAGCTGCTGACCCAGATCCGCGACCAGCTGGCTGCGCTGCAAGAGCAGAAGCTGCTGCGCAAGCGACGCATCGTCGACGGCCCGCAAGGGCCGCTGCTGGAGGTAGACGGCCGCCAATACCTGGCCTTTTGCAGCAATGATTATCTCGGCCTGGCCAACCATCCAGCCTTGCATGCCGCAGCTCAGGCCGGATTGGACCAATACGGCGTCGGCGCCAGCGCCTCGGCGCTGATCAGCGGCCACACCAGCGTGGTCGAGGAACTGGAGCTGGCGCTGGCAGCATTCGTCGGCATGCCGCGCGCCTTGCATTTTTCGACCGGCTACATGGCCAACATGGGAACCATCCCGGCGCTGGTCGGCCCCGGCGATATCGTCTTCTCGGATCGCCTCAACCATGCCTGCCTGATCGACGGCGCGCGCTTGTCGGGCGCGCAGTTCCGCATCTACCCGCATGCCGACGTGGCGCGGCTGGAACAATTGCTGGCCAAGAGCGAGCATCCGCGCAAGCTGATCGTTACCGATGCGGTCTTCAGCATGGACGGCGATATCGCACCGTTGCCGGAATTGCTGGCCCTGTGCGAGAAATACGACGCCTGGCTGCTGGTCGACGACGCCCACGGCTTCGGCGTGCTGGGTCCGCAAGGACGCGGCAGTCTGGCGCATTTCGGCCTGCAGTCGCAACGCATCCTGTATATGGGAACCCTGGGCAAGGCAGCCGGGGTGGCCGGTGCTTTTGTCGCCGGCGATGCATTGCTGATTGAATGGCTGCTGCAACGGGCGCGCACTTACGTGTTCACCACTGCCAGCCCGCCCATGTTGGCGAGCGCCTTGCTGGCGGCAGTCGAGTTGATGCAGGCAGAAGACTGGCGGCAGCAGCATTTGCGGGTATTGATCGCACACTTGCGCAACGGGCTGGCCAGCTTGCCTTGGCCTTTGCTGCCATCGGAGACGCCGGTGCAGGCTTTGATCGTCGAAGACAATCAGCTGGCGCTGGACCTGATGGCTGGCTTGCGCGAGCAGGGCATCTGGGTGCCGGCGATTCGGCCGCCAACCGTGCCCAAGGGCACTGCGCGTTTGCGGATATCGTTGTCTGCGGCGCACAGCATCGAACAAATAGATCAGTTGGTCAGCGCTTTGCATGCGCTGACAAAAAATTATGCCGACGCGGATTCGCGACGCATATCAAGGAGTGCAGTTGAGTAAGAAAAATACACCCGCACCGCAGTCAGACCTGATTCAGCGCAGCCTGAACAGTGTCTGGCATCCGTGCACGCAGATGCAACACCATGAATCGCTGCCGCTGATCGCAGTCAGCCGCGGCCGTGGCGCCTGGTTGTACGATAGCGACGGCAAACGTTACCTGGATGCGATCAGCTCCTGGTGGGTCAACCTGTTCGGTCACACCAATCCGCGCATCAACGCCGCATTGAAGGATCAGCTCGACCAGCTGGAACACGCGATGCTGGCCGGCTTCACGCATGAACCGGTAGTGCAGCTGTCGGAGCAACTGGCGGCGCGCACCGGCAATGTGCTGGGCCATTGTTTCTATGCCTCGGACGGCGCCTCTGCAGTTGAGATCGCTCTGAAGATGAGCTTTCATGCATGGCGCAACGCCGGTTACGCCGACAAGCAGGAATTCGTTTGCCTGAAAGGCAGTTATCACGGCGAAACCATCGGTGCGCTGGCGGTGACCGATGTACCGCTTTTCCGCGACGCCTACGGCCCGTTGCTGCGGCAGGCGCATGTGGTGGCGTCGCCCGATGCGCGCGCTGCACGTGAGGGCGAGAGTGCCGCCGACGTCGCTCACCGCGCCGCCGCCACGCTGGAAATATTATTGCAACAGCGTGCCAGCCATATCGCCGCCATCATCGTCGAACCGCTGGTGCAATGCGCCACCGGCATGGCGATGCACGATCCGGTTTACCTGCGCGAATTGCGTGCTTTATGTGATCGCTACAAAGTCCACCTGATCTTTGACGAGATCGCCGTCGGCTGTGGCCGCACCGGCACTTTCTTTGCGTCGGAACAGGCGGCCGCACCAGGCGAAGCGGCGATCTGGCCGGATTTCCTGTGCCTGTCGAAAGGCATCAGCGGCGGTTACCTGCCGCTGTCGCTGGTGATGACGCGTGATGAAATCTATCAAGCCTTCTACGATCACGAGCTGGCGCGCGGTTTCCTGCACTCGCATTCCTACACCGGCAATCCGCTGGCTTGCCGCGCCGCACTGGCGACGCTGGCGATTTTCGAAGAAGACGATGTACTCAATGCGAATCGCCAGCGCGCAGAGCGCATCACGGCGGCGCTGGCGCCATTGGCGCAGCATCCGCAAGTGCGCCATTTCCGTCAGCGCGGCATGATCTGGGCGTTCGACGCCGCCATCGACAACAAGGCCCAGGCCGCGACTTTCTCACGCCGGTTTTTCGCCAGCGCGCTGGAGCATGAATTGTTATTACGGCCGATAGGCAAAACCGTCTATCTGATGCCGCCGTATATTCTCGACGACGAAGAAATCGCCTTGCTGGCGACGCGTACCGCCGCAGTTTTCGAAAGCGTGATCCACCATGAATGACGCCACCGTGCATCCACCAAAGGCAGCCTGGTTTATCGCCGGCACCGATACCGAAATCGGTAAGACGCTGATCGCCGGCGCCCTGTTGCATGAACTGACCAAAACCGGCGTGCGCAGCGCAGGCATGAAGCCGGTTGCCGCCGGCGCTGTATTGCGCGACGGCGTCTGGCACAACGACGATGCTGACATACTGGCCGCAGAAGCCAGCGTCAAGCTGCCGCAGGAATTGAGCACACCGTTCCTGCTGCGCCAGCCGACCGCGCCGCATATCGCCGCAAACCAGGAACAGCGCACGATAGAGCTGGCGCATATCCTTTCCTGCTATGGCCAGCTCGCGGCCTTGGCCGATGCGGTGGTGGTGGAAGGCGTCGGCGGCTTTCGGGTACCTCTCAACGATATCCACGATACTGCCGACATGGCGCAGCAACTCGGCTTGCCGGTGGTGCTGGTAGTGGGTTTGCGGCTGGGTTGCATCAGCCACGCGCTGTTGACCGCCGAGGCGATCAGCGCGCGCGGATTGCGGCTGGCCGGCTGGGTCGCCAACACGGTCGACGCCGCCATGCTGAATGCCGACGCCAACGTTGCAGCACTGAAGAGCCGTATCGATGCACCATTTTTAGGCCTGGTGCCGCGCATGAGCAGATTGCCCGCCAAGGCACTGGTCGCAGCCGCTGCCAGCCATTTGAATTTTTCATGTTTGCCGGGTTGGCCTGCCGCATTTGCTGCGGCATTTCCTGCCAACCCCGCTGTTAACCCTATCTAACCGTATTCCCTCAACACAAAGGAAGTCAGATCATGTCATCGCAACCAATTACATTCCAGCCAACCGCCAAGCCTATGGTCTTGCCGACCGACGCCAAATGGCCGGTACAAGCCGTACTGGACCTGTTCAACCTGCCGTTCAACGAATTGTTGTTCAAGGCACAGCAAGCGCACCGCGAAAATTTCGACCCCAACGAAGTCGAACTGGCAACGCTGTTGTCGATCAAGACCGGCGGTTGCCCGGAAGACTGCGGTTACTGCCCGCAAGCGGCGCGTTACGACACCGGCGTCACCGCGCAAAAAATGCTGCCGCTGGACACCGTACTGGAAGCCGCACGGCAAGCCAAGGCGCACGGCGCAACCCGTTTCTGCATGGGCGCAGCATGGCGCGAGCCGAAAGACCGCGATCTGGAAAAAGTCGAAGAGATGGTGCGCGAAGTCAAGGCGCTGGGCCTGGAAACCTGCGCCACGCTGGGCATGCTGGGCGAAGGCCAGGCTGAACGCCTGAAGGGCGCCGGTCTCGATTACTACAACCATAACCTCGATACCGCACCGGAAATCTACGGCGACATCATCACTACCCGCGATTACCAGAACCGTCTGGACACGCTGGACAGCGTGCGCGGCGCCGGCATCAAGGTTTGCTGCGGCGGTATCGTCGGCATGGGTGAATCGCGTTTGCAGCGGGCCGGCCTGGTGGCGCAACTGGCGAACCTGGAACCGTATCCGGAATCGGTGCCGGTGAATAACCTGGTGCAGGTCGAAGGCACACCGCTGCACGGCATCGAGCCGATCGACCTGTTCGAGTTCGTGCGCACCGTAGCCGTGGCCCGCATCACCATGCCGAAGGCGCGGGTGCGTTTGTCTGCTGGCCGCCGGCAAATGGGAGAAGCGATTCAGTCGCTGTGTTTCCTGGCCGGCGCCAACTCGATTTTCTACGGCGACAAGTTGCTCACCACCGGCAATCCGGAAGTCGAAGAAGACCGCGCCTTGCTGGAAAAGCTCGGCATGCATTCGCGCTCGTCGGCTTTCGATGCGCGTTGCGAGGTGACCGCCGACGCCACCGCTGACAGCAATACCCAACCACAATAAATCCAAAAAAAGGGGGAGACAGCATGTTTACCAAAATCCTGATTGCCAATCGCGGCGAGATCGCCTGCCGCGTGGCCGCCACCGCACGGCGCATGGGTATCAAGACCGTGGCCGTGTATTCGGAAGCCGACGCCGGCGCCAAGCATGTTGCGGTATGCGACGAGGCGGTGCTGATCGGCCCCGCTGCGGCCAAGGAAAGTTATCTGCGCGCCGACAAGATCATCGAAGTGGCGCTGGCCACCGGCGCCCAGGCAATCCATCCCGGCTACGGCTTCCTGTCCGAGAACGCCCGCTTTGCCGAGGCTTGCGCCAAGGCTGGCCTGGTATTCATCGGCCCGCCTGCCAGTGCGATTTCGGCGATGGGCTCGAAGTCGGCCGCCAAGGAGTTGATGGAAAAAGCCGAGGTGCCGCTGGTGCCCGGTTATCACGGCGAGAACCAGGATGCCGAATTTCTGCAGCAGCAGGCCGACAAGATCACCTATCCGGTGCTGCTCAAAGCCAGCGCCGGCGGTGGCGGCAAGGGCATGCGCATCGTTGAGCAAAGCGCCGATTTCAAGGCCGCGCTGGCGTCCTGCAAGCGTGAAGCGATCAACAGTTTCGGCGACGACAAGGTGTTGGTCGAACGTTATCTGACGCGTCCGCGCCACATCGAGATCCAGGTGTTTGCCGATACCCAGGGTGAATGCGTTTACCTGTTCGAACGCGATTGCTCGGTGCAGCGCCGCCATCAGAAAGTGCTGGAAGAAGCGCCAGCGCCGGGCATGACGCCGGAACGGCGGCGCGCCATGGGTGAAGCTGCGGTGGCGGCAGCCAAGGCGGTCGGTTACGTCGGCGCCGGTACGGTGGAATTCATCGCCAACCAGGATGGTTCTTTCTATTTCATGGAAATGAACACCCGCCTGCAGGTAGAACATCCGGTGACGGAAATGATTACCGGCCTCGATCTGGTCGAATGGCAATTGCTGGTGGCGTCGGGCCAACCGTTGCCGCTCAAGCAGGAGCAGCTGCAACTAAGCGGCCATGCGCTGGAAGCGCGGATCTATGCCGAAAATCCGGACAAAGGATTTCTGCCGTCGACAGGCACTTTGCGTCATCTGCATACACCTGCCGCCAGTGAATTTACGGTCAGCCAATCCAGTACCAGCATCGTGCGGATCGATTCCGGCGTGCGCCAAGGCGACGCCATTTCGCCGTTCTACGATCCGATGATCGCCAAGCTGATCGTCTGGGGCCAGGACCGGCAGCAAGCGCTGGCGGCGATGGCGACGGCGCTGGCGCAATATCAGATTGTCGGTCTGGCCAGCAACGTCAAATTCCTGCAGCGCCTGGTTGCCAGCAAGGCGTTCTCCGAAGCGGATCTAGATACCGGCCTGATCGAGCGCCATCAGGACACGCTGTTTCCCGCTGGCACTCCAGTGGCGATCGAAGTATTCGCGCTGGCGGCGGCGTCACTGCTGCTGTCGGAACGCAACGCTACCCACAACGCCGGCAGCGATCCGTGGACCAGCACCGATGGCTGGCGCTTGAACGGCAGCCTGCAACGCCGGCTCGCCTTTGTCGACGACGGCCAGGCCAGCCCGCTCGATGTCACGTATGAAACAGGACGCTGGTTGCTGCGCCATGAGCAGTTTGACAGTCAGACTTTCAAGCAGATGAGCGTATTGGAGCAAGACGGTAATTTCATCGAAATCAGTCTCGGCGACAGAACCGTAGCCGGCACAGTGGTGCGCGCAGGCGAGCAGTTCCACGTTTTTTACGGCGGCAGCCAGCACACGCTAGGTTACGTCGATCCGTTGCTGCACGCCGGCGATACCGAAGCCGAAGGCGGCCGCCTGACAGCGCCGATGCCAGGCAAGATCGTTGCGCTGCTGGTTAGCCAAGGCGAACAGGTAAAAAAAGGCGCACCATTGCTCATCATGGAAGCGATGAAAATGGAGCACACGATTGCCGCCCCGGCCGATGGCCTGGTCGAAGAATTGTTGTACGCAGTAGGCGACCAAGTAAGCGAATCCGCCCAGTTGCTGGTCTTCAAACCGGTATAAGAAGTCAATTGGGGTCAGAGTTTTTTTACGGCAGCTTCATCGTCGTAAATTGCTCTGACCCCAATTGACGGCCCACGGAGTAAATGCCATTGCATTCGTGTTGTAAAAGCAAGAGGACCCAACAGTGAAAATCCTGTGTTACGTACCGCCAAACACCGACTTCGAAACCTGGATAGCAGACTTCAGCACCGCACTGCCGCAAGCCGAGATCCGCTTCTGGCAAGAAGGCGATACCGCCGCCGCCGATTACGCCCTGGTATGGCGGCCGCCGGCAGCCATGCTGCAAGGACGCCATGACCTGAAAGCCATCTTCAATCTCGGCGCCGGCGTCGACGCCATCCTGCAATTGGGCGAGGCCTTGCCAGCCGGCGTACCCTTGATCCGGATCGACGACGGCGGCATGGCAATTCAAATGGCGCACTATGTGACGCATGCGGTGCTAGGTTATTTCGGCCGCTACGACATTTACCGGCAGCAAGCTGCGCGCGGCGAATGGCGGCCATTGCCGGCGCCGGATAAACGCGATTTCAGTATCGGCATCCTTGGCATGGGTGTGCTGGGCTCGCGTATCGCCGAGGCCTTGGCGCATTTCGATTTTCCAGTGAATGGCTGGAGCCGCAGTCCGAAAAGCCAGCCGGGTGTACGCAGCTTTGTCGGCGATGACGGTCTCGACGCTTTCTTGCGCGCATCGCGGGTGCTGGTGTGCATCTTGCCGTTGACTGACGCCACGCGCGGCATCGTCAACCGGAAAAATCTGCAGAAGCTGCAACGGGGCGCAGATGGCAAAGAGGGCGCTTACCTGATCAATGTCGCCCGTGGCGGCCATGTGGTCGAAGCGGATCTGCTGGCGTTGATACAGGAAGGACAGATCGCCGCGGCGACGCTGGACGTGTTCGAACAAGAACCGCTGCCGCCGCAGCATCCGTTCTGGCAAGAGCCGCGCATCAGCATCACGCCGCATATATCGGCGGTGACGGTGGATGTCGACACGGTCGAGCAGATTCGCAACAAGATATTTGCGTTAGAACAAGGCCTGAGCGTAAACGGTGTAGTCGATCGCAGCAAAGGTTATTGAAAATAGGACTTACGCAACACTGCCCCAGCGGCGTTGCTCCTCCTAGCCGTACTAGTCGTACTGTCTTCGTCGTCGTGCCTTGCCGGGACAGCGTTGCGTAAGCCCTAGAAAACTGAAAAACAGGTGATGACATGAAATTCCCCAGCAAGGTAAAAATCGTTGAAGTCGGCCCGCGGGATGGCTTGCAAAACGAGAAGGAAACCATCCCGGCCGATGTCAAGATAGCGCTGGTCGACCAGTTGACCAAGGCCGGCTTCGTCAACATCGAAGCCGCTTCCTTCGTCTCGCCGAAATGGGTGCCGCAGATGGCGACCTCGAGCGAAGTGATGGCCGCTATCCAACGCAAGCCGGGCGTCATCTATTCCGCGCTGGTGCCGAATATGAAAGGCTTGGAAGCCGCCCTGGCGGCGGGCGCCGACGAGATGGTGATCTTCGGTGCGGCGTCGGAAGCGTTCTCGCAAAAGAACATCAACTGCTCGATCGCCGAATCCATCGAACGCTTCCGCGAAGTTGCGCTAGTCGCCAAGCAACAGGGCAAGCGCCTGCGCGGCAGCATCAGCTGCGCCTTCGGCTGTCCGTATCAAGGTGAAGTCAGCATAGACTCGGTAGTCGATGTGCTGCATCGTCTGCGCGATCTCGGCTGCGATGAAATCGATATCGCCGACACCATCGGCGTCGCCACGCCGAACAAAGTCCACGCAGTGATGGGACGACTGGTGCAGGAATTCCCGATCGAACGCCTGTCCGGTCATTTCCACGATACCTATGGCCAGGCGCTGGCGAATATCTACGCCAGCCTGGAAGTCGGTATTTCGATTTATCACTCCTCGGTGGCCGGCCTGGGCGGCTGCCCGTATGCCAAGGGCGCGACCGGCAACGTAGCGTCGGAAGACGTGTTGTACATGATGCAGGGACTCGGCATCGAAACCGGCGTCGATCTCGACGCCGTGGTCGACGCCGGACAGTTTATTTCGAAGCATCTCGGGCGCAAGGCGGTCAGCCGCGCGGGCAATGCGATCACGGCCAAGCGCTTGGCTTAACTTAAAAAATATCGTTAAAAGACATGGATAAACTTCCCGAAAGCGCACAGCGTGTCGCCGATCTTCTGACAGAAATTGGACATGACAAGCAAGTCGTGATGCTGCCTGAAACCGGCAAGACTTCAGCCGAGGCCGCCGCCGGACTGGGCTGCAGCGTCGCCGAGATCGCCAAGTCGATCGTGTTCCGCCGTTTGACCGATGACGCCGCCGTGATGGTAGTGGCCAGCGGCAGTAATCGTGTCGATGAAGCTAAGGTGGCGGCGCTGGTCGGTCCGCTCGGCAAGGCCGATGCGCGTTTCGTCCGCGAGCGTATCGGCTACGCCATCGGCGGCGTTTGCCCTATCGGCCATGTCGGTAAGACCGTGATGCTGATCGATAGCGACTTGCTGGAATTGGATAGCGTCTGGGCAGCAGCGGGGCATCCCCATGCGGTGTTCAACCTGACGCCGCAGCAGTTGGTGGCGATGACTGCGGCGCCGGTTGCGGATGTGGCGTTGCGGGCTTGAATGTAAAGATTAACCGTCTGGCTTTTCAGTATTCGCGGTTGCAACTTGTAACTTGTCCGGCGCGGCTTTTATTTGCTTTCAGCAGCAACAGTCCAAGTGCAGCAAGTCAGATGGCTTTCCGTCTTTTATCCAAGCCGCTCCAGCAAAGAATACCGTTGCATGTAGCGCTGCATGCTATCCAAGAATGCATGATCGGCAGCATTCATCTTGCGCTCCCGGTGCCACAGCAAATGGATGTCGACATCCATCAAACCATCGTCCGGCGGCAGTCGCCACAAACGCTGCTGCGCCAGATCGTCGCGCACGATATGTTGCGGCAGGCAGCCGATGCCGAAACCGGCGAAGATCAGGCGTCGTACTTCATCCAGGCTGGGTGACGAGGCGACGATGCGTCCGGTGAATCCGCGTTGATCGCGAAAGACGGCAAGCGGCGACAAACTGTCGCCGATCTGGTCACTGGTGAACGAAACGAAATTCTCCGCCAGCAAATCATCCATAGTGAGGCCTGAACGGCCAAACAAGCGATGATGCCTGCCGCAGAAAATCGCATAGCGTTGGCGAAGAAAACAGTGGCGCTCCAGTTTCTCTATCGGATTACGGCACAGGCTCAATCCCGCCGTCGCGGTTTTCTGCAGCAACGATGAAATCACATCCGATGAACGCATTACTTCGATTTGCAGGTCGATGCGTGGATATGCGCGATGAAACTCGGCGAGGAATTCGTCGTAGACCGGGGAATCGATGCGGCTGACGCTCATAAAACGGATAGTGCCGGTGATGTCGTCGGTCTTGTCGTCGAGTTCCGTTTCAAGGCGAGCAATGTGCCCATAGATATCGCCGGCAATCCGGTAAACCTCTTGACCCGCTGCGGTGGGTTCGAACTGGCTGCCGCGGCGCTGGATCAGCGTGCGGCCAAGGGTTTCTTCCAGCCGCTTCAAGGCTTGACTGACCGCCGGCTGCGTCACGTGCAATCTCGCTGCGGCGCGGCTCATGTTGCGTTCCTGCACGATCACCAGATAGGTGCGCAGCAGGTTCCAGTCCAGCCGGTGATTCAGGTAATCCGAAATATCGAGGCGCATGGAAGACTCCAGGGGACTTCAGGTATTAGTGGGCTGGTATTAGTGAAATTTATATTGATAATAATAATTCAAAATTTGACTAATGCCGCCCTGGCTCCGACAATTTACTCGCACGCCAAGTTGTCTAGGCTTGCACGGTGACCGTAAAGAACGGCGTCGCTTTGTCTATATAAAAAAGACGCCGCAATCCGATTGCGAGCGTACTCAAAGGAGATCGGATGAATCATTCAACACCCTCGGCGCGCCAGCCTGTGCGTGCCGCCACCGCCGCTTTCATCGGCACCATGATCGAGTGGTACGACTTTTACATTTATGCGATGGCGGCAGCGTTGGTATTCGGCGAGTTGTTCTTCCCGTCGCAGGATCCCTTCCTTAGCACCATGGCTTCATTCGGCACTTTTGCCGTCGGTTTTTTTGCGCGGCCGCTGGGCGGCATCGTGTTCGGCCACCTCGGTGACAAGATCGGCCGCAAGAAAGCCTTGATGACCACCTTGATGATGATGGGCGTGGCAACTGTCTGCATCGGCTTGCTGCCAGATTTTGCAAAGGTCGGCGTGCTGGCGCCGATTCTGCTGGTGCTGTTGCGCGTGGTGCAAGGCATCGCCGTCGGCGGCGAATGGGGTGGCGCAGTGCTGATGGCGGGCGAACATGCGCCCAAGGGACGCCGCACCTTTTACGCTTCATTCGCACAGCTCGGCAGCCCGGCTGGCCTGGTGCTGTCGCTGATCGCCTTCCGTGCAGTGAGTGCCATGGACAAGGCGGATTTTCTGGCCTGGGGCTGGCGCCTGCCTTTCCTGGCTAGCGCGGTGCTGTTGATTGTCGGTATCCTGATCCGTCTCGGCGTCAACGAATCGCCGGAATTCCAGCAAGCCAAGGACACGCGCAAGACGGTAAAACTGCCGATCGCAGAAGTATTCCGTTCATCCTCGGGACTGGTATTGCTGGGGATTGGCGCCAATACCATAGGCATCGCCGGCGTCTACTTCACCAACACCTTCATGATCGCCTACACCACACAGTACGTCGGTGTCAGCAAATCGCTGATACTCGATTGCCTGTTCGCAGTCGCCATCATCCAGTTCTGCATACAACCGCTGGCCGCCAGGTTGTCCGAGCGTATCGGCGATGCGCGTTTTCTCAAGCTGGCGGCGCTGGCTGCCATGATTTCGCCCTATCCGATGTTTATGCTGGTGCAAAGCGGCCAAGCCGTGGCGATGGTGATCGGCATCGCCACGGCGGTGGTGTGCATGGCGAGTTTTTATTCGGTGATCGCCGGTTTCATGAGCGGCGTGTTTCCGACCCATGTGCGCTATTCGGCCATCTCTTTGTCGTACCAGGTGTGCGGCGCCATCGCCGGCGGATTGACGCCTTTGGCCGGCACTTACCTGGCGCATCGCTTCATCGGGCAATGGTGGCCGCTGGCCGTGTTTTACAGCTGCCTGGCCGGCATCTCGCTGCTGAGCATAGTGCTGCTGGACGCCCGGCGTCAGCGGCGCGCAGACGCCGTTGATGCAGTATTGGCCAATTAAGATTGAATCCAAGGAATACCGATGCTGACCTATTTTCACCCGCAACAATTGCTGCACCATCCGCGCACTTATCTGTCGCGTGGGCAGATGCGCACGCCGCAGGAAATTCCCGAGCGTGCAGTGCGGCTCGTCATGGCTGCACAAGCCTTGGGTTTCGATGTGCGCGAACCTGCCGATTTTGGCATCGCTGCGCTGGCAGCCGTGCATGACATGAATTATTTGCGGTTTCTGGAAGAAGCGCATCGCAACTGGAAGGATCTGCCTGACGACTGGGGCGACGAGGTAATGTCAAACATCTATGTGCGCGAGCCGAACCGCTTGCGCGGCGTGCTGGCGCAAGCAGCGCGTTACCTGGCTGACGGCAGTTGTCCGGTCGGCGCCGATACCTGGCGCTCGGCGTACTGGTCGGCGCAGAGCGCGCTGGCTGCGGCAGCGGCGGTCAACGATGACGCAGCCGAAGCCTATGCGCTGTGCCGCCCACCTGGGCATCATGCACGGGCCGGCAGCGCCGGCGGCTTTTGTTATCTGAACAACGCCGCGCTTGCCGCTCAGGCCTTGCGCAGCCGTTTTGCAAGGGTAGCGATTCTCGATACCGACATGCACCACGGCCAGGGTGTGCAGGAAATTTTTTACGACCGCGACGATGTGTTGTATCTCTCAATCCATGGCGATCCGACCAATTTCTATCCGGTAGTCGTGGGTTACGAGGATGAACAGGGCGTAGGAGCCGGTGTCGGCTTCAATCGTAACTTTCCGATGCCGCACGGTGCACCCGAACAGCTGTTTTTCGACAGGCTTGACGACGCCTTGCACGCACTGCATCGTTTCGAACCGGATGTCTTGGTGCTGGCCTTAGGCTTCGATATCTACAAGGATGATCCGCAATCGCAAGTGACAGTCACAAGCGCCGGCTTCGAACGCCTGGGCAGCGCTCTCGGCGCCCTCGATTTGCCGACAGTGATTGTGCAAGAGGGCGGTTATCACATTGACAGCCTGGAGGCCAATGCGCGCGCCTTCTTCGGCGGTTTCGCCAGCCGTCGCTCGTTAGGTCGGGTATTCTAAGGAGTCTTTTACAGAAAATAGAAACGAGGAACAGCCTCATGACAAGTAGCAATCCAACGGCCTTGGTCATGACCGACGACAGCGCCGTCGCAGGCCTCACCGCTTCACCTTGCATCAACGTTTGCGTGATGAATGCCGACAGCGGCTTGTGCCAAGGCTGCTGGCGGACCCTGGATGAAATAGCCGCCTGGTCAAGCGCCAGCGATGAGCAAAAACGCGGAATCTGGCAGCGCATCCAGCAACGACGGGCGACATCATGACGCTGCCGCAATTGCCATCCACCATGCGCGTGCTGGAACGCGGCTGGCTGTCTTCCAACAACATCCTTTTCCTCGGGCGCGAGCAAACGGCGCTGGTCGACAGTGGTTACCTGAGCCATGCGGCGCAAACCGTGGCGCTGGTGGCGCACGGTTTGCAGGGCCGGCCGCTGGACCGCTTGCTGAATACCCATCTGCATTCCGATCATTGCGGCGGTAACGCCGCTTTGCAACAGGCTTACGGCTGCCGCACCGCGATTCCGTCAGGGCAGGCCGAGCAGGTGCGCAACTGGGATCGAGACGCATTGAGTTATAGCGGCACCGGCCAGCAATGCGCCCGCTTCAGCTTCGACCAAACGCTGCAGCCCGGCGACTTGCTCACCCTGGGCGATTTGCAGTGGCAGGTATTGGCGGCGGCCGGCCACGATCCGCACTCTTTGATTTTTTATTGCCAGGAGCACGGCATCCTGATTTCCGCCGACGCCTTGTGGGAAAACGGCTTCGGCGTGATCTTCCCGGAACTGGATGGCGATTCCGGTTTCGCTGAAGCGCGGGCGACGCTGGAATTGATCGCGACGCTGGATGTACGGCTGGTGATTCCTGGCCACGGCAGTCCGTTCAGCGGCGTCGGCGCCGCACTCGATACTGCGTTTTCGCGGCTAGCCTATCTGGCCGCCGATCCGCAGCGCAACGCCCAGAACGCCATCAAGGTCTTGCTGAAATTCCTGCTGTTGGAACGACAACAGATCAAGTTGACTGAAGTCCAACACATGCTCGCCAGCCTGCCTCTGGTGACAGCGGCCAACCGGCGTTATCTGCAGCGCAGCGAGGCCGATCTGAGTGAATGGGCGAGCGCGCAGCTGGTGCGCGCCGGGGCGGCGGAAATACGTGGCGGATTCTTGTGCAATCGACATTGATTCAAGCATTGGCATCTGATCAAGAGGTAAAGACGGGGCCGGATTTTAGAGGGCAAAATCTAGCACGATCGTACTTTTTATTGCCGTTTTTCGCCCTATAATCAGATCCTTCTCACCCAATACTAGAGGTCGTTATGGCATTGCCCGCTGCGTTGCAAAACCTGAGCCTACCCGTCATCGGCTCGCCGATGTTCATCGCTAGCGGCCCGGCCCTGGTGGCCGCGCAATGCAAGGCCGGCATCGTCGGCTCGTTCCCGGCGCTGAACGCGCGCCCGGCGGAATTGCTGGATGTCTGGCTGACCGACCTGCAAGCCGAACTGGCCGCCTACCAGGCCGAGCATCCGGACGCAAAAATAGGGCCGATCGCGGTCAACCAGATCGTCCACCAATCGAACGACCGCCTGGCGCACGACGTCGCCGTCTGCGTCAAGCATCAGGTGCCTATCATCATTTCCAGCCTGCGCGCGCCGCCGCCGGAAATGATGGCTGCGATCCACGGCTACGGCGGCATCGTGCTGCATGACGTGATCTCGATCCGCCATGCGCAAAAGGCGCTGGAAGCCGGGGTCGACGGCTTGATCCTGGTGGCGGCCGGCGCCGGCGGCCATGCCGGGCCTTTGTCGCCGTTCGCGCTGGTGGGCGAAGTGCGCAAATTCTTCAAGGGGCCGATCGCCTTGTCGGGCGCCATCGCGACCGGCGACGCGATCCTGGCAGCGCAGGCGATGGGCGCCGATTTTGCCTACATCGGTTCGCGCTGGCTGGCCACCAAGGAGGCCCATGTCGACGACGCCTATCGCCAGGCGATCGTGGAATCGACCGCGGCCGATGTGGTGTACACCAATCTGTTCACCGGGGTGCATGGTAATTACTTGAAGAAATCGATCATCGCCGCCGGCCTCGATCCGGAAAACCTGCCTGAAGCCGATAAATCGAAGATGAATTTCGGCTCCGGCGGCAGCGGCGCCAAGGCCTGGCGCGATATCTGGGGTGCAGGCCAGGGCGTCGGCCTGATGGACGATGTGCCTAGCGTGGCGCAGATGGTCGATCGTTTGCAGACCGAATACCAGGCGGCACGCAAGCGCCTGGCCTTGTAATTGTCGAGGCAATTCGAGTGTGGGCCACGCAGCTTGCGTGGCCTTGAAATAAAAATCCAAAGCCTGTCACAAAGCCTCTGCCAATTCGCCCTATCATCACGAATCAGGAGCAGAGCATGCATCAAAACCCCAAGCCAGACAGCCAATTCAATCAACACCGCAGCCGCCTGTTCGCATCGCCTATCGCAAGCAGGTCACGCCTGCCGAGCTGGCGCAGCCGGTTCGCTAACGGCCGCCAGCCAATCGGACAAGATCTGCAGCAATTGTTGCGGCTTTTCCAGCGGCGTCATATGACCGCAGTCTTCGATCAGCACCATGCTGGCGGCAGGAATCTGCGCCGCCATCTGTTGCGCTTCGGCGAGACTGCTGAGCTGGTCGTTGCGGCTGGCGACAACCAGTGTCGGGCAGCGGATGTTTTGCAGCTCGCTGTAACCGTCGCTGCGCAATGCCGATAACTGACGAATGAAAACTTCCTTGCCGTTGCGCAGGGCCATTGCCTGCAGGCGATCCAGCAACACCCGGTCATGGGCCCGGTCCGGATGAAGCGAGGACGCCAGCGCGCGGCTGGTCAAGCCCTTGAACGGCACTTGTCTGGCCAGTTCCAGCTGAACTTTGTTGCCGGCGATTTCGCGCGGGTTTTGCTGGCGCGCCGAGGTGTTTAGCAACGCCAGCGCGATCACCCGCTCCGGCGCTTGCTGCATGATCGCCTGGGCGACATAACCGCCCATCGAGAAGCCGATCAGGATGAAGCGTGGCGGCGCTTGTTGCAAGACACGCGCAGCCATCGCACTGATCGAATCATCCTGGCCGAGATCACCGAAATGCAACTGGCCGAGTTGCGCCAGGCCGTCGTGCATATCGTCCCATAGGGTTTGGTCCAGCATGAAGCCGGGTAACAGCAGCAGCTGCGGCAAGCTGTGATTCTGGTTGGCAGGCAACGTCATTATTTCTTGACCACTTCTGATTCCATGCGGAAGGTTGGCGTACAAACGTGAGCCGATATTTTAGCGTAACGATATTATTCCAGCCATCGGGCGCGGCCAGCCGCCAGCGCTACCGCAATGCACAGCACGCCGACCAGCGACAAGGCCGCCGGCAAGCCGAAGCCGTGCGCCAGAAAACCAATCACCGGAGGCCCGATCAGGCCGCCGGTGTAACCCATGGTGGTGACGCCGGCCAGCGCCGTCGGGCCGTGGCGGCCGGCGGCGCTGAAGATGAACGGGAAGATGGTGGCAACGCCGACGCCGGTCAGGGCAAAACCGGCGATGGCCAGCGGAATCTGGCTGGCGAGCAAGGCGATCAACATGCCGAGACCCGCCGTCAAGGCGCCGCCGGCGACCACACGGCGAGCGCCGATGGACTCTTTCAACTTGTCGCCGATCATGCGCGTCAGCAGCATCATGCCGGCAAAGAAAGCAAAAGCCAGCGGCGCCACGCCGTCGCTGGCAAGCAAACGGTCTTTCATGTAGACCCCGCTCCAGTCGGCCACCGAGCCTTCGACGATGGCGCCGCCAAAGGCCACCACGCCGAGCGCGATCAGCGGGCCGTGCGGCAATGCGAAGTGTTTTTTACCGGCGATATATTGCGGCCGGTCGTTCGGCAGGGCGCGGTAGCACAGGCGCATCGGGATCGCCGTGCAGACGGCGATCAGGCCGAAATGCAGCAAGGGGCTGACGCCCATGCCGGCGATGACGCTGCCGAGCAAGGCGCCGGACAGCGTGCCGACGCAAAACCAGGCATGCAGCTGCGACATGATCGAGCGCCCGGCGATCTTTTCCGCTTCCGCGCCGAGCGCGTTGATCGCCACATTGAAGCAGCTGGAACAGACGCCAAGGCACAGCATGGCCAGCATCAGCAGCGGCAAGCTTGGCGCCAGCGCCAGGCAGGGGATGGTGATCAGCAGGAGCAGGCCGGCATACCAGCTGGCGCGGCGCGCACCGTAGTGGCCCACCAGCCACGCCGCCAGCGGGAAAGAGCCAACCGCACCGACGCCGCCGCCCAGCAGGAACAAGCTGAGGCTGGCCGCATCCAGCTGCAAATTATCGCGCAGCGCCGGGATGCGCGACACCCAGCTGGCGTAGATCACGCCCAGCAACAGGAACAGCAGCGGCAAGGCGGCCTGACGCATACGTGTGTTGACGGCGGGTACGGCGGGCGATGCGATTGAGTTGGTCACTAAGTTGGACACCAAGTTGGACATTGCTGCAGGAGTTGAACACCGATGCAGACGGCGGAATCACTATAGGCGGCAGACAAGCTAGCCGCCGCCCACAGTCCTGGATGCTCAGAAGTCGGCAGGCATGTCTTTCAGATGCAACCGCAAGGCGTCCAGCAACACTTGGCAAGCCTCATCGGTTCCCACCGTGATGCGCAAGAACTGGGCAATGCGGGCGCTGTTGAAATGGCGCACGATGATACCGTCGCCGCGCAGGCGGGCTGCCAGTTTGGCGCCATCGTGGCGCGGATGACGGGCAAACACGAAGTTGGCAGCCGACGGCAGCACCTCGAAACCAAGCGCAGCCAGGCCGCTTACCAGGTGTTCGCGGCTGGCCATGACGGCTCGCCGGGTTTGGTCGAAATGCGCCTGGTCCTTGATCGCCGCAGTGGCGCCGACGATCGCCATGCGGTCCAGCGGATACGAGTTGAAACTGTTCTTGACCCGTTCCAGCGCCGTGATCAGGTCTGGATGACCGATCGCAAAACCGACCCGCAAACCGGCCAGCGAGCGCGATTTGGACAAGGTTTGCACCACCAGCAGGTTAGGGTAGCGCGCCACCAGCGGGATCGCGCTGTCGCCGCCGAAATCAACATAAGCCTCATCCACGATCACCACGCAATCGGGCTGGCCGGCCACCAGCCTTTCCACTTCAGCCAGCGGCAGCAGGCAGCCGGTGGGCGCGTTGGGATTCGGGAAAATGATGCCGCCGGCGGCGGTATTCAGATAGTCGTCAACCCGCAGCGAAAAATCCTCGGCCAATGGCACGGTCCGATAGGCAACTTCATACAAGCCGCAATAGGTGGGATAGAAGCTGTAGCTGATGTCCGGGAACAGGATTGCCTGCTCGTGTTGCAGCAAGGCTTGGAACGCATGCGCCAGCACCTCGTCGGAACCGTTGCCGACAAATACATGGGCCGGCGTTATCCCATGCGCGGCATTTTGTTCGGCCAGCGCCAGTTTCAGCGGTTCCGCATCCGGATTGGGATACAGCCGCAGAGTGTCGCCCAGCTCGGCGCGCATGGCCGCCAGCGCCAGTGGCGACGGGCCATACGGGTTTTCATTGGTATTGAGCTTGACCAGCTTGCTCAGCTTGGGTTGTTCGCCGGGGGTGTAAGGCGTCAGGCGGCTGACGATGGGGCTCCAGAATTTGCTCATTGGGTGTCGCTAATAAAGTAGGTGAGGGCTGTGCAATGCGTGTCTGCCGGGCAAGCGGACCAGGCCATATGGTAGCAAACCTGGCGCGGCCCGACTGCCCGCACTGAAATTGCTGCGCTGACAGTGTTCTGGCGATTGTTTGATTTGCATCAAATCAATTGAAGACGCCTTCCTTTAAAGTCTGTATCGATACGAACGACACAGGAACGAGAAATGAAGAAAGCAGCATGGTTAGCAGCCTTATTGGCACTGTCGGCACTGGGTTTTGTGACGGGCAACGCTATGGCGCAGGAAAGCCCGTGGCAAGTGCGGGTACGTGCCGATTACCTGAAACCGGCAAATAAATCGGACGCGGTCGGCGGCGTCGGTGCATCCGATACCTTGCACATCAATGGCAAGACCATCCCGGAACTGGATATCTCCTATTTCTTCACGCCCAACTGGGCCGCCGAACTGGTCTTGACCTATCCGCAAGAGCAAGACGTTTCGCTGGACGGAAAAAAGATCGGCACCTTTAAGCATTTGCCGCCGACCTTGACCGCGCAGTATCACTTCATGCCGCAAGCCACGTTCAGTCCTTATGTTGGAGCCGGGCTTAACTACACCCGCATTTCCAGCGTCAACCTGCTGGGCGGCGCAGCCAGCCAGGATAAGGACAGCTGGGGCCTGGCGGTGCAGGCTGGCCTGGATTACAAGCTGGATAAAAACTGGTCGCTCAACCTGGATGTGAAAAAACTGCAGATCCGCAGCGATGTCTTCGCCGGTGGCGAGAGAATCAGCCGCGTCAAGATCGATCCTTGGTTGATGGGTGTGGGTGTCGGTTACCGTTTTTAAACTGGATTTGCAGCAAGTCTAATGCTGCATTTGATTGTCCCCTCGGCCTTTAAACGGGCTGTTGCGCGCCGGGTGTCAAACCGCCCGGCGCGTTTTTTATGGGGCGGCTGGTAACATACGGGGTTTAGATTTCCTGCAATCAAAGGAGCCGCTCTTGAATCTACTCACCGTCAATCAACTCTCCACACTCTGGAATTTCCTGTTGGAATCCTCCATGCACTACGGCCTCAATGCGCTGCTGGCAATTATCATACTGGCGTTCGGCTGGTGGCTGTCGTCGCGCTTTGCCAATGCGCTTGACCGGGTAATGACGCGCGCCGGCCTGGACGCTACCTTGCGTCCGGTGCTGCGCAGCGTGCTGCTGTGGCTGATACGCCTGGTCACGCTGGTTGCGGTACTCGGCCAGTTCGGCGTGCAGACTGCCAGTATCGTCGCTATCCTGGGCGCCGCCGGCCTGGCGATCGGCCTGGCCCTGCAAGGGACTTTGCAAAACATCGCAGCCGGCATGATGCTGCTGTTCCTGCGGCCGTTCCAGGTCGGCGAATACATTTCCAATGGCAGCATCGAAGGCAGCGTCGATGAAATCGGCTTGTTTGCGACCAAGCTGACCAAGGCTGACGGCGTCTGCCTGTTCGTGCCGAACAATCAGTTATGGAATAGCGCGCTGACCAACTTCAGCCGCAACAACACGCGCCGCATCGATATGCCGATCGGCATCGGCTATCAGGACGATCCGGCTGTCGCGATTCAAGCCTTGCATAAACTGTTGCTGGCCGATGAGCGGATTTTGGCGACGCCAGCGCCGTTTGCCGTCGTCACCGACCATCTCGACAGCGCCGTCATGCTCAATATCCGGGCCTGGACCACTACCTCCGAGTACTGGGCGGTGCGCTGGTCGATTGCGCAAAATATGCAGGCCACGCTGACTGCGGTCAATTGCTCGATCCCGTTCCCGGTGCGCGAGCTGCATATCAAGCGCGAATCGGAAGTGGACGCCAAGCTTGTCGCCTGACTCTTACCTGATTCTTGCATGATTTTTGCTGATAAGTTTTTGGCAATATAATCTATCCGGGCTTGCTTTCCTGCCCGGATCAAAGCTATAACAGATATGCATAAACCTATGCATAGATGGCATTAGAATGGTTTGCCAACTTTCCGTTACAGTTCCGCTGCGCGGCAGCGCGTTGCAGAATGCCGGACTGTCGCGTGACCGTTTTTCAGCTTAGCTTGCGGTCTACAACAACTTACGAAATCAGGAGATTTATGTCTACTCGCACACATACAATGCGCACCGCGTATTCCTACGCGCTGATGATGTTCAGCGCCTTATTGCTGTCCACTTCCGTGGCGCACGCGCAAGACGCCAAACTGCCGAATGTGATGATCCTGGCCACCGGCGGCACGATTGCCGGCACCGGCGCCGACAGCACCACCACGGTCGGTTATACCTCGGCCACGGTTGGCGTCGAAAAACTGATCGCCGCCGTGCCTGAGCTGAAGAAAGTCGCCAATGTCAAAGGCGAGCAAGTATTCCAGATCGCCAGCGAAAGCATGACCAACGACCACTGGCTGAAGCTGGCCAAGCGCGTCAATACCTTGCTGGCACAACCGGATGTGGACGGCATCGTCATCACCCACGGCACAGACACCATCGAAGAAACTGCTTATTTCCTCGACTTGACGGTCAAGAGCCGCAAGCCGGTGGTGATCGTCGGCGCCATGCGTCCATCGACCGCGATCTCGGCCGACGGCCCGATCAATCTGTACAACGCGGTTTTGCTGGCCGGCAGCAAGGATGCGATCGGCAAGGGCGTGCTGGTTTCGCTCAACGACCAGATCAACGCTGCGCGTGAAGTGACCAAGACCAATACCTCGACTACCGACACCTTCAAGTCGACCGAACTCGGCATGCTGGGTTATATCCAGGGCAACAAGGCGTATTTCTACCGCCAATCGACACGCAAGAATACGGTCGATACTGAATTCGACATCAGCAAGATGGACGTGCTGCCGCAGGTTGACATCATCTACGGCTACGCCAACATGACCCGTGCCGCGCTCGACGCCCAAGTCGCCTCCGGCGCCAAGGGTATCATCCAGGCCGGCGTCGGCGATGGCAGCGTTGCCGCGCAAATGAAAACGCCATTGGTTGAAGCACGCAAGAAGGGTGTGATCATTGTCCGCGCCAGCCGCGTCGGCCAAGGCATTGTTGCCCGTAACGGCGAAGCCAACGACGACGAACTGGACTTTGTAGTGGCCGATACGTTGAATGCACAAAAAGCACGGATTCTGCTGATGCTGGCGTTGACCAAGACCAACAACACCAAAGAAATCCAGCGCATGTTTTACACCTACTGATCGTAGCGTGATGGACTAAGGCGATGGCAAGCGCAATCGCCTCAGGTTCAGGTGTGACAGCAAAAGCCGGCTAAATCAAATGTGATGATTTAGCCGGCTTTTTTCACGTTTGCGGCGTTGACCATTTCCTGTTGCATCAATAGCAATGGCCAGGCGCTATTTCCATGCGGAATGATGCTAATATGCGCGGACCCGCAAGCGCTAACCCCAGACCACGCAATGCATGTGAACTCCCGAGATCAAGCTTCAGACCAGCCACTGCTATCGCTGGTGGTTCCTTTCTACAACGAGAGCTCGGCCGTTGCGCATTTCTTCCAACGGATAACGCCGGTATTGGCGGCTCTCGACACCTTGTCTTACGAGATCGTCTGCATCAACGACGGCAGCGCCGACGATACCCTGGCGCAGCTGATCGCCATCGCCGAGCGCGATAACCGGGTGAGGGTGATCGACCTATCGCGTAATTTCGGCAAGGAAGCGGCCCTGACCGCGGGCCTGAACGAAGCATTGGGTGATGCGGTGATTCCTATCGACGCCGACCTGCAGGATCCGCCCGAACTGATCCCGCGCCTGATCGAGCAATGGCGCAATGGCTACGAGGTGGTGCTGGCCAGGCGCGTAAACCGGGATAGCGATTCCTTCCTGAAACGTAAGACTGCTCAACTGTTCTACCGCTTATACAATGCGGTTTCTGACATCAAGTTGCCGGATAACGTCGGCGATTTCCGCCTGATCGACCGCCAGGTTCTGGAGGCGCTCAAACAGCTGCCGGAAAACCGGCGCTTCATGAAGGGGCTGTTCGCCTGGGTCGGCTTCAAGACGGCTACGGTTGAATACGTGCGCGAAGCGCGCAGTGCCGGCGAGTCGAAATTTTCCGGCTGGCGTTTGTGGAATTTCGCGCTGGAGGGGATCACCAGCTTCAGTACCGTGCCTTTGCGCTGGTGGACCTATTGCGGTTCGGCGATTTCATTGTTCGCATTCATCTACGGCCTGGTGACCATTATCAAAACGCTGATCCGCGGCATCGACATGCCCGGCTACGCATCCATTCTCACGGTTGTGCTGTTTCTTGGCGGGATCCAGTTAATCGGTATCGGCGTTCTCGGTGAATATCTGGGCCGGACTTACCTGGAGTCAAAGGGGCGTCCGGTTTACCTGATTCGCCGCCGCTATCAGAAAACCGAAGATTAGCCGCAGTATGAGCATGCATCGAGTCAGGCGGTTCTTGATCTATGCCGCAGCCGGCGCCGTGGGCACGGCATGTCAGTACGCGCTCCTGATCCTGCTGGTCCAGAGCGGCATGGCTGCTCCGGTGCCGGCTTCGGCAGCGGGCGCCTTGGTCGGCGCCATTGTCAATTACGGGCTGAATTACTGGGTTACTTTCAAGAGCCAGGCTGGCCACCTGCAAACCGCTAGCCGCTTCGGCCTGATCGCCGTCGCCGGCATCGCGCTGAATACCGGTTTGATGCATCTGCTGACCGTACCGCTGGCACTCAACTATCTGCTGGCACAGGTCTTGTCCTCAGCGGCAGTGCTGGTGCTGACTTATTCCGCCAATGCGCTATGGACGTTCGGATCGAAACGTCCGCACGAAAAAAATGGCTGCCATCGTTCCCGACCCAATGAATAGAAAATTCCCCCCGCTCATCTGGGCGGCGCTGATCGGCGTCGCCGCGTTCATGTTCTATACCGGCGGCGGCGCCATCGTCTGGCCGACTTCCACCGAATGGCTGATGCGCGGAGATTTCGGCCAGCATTTCCTCGGCTGGAATTTTTTCCGGCACACGCCGATGTGGCAATTTCCCTTGGGCGCCAACTGGAACTACGGGGAAACGCTGGGCAGCTCAATCGTCTTTACCGATTCGACGCCGTTGTTCGCCTTCCTGTTCAAGCCCATCGCGGCGTTCCTGCCGCAGCCGTTTCAATACATCGGCATCTGGCTTGCGCTCACCGTGGTGCTGCAAGGCGTTTTTGCCTACAAGTTGCTGTCCCTGTTTTCGAGCGACCGTCTCACGGTTTTGCTGGCGACGGCGTTTTTCGTCATCGCACCGCCGTTGTGGTGGCGCATTTACCTCGAATCCGACGCCTTGTCGGCGCATTGGCTGATCCTGGCCGCGCTATATTTATACTTCAACGACAGATTGCGCCAGCTTGGCTGGCTGATACTGCTCAGTGCAGCCGCGCTGACGCACGCCTATCTGCTCGCCATGGTGCTAGCCATCTGGGCTGCGGATATATTGCAGCGCGCCTTGAAGCAACAGATTTCGCTCTGGGCCACAGCCGCGCACGGGCTGGCAGTGGCAGCGTGTCTGGCGCTGGTCATGTGGGCCGCCGGTTATTTCATGCTGCACGACGGCCTGAGCACGCCGGTCGGCGGCTATTTCCGCATGAGCCTGCTGGGCTTGATCGACCCTGCAACATCCTGGTGGTCGGCTATCCTGCCTGGGCAAGCCAGAAGCGGCGGCGAGTATGAAGGTCTGAGTTATCTGGGGAGCGGCATGCTGGCCTTGCTGGCGATTGCGCTGCCGGCGCTGCTTATCTCCAGCAAGGGACGGGCAACATTGATCTGGCGCTGGCGGACGCTGCTGCCATTGTTTGCGGTTGCCGTCATCCTGACTTTACAGGCACTGACAACGTATATCGGATGGGGCCAGCACGATGTCTTGGTCTACCCCCTGCCATCGATCCTGCAACGGCTTTTTGGTGTGTTCAGAGTAGCGGGACGCATGTTCTGGCCAGTGTTTTACCTGATCTATGTAGGCGCATTTTGTCTCGCTTTTAAACTGATCAACCGGAAATGGCTGCCATATCTGCTTGGGGCGCTGCTGGTTTTCCAGCTGGTCGACGGCAACACTGCGGCACAGCAGATCCGCAAAAGCTTGCGCGACTATCGATGGACTTCCCCAATGCAATCCGTATTCTGGAGCCAGGTACCCAAAACCTACCAGCGGATTGCGGTCGTAATGCCGGCGGCGTATGCCTTTGATTATTTTCCAATGGCGCTGTTTGCTTCGCAACACGGGCTGCCGATCAACCACGGCTACTTCGCCCGGATGGATCAAAACAAGTTAAGCGCACTCCAGCGCCAGACCGCCGAGATGGTGTTTTCCGGCAGCTACGATCCGCACACGCTGTACGTTTTCTTTGAAGATCCGCTTTCCGTTGCGCTTTGGGAGCAGGCCAAGTTGACTGCCGGCCATGGCGATTTTCTGGGCGCCTTCGACCATTACCGGGTACTTGCGCCAGGCTGGAAAGATTGCAAGGTATGCCAGCAATTGGACTTCAACCCGCCTGCGGGGCCGCGTTCACCGCCACCGCAATATGCGCTCGGCACCGCACTCGAATTTCGCGGCGGCGGCAATGCCGCTCCCTATCTTGCAGGCGGATGGTCTGAACCGGAGGTATGGGGAAGCTGGACCTTTACCAATCTGGCAGCGATACGGCTCACCGTTTCCGGACAGCTTGCCGGCGATCTGACACTGGATGTTTCCGGCCATGCTTACGTTCCTGCCGCAGATTCACGGCAGACCATACAGGTTTCCGTGAACGGGCATGCGGTAGGGGAGCTGCGCTACACCGCAAAAGAGAACCAGAGCGTGCAGAGTCTGCGGATTCCGGCGGCCCTGGCGTCCAAAAATCACGGTGAGCTGGTGATCCTGTTCAGCATCGCAGAACCGGTGTCGCCGCTGCAGGTAATGGCGAGCAAGGATATGCGGACTTTGGGGTTGGGCGCGGTATCAATGACGATCCGCTGAATGACGATCAATGAGCAAGGTCATCGCGCATGCTGCCGCCAGCACCTGCTAAAAAACAGGCGGCAAGCCACTTTGAGGATTTGACATGGGAATTTACCGGCTGTTGCTTGCCATCGCTGTCCTGCTTTCGCATCTGGGCATTACCTTCCGTGGCCGTAACATCGGCGTGTTCGCCGTGGTTTCCTTTTTCATATTGAGCGGCTATGTCATGACGGTTCTGTCAGACCGGCACTACCGCCAGCTGTCCCGTGTCGGCATCTTCTATCTGGACCGGGCGATGCGTCTGTTCCCGCAGTTCCTGTTCTATTTTTGCCTGACGCTGCTGCTGATCGCTACCGCCCATCCGTGGTCGCCCTATATCGGCGACCTGACGCCGGCGAAGATCTTGTTGAATGCGAGCATGCTGCCGCTGAATTTTTTCCCATATTTCCTGAACTGCCAAATCATTCCCCAGGCCTGGTCGCTTGGCCTGGAATCGCAGTTTTATCTGGTCTTCCCGCTGCTGCTTATCTGTCGTGCGCGGGGGCCGGTTTTTATCGCTTCGATAGCGTTTTTCATGTTGGCCTATTGCGGCATATTGAATGCGGATACCTGGGGCTATCGCATGCTGCCTGGAACGCTCTTCATGTTCCTGCTGGGCAGCTATATCCATAGAACCCCAAGCAAGGCCGGGCTGTTCGCTGCCTATCTGCTTATTTGCGCCATGTTTGCCAGCCTTGCCATGCACCGCGCATGGCAATTGCCGTTCACCTTTGAAGTCCTGGCCGGCCTGGTGTTTGGCGTGCCGGTGGTATGGGCGCTGACCAAGCTCAGTTTTGGATGGATCGAAGAGCTGGCCGGCAACCTCAGCTATGGCGTCTTCTTGAATCAATTTTTCCTTATCTGGTTATTCCAGAGCATCGGTATCCGCGGCGATTCCTGGTGGTACGTCTACGCACTGATTGCCAGCTCGATCGCCGTGTCCGCCGTGTCCTATGTTTTGGTGGAACGGCCGGTAATCAGGTTACGGCGTGCGTTGCGCACGCGCAGTGCCACGATCGGGCGGGGTGATGCAGTACGTATTCAAACGGATCCCGCAACGCCGTGAATAAAACGCTCCCCATGGTTTTTTGGGCCGGGTTCATCGGTCTCGCCGCCTTTGTGTTCTATACCGGAGGCGGCATCGTCTGGCCGACTTCTACCGGATGGCTGATGCGAGGAGATTTCAGCCAGCACTTCCTGGGGTGGAATTTCTTCCGGCATGCGCCGCTGCTGCAATTTCCGCTGGGCGCCAATCGCGACTACGGTGAAACCTTGGGCAGCTCGATAGTCTTTACCGACTCGACGCCGCTATTCGCCTTCATTTTTAAACCGTTTGCCAGCCTCCTGCCCGAGCCGTTCCAATACATCGGCATCTGGCTGGCGCTATGCCTCGCGCTGCAGGGCGTATTCGCCTACAAGCTGCTGGCGTTGTTCTGCCGCGAGCGCTGCACCGTTTTGCTGGCGACTGCCTTTTTTGTCATCGCGCCGCCATTGTGGTGGCGGATATACGCCGAGCACGACGCCCTTGCTGCACATTGGCTTATTCTGGCTGCCCTGTATCTGTATTTCAGCGATAGGTTTCGCGGGCGCAACTGGATCATCCTGCTCAGTGCGGCGGCGTTGACGCATGCCTATCTGCTCGTCATGGTACTGGCGATCTGGGCCGCCGATATTCTGCAGCGATGGTTGAAAAGGCAAATGCCCGTATCGGCAGCACTTGGGCATGGCTTATCAGCCGTAGCGTGGCTGGCGCTGATTATGTGGGCCACCGGTTATTTCATGCTTGGCGGCGGCCTGCACGGCATGGTCGGTTTTGGCTATCTGCGGTTGAGCTTATTGGGATTGTTCGATCCGATGGGCCGCTGGTCGGCTGTGATACCCGAGCTCCCTAGAAGCGGGGGCGAGTATGAGGGGTTCAGTTACCTGGGTAGCGGCGTGCTATTGCTGTTGGCGATCGTGATGCCGATATTGCTGCTCTCGCAGCGCGGCCGTGCTGCGCTAAGCTGGCGCTGGGCAACGCTACTGCCTTTATTTGCGATAACCGTGATCCTGACGTTGCAAGCGCTGAGCAGCTATATCGGCTGGGGCGAACACGATGTACTGGTCTATCGCTTGCCGCGCGTTCTGCAATCGCTAGCAGGCGTTTTCAGGGTGTCGGGCCGGATGTTCTGGCCGGTGTTCTACCTGATCTATCTGGCGCTGTTTTATGCGTGTTTCAAGCTGATTGGCAGGAGAGTATTGCCGTATCTGCTAGCCGGGCTGCTGCTGTTGCAGCTGGTCGACAGCAATAGCGCCGCTCAGCAAATTCGCAAAGACATGCAAGACGCTCAATGGACCTCACCGCTGCAAGCGGCGTTCTGGAAGCAGGCGCCAAAAACCTATCGCCGCATCGCCTTCGTGATGCCTGCTACCGACCCTGAAGGGTATTTCCCGATTGCACTGCTGGCGTCAAACCATCGCATGTCTGTTAATAATGGCTATTTTGCCAGGACGGATACGGGCAAGCTGGTCGCGCTCCAGCGCCATATGGCCGAGACGGTGTTTGCCGGAACCTACGATCCGCAAACCTTGTATGTTTTCCTGCGCGATCCCATCTCCACTGCGCTTTGGGAGCAGGCGCAGCGCAGCGCAAGGCCTGCAGATTTCGTCGGCGAGCTTGACGGCTACCGCGTGCTGGCGCCAGGCTGGCGCAGTTGCGCCGATTGTGCCGATTGTGCCGATCACCAGCGTGTGAATCAGACTGCAGCACCATTGAGCGTTGCATCGCCTCAGAAATATGTACTTGGCACAACGATCGATTTTCGCAGCGGCGGCAATGCCGATGTGTATCGCGCCGGCGGTTGGGCAAGCTCCGAGGCCTGGGGCAGCTGGACTGACAGCAACGCTGCGGCCGTATCGCTGCAGGTGGGAGAGCACAGCGGGGATCTGACGCTCGATATTCTCGGACAAGCTTTCCTGTCGCCGCAGAATCCGCAGCAGACGATACAAGTCAGTGCGAATGGGCAGCTGTTGGGAGAGTTGCGCTATACGCTTGAGGCAACTAAAAGTCTTAACAGCGTGCGGATTCCGTCTGAACTGATGACAAACAACCAAGGCAATCTACTGCTCATGTTTTCAATCGCGGCGCCAGTGGCCCCCATGCAGGTAATGGTGGCCAAGGATCTGCGGCGTCTGGGGTTGGGCGCGATATCGATGATGATTCATTGACAGCAGACTTGCGGCGATTTTTGCCCTTACAATCACGTTTGATTAAACCCTTTCCAAAGAGCAAGCCATGTCCGAAGAATTCGAAGTTCCCAGCCCCCACGAGCAACATCTCGAACACGTCACCGAGCATGCCCACGGCAGCGGCGACAATTTCGCCGGAAAAATTGCGGTAATGACGGCCATCATGGCGACCATAGGCGCTTTGTTCAGCTACCAGGCCGGTTCCACCGAGAGCGAAGCGGCGATGAACAAGAACAACGCCGCCATCAAGAAAACCGAAGCCTCCAACCAGTGGAATTACTACCAGGCCAAATCCAGCCGGCAAAACCTGTCCGAGCTGGCGACGCATATTCCCGGCGTCGACGCGGTGCACTACAGCGCTGAAGCGCAGCGTTATAAGAGCGAAAAAGAAGTAGTGCAGAAAAAGGCTGAAGCGCTCGAAGCCGAGGCCAGCGCATGGGACGAGAAATCAGAACAGGTATTGCATCAGCATCACCGCTGGGCGCAGGCCATGACGGCGATCCAGATTGCCATTTCCCTGGCAGCAATCACTTTGCTGACGCGCAAAGAGTGGTTGAAGAAAATGGCGTACGGGGCGGCGGGAGTCAGCGTGGTGCTGGGGACGCTGGCCTGGTTGCATATTTAACCGTCATTGCATATAGAGAAAAATGCAATGAGAGCAAGTTTAAGAGAAAAAATAATTGCCGTTTGCGATAAGAAGATTAACGATAAAGGCCCGGATGTCGGGCTATCGTTTTACGCATTTTTTGCTAATAAAAATGATAATCCTCCGCTCCTTATGGAAGCTGCGGAGTGGTGGATCACGACGCATCAGCTAGACCATTTTGAAAAAGCAATAAAGATTAAAAAAATGGTCCAGCAGATGGTTTGAGTCTGGTTCGAGTCTGGCTTGAGTCGCTTACGCAGGGATGACAGAAAGCACAGCACGCCTTCTGTCTCCATCGCTCAACCCGATCAGCGCGTCACCGGCTTGTAGCGGATCCGCTTAGGCTTGGCGCCTTCTTCACCCAGGCGCTTGCGTTTGTCGGCTTCATATTCCTGGTAGTTACCGTCAAAGAACGACACTTGCGATTCGCCCTCAAACGCCAGGATATGGGTCGCGATGCGGTCCAGGAACCAGCGGTCATGGCTGATCACCATCACGCTGCCGGCGAATTCCAGCAAGGCGTCTTCCAGCGCCCGCAAAGTTTCGACGTCGAGATCGTTGGACGGTTCATCCAGCAGCAGCACATTGCCGCCTTGCAGCAGAGTCTTGGCCAGATGCAGGCGGCCGCGCTCACCGCCGGACAGGTTGCCGACGATCTTTTGCTGGTCGCCGCCCTTGAAGTTGAAGCGGCCCAGATAGGCGCGCGACGGCATTTCGAAACGGCCGACGGTGAGGATGTCGGCGCCGCCGGAGACGTCTTCAAACACGGTTTTCTGATCCGACAAGGAATCGCGCGACTGATCGACGATCGAGACCCGGGCGGTAGCGCCAATCACCACCTCGCCGCTGTCCGGCTGCTCTTTGCCGGTGATCATCTTGAACAAGGTCGATTTACCGGCGCCGTTAGGGCCGATGATGCCGACGATGGCGCCGGCCGGAATACGAAAGCTCAGGTTATCGATCAGCATGCGGTCGCCGAAGGATTTGGAGACATTTTTGAATTCGATCACTTCATTACCCAGGCGCTCAGCCACCGGGATGAAGATTTCCTGGGTCTCGTTGCGCTTCTGGTATTCGTGTTCGCTCAGTTCATTGAAGCGCGCCAGACGGGCCTTGCTCTTGGCCTGGCGGCCTTTCGGATTCTGCCGCACCCATTCCAGTTCCTTGGCGATGGTTTTCTGGCGTGACGATTCGGTCGCTTCTTCCTGTTTCAGGCGGTTGCCCTTTTGCTCCAGCCACGAGCTGTAATTGCCCTTCCAAGGGATGCCGTGACCGCGATCCAGTTCCAGGATCCATTCGGCGGCATTGTCCAGGAAGTAGCGATCATGGGTGATGCCGACCACGGTGCCGGGGAAGCGTTGCAGGAATTGCTCCAGCCATTCGACCGATTCGGCGTCCAGATGGTTGGTCGGCTCGTCCAGCAGCAGCATGTCGGGTTTCGACAGCAGCAGGCGGCATAGCGCGACGCGGCGTTTTTCACCGCCGGACAAGATGCCGATCTTGGCGTCCCATGGCGGCAGGCGCAAGGCGTCGGCGGCCATTTCCAACTGCAAATCCAGATTGCCGTCACCAGCGGTGGCCAGGATGTCTTCGAGCCGCGCCTGTTCGGCTGCCAGCGCGTCAAAGTCAGCGCCTTCTTCTGCATAGGCGGCGTATACCGCATCCAGTTTGGCTTGCGCCTCAAACGCTTCGCCCAGCCCGCCTTCGACCGCTTGACGCACCGTTTGCTCAGGATCGAGCTGCGGTTCTTGCGGCAGGTAACCGATGTTCAAGTTGGGCATCGGTACTGCTTCGCCCTGGATATCCTTATCGATGCCGGCCATGATTTTCAGCAGGGTCGATTTGCCGGAACCGTTCAAGCCCAGCACGCCGATTTTGGCGCCGGGGAAGAACGACAGCGAGATATCTTTCAGGATTTGACGTTTCGGCGGCACGATCTTGCCGACCTTGTTCATTGTGTAGACGTATTGGGCCATGAGGAGCAGTGGTAATTAAGTGAATAAAAAAGCAATAGTAAGCTATCTGGACTGCCAAGAATAACCGATGTCTGCCAAGTTGATGCTTTCCTTAAGCTGCGGCGCTGGGACGGGTCATGAAGGTGCGCCACAAACCTTCGGCCGAATACAGCGCCAAAGCGCACCAGATGACGATGAAACCGGTCAGCCTGGCGCCCTCCAGTTGCTCGTTATACAGCCAGACGCCCAGCAGCAGTTGCAGCGACGGCGTGATGTATTGCAGCACGCCGACCAGCGACAGCGGGATGCGGCGCGCGCCGGCGGCAAACATCAGCAGCGGGATCGAGGTGATAGGACCGGCGGCGACCAGCAGCCACTTGGTGGAGGTCGAGGCGCTGACAAAGGTATTCTGATCCTGCACCGTGGTATAGGCCAGGAAGGCCAGCGCCAGCGGCAGCACCAGCGCCGTCTCCAGCGCCAGGCCAGGCAGGGCGCCAAGGCTGGCGGTCTTGCGTAGCAAACCGTAGCTGCCGAAAGTCACTGCCAGCGTCAGTGCAATCCAGGGCGGGTGGCCGGTTTGCCAGGTCAGCCACAGCACGGCGGCGGCGGCCAGTGCAATTGCCAGCCATTGCAGCAGGCGCGGCCGTTCGTGCAAGAATACGCAACCGAGCGCCACGCTGACCATCGGGTTGATGAAATAACCGAGGCTGGCTTCGACGATGTGATTATTGTTGACGGCCCAGATATAGGTGGTCCAGTTGGCGGTCAGCAGCAGCGCGCTGGCGATAAAACCGCCAATCACGCGCGGCTGCCGCAGCACCGGCCCGACCCAGGCCCATTGCTTGCGTACGGTCAGCACAATCACCAGGAACAGAAACGACCACAGCACGCGATGCATGACGATATCGACCGGCGGAATCTCGGCTTCCAGCGCCTTGAAGTAAATCGGAAACAAGCCCCACAGGACGTAGGCGGCGATGGCGTAAAACATTCCTGCTTGCATGGTGTGGGTCTATATAAAAGAGAAAGGCGAGTGAGAGAGCGGTGGCAAGCGCTGGTTCAAGCGCACTTGGATAACATTCAGCATTTTACGCAATAAGCGGCGCGCCTGAGATTAACGATAACCATTTGGCCGATGGGTCAGGCCGCCAGCAATTCCTGGAAATAGTAAATTGTCGAACCCAGTTCCGGTGGCGATTGATAAGGGCTGATGCGTTCACGGCGGAATGGTACTGGGTGAGAAAACGCCGGGCCGTCATACACGAAAGTATGGAATTCGCCATTCTCACCGCAGGCGTCTACGCCCGGCGGCAGGTCGGCCAGAAAAGCCGCATCGAACTCACGCCCGCAAAAATCTTGCGACAGATGGTTGCCGTTGACGCAGACCACCAGCGCCTTGAACCCGAGTGCCAGGAACTCATCCACCAACTGCCGGCGCGGCTGGTTCCACAACGGCAGGCACGCTTGCAGCCCGGCCTCGGCGCAGACTTTTTCTTCCCAATCACGATGCGCCTGCAAATCGATATCGCCGAACACGGCTTGGCCGATGCCGGCGCCGCGTGCAGCACGCAAGGCGGCGATGAATTTCTCTTCATATTGCTGCCAGCTGGCGCTGTAAAACGCCAACGGCACGCCAAGCGCATCGGCCTGCGCCTGCAGTAATGCCGGCGGCACGCCGTGCGAGCGGGCGCGCTGGCCGCTTTCATCGAGTGCTGTGACCAGGCGCTGGATCGTCATGCCGCTTTGGCGGGCGCGCCACAGCGCCAGGCAGGAATCCTTGCCGCCGCTCCAGGAAACCAGCGCACCGGCGGCTTGGCCGTTCATGGCTGCGTCGCCAATTGCAACTGGCGCTGATGTTCCGGCCGGGCGATAAAGCGATGCACCAGCAAGGAGCCGACACCGCAAATCGCCATCACCGTCATCAACGGCAACGCCGTACCGTCATGCCACAAGCTCATGCTGACGCCGGACAGGATGCCGAGCCCGAATTGCAAAGTGCCCATCAGCGCCGACGCGGTGCCGGCCTGCCGCCCTTGTTGCGACAGTGCGATGGCCGATGCATTCGGGCTGATAAAACCGTAACTGGCGAGGAAGCCGAAGAAGCCGACCAGCAAAAGCGCCAGGCTGCTGACGCCGGCGGCAACCAGCAGCGCCACCAGCAAACTCAAGCCGGCCGGCAGCCACAGGGCGCGGCCGAGGATGGTATCGAGCGTGAGCTTGCCGACCAGGCGGGCGTTGATTTGCGAAGCGGCAATCAGGCCGAAGGCGTTGGTGCCGAACACGAAACCGAAATGCTCCGGCTTGATGCCATGCAGTTCGATCAAGACAAAAGAAGAGCCGGTAATGTAGGCAAACATGCCGCCCTGGATCAAGCCGCCGACTATCGTGTAGGCGACGAACTGGCGGTCCAGCAACAGCCGGCCGTATTGTTTCAGGGGGCGGCCCAGATGCAGCGGTTCGGCTTTATGGCGGTCCAGCGTTTCCTGCATCGCGTAATGGATCGCGATCAGGCAACACAGGCCAAACGCCGCCAGGCCGCCGAAAATCACGCGCCAGCCCCACAGCTTGAGCACCGTGCCGCCGATCAGCGGCGCCAGGATCGGCGCCAGGCCCATCACCAGCATCAATAGCGAAAACGCCTTGGCGGCGCCGGTGGTGCCGAGCCGGTCGCGGATTACCGCGCGGCCGATGACCATGCCGGCGCAGCCGCCCAGGCCTTGCACGAAGCGGAAAACAATCAAGGCCGAGACATCTTGCGCAAACACGCAGGCTAGGGAGCCGAGTACGTACAGCGCCATGCCGACATACAGCGGCGGCTTGCGGCCGAAACGGTCGCTGACCGGGCCGTAAAACATTTGACCGACGGCCAGTCCGACCAGGAAGCTGGCCAGCGTCAGCTGTACCAGATTGCTGCCGACGCCGAGCTGTTGAGCGATGGTGGGGAAGCTTGGCAGGTACATGTCGATCGAGAGCGGACCGATGGCGGTGAGGGCGCCGAGTAATAGTAGCCAGCCCGGGAGCAGTTTCTCCGGGCCTGAGGTGTCAGATGTGTTTGTCATGGGGTACTCGGAATTGCACAGTTGCTTGTGCTTCAGTCGTTATTTACAGCGGGTGGAATGCGCCGGCTTGAAGGCCGGGCGGTGCGCTAGATATGGAGCTGGTCTGGCGACCTGGAACAGCTGCACATGTTACACGAACATCGTGATATTTGCCGGAGGCGGCAGTAGTTAAGCGGGGCAGCAGTTAAATGGGGTCAGAGTTTTTTTTCGCGGCTGTTTGCGAAAATTACTCTGACCCCATTTAACGGACCACGGAGTAAGTGCGCGCGCATGCAATGAACGGTTAGGGCGTAACTAAAGCGTTTGCTACTCCGTGGGTACACGCCGGGGGTAGCCCGGCAGCTACATACTTTCTTTTGCTTCGCCAAAAGAAAGTACGCAAAGAAAAGGCGACCGCAAAGCCGTTGCCTTCCCTTCGGTCAGGTCCCCAAATGTGGCGCGTGCCAGTCGGGTGGGAAAACCAACTCGCCTTCGGCTCAGACATGTTTCCCCACAATTCCCGACTGACACGCGCCACATTTGGCAACGTCCCAATGCGGAATTCACGTCAACGTCAACATCAACATCAACATCAACATCAACATCAACATCAACATCAACAGCAACAGCAACAGCAACTTCAACATCAACAGCAACTTCAACATCAACAGCCTTGTTGTTAAGCAGTTGGTTCTTGCGCCAACATCAAGCCTCTAAAAAATCCAGCAAAGTCATGGCGATCACCTTGGTCGCTTTACGTAAATCATCCAGCGCCAGGTTTTCATCGGCTTGCTTGGCGTTGGATTCCATCAGGGTGCGGGGGCCGGCGCCGTATAGGACTACGGGGATGCCGTGTTCGCCATACAGGCGGGCGTCGGTGTATAGCGCTGAGCCGTTGGCTGGGATGGCTTCGCCTAGGACGGTCTGGGCGTTTTTTTGTATGCTGGCCAGTAGTTTTTCGTGGCCTGGCAATGGCCGCAGGGCGCGGGCTAGCAGCAGGCGTTTGATTTCGACGCGGATGCCTGGCAGGCCGGCTGCTGCGGCTTCGATCATGGCGCGTACTTCGGCTTCGACAGCCGCCGGGTCTTCTTCCGGAATCATGCGTCTGTCCATCTTCAGCACGACTTTACCCGGCACTACATTGGTGTTGGTGCCGCCGTCGATGCGGCCGACGATCATGGTCGGATGCGTAATGCCGGGAATCGCTGAACTGATTTTTTTCAGTTCGGGTAGCTTGGCGTAGATCGCTTGCAGAATTTTGGTTGCGGCTTGCAGCGCATCATGGCCGGTTTCGGGCATCGAGCCGTGGGTCGCTTTGCCGTGTACCGTCACTTCAAACTGTAAACAGGCATTGTGCGCGGTGACTACGTTGTAGCTGAAACCCGGGCCAATCACCAGGTCTGGCTTGGTCAGCTGGTTTTCCAGCAGCCAGGCCGGGCCTAGCAAACCGCCGAATTCTTCGTCGTAAGTGAAGTGCAGTTCGAGAGCGCCTTTGAGCGGCACGCCGAGTGCTTCCAGTGCGCGCACGGCAAAAATATAGGTGGCGAAATCGCCCTTGGAAACGGTGGTGGCGCGGCCGTAGATGCGGCCGTTTTCGATTTCGCCGCCATACGGTTGTTTAGTCCAGCCCTCGCCTGGAGGCACTACGTCGCCGTGGGCGTTGAGCGCCAGCGTCGGGCCGGCTTCAGCGTACTGGCGGCGCACGATCAGGTTGGTGATGCTCTCCATGCCATAGTCTTTGACGGTGGCGGCCGGCACCGGATGTTTCTCTGCCTGCCAGCCCCATGCGCTCATCAGCTCGGCGACCGCATCGGCGTGCGGCGCGTTGTTGCCGGGCGGGGTGTCGGTCGGGATGCGGACGATCTGTTGCAGGAAACCGACTTCTTCATCAAAGTGGCTGTCGATCCAGTTGCTGAGCTGTTCGGATAACTTGGTTGTAGACATGATGGCCAATCGCGAAGTGTAAAAAGTAATTGATTTTACGACTTTGGCCATTAAGCGGGGGAAGTCTTCCAGTATTCGCTTCGAAGCAGCGGCCTGCTAACTTTCGATATATTCCCGGTAGTAGCGCAGGCCCAAACCAGTCAGGATCTCGTAGCCGATGGTGGCGGCCGACTGCGCTACCTCATCGACCGCACGGTGGGGGCCGATCAGCTCGACCAGAGCGCCGGCCTGCAAGCGCTCGGCGGCAATGCCGGTGACGTCGATGGTGATCGAATCCATCGAGACGGTGCCGACCATCGGCACTGCGCTGCCGTCGATGAAAACCATGCCGCGATTGCTCATGCTGCGCAGCCAGCCGTCGGCGTAACCGACGCCGACGGTGGCGATCTGGCGCTGTTCGGTGGCGCTGTAACTGATGCCGTAACCGACATGATCGCCGCGTTGGATGGTTCGGGTTTGCAGGATGCGGCCATGCAAGGAAACCACCGGCTGCAGCGGATTGGCGGCGCCGGCCACCGGTGCTATGCCGTACAGCGCCGCACCGGGCCGGACCAGGTCGAACTGATAGTCGCGGCCGAGAAAAATCCCGGAGGAATTGGCCAGGCTGGCGGCTACTTGCGGCAGGCGCTGCCGCAATGCGTTGAAGCGCGCCAGCTGGCTGGCGTTCATCGGATGGTTGTGGTGTTCGGCGCAAGCCAGATGACTTATCAGGAACAGCGGCGGGATGCTTTGCAGGAAGCGCGGATCGGCCAGCCAGGCTTCGGCTTCGGCCGCCGGCAAGCCCATGCGCGACATGCCGCTATCGACCTGGATGATGGCCGGCAGCGGCCGTTGCAGCGACTCCGCCAGCGCGTGCCAGCTTTGGATTTGTTGCAGGCTGTTGAGTACTGGCGTCAAGCCGTGGGCGATGAATTCCTGTTCCGCACCGACTGGCGGACCATGCAGCACAAACACTTGTGCCGTTGCCGGCAAATGCGGCCGCAATGCAATGCCCTCATCCAGATGGGCGACAAAAAAATGCCGGCAACCTTCCGCCGCCAGCGCCGGGCCGACCCGTTCTGCGCCCAAGCCATAGGCGTCGGCCTTGACGGCTGCGCCGCAGATGGCCGATCCCGCTTGCTGGCGGAGAAAACGATAATTGCTGCGCAGGGCGTCGAGGTCGACGGTCAGGATGGCGCCGGCATGTGCCGCTTGTGGATGCATGGTCTGTGTGGTTAAGAAAACGTGATGTCTGCTGCGGCAGGGGCTGACTCAGGCTCAAGCTCAAGCGCACTTAAGCATAAGCAGGATGCGCCGCCTGCGCACCGTGTTTGCTGTAACGGCCGACCGCCAGGTCATCCGAAGCAATCGCCGGCCGCTTGCCGGAAATCAGATCCGACAGCAGTTGCGCCGAGCCGCAAGACATGGTCCAGCCGAGCGTGCCGTGGCCGGTATTCAAAAACAGATTGCGAATGTGGGTGGCGCCGACGATCGGCGTGCCGTCCGGCGTCATCGGCCGCAAGCCGGTCCAGAAGCTGGCGGCGGCGGTGTTGCCGGCGCCCGGGAACAGGTCGTTGACTACCATCTCCAGGGTGGCGCGACGCTGTGGCTTGAGCGTCTTGTTGAAGCCGACGATTTCCGCCATGCCGCCGACCCGGATGCGATCGTCGAAACGGGTGATGGCGATCTTGTAGGTTTCGTCGAGGATGGTCGAGACCGGCGCCGCTTCGACATCGACAATCGGCACAGTGATCGAATAACCTTTCAACGGATACACCGGAATCTGCAGCAGCGAGCCGAGGAAGCCAGTCGAATAGGAGCCCAGCGCCACTACGTAGCTATCGGCTTGCAAATGTTCCGGGCCGCACTGGACGCCGGCGATCTCGCCGTTGGCCAGGGTCAGCGCATCGATCTGCAGGTTGTAGCGGAAGCGCACGCCCAGCTTTTCCGCCATCTTGGCCAGGCGGGTGGTGAACATCTGGCAATCGCCGGTTTCATCGTTAGGCAGGCGCAAGGCGCCGCTCAATTTGTGCTTGACCGCTTCCAGCGCCGGTTCCGCCAGCGCCAGCTGATCCGGTGTCAGCAATTCGAACGGCACGCCACTGTCTTGCAGCACCTGGATATCCTTGGCGGCGTCGTCCAGCTGTTGCTGGCTGCGGAACACTTGCATGGTGCCAAGCTGGCGGCCTTCGTAGGCGATGCCGGTATCGGCGCGCAAGACCTTGAAGCAGTCGCGGCTGTATTCGGCCAGGCGCACCATGCGTTCCTTGTTAACGGCGTAGCGGGGGGCGCTGCAGTTGCGCAGCATCTGCCACATCCAGCGCAACTGGAACAGGGTGCCGTCCGGCGTGATCGAGAGCGGCGCGTGTTTTTGCAGCATCCACTTCAGTGCTTTGAGCGGGATGCCGGGTGCGGCCCAGGGCGAGGCGTAGCCGGGGGAGATCTGGCCGGCGTTGGCAAAACTGGTGTCTTGCGCCGGGCCCGGCAGGCGGTCGATGACCGTCACTTCATGGCCGGCGCGCGCCAGATAATAGGCGCTGGTGACGCCGACCACACCGCTGCCAAGGATCAGAACTCGCATCTTGAATCTCCGTAACGCCTGAATTGGTTTTGAATTACAGGAATAAGCGCTATGCTAATGGCTAATTTCCAGCATTTGTTACTGTATAGATCGATATATTCAGGATTTAACACTAAAAACATCAACAAATTCGAGACATGAGAATCTACAAGGAATCAAGCCGCACCCTGGACAAGCTGGACCGTCATATTTTGCGTTTGCTGCAACAGGACGGCCGCATGTCGATGAAGGATCTGGGCGAGCAGGTCGGCTTATCGATCACGCCCTGTATCGAGCGCGTCAAACGGATGGAACGCGATGGTGTCATCGACGGTTATTACGCCCGCGTCAACCCGGCCGCGGTCGGCGCCAAGCTGCTGGTTTTCGTCGAGATTACGCTGAATCAGAAATCGGCGCATGCCTTCGAACAGTTCCGGCGCGAGGTGCTGCGGATTCCGGAAGTGCTGGAATGCCATCTGGTGTCGGGGGATTTCGATTACCTGATCAAAGCCCGCATCCGCGAGATGGCGGAGTATCGAAAACTGTTGGGTGACATGCTGCTGCAACTGCCCGGCGCGGCGCAATCCAAGAGCTATGTTGTAATGGAGGAAATCAAGGAGACGCTGGCATTGTCGATGGAGAGCAAGTAGCGGCGGCTTCCTGGGTTTCATCACGTGAATTCTTCCAAATTACAACATCAACGGAGATCGCAATTGAAGCTACTCACCCTGATCGCGGCAACCTTGCCGTTCCTCGGTTCACCCGCCTTCGCGCAAACATCGCAGCCGCAACCCACCGCAATTACCGCATTCGTCTCGGTCAACCTGCTGCCCATGGACAGCGACCGTATCGTGCGCGACCAGACGGTGCTGGTCGAGAATGGCAAAATCGTCGCTATCGGATCGGCAGTGCCGATTCCAGACAAGGCGCGCGTCATCGACGGCCACGGCGCCTTTCTCTCGCCCGGGCTGGCCGACATGCACGTCCATTCGGACACCACCGGCGACATGCTGGTCTATCTCGCCAATGGCGTCACTACAGTATTGAATATGGGAGAGGCATCCAATGGTTTCATGGCGGAAGTGCGGCCTGAGATCAACCGCGGCAAGATCGCCGGGCCGCATGTTTACGCCGGTTTCCTGGTCGACGGTACGCCGCAATACGGCCATTTCGTGGTGGCCACGCCGGGGCAAGCGCGCGCCATAGTCGGCCTGGCAAAAACCAATGGCTACGAATTCATCAAGGTCTACAACAATCTGTCGCCAGCCAGTTTCCAGGCGCTTATAGAGGAAGGCCGGCGCCAGCAGATTGCCGTCATCGGCCACGGCGTCACCCGGGTCGGGCTGGAACGCCAGCTCGATGCTGGCCAGGTCTTGGTGGCCCATGCAGAAGAATTTTTTTATACGACATTCGCCCATCCGGATAAAAAGAAACCGGCTGCGTCAGAGCAGATGAACAGTGCGCCGGATCCCGCCGAAATCCCGGCCGCAATCGCCTTCATCAAACGCAACAAGGCTTTCATTACGGCAGACATCATCACCTATGCAACGATTGCGCAACAGTGGGGCAAACCGGAAGTCGTCGAACGCTATCTGCATATGCCGGAAATCCGCTACGTGACGCCTGCGCGGCGGATTCGCTGGCGCGAAGACGATTATGCAGAGCGCAAAGGCAGTCTCAACGCCAGGCTTGAATTCTTGCAGCGTTTCATCAAAGAGATGGCGCAGGCCGATGTGCCCCTGGTGACCGGCACCGATGCGCCGGCCATTCCTGGCCTGGCGCCCGGCTTCTCCTTGCACGATGACATGCGGGCCCTTGAGCAAGCCGGCCTCAGCAGATACCAGGTGCTTTCTGCAGCCACCCGCACCCCGGGCGAATTGATTCGCCGTTCGGTGCCCAATGCCGAGCCGTTTGGCACGATCAAGGTAGGCAATCGCGCCGATTTGATTCTGTCCGCGAAGAATCCGCTGGACGATCTTGCCACGCTGCGGACCCCGCTTGGCGTCATGGCCAACGGCAATTGGCACGCAGAACCCGAGCTGCATGCACTGCTGGATCAGGTCGCAACCAAGTACGACCGCGCTTTCAAGCCCTAATTTAGCCGGCGCTCTCTATCAAGCTGATTTCGATGCGTTCCTTGCCCTTGCCGATATTCTTGCGTTTCAGCTTGAGCGCGCCGACTTCTGCAGTCGAGCGCGGATGGGTGCCGCCGCAAGCCATTTTGGCGAATCCCGCGACTTCCCAATAGCGCCGTTGCGCCGCTTCGTCGGTGAAGGCGGTGACGATAGGCAGGTCGGCTTGCAGCAGGGCTGCCACTTCGGTTTCTATCTGCGGAAACAATTCCGCAATACTGCCTTCATAGGCAAAATCGATGCGCGACTTGTCGGCCGAAATATGGGAGCCGATACGCTCTATCCCGGGCCGCAGCTGGCACACCAGTTGCAGCACCATCTCGGCGGCAAAGTGCAGCCGCATCAGGCGATGGCGGCGTTCCCAGTCGATCAGGATCTCGACTTCGCTGCCGGCCTGAAGACCATGTCCCGGGGCAAGCGTGTAGAGAATATCTAGCCCATTTTTTTCTGCGGACAGCACGGGATGGCCGGCCAGGCTGCCGTGGTCGCTTTCCTGGCCGCCCGAAAAGGCGAAGAAAATAGTCTCGGCGAGGCGGATACGGTCGTTATCGACGGCAACCACCCGAGTCTTAAGCGTGGTGCGATAGGGATCTTGCCAGAAGAGCTTGTGTGTCATGGCCGGCCGGAATAATGGAAGCTGCGATAAGGATAAAGGATAGAGAATAGCAAAAGGGGGCGAGCTCGGCACTCGCCCCCCTTTTTTCTAAGCTTTAGAACTTGCCATCCCTGAAATCCTGGATCGCCTGCTCCACCTGCTCGCGGGTGTTCATCACGAACGGTCCCCACTGTGCAATCGGCTCGTTCAGCGGCCGCCCGGCAATCAGCAGGAAGCGGCTGTTGCCTTGCGCTCGCAGGCTGACGCCGGCGGCGTCGGCCTGGTTGCTCAAGATCGCCATGCGGCCTGCCGGCGCGCTACGGCCATCTTCACCGATGCGCAATTCTCCTTCGAACACGTACAGGAAAGCATTGTGGCTCGCCGGTATCGGCAAATCCAGCTGCTGGCCGGCTTCCAGCTGCAGGTCCAGATACAGCGGCTCGGTGTGCGGCCTTTGCACCGCGCCGGCGGTGCCGAAAGCGGAACCGGCAATCACTTTCACCTTGACGCCGGGCTGGGGCGACACTTGCGGGATTTCGCTGGCCTGCAGGTCGCGATAGCTGGGGGCGATCATCTTGTCGCCCGAGGCCAGGTTGAGCCACAGCTGGAAACCGCTCATCAGGCCGTCTTCCTGTTCCGGCAGTTCCGAATGCACCAGCCCGCTGCCGGCGGTCATCCACTGCACGCCGCCTGCTTGCAGCAAGCCTTCGTTACCGGCATTGTCGCGATGGCGCATGCGGCCGGCCAGCATGTAGGTCACGGTTTCAAAGCCGCGGTGCGGATGGTCGGGGAAACCGGCGAGATAGTCTTCCGGCTGGTCCGAGTGGAAGTTGTCGAGCATCAGGAACGGATCGAGACGCTGTTGCAGATCGTGCGTCAAAACCCGCACCAGGCTGACCCCAGCGCCATCCTGGGTGGCGACGCCGGTGACCAGGCGTTCGAGTTGGCGATTGAAAACCGGTTTGTTCATAAAATTCTCCGTTGCTTGATAGCGACTGCGCGTCTTAGCTCATTTTTTGGCTTACTTTTTTCAGCTTGCCTTTTTCGAATCCGTATCAACCGCCGCCAGCATCAGCAAGGCACCGATGATCGAGATATTTTTCAGGAAATTGATCATCTGGTTTTGCGCATTGGCTGGATCTGCCTGCCAGAAGCGGTGGGCGGTCAGGGTCGCGGCGACCGTGAACAGCGCCACGATGATGGCTACCGGGCGTGTCTGCCAGCCGGCCATGATTGCCAGGCCGCCGCCGAGTTCAACCAGGATGGTGGCAAGCACCGCGAAAGTAGCGAGCGGTACGCCGAGACTGGTCATATAACCGACCGTGCCGGAAAAGCCGGCGATCTTCATGGCGCCGGAAATGACGAACAGCGAAGCCAGCAGGACGCGGCCGATGCGATACAGGTTTGGCGAAATTTGCATGATATTTCCAATCTTTAAGTAAGTTGTAATACGTGAGTTGTGGCGTAAGTGGGCACTAGCTTTCACATCGCCGCATTCACTGATGATTGCATCCCGATGGCAGCGAACAAGGCCATCTTAATCCTCTTGCGGATGGCGGGATATTGATTATCTTGCGATAATCAATATCTAATTATTAGATATAGTTGAGTTGCCATGAATATCGAAAGACTGTCGCTGGATCAATTGCGGGTATTCGCCCAAGTCGCCGATAGCGGCAGTTTCCTGGCTGCGGCGCGGGCACTGACACGTGCCCAGTCGGCGGTCAGCTATGCGATCAGCACGCTGGAAGGCCAGCTCGGCCTGCCGCTGTTTGACCGCAGCAGCTACCGGCCGCAACTCACCGCTGCCGGCATCGAGCTGTTGCGCGATGCACGCCAGGTACTGGATCAGGTCGATGCGCTGCAGGCACGCGCCGCCGCCTACGCACAAGGGCAGGAGTTGGAGATCACCCTGGCGCTAGACGTGTTTTTCCCGACCTCGGCGCTGGTGACGTTGCTGGGCGATTTCCGCCAGGCCTTTCCCGGCGTCACGGTGCGCCTGGAAATCGAAGCGCTGGGCGCCGTCGCCGAGCGCGTGATCGACGGCGAAGCGATGCTCGGTGTGCTCGGCACCTTGCCGATCATCCCACCCAATCTGCTGCATGTCAGTTTGCCGACGGTGCTGCTGGTCGGCGTGGTGGCGCCAAGCCATGCGCTGGCGCAGATCAGCGGCCGCATTCCCAGCCATGTACTGGAGCAGCAGGTGCAACTGGTGCTGAGCGACCGCAGCGCGCTCACCGCCAATCAGGATTTTTCGGTGCACTCCGCGCTGGCCTGGCGCATGAGCGATCTCGGCACCAAGCACGCTTTGCTGCGAGCCGGCCTGGGCTGGGGTTATATGCCGCAGCATGTGGTGGCCGACGATCTGGCCAGCGGCCGGCTGGTACGTATCCAGACCACCGGCCATCCGCCGCAAGGCGCGGCGCTGCCAATGCAATGCGTGTACCGCCCCGATCGCGAGGTTGGCCCGGCGCTCAGCTGGTGGCTGGATGCGCTGGCAAAGCTGACCAGCCTGGGCTAACAAAAAAACAGCGCCCCGGAGAGCGCTGTTGCATCGGCCGTCGAAAATCACGGTTGGCGGTATGCTTATTTACCCGGCTTGACTAACGGTATCGACATCTCGTGAAAGAAAATGTTTTTCGGATCGAAGGCCTGCTTGGCCTTGATCAGATTGTCGAGCTTGTCGCCGTAATACAATTCCAGCCACCTGGGATCAACTGTTTTATGCGCGTCATCAATGTATTTCATGTCAACGTCGGGGTAGTTGATGTAACAGCCCTCATAGCGCCCGGTCGAGTCGGCGTAGGGTTTGCCGCCCTGGTCTGCAAAGACTGCGGAATAGAAGGTGCGGATCCAATCTACATGCAACGCTTCGATTTCGGCGGCAATGCTTTCGTCCTTCGTGGGTAGCGCCCAATAGGTTTGATATTGGGCTTTCAGCAGCGACTTGCGTTGATACACCGAGCTGGCCCCGGTTACTGGCGCGGGTGCCGCGTTGATGGCGCCGCCGTAAGAATCGATCTGAACCAGCGACTGGGTTTGCGCCGTGTCATCGTTGTTCAGGTTGTTCCACAAGGCGTCTATTTCGGTTTCCCCGAAATTGCCGACCTGGTACGACGATTTGTATTTGCCGCGCTGATTGTTGCCGGAACCATTCAGCATTTGGGTCAGGTACAGCCAATCCATATGCAAGGCGTCGTCCAGCGGGGCCTTCACCCGCAGTTCCAAGCCAGCGCGCGGATGGCGCAGCGGCGCCAGGTTCGGCAGTAAAAATGTATCGCCGATCAGCGGTGTGAAGCCTGCTGCCTGCGTCATGGTGTTAACGAAATTGACCAAAGGCTGGCTATTGGCGGGGTTGGCAGTACCGTCGCTGCCGGTGTATTGAATCGCCAGCGCCACCGAGCCAGTTGATCTGTGGTTGAATTTACCCAGCACAAACAAGCCGCCATTAGCCTTGGCCGGATCCAGGCTATTCCAGTCGCTGTCGTGATCGCTGAACCATTGCCAGTAGGCCTGCAAAAACGTGCCGAATTGATCCTTGCCGACTTGATCCCACTGCTCCCACGGGAACTCCAGCACCAGCCAGTATGCTTCGCGCGGAGCCTCCGGCAGATCCGCGAAATAATAATTGGTGATAATGCCGTAATTGCCGCCACCGCCGCCGCAGCAAGCGGTGAACAGCGCCAGATCGTCGCCCGTGCTGGTGCGCTCCACCGTTTTCAGCACCACGCTCGTGCCATTCGTGGACGGCACCAGGATATCTACCGCCGACAACCAATCGACCGTCAAGCCATGCTTGCGTGACAGCAGCCCGTAACCGCCGCCGCAGATATGGCCGCCTGCGCCCACCGAATAGCAGGAACCGGCAGGAATGGTCTTGTCGGATAGCTTGTACAAAGCGGCGTAGCCATCCCAGTTCTGTGAACCGGAGGCGATGCGGAATTTATAAGTGGCGTTGGACTTGTGCGGCGCGATCTTGCCGTGCTTGTCATACTGCATGCCCGACATCAAGCCCAGATCGATGATCGCCAGCGGCTTTACGCCGGGTTGCGCCTTCGTTAACGCATTCGATACGAATCCTTCGTAGCAATGGCCGCCGCTGCGCACCGTCAGGCGATAACCTTTAGCCAGGGCGTCGTTCGCGGCGGCTTCCACTTCGGCGGCGGTTTTACAAACGTAAATCATCCTGGCGCCGTCATCGCCAACTTGCGGCCAGCGCAAATTGAAGCCTTTTTTCAGGGTTTGATAGCGTGCATCGTCTTTGGTGACAGGGACAAAATCGGACATACAAAATCTCCAGTGGTGAGGGGAAAATTGCAATCGAATTTGATGCGTCGAGTACTGCATCGGCAGCTGATCGCAAGAGGGATCCGGTAACCATATAACAACATCACGGCCCACAGCTAGCTGTCACTTCTTACAGGTACATTTTGAAAAGGCTGCGGCGCCGGCACGCAGGCGCTGGAGCCTGGCTAACGCTTGCCGGTTGCACCGGCAGGTGCTGTCCGGCACAATACCGCCAGCTGCCGTCCAGGTATGAGTTCTCCAAATCCAGCCCCCATATTGATGCAAAAAATAAAATACCCCGAGCAGCTTTTAATGCTGGCCTACCTCGCGCGCTGGCTGCTGCTGGCGTCCGTGGTTGGCGCTCTGGCCGGCCTGGCGTCGGCGCTTTTGCTGCGGTCGCTGGAGTGGGCCACGGATACCCGCAACGCCCATCGCTGGCTGTTGTGGCTGCTACCGCTGGCGGGGTTTGCGGTCGGGCTGGTTTATCACCTGCTGGGCAAATCGGTTGAGGGCGGCAACAACCTGCTGATCGATGAAATCCATGATCCCCAGCGTATCGTGCCGAAGCGCATGGCGCCCATGATTTTGCTGGGCACGGTGATTACCCATTTGTTCGGCGGCTCGGCCGGCCGCGAGGGCACCGCGGTGCAGATGGGCGGCGCGCTGGCCGATGTGATTACCCGCATCACCCGGCTGGGCCCGGACCAGCGCCGCATCCTGCTGATGGCCGGCATCAGCGCCGGTTTTGCCTCGGTGTTCGGCACGCCGCTGGCCGGCGCCGTGTTCGGGCTGGAAGTGCTGGCCATCGGCCGCCTGCGTTATGACGCCATCCTGCCCTGTTTCATCGCCGCCATCATCAGCGATCAGATCCCGGCTTTGCTCGGGGTCCAGCATACCCACTATGCGATTCCCTTCGTGCCGCATTTCGGCATCGGGATTTTTGCCGCGACGCTGGCGGCCGGCATCGTGTTCGGTGTGGTCGGCATGGGCTTTGCACAAGCCACCCACGGCTTGTCGCGCCTGATCAAGCGTCTCATCAAGTTCCCGCCGCTGCGGCCGTTTTCCGGCGGCGTGGCGGTACTGTTGCTGGCCATGTTGCCGAGCACTGACAAGTATCTGGGATTGGGGATTCCGACCATCGTCGAGGCCTTCGAGAAGCCGCTGCCGGTCTACGACTTCGCCGGCAAAATCGTCTTCACCGTAGTCACCCTGGCGTCCGGCTTCAAGGGCGGCGAGGTGACGCCGCTGTTCTACATCGGCGCCACGCTGGGCAACGCCCTGGCGCAACTGCTGGCGCTGCCGATCCCGCTGCTGGCCGGGCTGGGATTCGTAGCGGTCTTCGCCGGCGCCGCCAATACGCCGATCGCCTCGACCATCATGGCGATCGAATTATTCGGGCCGGACATCGGCGTGCTGGCCGCGATTGCCTGCGTTGTCAGCTATCTGTTTTCCGGCCACACCGGGATTTATCATGCGCAACGGATAGGCCAGGGCAAGCGCATGGAGTAGTAGTTCAGCTGCAACTCAACTGCCGTTCAGCCGCCGTTCAGCTCTGATTCAGCCGAACTTGCGCACCGCATCCAGCGCCAGACCGGCGCCGATGCTGCCGAACAGATCGCCTTCCACCGCTTTCGCCGAGGGCACCAGGGCGGCAATCTTGTGGCGCAGCAGTTGCACACCGCTCGAGCCGCCGGTAAAAAATACCGTATCCACTTGCGCCGGCGTCACACCGGCATCGCGCAGCAGATTGCTGACGGTGTCTTCCACCGTGCCCACCAGATGCGCGATGCTGGCGTTGAATTGCTGCCGGGTCAGGCTCAGGGCCTGGTTCGGCGCGATGCGATCCAGGCTGAGTTGCACCGTCTCGGCGTCGGACAAGCCGATCTTGCCCTGTTCCACTTGCAATGCCAGCCAATGCCCGGCGCGCTGCTCAACCAGATCCAGCAGCCGGCCGAATTTTTCGCGCTCGACGGTTTCGCGCTGTACATCCTTCAACTGCTGCCAGGCCTTGCGCGTGTAAATCTGGTTGATGGTGTGCCAGGTCGCCAGGTTGAAGTAGTAACTGGAGGGCACCTCGCTATTGTTCACCAGGCGGCTGCCCAGCCCCAGCATCGGCATCACGCTCGACAAGCTCAAGTATTTATCGAAATCGGTACCGCCGATATGGACCCCGCCGGTGGCCAGGATATCGTCGCGCCGTTCGCTCTGGGCAGCGCGCTGCGGCGACAAGCGCACCAGTGAAAAGTCAGAGGTGCCGCCGCCGATATCGACGATCAGCACCAGTTCCTCGCGCTCGATATCTGATTCATAATCGAAGGCGGCAGCGATAGGTTCGTATTGGAAAGCGATGTGCTGGAAACCCACCGAGCGGGCGATTTCCGCCAGCGTATCTTCGGCACGCTGGTCGGCAGCCGGATTATCGTCGACAAAAAACACCGGGCGGCCCAGCACCACGCTTTGGAAATCCCTGCCGGCGGCGTGTTCGGCGCGGGTTTTCAATTCAGCGATGAAATGGGTCAGCAAGGCACGGAATGGAAGCGCCCGGCCGCCGACTTCGGTCTGGGCGTCGATCAGGCTGGAGCCGAGCAAGCTTTTCAGGGAACGCATCAAGCGCCCCTCGTAACCGGCCAGATAGCCGCTCAGCGCGGCACGGCCGAAGCTGAAAGCATCGTCCTCGGCGTTAAAGAAGACCACCGACGGCAAAGTCACTTTGCCGTCTTCCAGCGGCAGCAAGGCGTTGTGTCCAGGCCTGCTCCAGCCAACTGTGGAATTAGACGTACCGAAATCCACGCCGCAAGCGCTAGTCATACGCAGACCTCACAAATAAAAAAGGGGCCGGCTATGGTATACCAAATGTGGCTTGCTTCCATGGGTAGTACACGGATAACAACAGCAAACTTTGATGATTGAGAGCGGATTGGCAACAAGGTCGCTGGATTGGTGTTGCCACATGGGAAATTTACAGTTTTTTTGTGTATCCCTTATCCTTATCACCAGCGCGAAAAATGCTCCTCAGTCACCCCCACCAGATGTTCCACCGGCCGTGGCGCAGCATTGCGTTCCGCCTTGACCCAGCCGCAGAAACTGCCTATCGGCTGGATATAACGGGTGGCGGCGATCAGCAGGTTCTTGTTTTCACGGCGGGCGCCTTCCGGCATGAATTGCAGATCGAGCAAACCGTCGTCGGTATAGATATGCCAGGGCGCCAGCGGCGCAGCTGGGTCGTACTCGAAACGCACGTGGCCGAGCGCATGCAGCTGGCCGTCTAGCCACAGTACGTTTTCCTGCTTGCCGAAATAACCGGCTTGCAGATTGAAGCCGATATCCAGCCCATGCGCCGAGGCCCAGCGCCATTCGGTATTGCGCGCCAGTAAGCCATTCGAATAATCAAAGCTGGCGACGCCACCGTCCAGGTCATAGCGCTGCTCGCCCACCCGTACTTCACCATTGAGCGGCATGCCCGGTGATTTCTGGGTGGCGTGCACCGAGCCGTGCACAATCGGCCCGACTGCCAGCAGCAAGGGTGCGGCATGGCTGGCGTCGAATTCAGCCTCAAGCTCGAATTGCTCGCATTGCAAACTGAGTTGATATTTGCCTTCACGCTGATCGCCGGCGGCTGGCGGCCGATAGTCAATCCGGTTGCCGAAACAATGGAACCGGCTAGGGCCGCTGGCTTGATCGCTGACTTTTGCGCTCAGGCCGGGTATGCCGTCTTGCGAAAAACCGGCAATTTGCTTGCCTTGCTGACGATCGAAGACATAGGCGAAAGCAGTGTTGGTCCAGCCGACGTCGACAATCGCGATGCCGCACAGCAATTGCGGTGTCGATAGCGCTACGTATTGCCAGCGTTTGTGGTGAAAGCGTCGCCATAGGCTGTTGCGCGCATACGGCGCGGCCAGGGTCGACCAGTCGATAGCACCGGTCTGGCCGGCATAACGCCCCATGCGCGGCTGGCCGTCGGCATCGACGACATTGGCCGGAGCCGTGGGCAGGCCCTGCGACAATGGGGAAATCATGGGTGACTGATAAGACATCAGTGAGTTTCGAGCAGTTTTTTTAACGCGGTCAGGTCGTGCTGAATAGTGATGCTGAGGTGACGGCTGGGGCAGCTTGATGGCACGGGTGTCTCCTGGCGATGGGCTGGGAATGTCTGATCGCATTCTAGAAATGCATGTTACGGATCGCCTGGCTTTCTGTCCACTGTCTAACACTGTCTAAGATACCTGCTCGTGATGTCAGGCGCTACCATTTACAATGGCGGGTTGCTCTTTGATTTATACAATTAGGCGGCTGATTCACGGCAATATCCGATATGTTTTCATTTTTGCAATTTATCTTCGTAACTACTGCAGGCAACCCGATTGTTTTTCGAACCAGACCGACTTAATTTCTTCCGGCCGCTGGCTGGCAAGCACCGTGGCGTGGTGGTGGCTTGCGTGCGGGCGCTGTATGAACGGCTGCATGGCCCCAGCGCCGACTACGGCCAGAACCTGACGCGCGACGGCTTGCGCGATCTGTTGCTGCCGGTGGTGCAGGAAGCGCGCCAGATCATGCTGATGCAAGAAGAGGCGGCAGCCGGCACGGAGCTGGCTGACGACGATTTCATCCCGGCCGGCGCCGACGATCAGCAAAGCAGCAGCGCGCTGTTGCGGACCCTGCTCAGGGACGGCTGGCTAGAAACCTTCGGCGACCGCGCCGGCCTGGTCACCGCTTACCGCTTTACCCGTGCCGGAAAATTGTTTGCCGAAGCGTTCTGGGCCATCGACCGGCGCAGCGCCCGCACTCGTCAGCGCAATGTGCGCAGCTGCCGCAATGCGCTCAACGCCGCACTGCGCAATGTCGATGCCTACGATCTGATCGACGCTTACGACTATGCCGAAAAAGTCATCAGCGATTTGTCGGAAGGCGTCGATTATTTCCAGGAGCTGGTGCGGCGTTTGATGCTGGAAGCATCGCAAACGCCGTGGGACGGTTTCATGGAATTTCTCGACCGCTTCGAAAAGGAATTCAAGAAGCAGCTGACCGCCGATAGCATCGAACGCCATCGGCAGGCGATCCGCGATGTGATCGCGCGTTTGCATAGCCTGGAACAAGACAAGTCACTGGCGCTGGAAGAGCAGCTCAACGATATCGCTCGCTGGGCCAGCCAGGAACGGCAAGGGCCGTCGACTTTGGAGTGGATGCTGGATCGCATCGAAGAAATGGTGGAGGCGGCTTGCACCACCAAACATCCGGAGCTGATCAAGGCCATGAGCGTGTATATGCAGCGCGCCGCCAGCATCGTGCAGCAGGCGCTGATGCTGCGCGGCGGCCAGACCCGCCAGGCTTATAGCCTGGCCATCAGCAAGACTGCCAAGCTCAGCGGCGCAGCCCAGAATGCATTTCTGGAGCGTATCGGCGCCGCCATCGCCCCGGCCGAAATCCGCCTGCTCGATCCGGCCGCGTTCAAGTTGCGCAGCGCCTCGCAACGGCGCAAGGCCCTGACCGTGACGGCACAGCCGAAAGTGACGCGCGACGCCAGGCTGGCGGCCGCCATGTATCGCGCCGAAGCCGACGCCTTTGCCTTGTCCAACGACGACATCGTGCACCGGATCCGCGCCGAACTGCGCTTGCGCGACCGGCCGATCCGGCTGTCGACGCTGCCGGTGGCTACCACCACCGATGTCCTCAACAATATGCAAGTAGTGGAAGCCGTGCGCGGTGCGCGCGATGAACGGCTGACCGTGCAGAAATTGCCGAGCAAACTCTGGAACGAGTTCTATGCCGGCGACGATTATCAGATCGAGATGAAACATGACACTGAATGAAACACTGAACGAACAACTGGCAGTTCACCATTTGTCGCTGGAACGGTTTCGCGAAATCGTCGGACGCTTGTTTGCCGCCGGCATCGTGCTGCGCGAAGAAGACGGTGTCGAGCAGCGCTTGTATGACGACGCGCGCCGTATCGAAACATGCCTGGGCGACTATTTCGGGCTCGGCGGCTTTCGGCTTGAACATAATCTGAAAGGTGAATTTTTCCGCCTGTATGCGCCCGGTGCAGAAGTGCCAGGCATGCCGGAAGACGGGCTGGAACCGGTGCCGGGTTTGCGCGCCAGGCTGTCGCCGGATTTTGTGGCGGCGGCATTGGCGCTGCGCTTCCAGTATCAGCAAGGCTTGTCGGAAGGCGGCAACCGCCTGACCGATTCGGGTGAGGTCTTGACGCGCTTTGAAGAATTGTCGGCCACCCTGCAGACGCAATTGAAACGCGCTCTGCCGCCGACCAGCATCGAGCGGCAGCGTTTGCTCAACGATCTGAAACGGCATCGCTTGATCCGGCTGGCCGCCAATTTTTCGATGGATGATGAAGACGCCTTGCTGGCGATCCGGCCGACCATTCTTGGCATCATCAGTGACGATATGCTGGAAGCTGCGTTGGAATCGGAACCGCAGCTGGTGGAAGCCGGTGCTGAAGTTGAGGCCGAGGTAGAGCAAGCCAGCCCGCAACTCATGACAGAAGAAGAAAACATCGAAGAAAGCATTGAAGGAAACATCGAATGAAGCTGGATAAACTGATCCTGGTGAACTGGGGCGCCTTGCGCTCGCAGGAATACCCGATGGGCAATATGACTTTGCTGACCGGCCCCACCGGCTCCGGAAAATCGACCATGCTGGATGCCTTGCAAACGGTAATGACGGCGGTCTACCAGAATATTTTCAGCTATAACCCGGGGCAGGATGAAACCACCCAGGGCGCGCGTAACGGCAAGACCAAGCGCACCTTGTGGTCTTACATCGTCGGCGCCGAGGATAATTTGTTTGCTCGTCCGAACGGCGCGCACGGTTATATCGCCGCAGTGTTTAAACCGAGCGAGGGCGAGGAAGGGCGTGAGTTCACGGCGCTGGTTGCGGCCTCGGCCCGGGTCGATGGCGCCGGCGAAAGGCGCCAGGCGGTATCGGAACGGCTGGCGTTGCTGATCATCGACGGCGTTGCGCTGCAATTGGGCGATCTGACCTCGACCGAGATCGACGGCGGCATGGCAGTGGTTGCGGTTGAAAAGATCGAGCACCACCTGTCCGGAAAATATCGCGGCATCACCAATTTCCGCGACAGCAAGCGCGAATATCTGTGCCAGTTGTATGGCCGCTTTCGCGGTCAGAAAACGGTTTCCTTTGCCGAAGCCGAAAGCGCCGCTCGGGCCTGGAGCCAGTCGATAGCGCACAAGCCTATCGGCAGCGTCGACGATCTGGTCAAGCACCAGATCCTGGAACTGGACACCACGCAACTGTCGCAGCGCATCGGCCAGATCAGCAAACTGATGCGGCAGGTCAACGAGTTGCGCAAGGAAGGCGAGCGCCTGAGCGACAACGTCAAGCGGTTGGAGTCGCTTGGCAAAGCTGTCGGCGATACGGCGCGCGCGCATCAAGCGGCATGCCAGTCGCAGCTGCTGGTGTCGTCGCTGGCTTTGCGTGAAGACCAGCGCCAGCTGGAAGCGGCCACTTCTGCGATCGAAGGCTTGCAGCTGCTCATCAGCGATGAAACCGAGAGCGCCGATAAACTGGAGCAGGACCGTAACGCCAAGAACCGCAGCCTGACGCAGATCCACGCGCAAATGATGGGCATCCCTGCGGCCGAACAAAAGACCCGGATTCAAAATCAGATCGAGCAAAACGACGGCAAGATCAAGGCTGTGTTCAATGCCTTGCAACAGAATGCGCTGCTGGCCCAGCAATTGGAAACCGCAGCGCGCAGCGTGGCCGGCATGCAGATTCCGCCGCAGCAAAAAGAGATTGCCAACGCCGCCCGCCAGGTAGTGCTGGCGCTGTCGGCCGCCGGCACGCTCGATCTCGCTACGCATCTGCGCAGCATCGCCGAACTGGCCAAGGCGGACGAAGTGGACGTACTGAAATCGCTGATGCTGGTCAACGACTTTGAAGGCGTCGATACCGCCTTGGCAAAATTGCATGGCGCGCTGGCCGGCACCGAACACAGTTTTGTTTCCGCCTTGCATACGCAAATTGCGCAATTGCGCGCCGCCGAGCACGAGGCCTTGCGCCATGAAAAAGACGCCGCTTCACGCAAAGCCAATCTGGCCGAAGGCGGCGCTGATTATCCGCAACATATCCGTCACGCATTGAAGGAATTCCGCTCTGAACTGGGTGCTGCGCGGGCGCAGGTATTGTGCGACCTGGTGGAGCCTCTGTCGGCGGAGTGGCAGGCCGCGATCGAAGGTTATCTGGGCGGCGCCCGTTTCAACCTGGTGGTGGACCAGGAGTGGGAAAGCAAGGCAATCGCATTCGTGAGGCAGAAGAAACTGCGGGCCAATGTGATCCAAGGCAGCTTCTGTCTGAAAAACCTGAAGGTAGAAAGAACCGCCAGCGATTCCATCGTGCATGAGCTCAGCACCGAACATCCGATTGCGCATGCTTATCTGCACGATCAGTTCGGCCAGGTGGTCAAGGTGGCCGATACCGAAGCCTTGCGCCATACCTCGCGCGGTTTGACCAAGGACGGTAAGGGCAGCGGCTCGCGCACCATGTTCACCGCCGATACCGATCTGCTGGTGTTCGGCCAGGAAGCCAAGCGCCTCGCCAAGCAGCGCGCCGAGCATGAGCATGCACAAGCAGAACAAGAGTTGACACAACTGCGCGCCCAGTTGCGCGAGTTGCAGGGTGCGCTGGCCTTGATGGGACAATTGCAATGTCCGTCGTTTGCTGCGATTGACGAGTTGGAGAATCTGGTGCGCGAGCTTGATGCTGCACGCCAGGATTTGAGCCGGCTCGATCTGACCCAGGTCAGCAAGCTGGAAGATGAAGCCGAAGCATTGAGCGTCGAGATCGCCGCTTTGGAGGCGCGTAAGACCGCCTGCAGCAAAAACATCGGCGGCCATGAAAAAGCCATACAAGGCCATCAGGCGGTGATGACACGCTTGAGTTTTGGCCTGAGCGGCAAACAGGCACGGGTCGATGGCGATAGCGGCAAGTTGCGCGATTTGTGCATCGTCAATGGCAGCTTGTCTTTCACCGCGCTGACGGACGAAGTCGCAGCATGGATGAATGAGGGCAGCTATTCGCAATCGCAGGCATCGAATAACGTCGCCAGGCAAACCGCGCTCAGCTGGCAGTTATATGGCGATGCGCGCAATGCACTGGGTGAATATCATGCCCATGCACGTATCGACGAACGGTTTGAAGTGGCCCAGGGCGAGGATCTGCGCGACGGCGATTTTGCGCCGCTGTATGCGCTGATGGTGGCTTTGCAAGAGCGCACTCGCGCGCAATTGACGCGGCAGAAAGATATCGGCCTGATCAAGAACCTGGAGCAGTTGCGCACGGCCGAAGCCTCGTTCAACGATGTTTTCACCAAGCAGTTTTGCTACGAGATCCGCAACGCCGTCGATACCGGCGTGCGGACCTTGAAGACGCTGAATACCGAACTCGACAAGCTCAAGTTCGGCACCGATAAGTTCCGCATCGATTGGTCGGAATGGATACCGGAATTCAAGGCTTATTACGATTTTTTCTGCGCCACCTCGGAAATGTCGGATACGCAAGAAGCCGGCAACCTGTTTGCCGACCCGGTGCTGAGCGCGGAAAATTGCCAGGTCCGGGATCGCCTGGTGCAATTGCTGTTGTCCGACGACGAAGACAAGGCGGTCAAGGAGTTACAGCGAGTTGCCGACTATCGCAATTACCGGCGCTACGAAATCTACAAGGAATCCGATACCGGCTCGCACGTGCGCTTATCGGAGTGGGGCACCGGCTCCGGCGGCCAGCTGGAAACGCCGGCTTACATCATTCACGCCGCCGTCGTCACCAACCGCCTCAAGCGTTTCGAGAAGGGCAACAGCCTGCATCTGCTGGTCAACGACGAATCGTTCGCCAAGATGGATGAAGGGCGCGCACGCGATGTCTTGAAGTTCTTGCGCGATCACCTCGGCATGCAATTGATCTGCGCCATGCCAACCAAGCACGCCGGCGCCATCAAGCCGGAATTCTCGCGTGAATGGAGTTTCAGCCGCACCGTCGCCGATGGCAATGGCGAAGTTGGCTTCGTCTCGGAATCGGATGAGCGCGAACTGCGCTCGGACAAGCTGCGTGAGTTGTGGGAACTGCGGCGGGCCCAGGTGCGCGAACAGGCGCAGATCAATTTTGAAGCGGCCGAGCAAGCGGCGTGAGTGCGCTCGCGAGCTTGTCTCGGATTTGGCTCATGATCATGGCGCACGATCTGACTTATGCATTGACCTTGGTCGGCCGCCGTTTGAAAAAGTCCACCGCGTGCTGGCGTGTCTTGATGTTCGCCAGCGTGGCGGCAGGATCGAGGCCGAAGCGTCTTGCCGATCCGCTTACCAGGCTTTTTTGCAGATCGTTGGGCGCGCTCGCTAGCGCCGGTTGCACCAAGGCCGCGCCTGGCGCCGCAATGTCGGGCAGATCGCTGCGCGGTGTGCTCAGCGTCAATACCTGGGACAGCGTCGGCGCCACCGCGATGCGCTCGCTCGGCAGCATGTCCGACGGCGCGATGCCGATCCAGTCACGCAAGGTTGCGAGTATCGAGGTGTGGTCGTAAGGGACCGAAGTATCGGAACGGAATACCGTACCCGCCGCAATGTAGGGCGAGACCACCACGGTTGGCACGCGCACTCCGAAGCGATCGAACAAAAAGCCGTCGTCACCGGGGGTGCTCGCTACATCCGGCGGCATGGCATGGGCCGGCGGCAGTACATGATCGTAGCAGCCGCCGTGTTCATCGTAGGTGATGATGAGCAAGGTCTTGGCCCAGCCCGGAGAGGAGCTGACGGCAGTCCAGATTTCATGGAGAAAGGCTTCGCCCGCCTGCACATCGTGCGGCGGATGCTGATCGTTCGGTTGCAGCAGAAAACACGGTTCGATGAAAGAGTAGCGCGGCAGGGTATCGCTGGCGCAGGCGTCGACGAATTCGGTAAAGCGGCTGAAGTGGCCGTTGAGCATCGGGTCCCACAGTTTTGGAAACATGGTGCGTGTGAGCGACGGCGTCAACAGGGTGTCGCTGTACACCACCCAACTGCTGCCGCACGCCTGCAGCACGTTGTAGATGGTCGGCACGTCCCAATCCAGCGGATCGGGCGGGCTGCCGTTGTTAATGCGTCCGTTCGAGGTACCGGCGTGGACAAAAGCGCGGTTCGGCCAGGTCTGGCTGGGCACTGAACAAAACCAGGAATCCGATACCGCATATTGTTGCGCCAGTGTCGCCAGCACCGGCAATTGGGCGCGGCTGTGGCATTGCATGATCTGGGTGGCGTCGGCGGGCGCCGCGCTGTCGCTCAATGCCTTGGCGTAGTTGATGACGAAGCCTTGCATCGGCCAGCGCGGATCGGGGACGACCCCTTCCGGTCCGTACAGTTGATACGTGACGTTGTCGAAGGTTTCTTCCGGATCGGGATCGGGCATGGTGGAGGAGTTGGTCACCGGTTTGACCTCGACCTGCTGCGGCGGATCGCCGTCGAAATAGCCCGCATTCGCCGGGTTCCACAGGCCGGGGCGCAAACCGTCGTATTGCGCCGCGCTCCCCTTTGGCAAGACTACAGCTGGCGTGGCGCCGTTCGGGTAGAGTCCGCCGAGCATATTGTCGAGCGACCGGTTTTCCAGCATGACGACCACGATGTGTTCTATCTGGGGCAGGATCTGGGCCATGTGCGCCTCCTCGTTCTGGAGTGTAGTCATGCTGTCGAGGAAGTCAAGAAGGCTTAGGTCCGGCATGCATTGTGGCGTCGGCGCAGCTTTTGTCGATCAAAACCCGATTCTGCACTGTGAGAGGCGAGAGCTCCTGTCAAAAGTGACAGCTCTAAAAAAGCTCCCGGCATTTTCCGACAGATGAACTTTTCCGCGCTACATTAACGGGGTTGTGCTCGATGCCGTTGCTGGCGTTCCGTTGGCGGTTGCTGAACTGTCTAGTGAAATATGCGAAAGGAGAATCCCTTGTTTGCTCGTACTCCCGTATTGACGATGTTGCGCCGGATTGGCGGCGCCTTGCTTGCCAGCGGCATGCTGGTGGCGGCTACCGGAGCGGCCGCCGAGAGCCGTTGCCTGACCGAGTGCAAACCGCGCATCGGCATCGTTTCGGCGTTCGGCGCCGAGGCGGATATCTTGCTGGAGCAGACGCAGAAAAAACGCGATTGGAAAATCAACGGCAACCGGTTTACTACCGGTGAGCTGCGTGGCAATCCGGTGGTGATCGTGCTCAGCGGCGTCAGTGTGGTGAACGCCACCATGGTGACGCAGCTGATGATGAATCATTTCCATGTCGAGCGTTTGCTGATGAGCGGAATTGCCGGCGGCATCAATCCGGCCAACCATGTCGGCGACGTCATCGTAGCGGAGAGTTGGGCGATGCCGATGGAAGTTTACTGGAATGGCGATGGCAGCCTGCCGTCGCCTTGCGGTGCGGCTGGCGATGTCAGCTGCCTGGGTGTCAAACTGGCGACGGCTAACGGCAAGCCGCGCCCGGATTTCAAGTTCGATACGGCTGGCGGCGCGGTCAGCAGCGGCCTGTTCATGCGCGACAATTTTGTGATGAATGCGAGTAATGCACCGCAAGGGGAGTTCCGTTTCGATTTTCACGCCGATCCGGAAATGCTGGCGCTGGCCCGTACTTTGAAACCGGCGTTGGCGAAGTGCGGGCCGAAGAATCCAGCCTTGTGTGTCAGCGTCCAGCCTGAGTTGCGGGTTGGCGGCCGTGGCGTTTCGGTCAGCGCTTTCATGGCTAATCCTGGCTACAGGGCTTATCTCTACGATAATTTGCAGGCGCAGGTGCTGGATATGGAGACGGGTGCTTTTGCGCAGGTAGCGTACGCCAATCGCGTGCCATTTATCGCGTTCCGCAGTTTGTCGGATCTGGCCGGAGGCAATGATTTCAAAGATGTCGGCGCTTTTTTTGGCAGCGGCCTGGCGGAGACCAATGAGGCTAGCGTAACGCTGGCTTTCCTGGAAGCGTGGAGCCATCGCAACCGGCGTTGAGCGCACTGCAGGTTCGGCTGCCGTCAGAGTCATCTGGGGTCGGAGTCAACTTTCGCAGTGCTTCATCGCGAAACTTGACTCCGACCCCAGTTAGCTGCGTTTGTTAAGCGCAACCGGGTAAGAGTATTGTCATGTTTTATGAAATTCTCAATAGCAAACCGAGTGGAATTACTTCAAAGACGCCAGCTTCTGTTCCAGCGCCTTGGCGTCGAGCGCGCTGCCGGTGCGGCTGCCGTCAGCAAAATACACAGTGGGCGTGCCGACGATGCGCAGCTTCTTGCCCAAGGCCAGTACTTTGTCGTTCGGTGTCGGGCAGCTCGGTGCGGCCGCTGCTGCGGGTTTGCCATTGATCATCCAGTCGCTCCAGGCTTTGCTGCGATCTGTCGCGCACCAGATATCGCGGGACTTCACCACCGAATCGTCAGACAGGATATTGAGCAGGAAAGTATAGACCGTGACGTTGTCGATTTCCTGCAGGGTCTTGTGCAGATTCTTGCAGTAGGGGCAGTTCGGATCTTCGAATATCGCCAGCACCCGTTTGCCATCTCCCTTGACAGTCTTGACCGCTGCATCGAGCGGCAGATCGGCGAAATTGATCACCGCCAGGTGATCCACCCTTTCTTTCGTCAAGTCCTTGTAGGTATGGGTGTCGATGACTTTGCCGACCACGATGTAGTCCGCATTTTCATCGGTATAGAAGATGTCGCCGTTGGTGCGCACTTCATACAGTCCGGCATACGGCGTCTTGCTCACGGCATCGACCTTGATGCCGACACCCATGCGCGGTTCGATCAGTTTCTTGATGCGGGCTTCCTGCGCGGTTTCGGCGCTGGCGGTGGCCGCCGCCAGGGTAAGCAGCAGGAGCAAGGTTTTGGTTAACCGGGTCATGACGTTTCCATTGCTAAGAAGGGGGCAGAGGTTTCAGCGTCAGATTTTCTTCTTGGCGTCGATGCCGGACAGATCGACTCCCGGCACTGTCTTGTGCTGCGCATCGGCCGGCGCCGCGTAACGGGTCGCCAGTTTCCAGTCGCCGTCGACCTGTTTCCAGGTGTCGACCACAAAGATGTTCTTCGCCAACGGACTGGAGACGGCAACATCCAGCGACCAGAGGAAACTGACGACCATCACGGCGCCATACTCATGCACCGCCATCTGTTGTACCTGCGATGCAAACGGCGTTTGCTTCAAGGCGCTGGCGATAGATTCCGCGCGTGGCGTCGGCCGGCCGGGAGCGGCGGCGCTACGCAGTTCGTAGTCGACGGCCAGGCGTTTGTCGATGACGCCGCTATTGCGCTGCTGAACAGCGTCATTCAATTCGTTTTCCAGCGTGCTGAAAATTTGCACCGTGCGGGTCACGGTGGGTACGGTTCTTTGGACAGGCGCGGCTGCTTGTTCTGCTTGTTCTACTTGTTGCGCGAAGCCTGAAACATGGCTGCCCAGCAGCAGCGCGAACAGAAGCGAAATTTTTTTCATGGTATGGACTCGGGCGATTGAATAGGGAAGAGCATCAGCTGAAGCTCCGCCGCAGAGCGCTCTGCGACGGAATTCCATGTTACATCACGACCGCCTTGCCATCAGGGATAGTGCTGGGCGCAAGCCTGGCTTGGCAGCAGCGTCCAGTTTTGCTGGATCAGATACTTCATGGTGCCGAAGGTCTGGTTGTACGCAGCACCGTTGGAGGCGGTGGATGTAGCGCCGAAATTCCATGCGCATTTGTCGCCGTTTTCCATGCCGTTGGCCAGGGCATACCACGCATTGCCATCTGGATCGGTGGTTGTTTCCTCTAACTCATGTGAAATGATGCTGGCCATCGCATCTGCGCCGGGCGTGTTGTTCGGGCTTGGCGTATTGGCGCCGCAGGAGCTTGCGCACTGGGTTTCAGGATTGCCGATGAAGGCGTATTTGATATCCTGGCCATTGATCGTGGCGTTGGTATGCCAGCCGCAATACTGGGTGCAGAAACCTGAGGTTGCAGTGGTGTTCTTGTCGGTCAAGACGAAGTAGACACCGTTCGCATCCAGCGGCAGGGCGCCGGAATTGATCTTGTTGGCGACGATGGTCTGGATGTTTGCATCGGACAGTTGGGTGCCGAGCGAACCGGTGTCGGTGGTGGTGCCGGCGTAGTTGACGACGTTCTGGACGTGGGTGCCGGCCTTATTGGTGTACGTGGTGTTGATGTTGAAATAAGGCGAACCGCCGATGTGGTTGCCGAGATTGGTCAGCACGTTTTGCGAAGCTGCATCCCAGCTGCCGTACCAGATGTAGTAGACGTTCTTCGGTCCGGTCATCACCGGGCCGCCCTGGTCGGTCAGGTTAGCGCTGCGCTGAGCTCTCAGGGTTGCAGCTTTTTGTGCATGGGTCTGCACGTCCAGATCCAGCTCGCCCCAGCCCTTGCCGGTCGGCTTGTAGACTGAGTCGCTGGATCCTTTGACTGCGCCTGCAAGCGCAACGCTGGCGTAGGTAAGGGACAACGCTAGTACAACTAATTTGCGATTCAATTTCATTGCATCTCTCCGTAGTGGATGTGAATTGACATGCCGGGCGTCCGATCAGGAGCGTCCGGTTACCGCATCTGGAGCGGGATTGCGTCTCGCTTCAGAGTCGACGCACGGCCGGTCCGCCACCTGCCATGACGGAACCATAGGTGCGTCTAAGACAACCCGGGCATTCGTGCAGAACGCCAGGATTGAAATTCGGTAAAGCGAAGGAAATGTGAAGCTACAAGTTAAACGCTAGGAAAAGCGCTAAAAACGCAGGGGCGGGGCGAGAGGTCCAGATGCGGCTTGGTGGGCATATGGTTGGAAGTAAGGCTGAAAACCAATGAAGCTGAGCATCATGTTATTCCTCCTGTTGTACTGCCATGTGCCGGCGCCGCATGGTGGTGCGCGCCGCATCATTTTTATTGTGGCCAGGGTTGACCATGGGGATGGAGTTTATCCCCACATTTTCCTCAGCGGCAATGTATTTAATTGTTACGGGGAAACAAAATTGTAACGAAATGATTCGAGGTGATACAGTTGTCCAGCCATTGCATGCGAATGATTATTGGTAAAAAAAATGACAGCCGCAGCTGTCATTTTTTTGCCTGAATCTGATCTGAATCTGATCTGAATCTGATCTGAATCCGATCTGATTCTCGATCAAATTCTCGATCAGGATCGCTACATTTATTTAAACAGCAAACGGATCGAATCCCACGCGCGGCCGAAGATGGTGGCCTGGTTCACGTCTTCCAGCGCCACCACCGGGAATTCGGCGATGGTCTTGCCGTCGGCGTTTACCTTGACTGTGCCGACCTTGGCGTTTTGCTTGATCGGTGCGATCAGCGGGTCAGTGCGTTCCAGCACCGGCTTGATCTTGTCGGCGATACCCTTTGGCACGGTTACGTAGACATCATGCGTGAAGCCGATCTTGATCTGGCTCTTGGCGCCTTTCCAGACTTGCGGCGTATCGATTGCCTGGCCCTTGGCGTACAGCTTGACGGCGTCGAAGTTCTGGAAACCCCAGTTCAACAGTTTTTGCGCTTCCTGGGTACGGGTGCCGTCGGAGTTGGTGCCGATTACCACGGCCAGCAAACGACGATCGCCGCCGGCGTTCGGACGTTTGGCGCTGGCGATGATGGAGTAGCCGGCGCTGCTGGTGTGGCCGGTCTTCATGCCGTCGACGGTCGGATCCAGCCACAGCAGGCGGTTGCGGTTAGGCTGGGTGATTTTGTTGTAAGTGTATTTCTTGGTCGAATCGATTTTGTAGAACTCGGGGAAATCGACGATCACGTGGGCTGCCAGCGTCGCCAGATCGCGCGCGGTGGAGTAAGTGTCGGCGCTTGGCAGGCCATGCGGATTGCCGAAGTGGGTCGATTTCATGCCCATCCGTTCAGCTTCGTGGTTCATCAGCGCGACGAAGGAATCTTCGGTGCCGGCCACTGCTTCTGCCAAGGCTACCGCAGCGTCGTTGCCCGATACCACCATCAAGCCGTACAGCAGGTCATTGATCGATACCGGCGTGGCTGGATCGATGAACATTTTCGAGCTGCTTGGATCGACCTTCCAGGCGCGCACCGAGACGTTGACCATCTGGTCCAGGCTGATCTTCTTGTCCTTGAGCGCATCGAAAACCACGTAGGCAGTCATGATCTTGGCCAGCGAGGCCGGCTCGATGCGCATGTCTGGATCTTGCGACGCGACTACCTGGTTGCTGGTGGTATCCAGTAATAGCCATGATTTGGCGGCCACTGTCGGCGCCGGTAATGTCTGGGCAAAGGCTACGGATATGGAGAGGACAGTTGCAGCGAGCGCCGCGAGTATTTTTTTCATGGAGTATCGAGTAATGAAATCAGTAGCAATAAACCAGCGCCATTGTGAACAATGAGCAACTTTATTTGCGTAAGGGGTTGAAAAATGCGTAAGCGGAGGCGGCAAACAAACAACCGCATACAACCATGCTGACAGAATTATAGCCTCACCGCCTGCCCGGCCGGCTCAATCGCTATGCAAAGGTGCTTGCACAGCGATTGAACCGAGGCCTTTCCGCGGCCTTTCAGCGATGCCACATTTCGACCATGAGATTCTTGATATGTTGCAGCCGGCGATGAAAAAAATGATCGGCGCCGGGAATCACGATTACCGGGATGTCTTGCGGGCGCGCCCATTCGAACACGGCTGTAAGCGGAATCGTCTCGTCCAGTTCGCCGTGAATCAGGATGCTGTTGGCCGGCACGGTTGGCATCGGCCATTTGCCGGCGGCGGTGCCGACTAGCACCAGCCGTTCGGCCGCTGTCCCAGTCTCAGTCAGGCGCTGCTGTAATTGCGCTTGCACGAAAGTGCCGAATGAGAATCCGCTCAGCGCCAGCGGCAGATCGGGATATTGCTGGCGCATGTGAGCCAGCAGCAGCGCCATGTCATCGGTCTCGCCGCGGCCCTCGTCGTGGACGCCGTCGGATTTGCCGACACCGCGGAAATTCATGCGTGCCGTTGCATAACCCAGCGCCAGGAAACCGCGCGTCAGCGTATGCACCACCTTGTTGTCCATGGTGCCGCCGAACAGCGGATGCGGATGGGCCACCAGCGCCAAACCGCGCGGTGCGGCAAATGTTTGCGGATCAGGCAGGTCTAGTGCACATTCGAGCTGGCCGGCAGCGCCAGTGATGAAGAAGGGAAGCGTTTGGGCGTTCATTGACTTAATTCGGGGTGATGAAGAGAAGACGGAAAGCGTTTTTGCCAGTGGGTCTGTTTAGATTTTCAAGCGTTCGACAATTTTTCCGCCGACGATATGGACATCGATGATTTCGTCGATATCTTGGGTGTCGACGTAGGTGTACCAGACGCCTTCCGGATAAATCACCAGCGCCGGCCCCTGTTCGCAGCGTTCCATACAGCCCGCCTTGTTGATCCGCACCTTGCCTTCACCGGCCAGGCCGAGTTGCTTGACGCGGCGCTTGGCGTGTTCTTGCGCGGCTTGCGCACCGGCATTGGCGCAGCAGACGCGTTCGCCCGGCTCGCGTTGGTTCAGGCAAAAGAATACATGGTGTTCGTAATACGGTTTGTCGCTCATTGCAATATTCTTGGAAGGTTGGGTATAGCAGGGATCATACACCGCCGGCATCTTCATTTCAGGAGGCGGCCTGGCTCTATCCTATCTCGATTCGCGCAACTGCAGCTTGCGGCGCCGCATGTGCATCGGGTGAAACAGGAACCAGAGCGTGCAAAACGGCCACAGCAAGGCCAGGAACTGGGCGACGCCGTTAAAGTTCAGGAATTTCCCCTGTGACCAGGTTTGCAAGGTTTCGGTGTAATAGGGATTGTCCGGCATGATATTCACCAGCAATAAAGCCATGATCAAGGTCAGCCCGGCCAGGCGGCGTTGCGCCAGCTGCGGCGCGTAAGCCAGGCCGCCCAGCATCAGGCCGCCGATCAGCAAACCGCCGAACGAACCCGGGGTCAGCCAGACCAATGCATTGTCCGGCGCGAACAGCAGCGCTGTCGCCAGCGTCTTGGTCATCAGCGTGACAAACACCAGCAGCAAGGTCAGCGGCAGTTTCGGTGCTTGCTGGCGCAGCACGATCAGGAAGGTCAGGGCGGCGCCGGTCAGGCCGCAAGCGGTGATGATGGTTTCGGTCAGCCAGTATTGGTCGGCGCTGAATTGAATATCGTTGGTCAGCCAGCCTTGCAGATCGACGGGCTGTTCCAGCAGGTCGGACAGCCAGGTGGAGAGCATGGAGGTGAACTGGCCGAAGCCGAACAGATGGCTGAGCGGATAAATCTGCGCCAGCGGCCATAGCGCCACTACCACCATGCCTTGGCTGGCTTCACGATTGAACCAGCGGTCGCGCAGTTGCAGCAGGCGGTTGTCGGGGCCAAAGCGCGGCCGCAGGATGGCGCCCAGCACCGCGCCGAGCAGGGCGCCGACGCTATTGGTCATCAGATCCAGGTTGGAGGCAACGCGAGTGGGTAAAAAGGTTTGCACCGCTTCCATGCAGCCGGAGATCAGGATCCCGGCCAGGGTCGCCAGCAGTACCGCCCAATACGGCGACCAGCGGCGCCAGCGCTGCAGCGGTAGCGACAGCACCATCAGCATGCCTAGCGGCAGGTAGCCGGCGACATTGGTCCAGACATCGAACACGGTCCAGTAATGCGGCAATGGCGCGCGCAGATAGGCAAACGCTGTCAGGCCGAGATCGCGCCAGCCGGCAAACGGATACCAGCTGGCGTAGACGATCAGCAGCAGATAAATCAGCAGGCTGACGCGGGCAAATGATGGCGCGGCAGCGGAAGTTGCGCTGGTCTTTTGTTCGGTCATTATTTTTTCGGCGCTACCGTCGCCAGCCAGCTCATCAGATCATCGATCACGCCATCGTTGGCGGCCACAAAAGCACTGGCGGCGCCGGCGGCGTCGGCACTGGGGGCCGTGGCCTGGCGGCTGAAATTCTTTTGCGCCAGCAGCACCCTGCCATTGAACAGCGAAGCGCGCACTTGCAGCGTGGCCACGCTGTGCGACGGCGTATCGAAGGTTTGCGTGAAGTCATCCAGATCGATCCGCAGCAAGGGAATGTTGAGCGCTGCATCGGACATCGCCAGCACCGTGCCGCCAGCCTGGGCCAGGCGTGATTTCAGGCGTTGCTGGAACAGCTGCGCCGGCGGCATGGTCCAGCGGCTGCTGGCGTAAGGGCGCGGTTGCAGCTGGTTGGCGTAGGCCAGGCGGAAGAACATCATGTTGTTGTCGAGCCAGGCGGGTGCATTGACATCGGCCAGGCTGATGGCTGGCAAGATCGTTGCGGCCGTGGTGGCGACAGGGGTGGCAATTGCAGCAGCCGGCAGCAGACCCAGATCGTATTGGGTGGGCGCGTCGATCTTGCTGGCGCAGCCGGCGACCAGTGCTATTGCGGCTAAAGACGGCAGGATTCTTGGCATGGTCATGGCTTAACCTTAGTTATTTTTAATCAGTTGCGGACAGAGTAATCTTAGCTTGGCGGCACTTAAACTCTGCCCCCGATTTGTTATCTGGCGGGAGCGACAAATCCAGCTTCCCCCGGGCCCGGAGGCAGGCTTGTACCTCCAAACAAAATGCTTTGCGGCTGCTGCTTGAATTGGTCCAGGGTCTGGTTCAGGGTGCGCATCGACGAACGCGCTTCCGTGGCCAGGGTGTTGAAACGCGGCAGTGCATCGTATTCAACGCCGTTGGCGGCCGAACCGATATTTTGCACCGCTCCCGCCAGATTAGCGACGGCTCCGTCCGGTCCTTGCAGGCTGGCGGTCAGGGTATTCAGGTTTTTGCTGAGCACGCTCATGTTGTTGGAGAGCGTCGTGACCGAGGTCAGCGCCTGGTTCAGTTCACTGGTCAGGGCAGGCAACTGGCGCAAGGTCGGCTGCAACTGCTCCGGAATGGGTCGGTATTTGTCGGCGGTCTGGCTGACGTCGCTGAACGCTTTGAGCATGGTTTTCTGATTCTCCGGGTCCAGCAAGCCGTTGAGTTTGTCCACCATCTCGCTGGCCCGCGCCAGGATCGCCGCGCCCTTGGTCTGCAGATTATCGAACAGGCTGGGGCGCAATTCTATGCGCGCCAGATGCTGTTTGCTGCTGTCGAGTTTGAGCGGCTTGCTGCCATCGTCGTCCAGCTGGATATAGGCAATCCCGGTCACGCCCTGATAACCCAGTGTGGCAAAGGTGGATTGGGTCATTGGCGTATCCGGATTGATCTTGATCCTGATCAGGATCTGCCCCGGCGCTTTGGGATCGAAGCTGATGGTATCGACTTTGCCTGCATCCAGGCCGCGGTAGCGGACATCGGCTTGCGGGTTGAGCCCCGGCACCGAGAGTTTGGTGGCGATCTCGTAAGGAATCCGTTCCACCCGGTCGCTGTTGAACCACATGACGCCGAGCAGCGCCGCAATCAGCAAGGCTACCGTGAACAGCCCGGCGATCAGGGCGTGCGCTTTATTTTCCATAAAACTTCCTATCTACGCTTTCCTGCAACCGCTGATTTGCATGCTATCCGCAAGTGTCATGCTCAAAACGATTGGCAGTGAGAAAAAATGATTCAATAAACGGATGGCGCACCTGCATCACGCGCTCCGGTGTGTCGTAGGCGATCACATGTTTGTCCGCCAGCACCGCAATCCTGGTCGACAACGCCAGCAGCGGCTCCAGATCGTGGGTGATCATCACCACGGTCAGGCGCATGTCCTGGTGCAGCGAGCGGATCAGTTCGATAAAGGCGGCCGACGATGCCGGATCGAGCCCGGCTGTCGGTTCATCCAGAAACAGCAATTCCGGTTCCAGCGCCAGCGCCCGTGCCAGCGCCACCCGCTTGACCATGCCGCCCGACAGATCGGACGGCATTTTCAGCGCATGTTCAGGGCCGATGCCGGCCATCTGCAGCTTGAGCAAGGCCGCATCCCTGATCAGCCGGTCCGGCAAGGCGCGCAACTCGCGCATCGGCAACGCCACATTGTCTAGCACCGTCAATGCCGAAAACAAGGCGCCCTGCTGAAACAACATGCCCCAGCGATTTTGCAGCGCGTACATTTGCTCGACATCGGCCTGATTGATGTCGGTGCCGAACACCATTACGCGGCCCGTGGTCGGCCGGTTCAAGCCCAATATCTGCCGCACCAGGGTCGTCTTGCCGGAGCCGGAGCCGCCCACCAGGCCGACGATCTCGCCGGCGTCTATGCGCAGATCCAGATCCTGATGGATCACCGCCTGGCCGAACTGGGTCCAGAGCTTATCGATTTCGATGATCGGCGTCGGTTCAGCCATCAGAATCCCACGCCGCTGAAAATAATCGCAAATATGGCGTCGGCGACGATGACGATGGTGATGGCGCTGACTACCGAAGTGGTGGTGCCATGTCCCAGGCTTTCGGTATTCGGTTCGATGCGCAGGCCGAAGTAACAGGCCACCATCGCAATCAAGCCGCCGAACACCGCGCCTTTGCCGAGACCGATCAGATAATTGGGCAACGGTACCGCGTTTGGCAACTGCTGCAGGAAATAGGTCGGCGACAGACCCAGCTGCAATTGCGCTGCCACCATCCCGCCCAGGAGCGCGATCGCATCGGTCCAGATCACCAGCAAGGGCATCGCCACCAGCAACGCCAGCACGCGCGGCAAGATCAGCCGGAAGCCGTGCGGCAAGCCCATCACCAGCATCGCATCGAGTTCTTCGGTGACCCGCATCACGCCCAGTTGCGCGGTGATCGCCGAACCGGAGCGGCCGGCCACCAGGATCGCCGCCAGCAACGGCCCCAGTTCGCGGATGATGCTCATGCCGAGAATATTCACCAGGTAGACATCGCCGCCAAAGGTATGCAATTGCTGTGCCGACAAAAACGACAGCACCACGCCGATCAGGAAACCGACCAGCGCAGTAATCCCCAGGGCCTGGTAGCCGACATGGTAGATATTGGCGGAAATCTCTTTCCACGGCGCCCGCTGCGGTACTTGCAGCATGCGCAGGAAATCCAGCACCAGTTGTCCCAGCAGGGTGATGAAGCCGGATATATGCGCCAGGATGTCGACGCCGACGTCGAAGATCACATTCAACAGGCGGCGGCGCGGCGGTTTGGGCGGCAGCGCCAGGGCGCCGGCGCTGGCCAGGCGCTGGAAGAAATCGCGGTGTTGCGGCGCCAGGGTTAATTGTTTGGGCCGGGTTTTACCCCATGCATTCCATAAGAATTGGGCGCCGATATGATCCAGCCTGCCGATACCGGATAAATCCCAGCGCAGCGTATCGGCTTGCCTGGCCAGGACTCTCAATTTGGCTTGCAGCGCCTTGATCACTCCCGGCTGCGTCAAGGCATGTACCTGCCAGTCGCCGTGCGCGGCAACCAGGCTGCCATCTTTGAAATCGAGAACGGGAGGTGTGGAATCTGGGTTCGGCATCGCATCAGTTTAAGGGAGAATCGCTGTTAGCACTATTGCAGTAATGATAAAACCAGGCCGCGACAGGCGATCGGATCAGCGCATTGGCAGGAATCGGCGCGAATTGGCACGAATTGGCAATTAGCAGCGAAATATGCCATAGGGTGGTCAAACTAGCTGTTTTTTATTGTGTTTTCTCGCGTGATCGCATGCATAGCCAGCCGCATTTCGCTCGCATTTCGCCCGCATTTCTCCATAACTCCCGCTACAATGCGCGGCATGACTGCACAATCCACTGCACCCCCTGTTGCCCCAATTTCGCCCGCGAGCGCTTTGTCCGCCGCCCGTATCGCCGCATTTGCCGGCCATCACGCCGAGCAATGCCAGATCGAAGTAGTGGCCGAGACCGGTTCCACCAACGCCGATCTGCTGGCGCGCGTCGCTAGCGGCGATCAGCCGGGCACGGCCGGCGCGCGTGCGCTGAGCGCCCCGACCTTGCTGGTGGCGCAGACGCAAACCGCTGGCCGTGGCCGCGCCGGTCGTGCCTGGCTGACGGCGCCGGCGGCAGCGCTGACGTTTTCGCTGGCCTGGCCGTTTGCCGCACCGTTGCAGGCGCTGGTCGGTTTACCGCTGGCGGTAGGCGTGACGATTGCCGAGACCCTGGCCGATTTTGGCGTTGAGGTCCAGTTGAAATGGCCGAACGATGTCTTGCAGAGCGGCCGCAAACTGGCCGGCGTCCTGATCGAAACCGCGACCGCACCGGAGCAGCAAGGCCAGCAGGTTTGGGCGGTGATCGGCATCGGCATCAATCTCGCCATGCCGGAACAATTGCAAGAACAGATCGGCCGCCGTACCGCCAATCTGCCGGCATCGGCGGCGCGGGATCGCGAACTGTTGCTTGGCGCATTATTGAGCGGGCTTGCGCAAAGCATGCGGCAATTCGAAAGCCAGGGACTGGCGGCTTTTGTCGAGCGCTGGAACCGCTTGCATGCGTTTGCCGGCCAGCAGGTGCTGATCCTGGACCAGGGCAAGACACTGCACGAAGGCCGGGCGCTGGGCATCGACCGGATCGGACGCTTGTTGTTGCAGACGGACGGCGGCAGCAGCCCGATTGCCATCATGGCCGGCGATATTTCATTGCGCCCGAAGGAGGGCTGATCCATGGCTATGTTGTTGATCGATGTCGGCAATACCCGCATCAAATGGGCAGTCGCGGAACTATCGGAGCCTGGCAGTTTGCCGGGCCAATGGCTGGAAAGCGGCTCGGCTGCGCTCAGCGAACTGGTGCGGCTGAGCGAACGCTGGCGCAAGCTGGCGGTGATGCGCATACTGGTTTCAAATGTTGCTGGCGAGCATACACGGGGGCGTTTGCAGACGCTGCTGGAGACGGTTTTCGGCGCTGACATGCCGCCACACTGGTTTGTCTCGCCGCCGCAATTGGGCGACCTGCGCAACGCCTATCGCGATCCGGCGCAACTGGGTTGCGATCGGTTTGCGGCGGCGCTGGGGGCGCAACGCTTGTTTCCGCAACAGGCCTTGATTGTCGCTACTTGCGGCACGGCTACCACGATCGACGCCGTCAGCGCAGACGGCGTATTCACTGGCGGCATGATCCTGCCGGGCCTGGGCTTGATGGCAACTTCGCTGGCGCGCAGCACCGCGCAATTGCCGCACATTACGGATCACGTGCAAGTCAGTACGCTGTTTGCCGACAATACCGATGACGCTATCGTCAGCGGCTGCATCAACGCTCAGGTCGGCGCCATCGAACGCGCGGTTGCGCTGCATCAGCAGCAATCCGGCGACAAGCGCATACGCTGTATCGTGGCAGGCGGCTCGGCGGCGTTGATTGCGCCGTATCTGTCCATAGCGCATGAAACCGTTGATAATCTGGTATTGATCGGTCTACAAACTGCCGCAGTGACACTCTAAAACTATGTTGAAACTCATTTTCTGGCTGCTGTTATTGGCGAACGCCGCTTTGTTCGCCATGCAAAAAGGTTATCTCGGCGCGCTCTACAGCGACGGCCGGGAGCCGACCCGCATCAGCAAGCAGTTGCAGGCGGATAAAATCAAGATGACGCCAGCCGACGCTGCTCCTGCTGCTGCGGTGGCCAGCGCAGCCAGTACGGCGCCAGCACCGACAGCCGCCGAACTGGCGCCAGTGGCCTGTACTGAAGTCGGCAACTTCAATGCAGCCGAAGCACGGCGTTTTTCGAGCCAGCTGGCGGAACGCACGCCCGCCGTCAAATTTGTCCGCCGTGAAATCCAGGAAGTGGCCAGCCATATGGTGTACCTGCCATCGCTGGGCAGCAAGGAAGCGGCGGATAAAAAGGCTGACGAGGTGCGCCGGCTCGGGATCAGCGACTTTTTTGTGATCCAGGATTCGAGCGCGCTGCGCTATGGCATTTCCTTGGGTATTTTCAAGACCGACGAAGCGGCGCAGAAGCAAGTGGCCAACCTGGCCAAGCGTGGCCTGAGCGGCGCCAAGGTCGGCACGCGCAGCGTCAGTTCCAGCAAAGTGGCGTTCCAGCTGCGTGATTTGGGCGGCGATGCAAAGCTTGCCTTCGACAAGATCAAGGCCGATTTTCCTGGCCAGGAAGTGCGCAGCTGTCCCTAATCGTTGTTTTTAAAGCGACGGTTTCTGCTGCTCGGCGGCGCTGGCTGGTTCCTGTTGCAGCAAGCGTTGCAGGCAAGCCGGGCAGTAGCACTGCGCTGCCGCTGCCAAGTCAGCCCCGGCCAGCGGCGGCAACAGGCTGCACCAGCAGGGCTGATCGGCATGCTGGCCGGCGCCGCAAAAAAACTGCTGTTGGCAGACGGGGCATTGCGCCATGATGCTTTTCCTTTGCGTGGTTTGCGTGGTATTGCGTAGTGGCCAGGGACGCCAGCGATCCTGATGTCGATCGCCGATCAAGGCAAATTCTCGGGCGCGCAAAACGACGCACTTGCGCGCACTTGCAACGTCATGATAACGATCCTGGCGGCCTGTGCAACCAGCGCCACACTTGCGGCGCTTGTCACAGCTTGTCACACCTAAGCAAGCGCATTTCCATGTAAAATCGCGCTGATCCATCGCGCAGCGATTTTTAACTCCCCCGAGTTGCAGTCTTTGCACCCCTTTTACTTTCTTCCGACAAACTGTCTGAGGTCGACGGGTCGTTAGCCGCCGGTATTGGACCGGGCCGCGACCACCCCGCACCCCAAGCTTTTCGGAACTCTCTTGTAGGACTGTTCATGGCCGATTTGACCAACAATCTTGCCAACGTTGCACCAGGAATCAAAGCAGAAATTCTGGCCGAGGCGTTACCGTACATCCGTCAATTCCACGGTAAAACCATTGTCGTCAAATACGGCGGCAATGCAATGACCGAAGAGCGCCTGAAGCATGGCTTCGCGCGCGACGTGATTTTGCTGAAACTGGTCGGCATGAATCCGGTGGTGGTGCACGGCGGCGGCCCGCAAATCGACAACGCTTTGAAGAAAATCGGCAAGCAGGGCACTTTCGTGCAAGGCATGCGTATCACCGACGAAGAAACCATGGAAGTGGTGGAGTGGGTACTGGGTGGTGAAGTGCAGCAGGATATCGTGATGCTGATCAACCATTACGGCGGCCAGGCGGTTGGCTTGACCGGCAAGGACGGCGGCTTGATACGCGCCCGTAAATACCGCATGCCGGACCGCGAAAAGCCGGGCGAATTCCTCGACATCGGGTTTGTCGGCGAAATCGAAGCCATCAATCCGGCAGTGGTCAAGGCCTTGCAGGATGACGCTTTCATTCCGATCATTTCGCCTATCGGCTTTGGCGCCGACGGCCAGGCTTACAACATCAATGCCGACGTCGTGGCAGGCAAGATCGCTGAGATCCTGCATGCGGAAAAACTGATTATGATGACCAATATTGCTGGCGTGCAAGACAAGCAAGGCAATCTGGTCACTGATCTGTCGGCACGTGAAATCGATGAAATGTTCAAGGATGGCACCATCTCCGGCGGCATGCTGCCGAAGATTTCATCGGCGCTGGATGCGGCCAAGTCGGGCGTCAACACGGTTCATATCATCGATGGCCGGATTGAGCACTCGCTGCTGCTGGAAGTGTTGACCGAACAGGCGTTCGGCACCATGATCCGCTCGCACTAAGGTCGCGCGAGAGCCGAGGACAGAAAAAGCAGACAAGCGCAAGGCTTAGGCCTTGCGCTTTTTTTTTAATTGTTCATATTTTAGGCAGGGACTAACAAGGCCAGGTGCTCCGGCTCCAGATAGCACCACTCCCCCAGTTCCAGTTCCAGCGCGTCCAGCGTCAGGCCGCCGATGGCGGTACGGCGCAAGGCGGTGCAATGGTTGCCGGCGGCGACCAGCATGCGCTTGACCTGGTGGTATTTGCCCTGTTCCAGCACGATCTCGATTTCATGCGAGCCCAGCATGCGGCAGCTGACGGCAGCCAGGGTTTGCGGCTCATCATGCAATTTGACGCCAGCCAGCAGGCTTTGCACCAGTTCCTCGGTCACCGGTTCATGGGTGGTGGCAACGTACAGCTTCGGCACATGGCGCTTGGGCGAAGACTGGGCGTGGATAAAGCTGCCGTCGTCCGACATCAGCAGCAAGCCGGTGGTGTCGTGATCGAGCCGCCCGACCGGCTGCACATCGCGCCAGCTGAATTGCTCCGGCAGGATGCTTAGCACGCCGGGGTGATGGCTGGGTTTGCGCGAGCATTCGATATCGGCTGGTTTGTTGAGGACGATGTAGACGTGTTCGCGATAGGTCCACTCTTCTTCGAACAGAGTGAACACCAGGCCGTTGGTGTCGGGCGTGGATTTATAGTCGGTAACGGCGGCGCCGTTGATGACGACTTCACCGTCTTCAATTAACTCACGGCAATATTTTCGGCTGCCGAAGCCCTGCGATTGCAGGATTCGGTCTAAGGTCAGTTTAGGCATGGCGGGAATGTAGCAGAACGGGGTGAGGACGGGAAGAGGGCGGCAGTTTGCTGACTGTGATTAATGGCGCGTGACAATCGGCCTTAGCTTATTTGTCCGTTGGCGGCCACTGCTGAGCCGTGTGTTTTACACGTAAGATTTCGATCTGCGCGGCGAGTGCGCGATAAATCACCACATAATTCGTATGGACGACTAATTCTCTGGTGCCGCGCTTGCGGCCAGCGCGCCCAATTTCCGGATGCGTTGCAAGCGGCGTTAGCTTGTCTTCGATGAGGTCAACCATTTTTTCTGCGTTCACAGGACTGTCTTTGGCGATCTCCTGGCCGATTTTGATCAAGTCGTTGATGGCCTGTTTCTTCCAGTGTATGGCGTACACGTGCCGCCTTTAGGCGGGCTTGATCGCAGCACGAATCTGGCGCATGGCTTCATCGTGCTGGACCGTTGGGCTAGTGTCGTCAATGGCTTGCTGTATTTCGGTTTTTAGCCACTTTGTATAAGCGGCAGCTGCATGTGCGTCTTTCATCGCAGCAGCCCGATCGGGCCGTTTGCGTGCCGCCGCAGTATTGGGGTCATAGTTGACAGCGTCTACGTCGAAATATGGGATGCCAATTCCTTTCAGGTAGTCAACCAGCGTTTCCAGCTTGCGAAAGATGCGCACCTGGTGGCTGCGCTGGGCGGCCAGTGCGCGCTCAGTATTGCCGTATTTGACTAGAATCCCCCAGCCGCCTTGCTGTCCAATAACGTGTGCGCTGTGCACGACACCTGCCGCGGCTAGCGTAGTCAAAGTGGTGTGATCGATGGTTTGAGTTGTCATGTCCTTACCCCGCAATTTTTAGATAACTATCTATTAAATTATCCGCAATTTATAGAAGTTTGCAAGTTTGGTTGATGACGATGTAAAAATAACAAGGACGTTTATGGCTGGGCTTCAGAATTCTATTTTATCTTTTTGATAAGGAGGCAAAAGGTCTGTTTTTGACAGTAATTTCCTAAATTATGTGCGGCAGGCGGCAATCTGAATCCAGATCGCCGCCTGCTCATCATTTACGCCAGTTGCTTGGCGGCGTTCAACTTGGCATAGGCAGCCAATCGCAGTCTTCCAGGTTCAGGCCAGGCCCAGTTCATTCAATGTCTCCAGCAAATCGCTGCGTTCTTCATTGCCAGAGTTGCAATCGACCAGGGTAGTGGCGTCGACCCTGCCTTCCGGGTTGTAGAATTTTTGCAGCTCCGGCGTCACCGCTTGCAGCCATCCCGCACCGGAATTACTTCATTACTTCTGCACCGTTGCATGGCGTCATTAGCCCTTTACCACAGCGTGCCGGAAGCACTCGACGCAATGATCGTTGACCATGCCGATCGCCTGCATATAGGCGTAAATGATGGTGGAGCCGACAAATTTGAAGCCGCGCTTGGACAGATCCTTGGAAATGCGGTCGGACAAGGGTGTCTTGGCAGGATTGCCGCCCAGTAATGTCCATTGATTCTGGATCGGCGCGCCATCGACATAAGCCCACAAAAACGGCGCCAGGCCGCCGGTTTCGGTATGCAGGCGCAGATAGGCTTGGGCGTTGCTGATGGTGGCGGCGATCTTCAGGCGATTGCGGACGATGCCGGCGTCGGCCAGCAGCGCAGCCACCTTGTCCTGATCGTAGCGTGCGATTTTTTTTGCGTCCCAGTTGTCAAAGGCAAGCCGGTAGTTATCACGCTTGTTGAGAATGGTTTCCCAACTCAGGCCGGCTTGCGCGCCTTCCAGATTCAGCATTTCGAACAGCCGCACCTCATCGTGGCAGGGCTGGCCCCACTCCTCGTCGTGATAGGCCAGATAGCGCGGATTGGCGGGATTGGCCCAGGCGCAGCGGGTAACGATGGTGGTCATGGTCGGTGCAGGGGAGGAACTTTGCCGGTTCCTCGGAGTTGAGTTAGGCACATGCTACCGCATCACGTCGAAATCATCTGGCCGGTCATGGCAAATAGGCGGGATGCGCTGATCACGCTGGATGCGCTGGAAGCGGAAAAAAGCCCATTCGTCTGTTTTCCGCATACTTTTTTTGCATACCCTGCCACCTTGCGCTGTGCCAGAATTGGACTCTCTACTTTTTCAGGAATCCGATCATGCAAGACCCGCTGGTCTATCTCAATGGCAGCATGACGCCGCTGTCCGAAGCGCGTATCCCGGTGCTGGATCGCGGCTTTATTTTCGGCGATGGCGTGTATGAGGTGATTCCTATCTACGGCCGCAAATTATTCCGCGCCGAGCATCATCTGGCGCGCCTGTTTCGCAGCCTGGCAAAAATCAGTATTCCAAATCCGCATGACAAAGAGCAGTGGATGGCGCTGATCCAGGGCGTGATCGACGCTCATCCGGCGGACGACCAGATGGTCTACATCCATGTCACCCGCGGCGTCGCCAAGCGCGGCCACGCTTTCCCGAAAGAGCCGCTGACGCCGACCGTGTTCATCATGACCAATCCGCTGGTATTGCCGAGCGCTGCCTTGCGCGCCAGCGGCGTGCCTTGCGTGTCGATGGAAGACCAGCGCTGGCTGCATTGCGAAATCAAGTCGATTTCCTTGCTGGGCAACGTGCTGGCGGCGCAGAACGCGGCGGAGCACGGGGTGGTCGAGGCGATCCAGTTTCGCGATGGCTGGCTGACCGAAGCATCGTCATCCAATGTCTGGATCGTCAAGCACGGCAAGCTGATGGCGCCGCCCAAGGATAATTTGATCCTGGAAGGGATTCGTTACCGTCTGATCGAGGAATTGTGCGCCGCCGGCGGGATTCCGTTTGAAGCGCGCCGGATTGCTCGGGAAGAAGTGTTCGCAGCCGATGAAGTGCTGCTGTCGTCGGCCACCAAGGAAGTATTACCGGTGGTTTCGATTGACGGCAAGACTATTGGAAACGGTGAACCTGGCCCCATATACAAACAGTTATACGAGGCTTATCAGCAAGCCAAGGCTGCTGCCTGAAAGGGACCGCTTTCTTACAGATAGTCGGACGGATGGTTGCAGGGCGGGAATTTCCGCCCTGTTTTCATTTGAACAAGCGATTCTTGCAGAATGGCGTGCCGCTGATGAGCAGGTGTAGCGTTCACGGAGTAAACTACCTGCCTGTAACATCACTAAAGAGTAAAAGACCATGACCGACCTGACCAAGCCAATCGATCCAGCCGACAGCCTGATCGAATATCCAAGCGTGTTCCCCATCAAGATCATGGGGCCGACGCACGATGCTTTCGCAGAGACCATCATTGGTGTGGTGGTGCAGCATGATCCTACTTTTCATATCGACAAGCTGGAAGTGCGGCCGTCGTCCAAGGGCAATTACACCGGCCTGACGGCCAATGTGTATGCCGTCAACCGCGAGCAGCTCGATAACCTGTACCGGGCTCTGTCATCGCATCCGATGGTGAAGATGGTCCTGTAAATCCAAGGCGAATCATGGCTCGGGTGCGCCGGGCCATTCGCTTTGCGCCTTGAAATTTCTGATCTCTTCCAGCAGCCAGCGATGAAAAGCCTGTACCTGCGGCTTGCTCATCGCTTCCTTGGTGCAGGCGAAATAATAGGATAGCGGACAGCGCGCAACAACATCGAACAAACGCACCAACTCCCCCGAAGCAATTTCCTGCAGCGCAATCGCATGCCGGGTCAATGCAATTCCCAGTCCATCTGAAGCCGAACGCAGCAGCATCGACGCATCCTCGATCAGCAAGCCGCCAGTCGGCTCCACCAGATCGACGCCGGCAGCCTCGAACCACGGCAACCATGACGATTCGGTATCCATCCGCAACAGGCTGCACTGTTCCAGTTCTTGCGGCGATTTCGGCAGGTTGCCGCCACGGTAGTTCGGGCTGGCCACCGGATAATAAAAATCATCCATCAATTTTTCCACCACCAGGCCCGGATAGTGGCCCAGGCCGTAGCGCAGGCCGACATCGATAGGTTCGCGCTCGAGGTCGTTGAGGTGATTGCTCGATTGCAGCACGACCTCGGTATCGGGATGCAGGTCGATGAATTTCCATAACCGCGGCGCCAGCCAGCGCGCGGCGAACGACGGCAGCGCGGAAATCGTCAGCCGCTTCTGTTTGGCGTCCATTTTCAAGGCCTCGGCCGCAAACGCGATTTCATTCAGGGATTTGCGGATGACGGCGGCAAAGCGCTGCCCCTGTTCGGTGATGGTGATGCGCTTGCCGTGGCGGCTGAACAACATGATGCCCAGTTCCTGTTCCAAAGCCCGAATCTGATGGCTGATCGCCCCCGGCGTCACATAGATTTCTTCGGCGGCGCGCGAAAAACTGTCATTGCGGGCCGCGGCTTCGAAGGCGCGCAGGGCGGAGAGATTGGGCAGTTTCCGGAGGTCGGCCATGTTATATGAGGAAAATTAGCAAGGGGAAGGAAAATTACTCGTTTTGTTACTGCCAGTCAGTTGACTAGAATGACTCCGTAGAAGCAAGGAATGCCTATATCAGGCGGTCAGCAGGAGATATAGCGTTCACCAACGGCAAATATACCAGCAGTTCCAAGGAGTGACATCATGAGAAAATTATTAGCTAACGAATCGTTGAGCATCGGCGCCGGCCAAGCCACGTCGGTCATTGCACCGGTAGCGCAAACCCTGCAAATCGTGCAGGGCCGGGTGTGGGTGACGGTGGCCGGGCAGGGCGACGACTACTGGTTGTCCGCGGGGCAATTCCTCAACGTTGCAGCCGACAGCCATATCGTCATCGAAGCCGTCAAAAGCAACAGCGTGGTGCAAATTCAACAGCAATCAACGCGTCTGCCGGTTGTGAGCGCACGCGCTGGTTTCGGCAAGCCGCTGAACGGCAATCCCGTGGCTTGCTGACTTGTTGAGAAGGCAATCCCATGAAGCCTTGTTGAAGGCTTGACGGCGCACCGGCGGCACACGCCGGCCGCCGATTTTCGGTACACTTGCGGAATGTCCAGCGCGCCGCAATTCATTTCTCCAGATCTTCCGCCCAGCCTCCAGATTATCCAGCGCGGCGTCGAACCCTACCAAGTCAGTTTTGACGCGATGCGCGCGTTTACCGATTCCCGTTGCAGCGATACGCCAGACCAGCTTTGGATAGTCGAGCACCCGCCGGTGTTTACACTTGGCCTGGGGGCCGATCCTGGCCACGTGCTGGCGCCCCATGCAATTCCTGTGATACAGACCGATCGCGGCGGTGAGGTGACTTATCACGGACCAGGCCAGGTGGTGATTTACCTGCTGCTGGATTTGCGCCGCCGCGGTCCCGGCGCTCGTCTGTTCGTGCGCGAATTCGTGCACAGCATCGAGCAGGCGGTGATAGACACGCTGGCAGCGTATAATCTGGCCGGTGAACGCAAGGCCGGCGCGCCTGGGATTTATGTTGCAGACGGCGCCTGGCAGGGTGCGAAAATCGCCGCTCTTGGCTTGAAAGTAAGGGCCAGCGGTTGCACTTACCACGGTGTGTCGCTCAATGTCGGCATGGATCTGGAGCCTTTTTCCTGGATCAATCCATGCGGCTACGAAGGCCTGGCTACCGTCGATATGAAAACATTAGGCGTTGACATCGCTCTCTCTGAGATGCAGTTAGCGCTTGCTCACAAACTGATAGACCGTTTTAACTGAATCTCCTTTCGAGACTCCAGCAAGGAAATGCCTAGACCATGACCACAGAAACCACGCCGTCGTTGCCTGCCGAAACCAGCGTTGCCAGCGCTAGTTACAATCCGTCCGAAAAGCAAAAAGGCGCCAGCAAGACCGCGCGCATTCCAATCAAGATCATCCCGATTGAGCGCCTGCAAAAGCCGGACTGGATCAGGGTCAAGGCAGCCTCGCCATCGTCGCGGTTTTACGAAATCAAAGACATCTTGCGCGCCAATAGCCTGGTCACCGTGTGTGAAGAAGCCAGCTGCCCGAATATCGGCGAATGTTTCGGCAAGGGCACGGCAACCTTCATGATCATGGGCGACAAATGCACCCGCCGCTGCCCGTTCTGCGATGTCGGCCACGGCCGCCCCGATCCGCTGGATGTCAACGAACCGGAAAACCTGGCCAAGACCATCGCCGCGCTGAAATTGAATTATGTCGTCATCACCAGCGTCGACCGCGACGATTTGCGCGACGGCGGCGCCGGCCATTTCGCCGAATGCATACGCCACGTGCGCGCGCTGTCGCCGAATACCCGCATCGAAATCCTGGTGCCGGACTTCCGCGGCCGCATGGACCGTGCACTGGAAATCCTCAACCTGGCGCCGCCCGATGTGATGAACCACAACCTGGAAACCGCGCCGCGCTTGTACAAGGAAGCGCGTCCCGGCTCCGACTACGAATATTCGCTGAACCTGCTGAAACGCTTCAAGGCGCTGCATCCGAACACGCCGACCAAATCCGGCATCATGGTCGGCCTCGGCGAAACCGATGAAGAAGTATTGCAAGTCATGCGCGACATGCGCGCCCATGATGTCGACATGCTGACCATCGGCCAGTACCTGATGCCGAGCGGAAATCACCTGCCGGTAAGGCGTTATGTGCATCCTGACGTGTTCAAGATGTATGAGGAAGAAGCCTACAAGATGGGCTTCGCGCACGCTGCGGTGGGAGCTATGGTGCGCAGTTCTTATCACGCAGACCAGCAAGCGCATGATGCCGGCATGGTTGTGAAAAATCAGTAGTTAATGAGACAAATTAGAAGTTAGCGAGACAAATTCAGAAGTTGATGAGACAACATATGCTGCTTAAATGGTATTTGGTCATAAAAAATCATTCATAAACAAAGAGTTACCTTCTATCTCGGCTCTTACCAAGGGCAATAACTCTTGGCGAATAGATTGGTTCGGAGATTTGGCTTTCCCGAACCGTCTATTCCGCCGGACTCAGCCATCGCTGCTCGTGCACCTCTCCAAGGTTCTCGATAGCAGTTTTCATTACGATCCTTCCGTTCAACTCTCCCCTGACTCGACCACTCCTGCTCGGTTTCAACGCAAGGTATGGGTTTCGGCCGGTACTTTGCCGCTACTGCGCATCGGTGACATTTGGCGTGACGGAAAACTAGAAGCCAGCCCCGACTACCAGCTTGAACGCTTCGTCGACCTGCAGATTGATGACAGCACAGTTCATCTGGTCAAGGCGGGCCTGAACCTGGACGACAAGGGTTTCCTGTTGCCGCTGTCGGAACATCCATGGCATTTGAACTGCACGCATTCCTATTGCGTGATGGTGGAGCTGCCAGATGGCCGTCAGCTGATCATTCCTTGCGTCGAGCTGATTCGATTCTATTTTGGATCGTCGAGCGGGCTAATCACCAAGCTGTTTCTGCCACCCCTACAGCGTAAAACTCTCTATGGCAGTCCCCAATTCGATCCGACCACCAAGCGCCTTGTCCTAGAGCTGGCCGAAAAAATATCTGGCGCATCAGCGGCGGATATAGGGCGGCTGCATTTGGATCCCATCGCCTGGCGTGCTGCCATGCATATTGGTACGTCGGCATTGAAAGCATCGGTCGCCCGGCAGACTATCTATCCGCAAGGTTTCTTTCCATTCGAAGGCACGACTACCTTGGCGGCCGCAGGGAAATGGTTGAGTTTGGGCGATCGAGCGGAGGCAACATTTCTCGTGTATAGCCTTCGTTCGTGCTCTCATCCGTTCCCCTTTCGCTCATTGCGCTACAAAGTACAAAATGTGTTTTCTCGTGCGAACAGCAAGTCTCCTCGCCAGAGCCTCATCCAGGGTTCTGTCAGCGATGCACCTCAGCAAGTAATTGTAGAGCGGGACGCATCAAATAGCCTGGCGCCGAAGACGATTCAGGTACGTCTAGAGCCACGCTTTCCGGATTTGCAGAAAAAGCCGGTCTGGAAAGACAAAGTGCTGGCGACCACCGACGGCGTTGGGCGCACAGGTGGTCGTGTGGGTCAAGCTGTCGAGTCGGCTGCTGTGGGCGAGCCTGGTTCTGAGCAACGAATCCGTCCAGTGAATTTGGACGTGTTGCTCAATACTGATCCAGCGAAACGCGACAGCATCCCTCAATTTTTATGCGATGCGGTCGAAGCGCTTTCAGTATTGGACGGTCTGGATATCGATCTCCTTACTGATAGCGATGAGGACGGGTGGACGGTGCCGATTACTGCGTTATCAGATGAAGATGGCGAGATCGACTTACGGCTTTCTGTCAGCAGCGATGGGGGAGTCCCACGACTGCGTCGGGCATCGGCATTTGGAGTGAGGCGCGGCCAAGTCCACGTGAGCGTCGTATTTATTGAGTCATCTCCTCTTTATATCAAGGTGTACGCAACAAATGGCAAGAATCTTGATGAAGTCTGGGAGACTCTACACAAGGCCGGTGTGCATTATCTTCATCTACCGAACGAGGAAAATCTTAACATCGGCAATTGCACCAGCCTGTTACGGGAAGTGTTGGGCTGATCTGTACAATTCCCATTGCCGTGCGCATCGGCATCGCCACTTGCCGGGAATCGTCGCCAAATATGCGAAAGTCGGTCCAGAGCTTCGCGCCTAAGAAACGGGCCTGTCCAATAACATGCTCACAGGACTCTGATTTAGCGATTGCGTTGATGCAAAGTAGTCACTTCAATGCATTAACCTAAAATAAGACGCGTTCTGCGGATACTTAGCCACTCCTCGGAATAATTATCCTTGAGGGTAGCTGCTAGTTTGCCTTTAAGGTGTGCATTTAATATTTCCAGCGACACTAGACGATCCAGCCATGCCCGGCTATGTGCATGTCGAACTGCTGCCATGTCAGGGCTATTCAATAGCCATATTTCGGCAACAGGAATTGTGCCAGCATAAACGAGCAGGTCTCTTTCTCCATCATCCAAAAGTACTTGAGGAAATGCCTGATGAAATTTTGCGCGCATTTCATCTGTAACCGTCGCGACATGTTTCATTGATGCGCGAAGTTTTGCCTCATCAATATGTGTCCCAGATGGCCTATTTTGCGCGCCAGTTTGCGTCTCCTCGATTACCTTCTGGACTGTCTCAAGAGCAAAATAATTAGCAATAGTATTCCAGCAACCTGTGCGATGGGCTTCAATAATTACATTGGTATCTACAAGTACTCGCTGCTTAGGGAAAAATGTCATATTTTCCCTATAAATCAAATGGAGTGGAAAGCCCATGCTCAGCAAATAAATCTTTAAGATCATCAACTGAGATTGCTAAGAGCTGCGCGACACGACGTGCGGAAACATGGCCTTCATCGATACCCCAAGATATTGCGGAAACAAAGCGTTTGCTATACCTGGCAGGTAGATGATTATTGGTTTCCTCAGTACTTGATCTTAGAACTTCATCTGGCAAAGAATCTAGTTGCGATAGCTTAATCACTCCCATATTTAACAATCGCCACTTTAAAGCGGGGCCACTCACACCAAGTTTTGTTGCGGACGATCGTATCCATCCAGCTAGAGCAAGTCCTTGTGGAGGTGAGCTATTTGCAACTAGTGTTTTAATTGTTCGCGTAGGCATTAATAGCCCTGCAGCGAAATTGTCTGCTAACTGCTCTACACGTTTCTCATCTTTTTCTGCCGGTAAGGAATTAGATTCGATACGCTTTGGCGGCATTGTTTGCCAGGTTAGAAGGTGAAATAGTTCGTGAGCCAAATCGTACGATCTGCGTGCGAGAGGTTCTCGGCGATTAATTAGAATCGCGTTTAGCTGATCGAGCTGGCATGCAGCGCCGGAGACACCTCGCACGGTATCGATGTACAAAACTAAGGTGTCTAGCCGATCTTGAACAGCTTCACCTAAACGCGCTGATGGTATATCGCCAAGATCCAATGTGGCACCAATAGCTTCTCCTTCCGCAGCCGCATCCTCAAACGTGGACTTGGTAGTCAATGCGACTCGGCGCAGCGAGGAGTGTATCGAGTCCCCTCGAAGTTTACCCAGGTGACGAAACGCGGCTATCCAACGACCAGCCTGATGCTCGAATTCATCTAGAGCTTCCGGGTCTGCATTTGTTTGGCGCCATGAAAATTTCCCTTCACCGGCCAGTTCAAAAGGATCAGTAAAGAAGTCGATACCGACACCAAAAATTTCCGCCGCGCGCACCATCTCTTCAAAACCCAGCTTACGCTCGCCCAACTCAATTTGAGACAAGGTCTGACGGTCCTTGAATCCGAGAGCTGTTGCAAGCTCCCCTTGAGTCATTTTTTTACGCTCGCGTAACGCGTGTAGCCGAAAGCGAATTGCCGTCGCGTCCATGGTTTCCCCCTAGGTTAACGGGATAGATTACATTGCTTATGAATAATATGCAAGAAAATCTTGCGCGATGAAGTAGTGCAAGGTTTTTATAAAGTGGGTCAAGCTACGGCACCGAAATCGCATTTTCAGGAATCGAGTAAAACACCTTTGATTTCCGATCTCACCTTAAAAAGGGCGCGTATCCTGCAGATTTCTAGTGTCAGAAAGCGCTTCAAATATCACAACATTAAAAACCGACTTCGTTGGTATTTTTAGAAATATAGTTTCTATTTGTCAATGTTTTAGATGTACACTTTATAAAAAGTTACTCGCCTTGCCGTGAGGTAAGGTGCACGTGCTTCTTGAAATTCTTTTCGATGAACTGCTTTCACGTTGGACTCGATGCAGTAGGGGAAACTTTGCGTTAGACGTTAGAGCAGTAACATGGATGCTGTGTGAAGAATCTAGGCAATTTATTTGATGAAATGAGAATTACTGAGCCGCCAAGCACTTTGGACGGATGGGAAAGGCTTCTCGTTAAATACTTCCTGGCAGTAGGAGGAGACGGGGATTCCAGTGATTTGCATGCTTTCGAGGTGTCTACCAGAACACTTGCAATTGCATGTGGTCTTGACACTCAGGAAATCGAAGTTGAAAAAGCATTTCACGAGGTGCTGGTTAAGGATCCATCATTGGAGAACGTTCTCCAAGTTGGTGCCCATCCCAGAGCAGCGTCGGAGGTGCCTGGTTTTTTTGTCTATTTAGTACTGACTTTATTCATCGATGGTCTCTTGGATGAGCACCAAAGCATCAGTGGTGCATTTAGGAAAAAACTAGCGTCCTGGCTTGGGATAGATCGTAGCTTTAATGACCTTCAAGGCATAGCTACTATGTGGAAGGCTCTTGAGGCGTGGCTGGCGCAACGCGTGGCCGCAGGTGAACCATTTCGCCGCTTGGTTCTGCCAGATCCAGGAGGATGGCACCAAATCGGTCATACGCGGCGCCTTTCCTTTCCCACTCGCCATGACTTTCGGATAGTTGAGAATTTTGTTTCGGAAAACAGTATTGGTTTAGATAGCCCGACGGCGTTATTTATCGCCTTTCAACCATTGGTCAATGATGTATCGGATGGGTTGAAAGATGCATTTGAAGATTTCCGACGTTCTTATTACTTGCATCGCCGGGCCCTCGCGGATCATCGCTTCTGGCGCCTAATTACCCGTGTACGAAGCTCTGCAAATAACGAACCGCGTCAGCAAGCTATTCTCCAAATGACGTTCAATGACTACGGAGAGTCTGAGTTTCGACGATCTATATATCAAAGCTCCGAAATGCAAAGCTATGTCACTTTGGGAGCTGCGCTTGCGGACACTGGTATCGCATCCAGTTCGAACTTTGTGACCGCAATTAATCAGGGTTATCTATTTTTCCGTCAGATCGGCATGGGGCTTTGGCAAGCCGAGGCCAATTTGACGCGCTGCAATGAGCGTGTATTCGTTGCACTCTCGACCAAAATTCAAAGCGTGATGGGCATGCGTTTGGGATCTCTATTGGGTGACTCAACCTGGCGAATGACGACGGAAGCCAAGTCAATTAATGCAGTGGAAACAGCATTCGCTCAAGTACGCCTTCTCGTTGACGCTGGCGATTCAATTTTTCGGCCCACTGTATTCAACGGAATCCGTGTCTATGGGCGATGGCTGGGATTACCTGGCTTCCTACCTTCGATTGAGACGGACTCAAGTCAGATTACGCTAGTAGCTGAGGTCAATGACGCACCTGTTATTGATTGCAATGGTGTGGGTAATATTGTGCGGCTTGTTGCCGAAGAACCTTTGAACGGGACCTATAGCGTTGAACCCGAGCTGCGTCGCGGCGAGTATTTCTCACCTTGGCGATTACGACTTCAATTTATTTCACATGCTTTGCCTCATTCCTCGCTAAGTCGCACTCGTCAGAGATTGCAACAGTTGAAAGATTGGGATGGAGTTGTGAAGGTATCCGCTAAATACGATGCTGATGAGAGTCCTGTTCGCGAGTTTGGAAGCTCAGCGATGAAATGGCTATTGGAGGCCGTATACGCTGATGGTTATTCTGGATGGGACGAGGCAGACTTGGTTAGCCTTGTGCGACGTACTGCTGTAGATTTCGAGGCTGACCCGTGGATGATGTTGCATCTCCTTCAGGACGCGGGGATTATTGAGCCTCGACTCCGGCAGGGATGGAAAGGCCGAGTATGGACACTGGTACCACCTCATATTGTGCGAGCACACAGGGGCGAAAATGAGGTGGCCTTGGTGGAAGGTGCCTTGTGCTTCAGGCAAATTGAGGACTTCAATTTAGCGGTAGAAGGTCTTGGTGGAAGTATGTTTAGGCATCAAGATGACACCCGATGGTCGGCACCAGTAATCGGAGCGAGTAACTTATCGTCAGCAATTTTAGCTGAGCGACTAGGGTGGCCTCTCGCCTTGGAAGTAGATTCAGCAAGCAAGTCACCGCTTGCTCTTGCTAGCACTGAGCGGCAAGCGGAGTATTACCGCATTTCTTCAGTTTGGTGCTGGAACGCAAAGCGATTCGTGTCTTCCGGGGCGGTAGAAGATAGTGTCCGACTGACTAGACGATCGCACCGAAATGGCACGGACCATGACGTCTTTTGCGTTGAGCATATTGGCCGCTCTTTTAATTACTTATCGAGGTGCGCTGCGATTACTCATGCACATGCCTTAGCCAAGGTCCCTCTATTTAGATTTCATGACGATCGCATCGAGCGCATTGCGCAAGATGGCGCTCTACCGGACATCCTTGCTTCGGCTCTGCGTAGACGGCGACTCCGTGCCGCTGGAATGACAGGTGGGGTTTATTCATATCCGGCAACGGAATCTGATGCTCGTTGGATTCTGTCACTACTTCCGGGCTGTATAGCCGGAATAAAAGTCGGCGAATCGCAGTCAGCGGGTTCCATTATGGCTGCTGTTCGTAGGTCCAAAGGAAGATTGCGAGCAGGCTGGAAAGATAATCAGTTAGTCATACAAATGAATAAATCAACGAGAGGTTTTAATGGTAGCTAGCTCTGGCCGACCATGGTATGCCGGGCACTGTGTAAGCCGGCATGAGCATGACAAATTAGTGAATATAGAGGTCATTGCTCGTTTGGATGAAACCGGGTGGATACCGCTCGAGAACGCGCGACACCTATTTGGAGGAGTCCAAGAAGTCGAACTGCATTGCAGCCATGCCAAGACAATCAAGATCGGCGAATGGGAGATGTTTCAGCTATCAAAAAAAGGGAAGAAATTTTGGATTGTTGGTGAACATAAAAAACTCCATCACTTTGCTGATTTATCGAATCTAGGCAACGCTTCGCAGATCCAACGTTATATAGCATCTAATGAATTGAAAACAACAGAGGCCTCTGGTAGCTGGATTTTGCGATCGCGGGACACCGAGATCTTGCAGGTTGAACTGAGGCAGATACAAGGTGTTGGACACCTCGCTACTGCTTCTGGAAAGATTCCTGCATTTCCTTTTGATCCTGACTGCATCGCTCGCATTCCTCTTGGCGGGAGAGAAATTGAACTATACGAATTTCGTCATAGAGGAGATCCAACTGCAATCTACGATTGGTCCTCTGACGAGGCTTATGCGGCGCGCGTTATACGATCTATCGCGAATGCGTCCGATCCTCGGGTAAAGGCTACGATTGGTTGGCTCGAAGAGCACGGGAGGACGAAGCAATCTTTAGAGTCGCTCGATGCAGTAGATATTGCTGCGGCCAATGATGCACTTCGATCTGACAAGCTTGCAAAGCGCCTTTCCTCCGACCAGGCGCTGCTGTCTTCGCTCGTGAACGCAATGATTAATGATTCTCGAATCTTAGGCTTGATTAAATCCAAAACCGATCTGATTGCCGAAGAGGAGCGCACCGCGTTGCGAATTCGCGCCGAAACATTGTTGCAAGAGGAGTTGATAACCCTGCGGCAAGAGCGAATAGCGTCACTGGATTTAGAGATAGAATCTTTACGCCTTGATCGCATAAAGAAAATCGATGATAGATATGCTGAGTTAGAGCGTGAGCTAGCCGCGCGAAAAGAAAACGGTTTGATAGAAATTAATCGAGACCTTGGTGACTTGGTGATCGCTCTCCAGTTACAAGCTGACGAGCTCACAGATCGACGTAGCCGCGTGAAGGATGAGCTCGTTGAGCTAGACCAAAAATCCGATACGCTCAATGGCCAACTCCAGCTACTTCGTGATCAAGAACGAGATGTATTAATAAATATTGATAGGCTAGTCGCAATTACGAGCCTCGCGAAGTCACAGGTAAATACTGCTAGTGAAAAAATTTTGGCACTTCATTCTCCGCTGGAGCGAGGTGTACCATTAATGTCTAGTGACGTTAAAGAGTTTGTTGAGAGTTCGCAGCTTCTTTCGGAAAAAGGTAAGGAAATCATGCTGCAATTCCTTGCACTTCTGCTGGCAGGTGAAGTGCCCGTTTTAACAGGGCCGGATGTTGACGATTTTCTGTTAGTTGCAGAATCTATGTTCGCGAACGGTACATCAACGCGACTTGAAGGCGATCCGACAATTATCAACTTTGAAGATTTATGGCTACGCCCCGGTACAAACGTTCAAACAGCGTTGGGCGTTGCTCTCACTGGCACGAATTCAGACGAAATTGACGAGTCGACCAGGCTGGTGGTGATTAACCGAGCAGAACGCTCCGGCGCGCGATTTTGGTTTCCTGCACTTGCTGCACATGCGCGCCGCGGTGAGTTATCTAGAAGGTTACTAGCGTGCGTTACGATTCAAGATACAGAAAGCGAAGAAGCAGAAGCGGTCCTCAGTGAGGCTACACGGCTTGACATTCGCCATGCATTAACCGCAGAAGCTGCAATTGTTGCGATTGCCTCGGGGATCGAGTTGAGGCGTGACTTGGATCCTGCCGAGCGACCAACAGACCTTGCCGAAGCAGTTCCTGTTCTTGCACCACATCTTCAGCGACTAACTTTTGCGAGGGCTCAGCGCGCTGCGCGGGCAATAGTCGAGGCGAAGAATCTCGGTATACCAACACAGCCATTGGTTGAACTTTTTATAGTCGCGTCTGGCACCACCAACATCGCTGTCGTAGCTCAACTTAGGAGCTAAATTCATGCTTGATCCAATAGGCGGCTTTGGTCGCATCAGAGATTTTTTTATCTCCTACGTCGAGACTAGTTTCCGTATTTCTGACCCTGACGTAAGCAAGATACGTCGCAAATTACTTGAGTCTTACGATACTTTGGCTACGGAGCCGTTTCTCGAACCAGTGCTGCGGTACACGGGGCATCCTAAGTTGCTAGAGGATTTAGCAATGGATGACAATGGCCCTCTCGGGAATCTATCAATTGCCGGAAGACGGGCATTCGTCGAACTAGCTTTGTCAGGATTATTTGATGGAGACATTGCTGATTCAGAGATTAAACGAAAATCGCGTTACGCTCCATATCAACATCAGATATCTATGCTTGAGCGCGGGATTAAGCCAGGTCATCCTGGTATCGTCACTTCTGGCACGGGTTCTGGAAAGACCGAAAGTTTTATGTTGCCCATTCTAGCGGCAATCGCGAATGAGGCAGTGCAGTGGAAAAAGCCGGATGCATCATTTTTACAAAACCGGTGGTGGGAAAGCGATGATGCGTCTTGGCGAGCTATGCGCCAAGGTGAGAGGCGCCCGGCGGCAATGCGAGCATTGATTCTCTATCCAATGAATGCATTGGTTGAGGATCAAATGGTCCGATTGCGAAAAACGCTTGATTCAGAAGAAGCGCGAACGGTCATGGACGAACGATTTGACGGCAATCGCGTCTTTTTCGCGCAATATACCAGTGCGACTCCGGTCACTGGTTATGAGACTCACCCACGGATGGCCGATGACACGGACGAGAAAAAGCGCCGCTCTCGAGGGCTACGCAAGCTGCGCTCCGCCCTCAAGCGGGCCGAGCAAGATCAACAGGCCGCGCGTAAGCATGATGCAAACGCTGCTGCCGAAGCAGCTTTATCTGGAGAAAAAATACCAGACTTAACTCGCTACATTTTTCCCTCCATGGATGGCGGCGAAATGCTCTCTCGGTGGGACATCCAAGCTGCACCTCCCGATCTAATGGTAACCAATGCTTCGATGTTGGGAGCAATGTTGTCCAGGGAAGTAGAGGAAAAGATCTTTGACACCACTAGAAATTGGCTTATCTCGAATGACGATGCATATTTCTATTTGGTATTTGATGAGCTTCACCTAATTCGAGGTTCGGCTGGTACAGAGATTGCGTTTCTGATCAAAACATTAATTCAACGTCTTGGCTTAGATCAGCCGCAGCATCGATATAAGTTACGTATTCTTGCTTCATCTGCGTCGTTGCCAATGATTGGTGACGACGGCGAGCAATCTCGTACCTACTTGCGAGATCTATTTGCGCCATTTGGAACCAGTAAGACCGCAAACGATCCTGGCGCAACGGATTCGATTTTTTGGAAAGGCTGTGTTGTTGAAGGTGTTCCAAGTATTCCAATATGGAACCTTGAGGCCATCGATCCGGCTCCGTTCGTTAAGCTAATGCAGATAGCGCTTGCTGGCGGTGCGGACTTTGTTGCTAAGATGAAGTTTTCTGATGAGCTAATTCTTGCCGTGAAATCCGCGGCGTATGCACTAGGGATTGCTGGCCAATCAGAAGAAGACACTGTAAAAAATCTCGCAGAGGCGGCTGCAGCTGCTATGACGAGTGGATGTAGAGATGGTAAGGGGGTTCGCGCGACACGTCTCACTGAAGTAGCTAATCGAATATTTGCAGACGGCGGCCCTGATCATGAACTGGCCCTGCGAGGTTTAATGCTCGCTCGGGCTTTGCCGGAATCGGGGTTATGGGATAAGAATCGAGCTGGAGTCGCACTTACCACTCCAGCATTTAGAGTTCATACGTTCATTCGAAATATCGAGGGTCTGTTTGCTGCTCCCAGCCCAACCGCAGACGGAGTCGAATTTAGCAACCTCACTATTGAGCGCGGGCTTTCTCATGCCCGTCCAGACGCTAACACAAAGCGCGGGAAGCGCTTGTTCGAACTTTTGTATTGCGAGGCATGCGGAGACTTGTTGATTGGTGGCCAGCGGGGGGATAAAACTTTAACTGCGACGGCGACTGAATTGCTCCCATCTTCTGGCAACCTTGAGAATCTTCCTGAAGGTGCAGCTAATGAATACTATGATTCAATGAAGCTAGAAGAGTTTGCAGTATTTTGGCCACGTAGGACCCCACCATTATTACCTGAGCGCGACTACGATGACTGGCAGCTGGCCCATTTGGATCCACATTCAGGAGTAGTATTCACCCGACTCGATGCCGAGGTACCAGACGGGCATGTAGGTGGCCATTTGTACCGTCAGAAAGAGAATGCAGTTAGAAATGTAAAAGGCCGTGTTACTGGTCCGCGTTCTGCACAGCCTTTCTGCTGCCCTAAATGCGGCACTGATTATTCAAGGCGGCCAGTCACTAACCGATCACGATCACCTATTCGCGCTTTTCGCACCGGTGTTAGTAAAGCATCTCAGCTAGTGGCGACCGAGCTCTTTGAACTGTTGCTTGCTATAGGTGCGGAACCTAAGGGGATCTGTTTCTCTGACAGTCGGCAAGATGCCGCGAATCAAGCGCTCGAGATTGAAAACATGCATTTACTTGACGTGCGTCGCGAGATCCTCGTGGCCACGGCCCGGTCTTATGTAGCTAAGCAACGCGCTGAGTGGATTAACCCAGAGGAATTTGAAAAACAAACTACGGCGCTAATGAATGAAAAAAAATTCGCTGAAGTTGCGGCATATGGAGCTCGCTACAATGCGCAAGGGTCGGAGGGGGAAAGGCCTCCCGCTGAGGGACGTATTGTTCCGCTCGCAAAACTTTTACAACATAAGGAAGGCCATGGCCATGTTGGTGAATTGGTTGCTGAGTTCGTTCGTATGGGCGTCCATCCGTTTGACAAAGCTGGGCGGCAGAAATTTCGCGGCCACGAATGGCATGAATTGTTCGTGCCTGCAGGGACGAATGGCAACGATATAGCGTACCACGAGGAACTGACCGGAGCGGACCGTTTAAATTTGGCCGGATTGATTTTGAGTCAGCAATATGAGTTGGTCGATGATGTAATTTTTGCGAACACTTTTTTTGCGTTGGAAGAAACTGGGCTCGCGTATCCATGTGTATCTGATCGCGATATTGCTGGGAAGGACGAACTTGACGCCTGGTTACGCGTATTCGCTGGCGCGTATCGAATTCGCGACAATCAGTACTTTGATGAGGATGCCAAGAAAGAATGGGTTCTAGGCGTTGACATCACTAACAATCGAGTTAAAAAGGTTGCGCAGAAGGTATTCGGGGACACTTCCGTTGTTGAGAAATTGAGCTCAGTCCTCGGCCGCTTATCCGCGATTGGACATAAAAGCGGCTGGTTTGATATCGGCAATCTGCATTTGCGTGTTGCTGAAGCGGGAGATCCATATTGGCGCTGTAAGACTTGTGAACGAGTCCATATGCATTATGGGATACGTCATTGCACACGCTGTGGAGATCCATTGGCCCTCGGAGCAAGTGGTAAAGTTGAAGATCTGTGGCAAGAGAATTTTCTTGGCAAGCGAATTGTGCGAGGAGCCAAGGATGAGGTGCCGCGATTCCGTCTCCGCGTTGAAGAGCTTACCGGTCAGACAGATAACTTTTCCGATAGGCTGAGAAAATTTAAGGGAATTTTTGTCGATGGACAGAGTGAGACGAAGAAGCGAGCTACTGAAATCGACATGCTATCAGTTACAACGACTATGGAGGTTGGTATTGATATTGGCTCGCTGCAAAGTGTGTACCAGGCCAATATGCCGCCACAGCGATTCAACTACCAACAACGTGTTGGTCGAGCCGGGCGACGCGGGCAAGCTTTTTCTTTCGTAGCGACTTTTTGTCGCGGACGAACCCACGACGCATACTATTTTGCACACCCCAAGGCGATTACTGGAGATGCTCCACCTCCGCCATTTCTTGCAATAAATCACGAGCCGATTCCGCTGAGACTATTGCGCAAATCTTGGCTGCGCGCGGCATTTAAAATGCTGCGGCAGGAGTGCCACCAAAACAGCAAGCCATATCCTGGTGATCTGTTGTTGCCTCCTGATATTCATGGCGAGTACGTTACTATGGCGGACTATTATTTCGACGATGCGGCGGGTTGGCCTCAACGCCTTCGAGATGCGCTGCACTCAACTATATCTGTGCGATATGAATTTTTGCAGGCTGCAACGTTCAGCGTCGATCAACAAACAGCGCTAGCGACGCATGCAACTGTGGAGCAGCTGATGTCGGAAATTAATGACCTTAAACCAAATGAACCAACCGGTACCGGATTCGGGTTGGCGCGCTTTCTCGCCGAGCAGGGACTACTGCCGATGTATGGCATGCCGACCCGGGTTCGAAATCTCTACTTGGGCCTTCGAGAAGATGACGGTAAAGGCAGCGACGAATATGAATGGTCGACGATAAGCCGTGATTTGGACCTGGCCGTCTTCGAGTTTGCTCCCGGCTCTGTGCTCGTTAAGGATAAACAAAAGCATAAGGTGATAGGTTTTACCGGAAATCTTTCCGATCCGGTGAAGCGCGCGGGAGGTATCGCGGTCCAAGCGGTATCAGACTGGTGGGAGTCTGAAACATTTGTCGCCATATGTGATGCCTGCGGCTCTGCGAAGCACTATGAAACATTGCCGACAACAGAGCTTGAGTGCGATGACTGTCGTGAACAAATTTCGATAGCGAACTTCGCAGAATATAAAACGCCGACGGCTTTCCGGACAGATTTTAATCCTCAAGACAGCGGTGATGTAGTCGGGCGCATGAATCAACGTACTGTTGCCACAGTACTGAAAGAAGGTGAGCCAATTGTGCATCGAAACATTGTTGTGCGGCGCGGGGCCGGAGCCACAATTATGCAACTTAATGATGGGGTAGCTAATTCAGACGAGGTTGCTCAGCAATTTAGAGTCGATGAGGTGTCTGATTTACGATTGCCTTTGCCAGGAGCATCTAAATGGCTCAAATTGACGCGATCACAAGCGATCGAAACGAGCATTCGTGAAAAATCTCAGGCGAGTCGATGGGAGCTTAATGGAAATTTGGGTATGAAGTTCGGATTAATCTCTCGAAAAAAAACGGATGCTGTTTATTTAGAATTGAGAAAATTTGACAGCCGTTTAAATCTGAATCATGTTGCTCGTAAAGGGGAATTCTTCAATATAGCAACTCGTGCCGCCGCTGTTAGTGCCACCCAAATTCTAGTGCAAAAAGCAGCACTCATGCTTGACGTATCTGCTGAGGAATTTGAGGCACTTGAGCCTCGCCTTCGCGGTGGTTTGCCTATGCTGCAGATAGCAGACTCATTAGTCAACGGATCTGGTTTGTGCAAACGCCTCGGTGATCCGGACGTGTCGGGGGGCGTGCCATATATTGCCAAGTTGCTTGAGGAAATCTTGGAAAATGAAATTGTATGGCCTTTACAAGATTTCCTTGGCACGGATGGCGACGGTGCGCATGCGGAGCAATGTAAGACGTCTTGCTATCGTTGTATTCAACGATTTGGCAATCGTCGATATCATGGGCTGCTTGATTGGCGCCTCGGAATTGCCTACTTGAGGGCTATGATTCAGGATAACTATTCAGCTGGCATTGATACAAATGACAGGAATTTCCCAGAAATAGCTGAATGGCATGAATATGCGCATAGTTTGGCAGAGTCAGTTGTTGCAATGCGTCCGGGAACGATGAGCTACGTTGTTCTCGCAGCTTCAAAATTACCCTGCATCATTGCACGGTCTCTGGCAGGAGATGAGTTGTCCCGCACCGTCGTGGTTCATCCTCTATGGAGGAAAGACGAATCAGTGATGTCCAAGATCTTGGGTACCGATTGGGCGAATGGGCTCACTTTTACCGACACCTTCAACTTAGAAAGACGGCCTCTGCGAACTCTCGCGGAGATGCATAACAAGCAGGCAAATATAGAAAGCAAATAACCTGTAGTTAGAATTGCGAGATATTTGCCTTCTGTAATCGAGTTGGTCGGGCCAGTGATGGGAGCTCTGCTCCGCATTATTGGCCCAGACATTTTGACCTAGCTTCCGTCGAACCTCAACGCCCTTGAAACTCTGCGCGTAAACGAATAGCTTTTTTAATTTGCGAACGCACGCTGGATGATAGTTCGGCGAACTCGCCTTTACGTTCGAGAGCGTGAATTATATCCAACGGATCATTAGAGAGTTGGCGGGCATGCAAGATGCGCGAAGCACGATTAATTCTCGAAATTACGTTGCTGATGGTGCGAGGGGTGTACTCTTGAGTAGAAGATAACCACTCACGAAAATTTGGGTCGCTGAACATAGAACGCTGCTCCTCATAACGGGATATTGCGGCCGCCACATGCTCTGCCAAGGAGGCTGGCACGGCATTGGCAATCATCGTACTCTGATTAGTCATTGTTCCGGAAAACTGAAAATTCTCAGGAAAGGTTTGAATTCTTGCTCGCTCCCACGAAGATAGTGGCCGAGCTTCTTTGCATGGACCAGCGTCGTCAGGGTGTGGTTTATAACCTGGTGGAACGGGCCGGTTCGTTGATCGAATAGTCGGAGAAGGCTCGTCTAGCGAAAACACTCCTCGACGCCCCCAATTCCTTGGATGTCTATAGTAAAAATCGATGCCAAATTCATCGCCGACAAAGTTGCGTATAGACAGGGGATTTTCTGAACTCCCCATTTGAATTTCATCAAACAGGAAGTCATGTTCTTCGCCTATGCAGCCAATGGCAAAAAAACGCTTCCTATTTTGCGGTGCCCCGAAGTACGCTGCGTTGAGAATGCACTCAGTAATACCATAACCGGCTTTTTCCAAAACACTACGTCCTGACTGCCAAGCGACACTTTTGCGAGCACCTGGTACGTTTTCCAGCATGAACCAGCGCGGTCGCACTGCGCTTATGATTTTCGCAAACTTCAGTGTCAGTTCGGCTCGATCACTTTCAACGCGACCGCCTGCAACCGAAAATTCCTGACAGGGTGGGCCACCCATAATCAGATCTGGCCTCTCAGGACGAATTAGGCGAGTGGCGTCAGTTACCCGCCCTAAGTCCAGGTCTTTAACGATGTGATCAAAGTTGGCCTTGTAGACTTCCCGCGCAGGAGCCCAATGCTCTACTGCCAGCGTAAGCTCAAAGCCCGCTTGCTCAAATCCCTTACTCAACCCGCCGCATCCGGCGAAAAGATCCACAACACGCATTGACGCCTCCTAGTGGCGTCAATGTACAGCGATTGCACAAAGGCGTCAACATTTTGACATCCTGCTTTATGGCACCAAATAGCGGACGTTGGGCCTATATTCATGAATTCCCGTATGCAAATTGATGAAAGTGAGTAAGTAGGAAAATGAGTTTATTGTGTTTATATCATCAATTTCGGCGAGCCTGATTTTATGATTAAAACGCGTCCGCACGTGCCATTTACTCAGACCGCCCAGAATCATAGGGGGGAGTTGGCGGCCGATCTAAGGTCCTACCCAACCACTTATCAAACTGTGATTGGATATTGCAGCCGTCGGCACTCCGTCTCAACACGTGCCAACGATATGGTTCGATCCCAGGTTTTTTGATGTCGGTCCAGCCGCGTGGCAGGCCAAGCTCCTCTTCGGCATCTTCAATCGTCTTTCCTAGGTGCCTAAAGTTCTCCTCCGTGAAGTACCATTGGCCATCAACGATGGTCCGAAGATGTACATAACAGTCATGCACCAGTTCAAGCACGCTTTTGAAATACGTGTTGCACGCGGTGATCACATCCAACTCGGGGACGTTCGGCAAGTCACGGCAGGGAACAAAGTAATAGAAGGTACCCGCTTTACTGTGAGACCCGCCGGAGACTAAGTTCTCTCCGATGTGCTGCGTCACCGTTCGGAAATCATGGAAGAAGCGTGACAAGGGATCCTTTCGAAGCGCTTCTTGTCGAGGGGCATACCATACATCAAACTCTGGATTACCTTTGAGAGATGCTTGCATCGCGAACGTAACGCTGCGCGCGGCCGAGACAAAAGCAGAGACGCAGAACTGGACCGCCCAGAAATCGATTTTTTGGCCGTAGCGATGAACTTCGAGCAGAAAGAACTCAGCTTCCTGAACTTTATAATCCACCAGACCAAAAGATCTCGTCATGATTACTACCTAATGTGAATGAAACCGGGGCGCTTTAAGGCATCGAAAAGCTTACCGTGCATCCTGGCTTGTTCAATGGCTTGAACCCGATCGTCAGTGGAAATGTCCAGGGCTACAATTTGATTCAATACCGCCATACTTCTTCCTGATTCATTTTTTTTTGGTTTGGTATCGATGAGCACGATAGTCGCGGCCATTGTCTCGCCAAGAATGGTACCTCAACTTCACTTCGGTGGATGGATTCAGATCGCTAGTATAGCGGACGGCATCATCTGATCGACTGCCTGGCTGAGGTTGACGCCATTGGGGGTGGCGATTGAGCGATTTACATTAGGCGTATGCTCTGAATATCTGAGGTAAGTTTACTAAGGAGGTTGAGTGTGGACCGGATCTCTGTCGCTGAGCGCAGCCGCACAATGGCTCAAGTGCGCAGCAAAGACACAAAGCCAGAAATGATCGTGCGATCGACGCTTCATCGTTTAGGCTACCGTTACGTTCTGCACAGTCGAAAGTTGGTTGGGACGCCAGATTTGGTTTTTCCTGCCCGTCACAAAGTGATCTTCGTACATGGATGTTTTTGGCATGATCACTCGTGTAAATATGGTCAGTCCCGGCCAAAGAGCAATGTCGAGTACTGGGAGAGAAAAATTTCGGGCAATGCTTCACGCGACAAGAGAAATATTGCAATTCTTCGTCGGACCGGGTGGCGAGTGATGATAATTTGGGAATGCGATATCAGAAAAAGCATATGGTTGAAGAAAGCGCTGCGCTTTCTAAATGACCGAGAAATTCATAAAAAATTTTATGTCAGCTAGGTGCTAGCTGTATATAAATCGGTTTCGCCAATTCGAAAAATTGTCGACGATCCTGTTGTACCAAATAGGTGGTTGATGGAAATCTTTCACGAGCACGTTGTATCGAACAGCTTGTGCTCGCCATGCTGCAGTTAATCTCCGTTCGGGATCCATAAGCAGCCAAGCTGTTAATTGCGCCAAATGGTGCCGTTCTTCTATCGATCTCATCTCAAAAGATATATGTCCCTCTGCCAAAGGCATGTCTTGAGTTCCAATTTGTTCTAACACGAACTGTCGAAGGGAAACGTGTTGATATCGTGAAGTCATGAGTTTGCATAATTGATGCATGACTGAATATCGTCCCAAATCCCATTCTGGACTTGGTTTACCTCCGGTATCGACGATCCGACTTACCTTAAGCAATAATGCTGCGGTCGGGATGTCATACGCAATCGGTTCCGTTGCCGGTGCGGCCCGTAAGTCAAATCCGCAAATGTGGCAATATGAAAGTGGAGCGAGTTCTACGTCGGCTGGCCTAGCCATATCAAGACGGTGAACGGCGACAGCCACGCTACATTTCGGGCAACGGTCAAGGAGCATTGTTCCATGACGAGTACAGACCGTATTGAAAGCGATGCGCCAATTTTTCCTGAAATATGGAATAGTATCTTCGGCTAGGCACGTGGGACAGAACTGCAACCCATGCCCCTCTCGCTTACGGTGATACATTTTGAGTACGAGGATCCAATGCAACGCGCCGGACAATCTGAATTGCCTGTACAGCAGGCCCTCGTAGGTTCGCAAAGTCGTATTCAATACCGTTTCAGGGGAAGTCCCAGTTCGGCGACTAAGTTCATCCAATAGCCATGACGGCGCCAATCGGTCGATATCCCGATTCCATATTTGAATGCGATTGCCAAAAATAACGTTGCAGAAGGTTTGAGATTTCATACCGTGCCCATGCGCAAGGCGCACGAGCCAACAGGATAATAATTCATCGGGCAACGGCTTGTAATGAATTGGCCACAACGGTGAAGTAAGTCCCAACATGACAATCAGAGACGCTTATATTGCTTCCGCTTGGATGGAGGTACCCATCTCAGGGAGGTGATCCGATCAAACGTAATTCGTTCGACCTTGTTTCGAATTGCATCTACCGCCAATTCCTTAACCAAATCGACCATGTCGCCCAATGTGCCTTCGCTACGGGTATGAATGGCTAGCATAGTGGGAGGGTCCTTAAGATTTGATGCCTGCTTTAATGGGGCTCGCAGTTCGAGGGTGGCCAGCAAAGAACCGAATTCATTGTTCGGCTTCCAAACAGGAAGCTCTTCAGGAGTGAAGCGACTAGACATTTGAGGATCGGTGTTAAACGCATTGTAGGCATCTTCAGTTCCCGCCGCGACCATGCACACTCCGGTTTCGTTGCCCAGACTTTTAATCGCGTTACGAAATTCCTGCTGGCGATTCGTGCTGCCGGTAATCAAATGATGAATTTCATCGACGATCAACATATGCACATCCATTTGACGGAACAAGCGCTTAATCTGTGAGTATTTTTCTGGGGTCGATGCCGTGGGCTTATAGGGTGTCATCAGCACATCCAATATACGCGTGTAAAAATCTGAAATGTCTGGCTTTGGCGGCGCCTCTACCATTACCACGGGACAGATTGTCACTTCTCCTTCGGCATCCAAATCTGGGTGATGCAGCGACATGAAACGTTCCAGAATCGAGGTCTTACCATTAAACGATGGCGCGACTAAAAGCATGTTTGGCATGCGAGTAATACGCGGATAGGTCAATAGTTCCTCCATGCGTGCCAGAATGCGCTTGGCATCTTTGTAACCCAACCAGGAACCTTCGCGGATCGCGTAGATACGCTCTTCATCTGTGCGTTCGATTAACGCTAATGCAGCTTCGTTGAGATGAGGGAAATCTTTTTTTTCGGGCATCATTCGTCATCCAGTGGCGCCACTGCATCAGGATCGTATCCCCGTACCCCCGGCGGAGGTGCCGTAGAAGTCGGTGTGCTGACATTGGGTAAGTCCTCGTCCTTATGCTTGCGGGCTACGGCGTGCTGGGTTCGGCGCTGCTGTGCACGTCGCGCTGCTTTTGTTTTTTCTGCGGCTTCCGCTTCGATTTCTCGTTGTTCATTGATTAGGGCAAACACAGCTTTTTCGTTTTCGCGCGAGATACCCTTTTCATCGGCGCGTCGATACGCTTCCCGCAATTCCCAGATACTTACGGGCGGCAGACTCGTATCGCGATACGGAATGGAGAAGTAGCGTTGAGCTATTTCATCGAAAAAATATAAAACGCTGATATCTCTCGGATCTCGGTGAAATGGAAATTTGCGCCGATGTTTATTAAACTCCGGATGAGGCGTATTTATCCAAGGGCGTAGGACATCATGATAGTAGTGGACGTCTATCAGGACACCGTAATTTTGAATAGTTCGTTCGAAAAATGGCATGAAGTCGATACGCAGCTTTTCGTCATCAAGGCGACGTGCGGGCAGCCCGCGTCCCGGCTTTCCTTTTGTGCCGAGCAAGCCTTCTCGCCATTTAGCCAACGGTGAGGTGTTGATCCCAGCGTGTGGCTTCCGATGATATGCGGCAAAAAACAGAACCAACCAACGCTCCAATTCGCTGAAGGTCATGCAGGCATTGCCTTCGGAGTCGTATGCTCCCTTTTCATCTGGGCCGGAGAAGGTTGCTCCCTTCAGCGTCTTGAGTCCTTCGGACACAGTTCCCATTAAACGTTCAATGTGTGCCCCATAGCGGGGCTTTTTAACCGGACGTAAGTGAAGATCAATGTCGTATTCCTGACATGCCATGCTTAACATCTGACCTCGGAATTCGCGTGCGTTATCCATGTGCAGCACGCTCATGGTTCCCCAGCATGGCCAATCCGTTGAGGTGATATTCAGCCTTGCCATCCAACGTTCCTTCGGCAAAATGGCGTGGGAGATGCACATGCCGGCAGACATAGATGATGGAGCGTCGAGCGACAAATGCATTCCCAGGCAAACCCGACTATTGACATCGATAGCCAGCGTAATCCAGGCTCGCCGGATGGATTTGCGATACACGTCGTCGACGATGATTACTGGCAGTAAAGTATGATCGATCTGTACGATTGCTAACGGCCAATCTGCGTCTGGGATGGTACCTTTGATTGGATCGAATTGGTCGTGCGCGACTGCTTCACCTTTGCGACGTGCGACACGCTCTCGCCCCTTTGTTTGTTCGAGGCGAGCCCGGATTGTATTGGTTGCAGGTAAGCGAAGGTTTGCATTGGAGCAGCGTCTGCGAACCTCGGCGATCGTCGAAGCAACGGATTGGCTTTGGTCGGTATCGTGGAAATTTTCGATGCAGTCTTGAATAATGGCATCGACGTCGGCCGATAACCTAGCTTTCCCTTTACCTCCTTTGCCCCCTGGATTTGGTAGCAAGGAAGAGAGCAGGCCGGTATCTCTGAACGTCGCCAGCCATCTATAGATGGTAGCTCGACTGACGTCCGCTTCGGCGGCAATTTTATCCGCGAGAGCATCCGAGTGCTGATAATAGCTATTCAATAGCGGGCCGATGTACTTGCGGCGAGCTTCAGCAACTTGCCAATCTGCGTCAGAGACACCTGCCAGCGCTCGTTCTGGTTGCGGCATCGGCGTGGCTTCGCCAATGACCCTTGGTGGACCAATATCTCCGATTTTGAGTAACACCTTTTCTTCTGTCCCGACTTCTTTGGCCAAAACCAAGTTGATGTCAGCCAAAGCCACGACAACGTATTCGCGATCATTGTTGGTGATCGTCGCACCCTCTTTGATCCAAAGTAATGGGGGCTCTGTGGTATTCATAGGACACATTGCGGCAGATGAAGTGCAGCGTTATCGTCTATAGGCCTGTCCAAATCTGCCGCTATTTTTCGTGTGACTATCGAATGCCAGATGACCGGCAGCCAATACAGCCGATCGTCATCACTGGTCGCTAATTGATCAAGAAGTGTTTTCGGCGAAGAAACTCCTCCCGCTTCTTTCATTAGTCTGACAAGTTCGGCGCAGTCTTGCGCTGCGGGCTCAATATTGCGATATTCCCGTAGGAATTTGAGATTGCCCAGTCGTGGGGTGCGAATGTCGATCTGCGTCACGATGCGGAATTCCCAATTCCGCTCGAGGGTGTATTGTTCTGCCGCCGCAAACTTGGGAGCATATTTGTCGGCATTCCGATGCAAGTCGTCAGTGTGTTTGATTTCCGTGAGTTGTGGCTTGTGATCGGAGAGATAAAATACAAGCACATCCGGGGTATAACCGTTAGCCAGTCCGGGAATTGGAATCGTGACTGGCTGTGTTTCATAACGTTCGACGCTGTCGTCGAAATCGAGGAGCAGCAAGTACTCTTTTTCCAGCAAGGATTCAAATTGATCCATCTGGCCATTTTTACGACTGGCGAAACTGCCGGTAACGACCAGATGATTTTTAGGGATCTTCCGAACAGCCATAGCGTTCCTTGACGGTAAATAACCTGCACAATAAGCTGGAATATCGCATTGTCTTTTGGCAATTTTATAGCATAAGCTATTGTGGAAGTGACCATGCTGTCCCTTCCAGATTGTTCTATTCTGCTTGGGCTTGGCAATCGTTAAAATAGTTTAGTCAATGAGCTGACCCTTTGCCCCCAATTTTTTACCTCATTGATCCAGCGCGGTCGTTTTAATGATCAACTCGAATTCAGCTAATACTTCGGGCTGCCGTTGGCGGAGATAACGGGCAACTGTTGGGTTCTCCAATAGCTTCGTCAAATAACCTTTGGCGAGAACCAAATTGAGCACGTCCTGACCGTAGTTTTGTTCGACCATTTTGTATTGCCCTTGGAGATTTGCCATTTCCCGCTCCATTTTTGCCATCTGCTCCTGCGTGACACCGGTCAGCTTCAACGTCTTTTTTGCTTCTACCAGGAATTCCTCCGGCGTTGCCACCAGCATAGCTTCAGCATAAGCCACCGTCACGGTGTTCGCAGCAATCATCAACTCGACGCACTCCACCTGCCGGGTTGAATTCATCTTGCGCAGCACCCTAGATATTTCCACCGAAAACTGTCGGTCTTTCAACATGTCCGCTGCCTCGGTGCAGATGCCGTCGAGTAAATTCATTTTCTTGAGTATTTGACTTACGTCGACACTCAACACTTTGGCAAGCCGGTCAGGCGAGACTCCACGATCAATGGCGCGGCGGATCATGAAATGCTCCTGGATCGTCGATAGCCGATTGATACGACTGTTGTAGGTATATGCTTCATCGTCCGTCGACACCAAGCACGGCGCATCGACAAATCCAAGATCGCGCATCGCGATGAGGCGGATGTGCCCATCCAGAAGCATATGTTGCTCTAAGTCGCGAATGACTGGCGTAATGGACAGGGGTTCGATTAAACCGACCTCTCCAATAGAGGAGCAAATCTGTTTGAATTTGCGAGACGTGATGAGACCCTCAGGCATCTTTCGTGATGGAAGGATGCAGGTGAGCGGAAGCGATAGCGGTTCAAGAGAAAAGCCGAGCGATATCCCCGTCATGGCTTGCTCCCAGCCGTCCATATTCTATCCGTCAAATATTTTGGCAAAGTATCCAAGCCTTCGGCGCGCAGTAAATTGGTAAAATTTTCGTCAGCGAGAAGCTGACGTAGGGCGCCGACGACAAATAGCAGGCGTTGTTGCGCAAATTCGGCCTTCTTTACCATCAAACGTTGTCGTTCGACTTCCTTCTGATAACTCCGCACCAAACTGGACGTTGTGACGTCTATTCTTTTACGGGGCGTGCCGCGCGCCACCGATCGTCCCAGAGTTTGGCGGCGCTCGATTACGCGCCTAGCTTCTTGCAAGTGTTTGCCGCGCAGCTTACCTGATTCATAGGCTTCCTGTAATGCGGCCTGCACGGCTTTGTCGTCGTCGCCTGCACCAACTATCGCGATTGCCGCATTGAGTGGAATCTTTCCTCTCTCGACTGCAACCAGCAATCGCTCTTCGCCACGCTCCAATAGTGCAACAATGCCGTGCACATACTCGAGGGTTAGCCCTGTTTTCGAAGCGATGGTTTTTTGGTCATATCCTTGATCGAACAATGCTTGTATGCTCGCGAATAGCTCCAGCGGACGATAGTGTCGACGCGCGATATTCTCGGCAAGGCTCATGATGAATGCATCTTCATCGCTAACAGAGACAACTAGTGCGGGAATGGTGGTTTCGCCAAAGGACTTGAACGCCTTCATGCGTCCTTCGCCACAAACTAATAAGTAACGTTCTTCGCCATCGGAACCGGCGCGCGGCGTCACGGTGATCGGTTTTTTGAGCCCGATCATCTGTATATTTTTTGTGATTTCCTCAAACACTTTATTATTCCGCTCGCGAGGATTGAGTACGTCGATACGGTCTACGGGGATCATCCTTAACTCGCCAGGCTTATGATTCTGAGTCATGCGGCTCTCCTCATGCGAGCACGCTCCGCCATGCCATAAAGATAATCGAGAGTGTCAAAGCGATAGCTGTCAAATTCGATCGAATTTTGCTCTGCGAGGTTAAGGCGTGCCTGACCGAAGTCCAGTCGCGGCAAAAGATAGTAATCAAGGGGAGACTGGTTCGTTTGGTCGAGACGTACGGCCACAGTGATGTCTGGCACCAGGCTGCTGTCGAACCGGATTTTCCAGCAGTTACGACCTGAATCATGGGTCTGGCAACGGGCTAGCACCAGGGATACCGAGAATTCCCGATTCACCTTCAGCAGGTCGGTTGCCGAGTCGCGAACAACCTGCCCACCTAGCTCGGCTATATTGGTTTCAGTCTCCAACACAATTTTCGGATGCAGACGTCGCAGGAATCGGTTTATTTCGAGATAGCGATAATCTCGATCGGGCGTAAAGCCCACTATTTCATAGGCTCGGATCAGACTGCCAAATCGATGAGCATACACAGTGGATGACGGCATGCCTTCCATTTCGTCGATGATTAGTCCCGATAGGAATCCTCGGTTCTTGTACAAGGAGCGAAGGCGATCAACCAATTCCTCGTCGGTGAAACGCCGAGCTCGTGCGCGCATGATGCCTTGCGCAGTATAGAAAATTTCTGGAGGTACTACAGATTCGAAGGCGCCATCTTTTCTAATCCACATATCCGCGCTATTCACCACTCGCATCTTTTTCAATTTAAAAGAAATGCGGTTATAAATGTTGTTGCCGACATATTTCTCATTGGTCAGCACTTCGTGTACGGTAGCGCGCGTCCAAGATCGGCTGAGATCAGTCAAGATATTCATGCTGTTTAGGCGTTCGGCAATCTCATATTCATTGAGGCTGTCATTGATGAACCATTGATAAATCTGATTAACTATTTGGACTTCGCTTTCGGGACCTGGCATCAAAATTACGCGATCCGTCTGGAGACTCTTGTGTTCGCCACGTGCAAGCTCGCTTTTGACGGAACCGAATTGGTCAATCAATACGCGCCGCAAGCCATAGCCAGCGGGACCACCTTGTCGATATCCAAGTTCAATTAGTCGACATTGTCCGGCGAATACCTTGGCTGACAATTCACGGCTGTATTCGCCAGCCATGGCCCGTTTGACGCCTTTGACGATGGTCGAAACCGGAGAGCCGTCGTTCTCGAATTGCTCGGCACAATAGGCGACCTGGATACCAGCGCGTCGACACACGTACTCGTAATACGCGCTTTCGTCCGCATCTTGAAATCGTCCCCACCGGCTGACGTCATACACCAAGATGATCTGGAAATCGGCAGAGCCCGTCTCGACGTCCTTAATCAAACGTTGCAACGCCTGACGACCATCGATGCGCAGGCCGCTTTTACCTTCGTCGGCATAGGTGCGGACGATCTCGATGTTGCGTTGGGCAGCGTATTCGCGAATTTTGTCGCGTTGATTTTCAGTCGAGTATTGTTGGTGTTCGGTTGACATCCTCACGTACTCTGCTGCCTGGGATTGCGAGGCATTCAGAGCATCGCCATCGCCTGCCTGATCTTGTAGCATACGGTTCGCCCTCCAAATTGCGGCAGACGATGTTGCGCACGGGAATTTTCTTTCTCGCAATCACTGCATTTGATCTTGCATGCTTTATACATCGCGCACCTGAAGCTACAGTAACAGCGGTATGTCGCTGCGCCTATCAAGTCCTCTCTTTGCAATTCCCTCGGGTTACCGGTAAGTCTCTGAAACCAAAGTGATTTCCACAATCCACGCGTTCTTCTTTGCAATACCAGCTGACGCGACGCCAGCAATGCGATATATCCCTGATTGCAAACGGAAAATCGGTTCTGACGCGTCCATCTTTGCAATTGAACTCACCCGCGCTTGTTCATTGCGTTCAAGTTGCTGAGTACGATTTCGCTTCATATACTCCGGATGAGTGATGCGGTAATCGCGCCAGTAATCTGGATGTCTTTTGCACCAGGCTTGTTGGGCCCGAGTCTGGTTGTCCTGATAGTCAGGATCGGAATGTCGCTTTATTTCTTGCCAGCGTCGTCGTCGTTCACGCTGGCAGACAGGGGCAGCACAGTAGTTTTGTAGCGGAACTTGGGGGCGTGGGTAGAATATCTGACCGCACGCTGCACAGTGCTTGCTTTTCATGCGACCCTCGTACATAAGCTATGAGAAGGGAGGGCGGGGGCGTAGTAGTTACATCATAAAATTGATTCTGCAAACAGGAATCCGGAGCGTAATAGCATTTCAAATAACCATCATTTTTGGGTGAGCTATGATATGGAAATGCGCATATGATCGGTTGTCATGCGTTGGCGGTCCGTTTGACCCAATGAGTGCAATAAAAAATGGCAATAGCGATATTTGGTTCATTGCGCACGGGCAATTCGCATGCAATCTTTGTTAGCTTCTGGCCACCTCCGATGATGAAAATTCAAATCGCCTCTGACTTGCATCTGGAATTTCTGGATCAACGATTTCCTGACTATCGCGTGATTGAACACACGGATGCAGATGTGCTGGTTATCGCCGGTGACATTCATCGCAATACCAAAGCGATCAGTGTCTTCTCGGATTGGCCGGTGCCGGTGATCTATGTGCACGGCAATCATGAAGCCTATAAGGAAAAATATTTCGATCTTGTTGATGAATTGGAAAATTTTGAAGTGAGCGGCAACGTGCACTATCTTGAACGGAAAGAATATATCTTCAACGATGTACGTTTTCTTGGTTGCTGCCTATGGACAGATTACCGCATCGATCCATCCAATCCGCTGACTGCCATGCGAGAAGCTGAGCGCGAATTGAACGATCATCGTGTGATTCGAGGTAGGCATGGTCGGTTCACCGCGCAAGATGCGTTGAAGATTCATCAAAAATCCCGTCTTTGGTTGGAAGAAAAACTGTATGAGGATTTTGATGGCCGCACGGTGGTTGTCACCCATCACGGGCCGCATCCGAATTCCATCCATCCGCGTTTTGCCGGCACTTTATTGAATGCGGCATTTGTTAGCGACTTGACGCCATTGATCGAGAACGCGGATTTGTGGATACATGGGCACGTACATGATAATTTTGATTATCAGGTCGGGACTACGCGCATCGTTGCCAACCCACGCGGCTATCCATTTAATGTGAGAACGGCGCCTCATGTCGATCAACTTGAATGGGAAAACGAAGCGTTTGATCCAGCATTGGTGATCGAGATCTAAAGATGACTCTAAAGATATTTCTCGACACGGAATTCACAGACTTTATTCGCCCACATTTGATCAGCATCGGGATGGTCGCAGATTCCGGCGAAGAGTTTTATGCGGAAATTCCGTATCCAGATAGCGATTGCAGCGATTTTGTGCGGGAAACGGTTATTCCATTACTCGGGCGTTTTTCAGGTGCAATATGTTCCAAGGAAGATTTGTCCGTCAGATTACGAACCTGGCTAGAGCTTGTTAGGGCTGAACGGGACCATATTGAAATCTGTGTTGATTCTCAAACGGACTGGGATCTATTGATCAATGCCTTGGAATATCAGGTGCCGAAGTGGTGTCGACAGACGTTCGTTGGTAACAGCATCGATGAACTGCTTCGCTGCGATTTCTACGAAAAAACTAGATTTCCTGAGCATCATGCGCTTTATGACGCCATGGCGAATCGCCATGCTTTTCGATAGCTCTAAACTAGAGCGGCCGTAATACCACGTACTCGTGGCGACGGTGTTGCGCATTTTAGAAAACGTCGCTTAATCGACGGTGCCGCTACGACTCGACATCGTTGCGTCGAATGTAAGCCTATTTAAGCAAAGGAAAATTGTGCTCAGCGTAACTTATAAAATGGAATCTTCGGTAAGTCGAATTTATATTATTCATACAGAGGCCACAAAAAATACTTCTCGCAGACTTGAAGAAGACTTACAACCACTAAGCAAATTTTCAGGCCTTTTACCGGATATTGCATCAGCGTATTCTGTGGGCTCTGCAGATGATGTGAAAAATGTATTTGGAGCGATTAAAAAAGACTGTATCGATAACAATGTAAAGCCGCTACTACATGTTGATTTCCATGGTTCTGAGCAGCACGGGTTGGTCGTAAAACCTGGTCATTATCTATCGTGGGAATGGTTTGCCTCTCGTTGCCGAGAGGTGAATATCGCATGTCAAAATAAATTTGGTGTTGTGATGGCATGTTGTTATGGTTTGAACGCAATCCGCGGGGTGCGTATTGGTGAACTTGTTCCATTTCAATATTTAATAGGTAGTCAAGAAACAATCTATGAAGGTGCAGATATTGACGACTCTTTTTCTCTCTTTTATAAAAAATTATTTGAAACGCGCTCTTTTGAGGTTGCCCTTGTCGGTTTACCGAATAAATTTCAGCCTTTTTATGCGGAAAAAATGTTGTTTATAGTACTGGCAAAATATTTAAAGGCGGGGACCTATGGCAAAGGATTCCAAGAAAGAAAAGAGCGATTAATTACAGAATTGGTGGAGGCGGGACAGTACCCGACTCCACAAAATTTAAAATTGCTTCGCGCTTCAATAACTGAACGTTTGAAATTTGATAAGGATGGCGTGCAAGAGGTTATAGATAAATATTCCGCAAGTTTCTTAGGGCAACCAAGCCAAATTAAGATAGATGATCTTATGACAATTCTTGATCGCTAAGAAATATTTGAAAGCTTGGGAACGGCGTAAGACAAAGATGTTCATTGTGATCTGGGACCGAATCGCAAGCATTCAGCTCATATTTGAATTGCATTCTGAAGCATAGAAAATGCAAGCATAATATGAAAAATAGCTTGCATTAGTATTTTGCTCGAATATAGAATGCAAGCATCTTTTGTGAAAGGTGCTTGCAATGAGTGATGAAATTGATAAACCCATAACGGGACGTGCCAAGGGTGGCGTTGAGAGGGCAAAAAGACTTACGCCTGAAAAACGTAGCGAGATTGCGAAAAAAGCGGCGGCGGCGCGGTACGCGCAAGGAGGTGCACTACCGAAGGCAGACTACAAAGGGCAACTTGCCATCGGAGATATCTTGATTCCTTGCGCAGTTCTCAACGACGGTCGCCGCGTCCTCTCTGAGCGCGGAATTACTGATTCATTTTTCAGTGGCCGTCCGAACGCTCGACAATTCGAGCTTGCCGCCGGCGCCGGATTGCCAGTTTTTGTTGCTCAAAATGAGCTTAAGTCTCTGATAGATAAGGAATTTTGGAGTGGCGCCGGGAAGCCGATTGAGTATCAGAATGGAGACCAAATAGTTGTCGGTTTTGAGGCTTCCATTCTTCCCGTTGTTTGTGACGTTTGGCTAAAGGCAAGGCAGGAAGACTTACTGTCAAAGACGCAGAAGGGGCGCGCAGAAAAGGCAGAAATATTGATGCGGGCTTTGGCGCATGTCGCTATCAACGCCCTCGTGGATGAGGCAACGGGATATCAGGAAGTCCGCCCGAAAAATGCCTTGCAAGCCTACTTAGAAATGCTGATCCGCAAGGAATTGGCAGCGTGGGCGAAGAAATTTCCAGATGAATTTTACGAAAACATATACAAATTAAAGGGGTGGCCCTGGCCCGGCATGGGCAAAAACCGCTATAGCGTCGTAGCTCACTATACGCGCGATCTTGTTTATGAACGTCTCGCGCCCGGCATTTTGAAAGAGTTGGAAAACAAAAGCCCGAAGAATGAGTCAGGTCACCGCCAGAACAAGCTGCATGAATGGCTCACCGATGATATTGGCAATCCGCTGCTTGCACAACATCTGCACACGCTAATCATGTTTCAGCGCTCGGCAATTGCAAACGGTTTTGGATGGAATCGTTTTTTGAAGATGGTGGATCAGGTCATGCCGAAAAAGGGCGCAACGCTAGAATTACCTCTCGGTATTGATGACAATCTGGAAGAAAAGAAAAAGAAGAACTAACCTTTTTTGCAGCGGCTTTGCGCCGCCTTCTTGACGATCTCGGAGCGCGCTTGCCTATGGATCGCAGCTCTCAAGCCCCTATTTCCAAGTGACCACAATTATGAAAGAGGATGAGGGTGAGCCACATCTGTGATATCGATATTCAATCCAAGCTTGCCGGTCCGCGTTTAGCGGAAATTGCTATTAAATGAATTTTCTTAGTTAACAATATTCTTAAATAATTTTGTCATATTCTCAAATAGCGCTAACTGCACCATCTACGACGCCGCACATGCCCCTGATGACCCGCTTCATGCGGACGTGATGGTCGATGCTAGCGACCTTACAGGGCAGCTCAAGGCGCAGCGAAAGTTGCTTCGCGTGATGATGATGACTGTGGCATGCCGACGTGGCTTGTTTGTTTCTCCTCATCTTGCGCCTGATGACCCAAGTCTGCAGAACATCCAGATACAGCTGCATAGGCCCAATCAGCAAGACGCCGCTACCGTTTTGGCTGCTTCTGAATAGTTGGGCGACGAGCAAAGTAAATTGAGGAGTTGATACCGACGAGTTATTGCTGCGATTGATTACGAATAATCGGCATATAAATGGCTTACGCAAATTCCGCATACTGCTCTTCCTATACTTGCGCATTTAATACGAGCGTTTTTCTCATCTTCGCAAGCAAATTCATTTCCCGCAGTTTGTGACTTAGTCATTTTCTTGCAAATGGACTTTTCATCAGAGGTGCATTTCTGAGGGGTTGTCATCTTTCCCTCAAACAAATGCAATTCGGCAGTATCTTTGTCTTTCTTTAGAGTGTAAGCAGCGGCCATGTTTGTAATCTCCGGAGATATTTGTAAAAAATCTGACGTCATTTAGGCCAGCTTACGCTGCTTCGTGCATGTTGAGTCATGGAATCAAAATGGTTTTTCAAATAACATGACATTTTGAAAATAAGAGCATCCGGAATAGCTCCACAATCGATGACTCATCACCTCAGTGTCGAACTAATTGGTATAAAACTCGTAGGATGACCCATTAACGGCATGATTTTTGCGTTCGTGGGTGTGACCGCTAACAGGTGCGGTTCGCTTGTGGTAAATCTAAATTAAACGTTAACCAGAATTCAATGAGCCAGAGGTCTGGCCTAGGGGGAGACAAATGGGTTTCGTCGGGGAAATTGCGTTGACGCGAAAAAAATCTCGTTAATTATTGAATTTGTCTCGCTAATTAATGAATTAAAAGGCTCTAAACAGGCAAATTTGTCTCATTAACTACTGATCATTCACAATGGTTGTGAAAAATCAGTAGTTAAGTAGTTAAGTAGTTAATGAGATAAAGCTAATGAGATAAGTTAGAAGTTAGCGAGACAAATTCAGGCATGGTGTCGCTCCTCCTGAGAAGGCTCGACAAGCGTATCACTTCATCCCGTGTCCTTGGTCCAGCCCGAGGGGTTCGGTCCAGGGCGGCAGCCGACGTGCTTAAAGAATTGCTACTCTTGAGGCCGGTGCGTGCATGTTGAGCTGTGTATAATGATAATCAGATTATCATTCATACCTGTCCAGCCCATGGAATCAAAAACTGCGCGACTCACAATCTTGATCGATCCCGTGAAGAAGAAAGCGTTTGACGAGCTATGTCTTGCACAAGACTTGACGCCATCTCAGGTCATCCGCCAAATGATCCGCGAGTATCTGGAGCGGCATGATGTTGATTACGCGACGAAAGCCGCCATTAAGACACCCAAGCCGAGCAAAAAATAAGCCCGTTATCAGCTGGCAAAGCATCCCTTTTGCTAGATCAGTCTTTCTCGCCAAAAAAATAGTCTTTGCTGGTTTTGATCAGGTTTTCCGCATAGGCGTTTATTTTTGCTGATTTCCTGACGTGCGGAGCGTGAGTATCGTGTTCTATATCCATCAAATCCTGGCTGCGATTTAACGCTGACGCAAAATCCTCACGATAATCCTCGACGCCAATCAATTCCAGCAGCCCGGCCCGCATCAGCTTTGTTTTGACCTTGGGATTCGCCTCGCACAATATCATTCGAACACCGCGCTTCTGCATGTTCAGCACCACTTCTTCCAAAGTCAGCAGCCCCGTCATGTCCACGAATGGCACCCAGCGAAGGCGCAATATCAGTATGCGGGGATCGGTGTGGGTATGGATCAAGGCTCTTTCAAAATTCTCGACGGCGCCGAAGAAAACCGGTCCTTCGGTCGCGTAGACCAGTTGTAGGCAACCACGAACAGGATTGCCGCAAACGCCGCCAAGGGAACATTCGTCGCCAGCGGCGCCAGTAATACAATGACCAGGACCAGCATGATGGCGTGGATAATGCCGGCCAACGGGCTACTGCCGCCATTGCGAATGCTGGTTGCCGTGCGTCCGATGGCTCCCGTGGCGGCAAAACCGCCGAACAAGGGCGTCAGCATATTAGCCAGTCCTTGACCGATCAACTCCTGATTCGAATCGTGTTTGCCGCCAACCATGCCGGCCAGTATGACAATAAAGGCGCCACTACGCCGACGATCGCACCGGCAATCACGGTGGGCAGCAGTTTGTCTCTTGCAAAGAGGCCTGCCTTGCGAGCTTCCAGGATATTAATCACACATCACCGTGAGTTACGCAGGAAAACCAAGCGTTATTCGGAGCTACGCCACGCGATCCGATGGCGTTTCCGGACTAGGAAAACACAAATTCGTGACAACGGCCTACCAATGCATGGATTGCTCAGTTCCAATTTACACCATATGCGTATGCTATGATCATATGTAATCATAGTATGATAATCTGATTATCATTAAACATGATGCATGAAATCCTGTAGGCGCAAGCAGTTAATGGACAAGCACAGCCAGACCATCAAATTTTTTAGGGAACGTATCCCTGCATTTGCCTGTATTCCGGGATGTCACGACTGCTGCGGCCCCGTGCTGACGTCCACCGTTGAAATGGCGCGATTGCCCCGCAAGAGCGAACAAGAACAGGAAGTCGCGCTTGCCGCATTAAGCTGCCCGCACCTGGGAGCCGACGGCTGCCAGGTGTATGAGGAACGTCCGCTGGTCTGCCGGCTGTTCGGGACAACTCCCAGGCTGGCCTGTCCGAACGGCAAGCGGCCTGCTGTAATGGTCGCTCCTGCCATTGAAGAGGGGGTCTACCGCTATTTCGAGCAGGTACGCCACGTACTGGTTTGATACCCCGTTTTTATCCGATGACGTTGAAGATACAACCATGCTTTTAGATAACATCCGCGAACTTTCAGCGTTTTCCAGCGACGGCAAACCGTTCATCTATAAAAACTCGCATTCTGTCTCCCTGCAGTTCGACAATACCGCGGTGCAAAGCGAGATGTACGTGACAGCGCCGGATGCACTGTTGCTGGGTTACACGGTGACAATGATGGGTTTCCTGCTGTTCAACCATAGCCCCGATACGATCGCCATGATCGGACTGGGCGGCGGCTCGCTGGCAAAATATTGTTACCGCAACCTGCCGCAATCGTCGATTGTCGTCGCTGAGAATAATCCTGACGTGATTGCATTAAGGGATCATTTTCACATCCCTGAGGATGATTGCCGATTGGAGATTCGTTGCCAGGATGGGCGCGACCTGGTGCGGCATGCCGACAGCGATTACGAGATTCTGCTGGTGGACGGCTTCGACCACACGGGACAACCACCTCAGTTATGTAGCCAGTCATTCTACGATGACTGTTATCAAGTGCTGACGCCGGAGGGTATCATGGTCGTCAATTTGTTGGGCAACAGCGCAGACAAGGCGCTATACCTTGACCGCATTCAACACAGCTTTGACGGCGCAGTGATCGCTGTCGACGCCTTGGAATCCAATAACATGATTGCGTTTGCATGCAAGGGGCAATTACTGGAAGCCTCGGACCAGGCCATCATGAGTGGACTGAAAGATCTGGAGTCCGGCCATGCGCTATTGCTTCGCATGACCGCACAAAACATATTGCGGCAGCGCAGAAACGACAAATTAATTGCAGCGCTACGCCTCTCCGCCGAACAACTGCGCGCAGGGTAGAGAATCGAGTAACGGCGGTAGCAAGTCTCTTCCATCACGCTGCCCTTTGCAATGCAGATTGGCCTGATCGATCACCAGCCGGCAGCACGCTACGTTCTGACATCACATGACAAATCCTAATTCCTTCGAACACCTGCTCCAACAAAGTGAAGGAAACCCCTTTGTCTTCGACAACGACGACATGCGCACGCTGCATTTCGACGAAAAGTATATACAAAGCGCGATGTCGATTTCTGCACCTGACAAGCTATTGCTGAGCTACACCCGGGCCATGATGGGTTTCCTTTTGTTCCAGGCGGCGCCAAAACACATCTTGCTGGTCGGTTTGGGTGGCGGATCCTTGGTCAAATATTGCTATCGGTATTTACCTTCGACACGTATCACTGTGCTAGAGCTGCACGCTGAAGTCATTGCGCTGCGCGATAAATTCATGATTCCAGCCGATGATCAGCGTCTTCGAATCATTCACTCGGATGCTGCAGCGTATATGCAAGTCCAGCAGGAAAATATCGCCGATGTCATCATGTTGGACGGTTTTTCTTCCGATGGACCGGCGCAGGAATTAAGCAGCAGCGACTTCTATGCTGACTGCTTGCGTAGCCTTACCCCGCAAGGCGTTCTGGTATCTAATTTGTGGGACCGTCCTACCTCCTTGGTCCCTGCCGTTGCCCAGACGCTGCTGGACACCGATTGGCGCATATGGTGGTGCAGAACCGATGACAGTCACAACTATATCGCCTTTTTCGTGAAAGGAAATGATGCGAGCATATTTCGGCCGGTGGTGTTCAATCGAGCCCAGAAATTGGATCAACGCTTTGATCTGCGGTTATCGGAACTGGTGCCTTCTTTCCGGCTCGTCAATCATCTTTTGAAAGAAACATGATGGGTCGCATTTTCAGCGGCTATGCACTCAGCGTTCGCAATGAAGTTAGCTACGGCGCCAGGTGTGACGACCGACTACCATTGGGGAGATCCGAAGATCCCGTGGGAGTAAGTATTAACAAGCAATTTTATAGAAATGTATAAATGCTAACTGAAGCTGATCGACAATTTGCATTAAGCATTGATTTCTCACAGAGGAATTGATCGCAGGAAGTGAGAGTAACAAATCTGGATATAGCCTTATCGGGGATACCTCCGCACCAAGACCCGGTATGTCAATGGAATAAGTTTTCGCGGTATTCCTGGCGGCGCGCTAGCCAGGCGCCTTAGTCAGCTTATTTCCCGCGCCGCATCTGCGCCAGCGTAGCCAGTTGCGCGGTTGCTTCCGCCAGTTCGGCTTGCGCCAGTGCGTAGTCGATATTCGACGCTATGTTTTGCAAACGTTCTTCGGCTTGCTGTCTGGCCGCAATGGCCTTGGCTTCGTCCAGATCCTTGCCGCGGATCGCGGTGTCGGCCAGGATGGTGACGGAATGCGGCTGGATTTCGGCGTAACCGCCTGCGACATAAATGAAATCGTCTTCGCCGGTCAGCCGTTTGATATGGACCGCACCTGGCTTCAAGCGCGTCAACAGTGGTGTGTGGCCGGGCAAAATACCCAGCGAGCCGGCGATGCCCGGCAAAGTGACCAATCCGGCGCTCCCTGAGTACAGCTCGCCTTCCGGGCTAACGACCACGACTTGAGTTTCCGACATACGGGTTCCTGTAACTAAACTGCATCAATGGGGCGTTTTTTATCACTTTTCATCACCCTGTCGAAGCAATGATACAAGATCGGCCTGCAGGAAATCAGGAAATCAGGAAATTAACGGAATCCGGATACGTCACAATCCCGGCTGCAATCAGTGCAGCTGGCCGCCGCCTTCGATCACATCCTGGTGTAACGTCATGGCGCTCTGCAACGCGACGCGCAAACCGTCGATGACTGTTTCCAGCGCCAGGCTGGGTTGGCCGGGATGGCGTGCCGCCTGCGATGGAATGTAGGGAATATGGATGAAGCCGCCACGGACTTCAGGCGCATGCGTAGCCAAGCGGTGCATCAAGCCATAAAACACATGGTTGCAGACAAAGGTGCCGGCAGTTTGCGAAACCTCGGCCGGGATGCCGGCAGCGCGCATCGCCTTGACCAGACCCTTGATCGGCAGCGTCGAAAAATACGCTGCAGGAGCGTCGTTGCATATCGGCTGGTCGATAGGCTGGCGGCCAGCGTTATCGGCAATCCGTGCATCGTCGACATTGATCGCTACTCGCTCCACCGATAGCTGGCTGCGGCCGCCGGCCTGGCCGACGCAAATCACCAGTACCGGCTTGAGCTCAGCGATCAATTGATCCAGCACCTGCAACGCCGTGCCGAAAACACAGGGCAATTGGCGCGCCGCCACGCGCGCGCCTTCGCATGGCCAACCGTCCAGTGCGCGTACTGCCTCCCACGATGGATTGAGCGGTTCCTGCTCGAATGGCTCAAAGCCGGTTAGCAAAATGTTTTGCCGAATCTGCTGAATCATTAATTGTCGGCCTTAGTTTGAATTTTCCATCGCCAGCATGGCAAACGTCGCCAGCCAATGCTCGCCGGCGTACTCGCCGCTGACGACATGGGGCAGGCCGGCGTCGATATGACGGCGCGCCGCTGCGGTCAGTGTGGCGCTAGCCGGATCGTTTTCCGGCAGGCGCCGGGCAATCCGTTTCATGCACCAGGCGCGGCTCAGATTCAAGCCGTTCAGGTGGGCGATCTTGGGGTCGCTATGGTCGCTGACGTCAGCCGGATTCATCAGCCGGTCGATATCGGCCAGCTTGGGCAGGTACTGCGCAAACCAGTCGACGAAGACATCCGCATCGAGTACCTCTGCCATCAGCAAGGCTTCGGTTAGCGCTCCTGACAGGAATTCGTCGCCGCCGGGTTCGTAATGCGCCGGGTAATTGCTATCGCCCATGAAGTAGCGGCAGGCGGCGTTGACCACGGCGCTTTCCAGTTCGGCGTCGCCGCGATGGCGGGCGAAATCGAGTATCAGTTTCAAGGCAAACGCGCTGTTGTAATGGGTGCCGACGCGAATCGCATAACTGAGCTTGGAGAAATAGCTGAACACGCGGCTGCGTATTTCGGCCACCAGCGGTTCCATCATAGCCAGCCAGGTTTTGGCCTTGGGATGCTGCCAGGTTTCCAGCTCCTGCGCCAGCGCCATGACCCAGCCCCAGCCGTAGGGGCGTTCAAAGGAAACTCGTCCCGGCGTCTGGAAATACAGCAGCTCTTGCTGCATGTTGGCAGCGCTGAAGTGCTCGTCGAACATCTGCGCGATCTCGTCCTGTTGCGGCAAGGCCGGATACAAACGAGCGCAGCGCGCCAGCAGCCAGTAGCCGTGCACCGCCGAGTGCCAGTCGTAGCAGCCGTAGAACACCGGGTGCAGGGCGCGCGGCGAGAGGATGTCTTGCGGGCCGTTCAAGACATGCATGATGTGGTTTGGATATTCCTGACGCAGCGAGCGCAAGGGCAAGCGCACGAAGGCAGCGACCTGATCAAGGGTTAAGTGCATGATTTCTCCTTAGCGGAATACCAGGAAATACATCAGCAGTATATTCGCTGCCAATAGCGTCAATGCGGTCGGAATCTGGGTTTTGATGACAAGGTATTTATCCTTCAGTTCCAACAGCGCCGCCGGCACGATATTGTAGTTTGCGCCCATCGGTGTCATCAATGTACCGCAATAACCGGCCAGCATGCCGATGGTCACCAGCGGCGCCGGATTGGCGTGGTGGACCACGATCAGGAAAGGCAGCGCGATGCCGGCGGTCATTACCGGGAAGGCCGCGAAGGCATTGCCCATGATCATGGTGAACAAGGCCATGCCAACACAGTAAATCACCACCAGCATGAAACGGCTCTCTGGATTGACGAACAGGCTGACTACTTCCTGCACCGATTTGCCGGTCTGGGCGGCAACGAACACGCCGCCCAGCATCGCCAGCATTTGCGGCAGGACTGCGGCCCAGCCGATGGCGTCGAGCAGGCGGCGCGATTCGCGCACCGCGTGCAGCGGTGTGCCGCCGGTCAGTTTCCAGCCAGCCAGGATCGCACAGATGCAACCGACGCACAACGCTGCCAGCGTCAATTGTTTCTGGTCGAGCAGATAGACACCGCCGATCGCCACACCCTTCAGCAACACCGTGCACAGTACGGTCACCACCGGGATCAGCACGGCAGGCAGGAAGATCCAGTTGCCAATCTGGTTAGCCGATGCCTGCCGTTGATCATGGTTGCGTTGTTTATACGTGCCGATGGACAGCAGGCCGCAGCCGGCGATCAGCGAAATCAGCAGCACCACTACGCCGATGATGCGGTAGGCCAGTGGTTTGCCGAGCGAGGAAACCAGCAAATCGCTGAACAGGAATACCGAGCCGAACAGGAACCAGAACAATGCCGTGGTGATGCGTTTCGGATTGCCTTTGTCGCGCAAGGTCATGCCAACCAGCAGCATGAGGATGACGCCGATCAGGTAGTAGATTTCGTTGATGGTGATCAGGGTGCTCATGCTGTTACCTCTTGTCCATCGGTTTTTTTCCAGGCTGCGATATCGCGCGCGATGCTGGCGTCTAGCCGTGCCAGGCGGAACATGTGTATGGTCAGCGCGGCCAGGGCGGTGGGAATGGCCCACAGGCCGAGATGCAGCGGTTCGATGCCGAGGATGCCGTTCTCCTTGAGGAAGGCGTCCATCAGCAGCACCGCGCCGAAGGCAATGAAAATATCTTCGCCAAAAAACACGGCGACGTTGTCGCAAGCGGCGGCATGTGCGCGCAGCTTGTCGCGGATGTGCAGCGGCAGCTCGCCATAACGCGCTGTCGCCGCGCCTTCAACCATAGGCGCCAGCAACGGCCGCACGGTTTGCGCCTGGCCGCCGATATAGGTCAGGCCGAGCGCGCCCAAACCTTGGCGCAGCACAAAATACAGCATCAGGATACGTGCCGAAGTGGCGCCGGCCATGCTCGAAATCCAGTCTTGCGCACGTTCTTTCAGCCCGTAACTTTCGAGCAGGCCGATGATCGGAAGGATCAGCACATACACAGCCAGCGAACGGCTGTTGATGAATTTTTCGCCAAAGGTTTCCAGCAAAGTGCCGAGATCCATGCCAACCGACAGGCCGGTCGCTAGGCCCGCCACGGCCACCACCAGCAAGGGGTTGAATTTCAAGGCAAAGCCAGCTACCACTATCGGTATGCCGATCAGCGGCAATAATTCTGTTACGGTCATTGCTATCTCCTAACGGTGAGACGGTCGTTGCTGCGCCGCCGATTCTATTGACTGCTTGGGTGTGTTGCTTAGATTGCTTAGCTTAATAAGGGAAACAGGCTGTCGGCAGTTGCCATCCGGGGCGGACGGATGGCGATGCCTTGGCGTTTCAGCTCGTCATGGATGCGCTGCGCAAACGCCAGCGCATGCGCACCGTCGCCGTGCAGGCAAACCGTGTCCGCCTTGACTGGCGCCCAGCTGCCGTCGATCGCATGGACTTTGCCGTCACGGATCATATGCATGGTTTGTGCCAGTGCCAGCTCCTCGTCTTCGATCAGGGCGCCGGGCGTGCCGCGTTTGACCAGGCTGCCGTCCGCCATGTAGCCGCGGTCGGCAAACACTTCTTCCACCGCCGGCAAGCCGGCGCGCTCGGCGGCGGTGATCAGTTCGCTGCCGGCCAGGCCGAACAGGACCAGGGTGGGATCGACATCGTGGACCGCGGCCACGATGGTGTCTGCCAGTGCGGCGTCGCGCGCCGCCATGTTGTACAGTGCGCCGTGCGGTTTGACGTGCGTCAGCCGTGCGCCGTGAGCGCCGGCAATCGCCGCCAATGCGCCGATCTGGTACTGCACGCCGCAATAGATTTCGTTGGCCGGAAGCTGCATTTCGGTGCGGCCGAAATTGTCGCGATCGGGAAAACTCGGATGGGCGCCGATGGCGACCCCTCGCGCTACCGCCCAGGCTACGCATTGCTGCATCATCAAGGCGCTGCCGGCGTGCCAGCCGCAAGCGATGTTGGCCGAGCTGACCAGCGCCAGCAATGCCTGGTCGCTGCCGTCGCTTTGTTCGCCGAGATCGGCGTTGAGGTCTACCTGCTGGTTTCGATGTTCTTTCTTGGGCATGGTCTGCTCCTCGTCTGCTTCTATTGGGCCGGACGCAACCAGTGCATCGCGCTTTCGATTTGCTGCAGATACAACGCATCCTGGCGCAATTCTTCACGTGCCTGGGCGGCGTCGCATTCGACAAATTGTATGGTGCGATTGAAGCGCAACTGGGCCAGCTTGGCCAGATCGGCGCCGATCACCACGCCGATTTTTGGATAGCCGCCGGTGGTTTGCGCATCGGCCATCAGGACGATAGGCTGGCCGGCGGGCGGCACCTGGATCACGCCCGGCAGTACGCCATGCGACAGCAGGTCGCCAGCTTTTTTGATTTTCAATTCCGGCCCGCTCAAGCGAAAGCCCATGCGATTGCTTTGCGGCGTCAAGGTCCAGCTGCTGTTCCAGAAAGTCTTTTGCGCTGCCACCGTGAACAAGCCGTATTCGGGGCCGGGTATGACGCGGATCGCCAGTGCTTCGCTATTGTCGGCCTGGTACCAGGAAGGTGGGCGCACACCGAACGACGCCGCGCTATGCAGTGCGGCGGCCGGGTTGTGCAGTTCACCGGCAGAGAGGCTGTCGCCTGCGGTCAGCGCACGGCCGCCGTGGCCGCCAAAACCTGCTTGCAGATCGGTGGCGCGAGAACCTAGTTGAGTGGAAGAATCGATGCCGCCAGCGACTGCCAGGTAAGTGCGCATGCCGTGGCGTGCTGCGTTCAGTTTCAGGGTTTGCCCGGCGCGCGCGCGCACACTCCACCACGGCGGCAACGGCCTGTCGTCCAGAGTCGCGCCGAAATCCGCGCCGCCCAAGGCGATGCGGCAATCGAATGTAAACACCAGTTCGCAGGGACCGAGCGTGAATTCGATGGCGGCAGCGTCGCACGGATTGCCTACCAGCAGATTGGCGATGGCGAGCGCGCTGCGATCCAGTGCTCCGGACTGGCAGATGCCGAGATGGCGAAAGCCGCTGCGGCCCATGTCCTGGACTGAGTTGAGGTGTCCGGCGCGGATGATCTTGATCATACGATCACCGCGCTGGCGACGAAGCGCACACGGTCGCCCGGTTGCAGCAAGGTAGGCGGATTGGCGCCGGGATCGAACAGGCGCAGCTCGCTATGGCCGATCAGTTGCCAGCCGCCGGGCGAGGCCGCCGGATAAATCCCGGTCTGGTTGCCGCCGATACCGACCGAGCCGGCCGGCACCACCAGGCGCGGTTCGCCGCGGCGCGGGGTGGCCAGTTGTGGATCGAGTCCGCCCAGGTAAGGAAAGCCCGGTTGAAAACCGATGAAATAGACGATGTATTCAGCCGCCGTGTGGCGCTTGACGATTTCGGCCGGCGACAAGCCGGTGTGACGCGCGACCTCTTCCAGATCGGGGCCGCTGGCGCCGCCGTAGGTCACCGGGATTTCGATTTTTCGCCCGGCTTTCTGGCTGATGGAGGCGGCGTCCCACGCGCTTTGCAGCTTGTCTGCCAGTTGCTGAGGATCGGCCGCCAGCGGGTCGAACAGGATAGTCAGATTATTCATGCCTGGGACCACATCGTGCACATGCGGCCAATGCGAGGCTTTAGCCGCGATTGCCCACAGGCGTTGTTGGCGTTCCAGGGTAGCGCTGGCTCCTGTATTCAATATCAGGGCGCTTTCGCCAAGAGCTTGTATGACGGCTTGGGTCATTGCGGCTGGTTTCCTTCGGCAGAATAGTCGGCAATTGCGGCACCGAGTACAACAACAGCCGCAGGGCGGCGCGTGACTCTGTCCTCAACTGCTGTGACAAAACATTGAATTGCAAAGAAAAATGGCGGGACAGGATTGGCAGCCGTCGCAGCCTGCCGTTTAGTCTACCTCCAACAAGCTTACTCTTTGTTAAGCAGAGTTTAAGCACAGGGCAATATCGTTCATCAAAAATAAAATGTCAATAATTTGTGTGTAAATAGTTTGTATTGCTGCTGGAATACCGACTTAAATTTGGTCTGGTTTTTTGCGTAACTAGTTGTATTATTGATTTTTCTTGGCGTTTAGTAGGGAATGTTATGAACGTTGCCGCACCTAAAATCCTGTCTTCCGCTCATCTGGCTTCGGAAAGCAGTGTCGAATTGTCAGAACTGGAATATGCATTGATCATCGCCGGCAACGCGTTTAATCGCTGGATGTCGCGCTGCATGTCGGCCGCCGGCGTCAAGGATATGACGCCGGTGGAGGTTTCCCTGTTGCATCATGTATGTCACCGTGAACGCAAAAAAAGCTTGGCTGATATCTGTTTCGTATTGAATATCGAGGATACGCATATTGCCAGTTATGCATTGAAAAAACTGGTAAAAGCCGGTTACCTACAGAGCGAAAAAGTCGGCAAGGAGGCTTATTTCTCCGCCACAGATAGCGGCTACAAGCTTTGCCTCAAATACCGCGAAATGCGTGAAGAGTGCCTGATTACCGTGCTGTCGGATACCGGCTTGTCGAACCAGGCGCTGGGCGACGCCGCAAAACTGCTGCGCACCGCCTCCGGCCTGTACGATACGGCTTCGCGCGCGGCGACTTCGAGGTAGCTTACGCGAGGTAAGTTCGATTCTAGGCGGGCATAAAAAAAAGGCGCTTGATGCGCCTTTTTTTTATACTGCCGCCAGTGCCTTGTCCAGCAAGGCGTGCAATTCGTCAAACTTGGGTGCGCCAACGTAGCGCTTGATAATGTTGCCTTGCTTGTCGATAACAAAAGTGGTGGGAGTCAGTTTGACGTCGCCGAAGGAATTGGCCAGCTTGCTTTGCGTATCCAGCGTGACCTGGAACGGCAGGCTGCGGGTTTGCACAAAATTCGTGACGTAATTAGGCGGGTCGTAGCTCATTGCCACGGCGACATAGTCGAGGCCCTTGTCCTTGTACATGTTGTAAGTCTGTACCATTTGCGGCATTTCGGCGACGCAGGTGGTGCAGCTGGTGGCCCAGAAATTCACCATCACTACCTTGCCGCGCAAGCTCTTCAGCGATACCTGTTCACCCTTGAGATTGGTAAACGAGACGTCGGGCGCCGCGTGCGTGTTCGACATCGACATATAACCGGCCAGCGCCAGCGCAACCACTGCCAGAGCGCCTAGCGCCTTGACCCAGAGCTGTTTGACCGGTTTGCCGGCGGTCTTTTCAATTTGAGATTGCATGACAGAATCCAATACGGGCGATACCCGAGATTGCCCATTATAGCGACCTGAACGGAGGCCCGCCGAAAGTTGGAAATTATTGGCTATTAGTTATCGAATTGCCAGGGATAGGCATGATAAGTAGCCGCCACCGCCGGCGGGATCGGCGCTTCGATGCCGGCACAGATCGCACGCAGAATGTCAGCGCTGCCTATCTGCAATTCAGCGCCATCATTGGCTACCGCAAGCAGAGCCTTGACCAGTTGCGGTTTGGCCAGCGGCGCCAGTTGATTGGCATGATCCAGAGCCAGCCTTACTCGCGCAAAGCCGAGGCTGGCGCCATCGCAATAGTCTTGGGCTGCGAGCTTGAGTTCCGGACAGGCCTGCGTGCCGCGCAGGAAAGCTGTCAGGCGCGCAGCAATAGCATCGGCATGACTGGCCGCCACCGCCACATGGGCCACCAGCGACAGCAGCACGGCGACATCGCTGCTCAGTTCCGACAGGCGATTGAATTTGATCGGCACCAGACGTCCGGCGCGCGGCGCCAGGCGGCGCGTCAAGATGGTCTGCAACACAAATTCGGCAAGTGTGATGCGGTTATCGGCGGCGATCAGTTGATCTGCCAGCGCCAGCATTTTGTCACGTTCTGGTTGCGCCAGCTGACGCAGCGCGGGCGCCGCCAGATCGATCAAAGGCAGCCTGGCGCTGAGCGGCAACTGCGCGATCGATTCGGCCAGGTAGGTGGTCAAGGCGGCTTGTTGAGGCGCTTCCTGGTTGAGCAGCGCCAGCTGCGTTGCGCGCTCCGCGCCTTCGCCCAACAGTAGCGCATAGACCACAGAGCAAGCCGCGACCGGATCGCGAACTGCGCCATCGAGCTGCGGTGATAACAGTGATTTGCTGCCGCTGCTATTACCGAATTCGAGCGACGGCGTTGGCTGCCCGACGGTGGTCGACGAGGACATTGGTGTCGCTGCAGCAGCGGCCAAACCGGCAATGGCGGCAGTGGAAAATGGCAAGTCAGGCATACGCTCAACGCTGGCCGCATATGGCGTCGCCAATTCAGGCGCTTCGAGCGGCGACATGCTGCGGCCGTAAATGCGTTTCAAGCGTTCCGTCAGCGGCGGATGCGTGGCAAACCAGCCGCTCAGCAAATTGGGGCGGGCGCTGCCGAGGAACAGATGCGAGAGTTGCTCCGCATTCGGGTGATTGATTTGCGAGCCGATTTTTTTGCCGTCGGTGAGGCCGCCGATCTTACGCAAGGCGCCGCCAATGCCTTCGGGATTGCGGGTGAACTGGACGGCGCTGGCGTCGGCCAGGAATTCACGCTGGCGCGATACGGCGGACTTGATCAGGCGCCCGAAGAAGATGCCGATATAGCCGACTGCGTACAGCATCAGGCCGGCCGCCAGCAGCACCAGTTGCCACGGCGGCCCCTTGTCATCACGCGAGCTCCAGTAGCGGCCGACCCCCATCAGTTGCTGACCGAAGCCGGCGATCATCTGAATCCCGAACAAGACGCCGATCAGGTGGATATTCAAGCGCATGTCGCCGTTCAGGATATGGCTGAATTCGTGGCCGACCACGCCCTGCAATTCGTCGCGCGTGAGTCGGGTCAGGGTGCCGCGCGTGACGGCGACCACCGCTTCATTCTGGTTATAGCCGGCGGCAAAGGCATTGATCGTATCTTCCTGTTCCAGCAGATAGACCTTGGGACAGGCGATGCCGGAAGCCAGCGCCATTTCTTCCACCACGTTCAACAGCCGCCGCTCCTGCAAATCGCCGCTAGCTGGCGAGACGATACGGCCGCCGGCCATCTGCGCCACGGCGTCACCGCCATCGCGCAAATTGAAGGTCTGGATCAGCGTGCCGCCGCCGATCAGCAGCAGCGTGAGCAAGGTATTGGTTTCGAAAAAACCTTTGGGATATTGGCGCAGGACGCCATGATGGCTGCCGAACTTGAAAGTCCATAGCAACGCCATTGCCAGATTGACCGCCACTACGATGGCTATCACCGCCAGCACGAACAGGAACACCAGCTTCCTGGTTTCCTGGCGCGCCTGATGCTGCTGCTCGAAGAAAGTCATGCGCGCTACTTCAGTTAAGCTTGGGCGCGCAACTTAGAACGTCACCTTGACCGCTTTGCGCTCTTCCGGCGCTTCGGTAGCCTGCAGCAATTCGGCCTGCTTGAAAGCAAACATATTGGCCAGTATCGAGCCGGGGAATTGTTCGATAGCGGTGTTGTACTCCATCACGCTATCGTTATATGCCTGACGCGAGAAGCCGATCTTGTTTTCAGTGCCGGTCAATTCTTCCGTCAGTTGCATCATGTTCTGATTGGCTTTCAGATCCGGGTAGGCTTCCGACAACGCAAACAGTTTGCCCAGGCTGGCGCTGAGTGCGCCCTCGCTGGCGGCCATCTGCTGCACGGCGGCGGCGTCAGTGGCGTTGCCGCCGACCTTGGCGTTGGCGCTGACCGCCTGATTACGCGCCGCGATCACAGCTTCCAATGTTTCGCGCTCGTGTTTGATGTAACCCTTGGCAGTTTCCACCAGGTTCGGGATCAGATCGTAACGGCGTTTCAATTGAACGTCGATTTGGGCAAACGCATTCTTGAAGCGGTTACGGAAACTCACCAGGCCGTTATAGATACCGACCACCCAAACTACGATGACAAGCACAATTACCAGAAAGATGATGAAGCCGAGCATGGTTTTCCCCAAAAAAAAGCCGCCGGACAATTTGTCCAGCGGCAACGTTATATGACAAGAAGCGGAAAAGCAAGCCGCTTCCGATCCGGCGTTTCAAGTTAATGCCATTACTTGGCGCTTTCTTTGGTGCTTTCCTTGGCGCTTTCCCTTGGCGCCGATGACATTTGTGTCAATTCGTCTTCGGTGAGGTATTCAAATACCTTGACCACTTTTTGCACACCGTTGACACCAGCAGCGATCTCGGCGGCACGTTTGCCTTCACGTTCGGTGACGCGGCCCATCAGGTAGACATTGCCGCGTTCGGTCACCACTTTGATCGAGTTGCCGAACACGTCTTTGGCGTCTACCAGGGAAGCGATGACTTTACTGGTGATGAAGGTATCGTTGGAGCGCGCCGAGAAAGTCGACGGTGCGCCTATTCCCAACTCATTGGCCACGGTGTGGACGTTTTCGATGGACTGCGCTTCGCGTTCCGCCGCTGCCTTGGCTGCATCGTCACGCACTTCGCCGGTCAGCAATACTTTGCGGTTATAGCTGGTGATATTGACATGGCCATCCTGGCCGACGACGCCGGGAATTCGTGTTTCGGCTTTGACCATGATGCCTTTGTCCTCGGCCTGCGCGCCTAAAGTGCGGCGATCCGTCGCGGCGAAGCCGCCGGCCACCGCGCCGCCCAAGGCCAGAGCCACACAACCCTGCAAACCCATCACCACCGTGCCGCACAAGGCAATTGCCGCCAATGGACGTTGCCAGTTGCTCCAAGCTGCCTGCCACCGGTTTTGCCGATCAATCATTCGCATCTCCTCCAAATAAAGCGACATCGATGCCGTCGCATAAGCAGTGAATCGTTAGCAGATGGACTTCCTGGATGCGCGCGGTGCGGTCATGCGGCACACAGATGTGCACATCTGCTTCAGTCAGTTTCTTGCCGATGGCGCCGCCGCCTTTACCGGTCATGGCAACCACGCGCATGTCACGCTCCAGCGCGACGTCGATGGCGGCCAGCACATTGGCCGAATTGCCCGAAGTCGAAAACGCCAGCAGTACATCGCCGGCTTGTCCAAACGCTTGCACCTGCTTGGAAAAGATTTCGTTGTAGCTGTAGTCGTTACCGACTGCCGTGATGATCGAGGTATCGGTAGTCAGCGCCAATGCCGGCAGCGGCAGCCGCTCCCGCTCAAAGCGTCCTACCAGTTCGGCCGCAAAATGCTGGCAGTCGGCGGCAGAACCGCCGTTGCCGCAGGCAAGAATCTTGTTGCCATTGGACAGCGCAGAGAACATAAGTTCAACTGCGCTGGCAATTGGCCCCGCCAGGACTTCTGCGGCGCGGGCCTTGAGTTCGGCACTTTCGTTGAAGTGCGCCAGGATGCGTTGATTTATCATGATGTCGGTATCAAGTGTGGATGCTGCTGGTCGGCCGCTTGCTGGCGGTCGATATTTGCAGGATTGTTTTCTGGTTAATATGCGGGCTGTGGCGATCGTGGCCTGATTATAGCGGTCGTTACCGTTTCCGTCGGTAAGTCATTGTCGGCAGCTAAGTCAGGCCTCGAATGCCTGCCTGATCCATTCAATGGCGTCGCCCTCAATCGCAATGACGTCGAAGCGGCAGGCCGGCGGATCGGCGTAACGTTGCAGGAAAACCTGGGCGGCAACGATGAGTTTGGCCTGTTTGTTACGGGTTACGCTGGCCGCGGCGCCACCGTAGCGTGGACTGCTGCGCTGCCGGACTTCTACAAACACCAGAAGATTCGAGGCCTGAGTCGGTTGCGCCAGAATCAAATCGATTTCGCCGCCCTTGCAGCGGAAATTCCTTTCAATCAGCTTGAGTCCGTGTTGCTGCAAATATCTCAGCGCACGGTCTTCTGCCATTTGGCCACTGGCCTGGCGTGGCGATAGCGCTGTCAGGAATTTCATTGGAGCGCTAGCTTGAATCAGGGCGCATCGAGCGGCATGACGATGCCGTTCTGATAGGCGGCGCCCGGTTCTATGCGTTCAAAGCTGGACGTGCCTGCGCCAAAACTGACCTTCAACTGACCGGTCACGCCGTCGATCTGGAATACGGTGTTGCGCGCGGCGACTTCGCGGGCGATGCGGAAAGCATCGATGCCCAGCGCATACAGGCGCTCCAGATCGGCATTGGGGCGTTGATCGGCCGCCTGCGGCTGACGCGGATAGACCATGACGGCCGGATGATCGGGCTGCACCTGCCAAGGAATATCCAGCAGCCGCACGCCGTTCAGTTCAGGGATCTGATGTTCTGGGTTATTGTCGTTGAGAGTCAGCGGATTCAACTGGGAAATGCCAAAGATCGGCGTTTCCTGGCCGATCGCGCTGCGTACTTGCTTGGCCTGGTCGGCGTTCAGCGCGGCAAACAGCAAACGCGGCTTTTCGCTTTGTATGCGCTGCTGCAATTGCGTCAGTGCGCTAGCGGTGAAGCTGCCGTCTTCCAGGTTCAGGGTGAGCAGATCGGCGTGCAGTCCGCTGCCTTGGATCTGTTGTGCGAAGGCGTTGGCGACGCGTTTTTGCCAGGCGCTGTTGGTGCTCAACACGAACACCGTGCCAGGCGCATAGTCAGCGCCGACCCAACTCGCAACTTGCCGCGCTTCGGCCTCGATCGACAAGCCTATCGGCAGCAACTGCGCCGGCAGTTTCATTTCCTTGCCTGCTGAAAAATCCGCCTGGGTCAGGGCAATCGTCGGCTTTTCCACCTTGCCGTTCTGGACGATGGCGGTGAGACCGGTGCGCGATAGAGGACCGACCAGGATATCGTATTTCTGGCTGGCGCTGAGATAGGCCGCCAGCATGTCGCCAGGTGTGTCGGCCGCTTCGATCACGGTCACCGCCAGGCCGTTCTTGTCACGTTCGTAAGCGCTTAAGAAACCGCCGCGCACAGCGTCGGCAGCCGCTCCCAGCGGGCCGGAGCGCAAGGGCAGCAACAGGGCGATGCTGGCTAGTGGAATGGTATCGGCGCCGCTGGCGGAGCTGGCAGATCCGGCGGTGGTTGTGTTTGCCAGCGCAGGCGGGCACAATCCGTTCAATAGAATTCCTGCCGGTAGTACAAAGCACCACGCCAGCTTGGCCCACTTATATAACATTTATAACTCCCCATGACTCATCAATCTGCCAGCAGCCTCATCAACCCAGCAATTTTAGATGAGGTGGCGCAGCAAGCGTATCCCGCGTCGACATTATATGTGTTGGCCACACCGATCGGAAATGTCTGCGATATCAGCCTGCGCGCCTTGCATGTATTGTCCATGGTCGACGCCGTGGCCTGCGAGGACACACGGAATACCGCGCATCTGCTGAACCGCTATGGCTTATCCAAGACCTTGCTGGCGGCGCACGAGCATAACGAACGGGAAGTCGCAGAGAAAATTGTCGCCCGTCTGCAGGCCGGCGAACGCATCGCGCTGGTGTCCGACGCCGGCACGCCCGCGGTCTCCGATCCCGGCGCCCGCATCGTCGACGCCGTGCTGCGCGCCGGTCTGCGCGCCCTGCCGCTGCCGGGGCCGTCGGCCGCCGTCACCGCACTATCGGTCAGCGGCCTGGTCAATGATCAGTTCCAGTTCATCGGATTCTTGCCGAGCAAGGCGAGGCAGCGCGAGATCGTACTGGCCGGCCTGGCGGCGGCGACTACGACATTGGTATTGTATGAGGCGCCGCATCGGATCATAGAAACCGTCGACGCCTTGTTGCAAGCCTTCGGTCCGGCGCGTCAAATCGTGCTGGCGCGTGAGTTAACCAAATTGTTCGAGAGCGTGCACCGTTGTTCTTTAGGCGAGGCGCCGGCATGGCTGGCGGCCGACGCCAATCGGCAGAAAGGCGAATTCGTGCTGCTGATTGAAGCCGCGCCGGCCGCGCTCGACGATAGTGCGGAAGGGGAGCGGGTCTTGCAGATATTGCTAGCGGAACTTTCGATCAAGCAAGCTTCGGCTTTGGCGGCGCAAATTACCGGACAAAAGAAAAATGCCTTGTACGAACGGGCGCTGGCGCTAAAAGGCGCTGAGTAAGGGTGTTGAGTAAAGGTGTTGAGTAAGACGGGTATGATGTTTTTGTTATCAGCAAACGCCGCCCAGATCCGTCAGGCTTGCTCATGAATAGGCACAATTCGATAAACGCAGCGATGTATTTTAGCAACGGCGACGACATCGCAAATTAGTCCCGGCGCCGGGTTCGATAGTAAAATCCGCCACCTTGTGCAATGCGGTAAGAAGTTTTAAAAAAAGCAATCAAATTAAAGTAAGTGGGCCATGCAGTTGCCAGACTTGCCCCTACCAATAATATGAGAGAAAACATGAGTACTACGCAAACCAGCAACAGCGCCGGATTCAAGTCGTCCCGTCTACACATCATTACGCTGGCTGCACTGGGCATCGTGTTCGGCGATATCGGCACCAGCCCGCTGTACGCGCTGAAAGAATGTTTTAGCGCGGAGCACGGCATTCCGTTTACGCCGGCTGCGGTATTGGGGATTATCTCAATGCTGTTCTGGGCGATCACTATCGTGGTCTCGCTGAAATATGTATTGTTCGTGATGCGCGCCGACAATAACGGCGAAGGCGGCGTACTGGCCTTGATGGCCTTGTCGCTGCGCACCGCCAAAACCGGTTCGGGCTGGGCCAAACTGCTAATGATGCTGGGCGTATTCGGCGCTTGCATGTTCTATGGCGACGTCGTGATTACGCCCGCCATCTCGGTCTTGTCGGCGGTGGAAGGGCTGGAGATAGCCACGCCCGGATTAACCCGTTATGTGCTACCGCTATCGCTGGTGATCCTGATCGGCTTGTTCCTGATCCAGAAACATGGCACCACGGTGGTTGGTAAATTGTTTGGCCCGGTGATGTTCATCTGGTTCTTGTCGCTCGGTTTGCTGGGTGTTTTCAATGTGCTCAAAGCGCCGGAAATCCTGGCGGCGATCAATCCTTATTACGCCATTGCTTTCATGCAGCAGCATGCGCTGCAAGCGTTTGTCGTGCTGGGCTCGGTGGTGCTGGTGCTGACCGGCGCCGAGGCTCTGTATGCTGACATGGGACATTTCGGGATCCGGCCGATCCGCTTTGCCTGGCTGTTTACCGTCATGCCTTGCCTGATGCTGAACTATTTTGGCCAGGGCGCAAATTTGCTGGTCAATCCAAGCGCGATCCAGAATCCGTTTTATCTGATGGTGCCGGACGCCTTGCTGGTGCCGATGGTGATTCTCGCTACTGCCGCGACAGTGATTGCATCGCAGGCCGTGATTTCCGGGGCGTTCTCGTTGACCAGCCAAGCCATCTTGCTGGGTTTCGTGCCACGCATGCGGATTTTGCACACTTCTGAAGATGAACGCGGCCAGATCTATGTGCCGGTGATCAACTGGATGCTGCTGATACTGGTGGTAGCGGTGGTGCTGGCGTTCAAGAAATCCGACAATCTTGCCGCCGCTTACGGCGTTGCAGTCACCACCACCATGTTGATTACCACGGTGCTGGCGGCGGTCGTCATGCGTACCGTATGGAAGTGGAATCCTTTCCTGGTGGCGCTGGTCATCAGTGCCTTCTTCATTGTCGATTTCGCTTTCTTTGCCGCCAATTTGCTGAAGATCGTTGACGGCGGCTGGTTCCCATTGTTGCTCGGCGGCTTTGCGTTCTTCCTGTTGATGACCTGGTACTCCGGCCGCATGCTGTTGCGTGAACGCAGCAAGGACGAGGGCATTCCGCTGGAACCCTTCGTCGAAGGTTTGCTGGCCCATCCGCCGCATCGGGTGGATGGCACCGCAGTATTCATGACAGGCAATGTGGCGACCGTGCCGGTGGCGCTGCTGCACAACCTGAAGCACAACCGTATTTTGCACAAACGCATGTTTTTCCTGAAAATCAGTATCTGGGATGTGCCTTACGTCGAGGACAAAGAGCGTTTGACCTTGAAGGAATTGGGCAGCGATGTCTACATCTTGCGCACCGCCTTTGGCTTCAAGGAAGCGCCCGATGTGCAAACCGTGATGGCTTTGGCTACCAAGCAGTTCGGTCTCGAATTCGACGTAATGGATACTTCCTTCTTCCTGGCGCGCGATACTGTGATCCCAAGCAAGATTCCAGGCATGCAGCTATGGCGTGAAAAACTCTTCGCCTGGATGTATCAGAATGCCGCCAAGCCTTCTGACTTTTTCCATATTCCGGTAAACCGGGTGGTTGAACTGGGTACTAAAGTCGAAATCTAAGCTGCTCGAATTACCCCCGCAAGCCGTGCCGGTTTGCGGGATTCATGCAGTGCCGAGATCCACCTGGCAACGCCACAGATGATGGCCGGAAGCCAGGTATTTACTCTCAAACGGCGTGATTGGCAGCTGCGGCAGATAAGCCTCGCAGCCAACTTCCATGCCGCTCAGCTGACGCAAGGCGCTGGCGCATTCCTCCACATAAATCTGCCAGTTACTGCGGCATTCCAGAATTCCACCGAGGGCGACGATATCCGGAAACACCGGATGGCCGTGCCAGCGACGACTCAACTGGCCAATCTTCGGCCACGGATTCGGGTACAGCAAATAGTGCCGCGTCGGGAAAATCCGCGCGGCTAAAAGCAGGCGCCAATAATCCACCAGATCGGCACGGATCCGCACAAAATTCTCCGGCAGCGGCGCAGCGCCCGGCCATAGGGTATTGCGGCCAACCCGGTCTGCTGACTGATCGATCCCAATCACGAAATGATCAGGGTATTGCGCCGCCAGATGCATGGTCGACAGGCCGACGCCGCAACCTGCATCCAGGATCAAGGGCAAGCTGCCGGCGGCGCGCCAGGCAGCAATGCTGTCATCGAAAGCGCGTTGGTTGTAAATACTGATCGGTTTTTGAAAGACATGCGCCGCGTGTCTGGCGACGGTGGCCGCAAGATGCTCATGGACACCGCTTTGGGCACTGTGAATCGGGCTGGAATTGGCGTACATGGAGAGCTGCCGCAAGCATAGCCACGGCAATACCTAAGCCGTCCCAGTCTTCCCGTTGATTGCCGACAGCGTCGGCAATGGCAGGTTGACTGAAACGAGGTGGATCGGAAAGGGAATTACTGCAATGTCACGGGCTGACTCATCATCGAGTCATAATTGCCTAAAAAGGCATCGATATCCTCGATGCTCGGCTCGGTCGCGATCAAATCTTCGACCCCTTTGCGGAAAAACTCGGCCAAGGCACCAGCAATGAAAATTTCACGTTTGAATGATTTATCGACGATTTCATAGCCACCGAAGCGCAAGGCTTCGCGTTGTTCATCGGCACCAAATTCGACGACGCTGTATTGGTCACTGTTATAAATCAGGTTCATATGCGCTCCCGGTAATTAAGACAGAAGGTAATGATCGAGTAAGCAGTTTTCAAGCCAGCAAATGAAAATATTATTTTTTAACTCCTTTTCCGAGAGACATGTTTCAAATGAGACATATTTATCTGGTGAAGAACTTAAGTATTAGTTTCATTTATATACTACGCCACCGCCTTTATTTGTCACGAACTAAATGTTGATGAGGGCTATGCATTTTTCCTAAAAGCCATTCAAAATCACACTATCTCGTGAGCACTGCATGTCCGGATCGCTGTTGCCACACCCTGTTGCCGATGTTGTTTCTGTTGTGGATCCGCTACTCGATCCATTCAAACATGATGCGTTGGTGCGATCCAGGTTTGATTGTCACGTCCTGTGCCTTGGTTTGCCCGTTCTTGCTTGCCTCAAGGTGATAACGCCCGGCTGGCAGTTGCGCCAGGAAGAAAGGTCCTTTTGATACTGTGTCCAACACAGTGTTGTGGCTGGCGTCGCTTACTTTCACCTTTATGTCAGCAGTAAATTCATCCTTAGGCGCGGCCTTGATGACAAATTCGAGTTCCAGGGAATAGTTCTTTGCCGCTTGTTGTATGGCGGTTGCTTCGTCTTCTCCGATGCCACCGGACAGATAGCTGGCGACTCCGCTGGTAGTGGGCTGCAGCCGGCCTTGGGTCGCATCGGCTGCAAATGCAAGATTTGCCGCCATCAATACAGATAGGATAAAAAGGGAGCGCTTGTTCATGATGTTTTCTCCAGAAAACATCTTCCCGCATGGGGAGATGGGCTACATGGGGAAAAATACGACATTGCCAATGCCTGTTGACGCAACTGTGAAGAAATCTGCTGCGCCTACAAGATGCATCTTAGTGGCCGAAAATTAAAATGCGCTTAAATCAGGCTTGCTGCGAGTTTGCGGTTGATCCGATCAACTGTAGTAGTAAGGTTTGGTCGGTACGCTGTCCTCGTCAGCCTTTTTCAATTCGCCAAGATCGACGTCACGATCCCAGAATATGTGCCAGCCCCGGCTTTGCTCGTCGATCACTTCCGGGTGTTCGTCGAGAAACTTGTCCAGGAACTGTGTGATTTCCGAGACATAACCGTCGTGGCCGACCCTATAGTCTTTCCGTTTGGTAAACATATGGCCTCCAGTCCCGATATTTTTTTGGACTGCCAACGGCGCTGCGAGTTTCCCTGTTGAATTTTAAAAACGAAATGCTGTGGAGTGTATCGAGAAAAGATTCAGGCACTAGTTCAGCTACTAAATGTCTTGCAGCGCTCGTCGGTATTGAATCGCTTCCGCCACATGTGCTGCGCCGATGATGTCTGCTTCGGCCAGATCAGCGATGGTGCGCGCCACTTTCAACACGCGATGATAGGCGCGAGCGGACCAGTTCAGATGTGTCATCGCGCCTCGCAGGATCTTTTCGGCGGCGCCGTCGGGTTTGCAATAATCATCGATTTCATTCACTGACAAGCCATTGTTTTGCTTACCCTGGCGTGCCAATTGCATTGCGTGTACTTGCGCCACCCTGGCTGCTATCGTGGCTGACGGCTCGCCGTCGGCCTGTTTCAGCAATTGATCGTGAGGTACCGCGGCTACCTGGATCTGCATGTCGATGCGGTCCAGCAGTGGCCCCGAGATTTTGTTTTGATACCGCAGGATATGGTCGGGTGTGCAGCGGCATTGCCTGGTTGCATGCCCATGATAGCCGCAAGGATCGGATTTTGTCGAGAAGCAAAGTTGTTCACGTCAGTCTACGTCGGTTTCTGTATAGCGGAGAATTCTCCGCCTAGGTCAATTTGTTGTCCCGGAGTGAACAACCCATCGTGAACAACTCGTTTTCTCGCTATTTGCTTCTAAGGTCGTAGCTTGAATCAATTTCCAAGTGGAGCACCATCTGAGATCGAGACCTATCTGCGAGCCATCCCATCTCTTGGAATAGTTCCATCACCTCTAACGCCTTCTTATCGGCGAGCCGCAATTGCCAATATCAGCATACCAACAAATTTCATTGCATAGCTATGGTCAGTACATCGCTTTGCAATGCAAATTTATCAACATAACCTTTGAAGCAAAAGATCCGTTGAAAATAGATTTTTCGCATAATGGGTTATGGTATATATCATACATAACTCATTGATTTTAAAGGATTAATGCACACAAAAAGCCTTGCAATTGGCTTGCGGAAACGATATGCTTTTTCTAATGAATGAAATATGGAGTTGGAAGAATGCCGTCCCAATTAACCGCTTGTAGAGCCACTGAATTTTCTATGGATGCGCATATTTAATATGAAAATTGATAATTCACAGGGAAACCTTTGTGCGCTCTTGGACAATCCCATGCGGGAGAATCTTCACCGGATCTGTTTAGCAGATTTCTCGGACCTGTCGCACCTGGATCGTGAAAAGCTATTCAACGCAACCGTTCTTAGCGAGTCGGGAAAAGCATATCGCTCACAAACACGGACGCTTTATTCCGCTCTCCGCCCCTTCGGGCGATTTATTCTCAATGAGGGAGTCTGCTCTTTTCCGACGACTCGACAGGAATGGCAGTCTATTTTGCTTCGTTTTCAGTCGTACTATTTAAGGGATCCCGAAAGCAATGCCATTTTTTCTTCTCGATGCCGAACTTGGGATGACTCCGTCGTCCTTTGGCTACGCGGACTGACAGCGGAGTCAGTAATACCTCGAGGCGTACAATATCCGCGCTGCGATCTTCCCGAACCGGTCGTTGATCCAGGTTCACCTAGTCGCCCAAAGTTACTTGGGGATCGTGCCGCCGATTGCACGCCGATTTCCGCACCCATCAACAAAACCCTCGCAGGCCCAATATTTTGGCGCTCCGAGGTCGAATATTTAGATGAGGTGGAAGAGAACTTACGTGCCCGAAATAATATTGTGCGCGATGTCCTGGGCGATTATTGGTTGCGTTTGACCAAAGATTACCGCACGGGAAAAAACCAGATGCGGAAGATTTCTCCGATTGAATTCCAGCGAAGGATGGCGGAGTCGGATTGGAATTCTGACCTAGTTAGACCAAAGATCGGGCAATACGGTGGCGATCTCGCACCGTTGACTCACCCTGACGTACCTAATAATTTGGGTTGGGCACTTGTTATCGCAAAAAATGAATTGCAAATAAGCAATGATATTGAGTGCCTTTCTCGACGGAAATTAGGTGCGCATCCTGCAATGCTATGGAATTTTTTTCACAAAGGGAAGAGCACGCTTAATTTGACTTCATATACCGCCCTTCGCGCAGAACAGAGTGCTCGACTTGAAGAACGTCTGCTCTTTTATCGTCTGCTGGGTGTGCTGAGCAACGTGGACTTGGCAGTGGCAGTGGCGATATTAATTCAGGAGCATCCTAATTTTACTCCTGAGGCACTGATCAGCGCCCGCCTTATAAATTCCCGTGGGCGGTCAGGCCTACTTGTTGCTGACGGGGGAAGAAGCCGGATTTTCAGTGTAGACAAACCTAGGGCGGGCAGCCGGAAGTACGCACTGCTGCCTTTGGTGAAAAATGTCCACGTCAATATCTCGACAATCCCCTAAATTTACTAGCGTCAGTCGCGATGGCTATTGGTGACTGGCTAACGGAAAATGGTGGGATGAAAATTCGGAAAAATGTCCGACATGTTTCGCGGACCTTCATTTCTGCAATGATTTCGACTTCGAATAGCTCCGTCGGGGTCTCGTCCGATCGGTTGACCTTGTTTCTGTATCAGTTCGAAACAGCAGTTGCTTCCGAACGTGGACTTGTACGGATTTCACGTACGCGGACGGAATACGCGAGTCACAGAGTCCCGACAATCGCTGAAGCGAAAGTCGCTAATTCTAGTTCGAGCCCGCTGAAGCGGCTCAGCGCAACACTATCGACAATCCTGTCACTTTCGAATTTTTTACCTGAAGATCTTCCCGATGCGTCAATCCTGAATCTCCCGCGGGCGATGGCTATTGGTCTACAGTATTCGTCGCTTGATGGGCACACAAGATTTATACCGATTGACACTGGACTTCGATATCTTAACGAGGCGCTGAAGTGGGTGCACAAATACGGTGATGCCCTTGTCGACTACTATTTGAGCGTTGTGGTTCGGATGCGCGAACTTAACGATGGCGGTTCGCCCAATAATTGGGAAATATCTGGGGAAGAGTTAAGGAAAATTCCTATACCGGATGCGTTGCGCTCGTTGGGGTACAGGGGCGAACAATTGAATGGACCGCGTGAAGAAATAAATTTTTCGGCACTTCGCACAAATCCTACATTGACGAATTTGTTACAGGTTTGGGCAGGTGCTGTCGCCACCGTCATTGCATGTATGAAGCCATCTCGGGATAGCGAACTCGAGAGCTTACAACGGAATTGTTTGCTAGGGGACGGGCCGTACTATTTGGTTTCAGAATTGGGAAAACGTACGTATCGGGAAGAGCGAGCAACGACAGAAGGAAAACCAATTCCAACCATAGCGGCGCGCGCCATTAAGCAGATGCAACGGTTAGGCGAGGGCTTGGTTCAATTGCAGGGAGAGCCTGACGCGTACCAAGCCTCTCTGTTGTTTTACTTACCTTATGCTTCGCACACGTTTGGAAAAACGAAAGCGGCTAATGCAAACTCATTCAATCGGCTCCTTGATCGCTTTTGCGATTATGTCGGGCTGCCCCCCGACGAGCTAGGTCGTCGCTGGTACGTGAGAGTCCATGAATGGAGAAAATGGTTTTTGCTCCTGCTTTTTTGGAGCGCTCGGTTTGGTGCTTTGGATGCTGCCAGGGACATTGCTGGGCATGTCGATGAAGCCCACCTACTAGCCTATCTTGAGCGCGAATTTCCCAGTGTGGAGTTTTCGTCGATGGAGGCTGAATGGGCCGTTGATCGTTTGCGAATTTATGACACCACGGGGGTTTCACACCAAGGCGAATGTATTGAGCAAATGTATATCAAGGTTTTAAGTCATTTCAAAGCTGAGCAATTGGAAATGATTCCAGCGCAGGAGTGGATTGGCTATGTTAAACAATTGAGAGAGAACGATGAATTTCATCTACGCCCATTCGCCTTCGTCGATGATTTTGGTAATGTGGGCCATCTTGTTGCCTTTCACTCCTTTCGCTTTGAAGGTGATGAATGAGTGCTCCTACAGTCAAGCACAAAAAATTAAGTCCAGAAGAATGCAAGTCTAGTGTATTCAATCGTTACGTTGCGCTGGAAGCTGCTCGCGTCGCGACCGGCCCAGTCGATCCTGTCATTTTGAGTGGTTGTCAATCGATGGTATCACTGGCCGCAATGGAATCACCTGAGCACAAAATACAGGGCTTCGGATCGCGCAACACGCTGTTTAAGTATGCTGAGTCTGTTCTAACTGAGGACTTGATGAAGACCCCATCGGGCGAAAGGGGAGTGAAATACTTGGACTGGCTCCGATTGCGGGTCAAGATTAGGGGAGAGGCTTTCCAGACGGCGAGAACCGGTGTTGAGAGAGCAAACCGAGCGCGCGAGCGCGCAGACGGATTGGCGCTGGAACTGCAAGAATTAAGGGCTTCTGTGAGTGTGATGACACGAGCTTATAACCAGTTGCTGAAAGATACAAAAAACATAGCCGACGACCGTGCCACCGATCATCTAAGCAAACTCAAACTGGCGAATTTGTTGGACAATCACTTTTCTCTCTTCGGCGAGCTGTTTCAACCGAAGCTCGTCGCAGTTTCAGAGCCGTCGAACCTTGCAAGTACAAGAATTCATGGCCCCATATAACAAGAAAAAGTTATATGTGCGTCAATCCGACCTTCGAATTCCGGATAGTGTGCAAGAGACGGTATCCGGAAACATAATAAATTATCAAACGATAAAAGTTGGTGCATTCGTCAATTGGCCCGATTCTCGACCTTGTGTTGCGGTAAACATGTATTTGCTCGCGAACGCCCATGAGTGGACCGGTGAGACCCCGGTTACTTATGCGAGTGAATTGTCGGAGTTGGTGCGCTACTGTCATGGCAAGCTAAAGTCATTTTCCGATCTTACCGATGGCGACATATTTGCGCTAGTCGAGCATTTGACGAGCGAGATAAATCCTCGTACGGGCATGCGTAAGAGAAATAACAATACCGCTTGCGAAATATTACATCGCAGTTTGTGTTTTTTGATGTGGTATCAGGAAAATCTGCATCGTGGTCTAATTCCTCTGATTGGTGAGGAAAAATCTGGTCCTGCGATCTTGGTTTCGCAAAAAAAGAATGATCGCGGAAACCTCTATTGGACTCACCGCTACGCGCCCGAGCCAAATTCTACCGATCCGAAACTCCCGATTGATCTAAGCATTATCGAAGCGATTGATACGTCAATCGAACATCTCAGCATCCGGGAAAATCATTATGAACCGGCAATGCGGCCATTTAAGAGAAATCCTGAATTCTTTGATAGCCTTCTTTCTTATCACTACGCCAGGCGCAGATTCATGATTTGGATAATGCAGCGTACAGGGCTTCGTCCGGCCGAGATGGTGGGCTTGTCGCTCATCGATAACAAAGATGTATTACGTAAGAATGTACTAGTAATTCCAACTATGAAGCGCCGAAAACTCCTACCGCCGCCGAGGACATTCGCGATTACCCCAAAGGATTCCCGGGTCGTGATGCGTTATTTCGCAGCGCGTGGCGCTTGGATTGCGGCCTGCGCAGCCAATGATCCGGGATTTGCACCTAGCGATGCAATGTTTTTGGGGGTTGCTCCAGGCAGCTGTGGGGCTCCGATCTCCAAAGGAGGTTTAGATCGAGATTTTAGGAGTCTTTGCATCCACGCGGGGCACAAAGATTCTGAGGCATGTTTTTCGATGTTCAGACATCGTTTCATAACTTGGGAGGTACTTTCGCACATAAGGGCATGGGAAGCAGAAAAAGGGCGGCCAGCTAGTGAGCAAGATTATCGTTCAATTCTCGAGAAGGTTCGTATCAAGACCGGGCACGCGGATGCCATGTCATTGTGGCACTATATTGATCTCGCTCAGGATCTCGCAGGCGTTTGGGTAAACGTTGAACGCGCATCTGCGCGCCTACACGCGGCAGATCATCTTAAAGTTGACCTGGAAGAGCTTAGGCACGATTTGCGATCTGGGAATGTTCCGCACATGGCTGCCGAGCAGATTGCGAGCCTAGTATTGGGACGACTCGAGGGAATCATCGGGGACGCGAGAGCCGCAGGATTGGGGTAAAGCGCATTCCCCCGTTCTGCAGGCGCCGGCAAAACAGAAGGACAATTAAATGAGGGGCGACGGCTTCTAGTTCAGCCCAACTCTAACTCTTCAGTCTATCTTGCATTTGTTTGGCAAGTTCGTTATCCACTAAGGTAACAAATTTGCCTGGCTTCATTTTCAGTGCCGCGGCGAGTTTGAACACACTTGTAATTGTCGGTTGTTTCTCACCAAGCTCCAAAGAAGAAATATGCTTTCGCTGCAGGTCAGCCTCAAATCCAAGCTTCTCCTGAGTCAATCCCTTATTTATTCGTAATCGGCGTAATACCAAGCCGAAAGCGATCGCTGTCAAATCATTCAAATAATTCCCCCAATAGTGGGAGTAATTTCGCCGTTGATGTATTATTTGTCTTCCCCCTATAGAGGGAATTCTATTTTCGGACGCAATAATGCATTGCATTCGATGATGCTAGTTTAAAAAATATTACATAAACGATCGCGGAATTATTGAAATGATTGGTCGAGTGAAATTGTGGGTTCTTGAAACTACTTGGTTATCTGAGTTCGTGTCACAAACGTTAATGCAGAGGGAGTTACCAGATCACATCGGGTGAATTTTGCGCACATCTAGAATGCCGATAGCTGCTCATAAGATTGAGGCAGCCAAACCTTTTTCCTCCGTAATTAATACATTCCATTTAAATGCCATCAGAAATCGCAATTGCCATTCACGATGAGAAAATCCTTTGCAAGTTAGCGAATGAAGATCTTCTGTTTTTGTTGATTCGCAAGCCGCAATCGAAGTTTTACTTAGACGTTTCGGCGCTTGGTCGCGTGAATTTTCTGGCGTTCGCGAGAATCCGAGAATTCGTTTTAGACAATTTTGGGCAGGTGGAGATGATCGGCGAGGAGGATAGCAGTGCATTTGATGAGCGACGCACTTCAATCTATGCGCTGCTGTCAAGCCATGACGCTCTCTTAGATTCCAAAGATGTGCAGCGAACGATGTCGGCCCAAGTCGAATTAATCGTGCTGTGTTTGGATGTTTACGAAGCGTCGGCACATATTTCTAAGCACGGGCCGCCGATACCTGCCGCTAAACCGCCAAAAATCGTGACCTTTCCGGAGTTTCGGCGGGAATTGGTTGACGCCGGCCATATGTATTCTGCAGCGCCTGTGAAAGAATGGGACTGGATCGTTGACCACTATGGTTTGAAAGTTAAAAAAGCTAAAGAACCGAATCTGAAATCAGGCGGGGTTTTTCGCCAGCTTTATGACCCGGTGGATTTTGAGGAAATGCGCGACCAGGTACATTTGCAACCGAATGATGTCAGAGTCATCCTTCAGCGAAATTTGGACCAACTGGGATCATTGGGGTCAGACAGAAAATTCGCTTCGGCTCCTAGCGTGCAAGCTCTGGATAATTTGCAGGCACGATTTCCCAATTTCGCCGAGGTAATAGATGCGATTAAGCGGCGAACGGTGCTTGCGCGACTTGTAGGTGATTCAATTGCACAGCTGCCGCCGATGCTCTTGCTAGGTGAGCCAGGGGTTGGGAAAACGGCGTTTGCTAAAGCATTTTCAGAGACGGTACAAACCAATTTTTTTGAAATTCGCATGAATAGCCTGACGGCGGGTTTCGCAATCGGTGGGAGTGACATGTCTTGGTCTAATGGCCGCCCCGGGCTTTTGTTCAACGAAATTGCGCTCAAGGACATCATTAATCCCGTCTGTCTGCTCGACGAGCTAGACAAGGTGCCACCAGGGATGTCTCATGACCCGCGCGGTCATCTTTATACGTTGCTGGAGCGCGATACCGCGAAGAGATTTAAGGACGAAGCGATTTCGATCGAGATGGATTTATCGCACATTATCTGGATTGCGACTGCCAATGACGCCACCGAGATTGAGTTGCCACTGCTTTCAAGATTCACAGTATTCAACATACCACCACCGACACGTTCGCAAGCACGCGACATTGCAAAAAATATCTACTGCTCGTTGCTAGAACACGAGGAATGGGGCAAGTTTTTTTCAAAGACGCTTTCGGACGATACGCTCGACGAAATCGCGAGTGCGTCGCCGCGTGAAGTACGCAAGCTCTTGTTTGATGCACTGGGTAGTGCTGCAGGTGATAATCGGAACGAATTGCTGGTTTCCGATTTTGATCGATGTCGCGCTAAAAGCGTTCGATCACAATCCATTGGATTCTTTTAGGTGACTGAGGATTGGTGGCTGTTTCTCCTTGGTGGCCGCGACATGCGATGCAAGAAACAGTTCGGGATTGATGTAGGCCATTATTTTTGTGCCGGCTTAGTTCCTGCGAACTTTGCTGGATATTTTTGATCCTAAAAAAGAAGATGTTTGATGTTACAGACCGACGAAATTTGGGAGTACTCTTACGATGGCAAAATGCTTGGTTCCTTTTTAAGGCAACCGGGTCAGCGTCAGTATGCATGCGTTGAAATTTCTCTGAACGTCGCCCTTTTTCATGTGGATATTGTCTTTCGAGACAAGCATCAAATCGGCCAGTCCTGGTCGCGCTTTATCGTCGATGACATTGAGAATGTGCTACAGCTTATTCGGCGTGATGACGTGATCAAAGTGCATATAAGCCTTCAAACGAGTCGGTCGGCCAATGCCGAGTACAAAATCAGCTCGGTCGTGGAAATCATCCAAGGAATTAGCAATGAGGGCCGTAAGCACTACATGTGCAAATGCTCAAATGACGCACATTACGTGGATGCGACCATCGGCGACGTCAAAATTGAATTGTCAGAACAACGGACAGTATGGTCAAGCACCGCGAGCCAACTATGAAAAATATTCTGGTCGTTGATCTCGAAGCGACTTGTTCCGACGATGGGGCGATTGCAGCAGAAAAAATGGAAACGATCGAGATCGGTGCGTGTTGGGTCGATGGCGATGGAATAGTGATTGATCGCTTCAAGTCGTTTGTGCAACCTATCGTAAACCGTCGGCTCACTCCATTCTGCACACGCTTAACCGGTATCCAGCAGAACGATGTTGACGCTGCTCCGTTGTTTCATGTCGCTGCAGAGCTGTTGCGTTATTTTGTTGATCAACATCGAACGGCTACCTCGACGTGGTGCAGTTGGGGTGCCTACGATCGTCGGCAAATTGAGCGCGATAGTATATTGCACGGGATCGTTCAGCCGATTGAATTGCCGCACCAGAACGCTAAGCGGCTGTTCGCAAAATCCCAGCGAATCGGAAAAGAAGTCGGTATGGCAAAGGCGTGCGACCTGGCGGGATTGGCTCTCGAGGGCGCACACCATAGGGCGTTGGATGATGCTCTGAACGTCGCGCGTTTGCTCCCGTGGGCATTCGGAGAGCGATCTTTGCGGGCACGGATCTCATCTTAAGAACGGCTCCATGCGTACCCTGTGTCGCTTTTTTGATATTAATTTTGGCTCGCGCTCTAATTTGTCGCGTTTTTTGCACCAGCTGCCTCAGTTTGTCGTGTTTTTTTAAATTTAAGCCAGGAAAGCCGGGCAAGCGAAGTGGATTTTCGAAATTCTGAGCCGATTCTCAAATATTTTAGCGGTAATTAAGTATTCGGCATAAAAAAAAGGGACGCGTCATTAGGTGTAGCGGCTCGCATTTCAAACCGACCGTGCTCGCATTCGACGCCGATTTCGGCTCGAATTAACTGCAACTGACGGGGCGCTCATGCTCACGGTCTCTGCAAATGAGCTTGCAATCGACGACGCCGGCTCGCATTCCAGGGCCTTCGGCTCACGCTAACTGCAAATGACGCCCCATATCGGCAAGCCCCTGTTCGATCTGCGGGAAGGGCCGCTGTCGAGCCAAAGCAGACGATTGAAGATTGCTATCCTGAATAATTTGGGAATGAAGGCGTCACGTTTTTGCGAACTGGCTATACTTTGCAATCTTTGACAACACAAATCACTATGCCAATAGCAAAAACTGATTTTACGACTCGATTCTTCAAGGATGCGGGTATCTCCACAGGAATGCGCGTTCTTGATGTCGGGTGCGGGTCTGGTGATTTGAGCTTCTTCGTAGCGGGTTTGGTAGGCACAGAAGGTTCGGTGGTCGGCATCGATCACGACCTGACCGCATTGAGGGTGGCTCGACAACGAATCGAGGCTGAGAATACTCCGTCGCCGGAGTTTGTACAAAGCGATTTGCTATCCATACCATCCGAACTGGGGCAATTTGACGCCATTGTTGGCCGACGCGTACTCATGTATCAACCAAATATCATTGCTGCCGTGCGGGCGCTGGCACGATCTCTCAAGCCAAGCGGCATCGTTGCGTTTCAGGAGCACGACTCTACCCTCGTGCCCGCAGCCCTAAATGCCTTCCCGCTGCACCGACAGGCTCAAGGCTGGATCAAAGAAATGCTTGCCCGCGAAGGAGCGGATTTGAATATCGGCTTCAATCTGCATAAGATTTTGACTGAAGCTGGCCTGAAGGTGGACGATTTGAGAGCGGAATGCCTTTTACAAATGCCAGACCAACCCAATAGCGTTGGCAATATCGTAAAAGCTTGTTTGCCGCGAATCGTAAGCTTGGGAGTAGCGAGCGCAGAGATAGTGGACATCGCAACCCTGCAGGCCCGACTAGACACGGAGCGCCAAGGCTCTGAAGGCATCTATATCAGCGATATCATATTTGGAGCGTGTGCGCACAAGCCATACTAGTGCTTGGACTACATTCAGACGTCCGCTTATGGGCCGCAGGACTAAACCGCACATTCTCAAGAAGCTTATCAATCCATGAGCTTTGTCCCCACCCCGCGTCCGCCTCCAAAGCTATATCGATTCGACGAAGTTTTATTCTACTGATTTCCTCGTCAGTGACTGGGAAGAAGGCGTGTCCTGGTTTGCAACAGAAAAATTACCCCATGAATTTAGATTTTATGGGGTAATTGTTGGAACCGGCTATCCATATTGGTATCGCGTCTACTACTCCGTACCAGGGAAACCATGGGAAGACCTTGTATGCAAAGACGGGGATGGCGAAGCATTTGAAAAAATGCGCGAGCGCATGGCGTTCAGTGAGTGGGTATCTTCGTGGAAACGAGGATTACCGCCACAGTTTTTTAACCAAGGCGGCAACTAGTAGAGAGTATGGTAAGCGTCAAGTTGTAGCACCGTCTGTACGCCAGGCGCCGCCCCATCCATGATTTAACTGACGCTTTACGGACTCACCGCGTCTCGGATCAGCGGGATTATCGACGCCATGTATTCGGATCGAGACTGTTCACCTAGGTCGATCACCTTTGTACCGCCTGCTGCTACAAATTCGACATTTTCAATACCGAGAACATTCAAGATGAGGCGCAGCCACTGCGTTGCTATGTCCCGGTCTCGAATCGGCGACCCCACTGTATAGCTACCACCCGAAGCTAGCAAGACCGTGCAACGCTTGCCTTTCAAAAGTCCTTCG
>NZ_DATMRK010000031.1:0-42592 GCF_035566375.1 Collimonas sp.
ACAAGATCGGGACGGCGTCTTCGATTTATTCTTCTCGCACCAGCGCATCGGTCAGATTGACTTGCATAACCACGAAAGTAAGGCTTAAATATGTTACCCATGTCCCGGCACAGGTGTTACCCATGTGTCCGGTCTATACAGTATCTAAAGGAAAAGCCGCCGGCGATTTCTCACCGGCGGCTTTTGCGTTACAACTTAAGCGGCAACTACCCGAAAGCTAGTTTCAGCCGTTTTGCTCGACTTGTTCTATCCCTGCCAGTATCCAGCCGCCCTGCCCTGCGGTCGGCTTGGACAAATTCCAGACCTCGGCGAACGGTGCTGCAACAGCAGCGCCGTCTTCCTTGATCATGCCGGTGAACTTGACGCTGGCCAGGTATTCGGTATCGACGGTGTCGATTCCGAGCAATTCGGCGTCGAGCGTGACGACGTCGGTATGGTTCTCCGAGGCGCCGCGCTCCTGCAATTGCATGCGCAACTCGGCAAACATTTCCGGCGTGGTGAATTCACGGATATCGTTGCTGTCGGCCTTGTCCCATGCGGCTTGCAGACGCAGGAAATAGGTCTTGGAATGACGCAGGAAACCGACGCTATCGAAATCCGCAGGGACGCCCCAGGCAGCAACGCCAGCGGCTCCGGCACCCATCGCTGCGGCTGCAGGTGCGCTATCAAACGCTGCACGTTGCATAGGCTGCATAGGCTGTTCAATGCGAGAAGCAATTTCCGGCGTAAAGCTGGAAGGCGCCGCAGCAGCATACGCCGGCCGCATGCCATTATTGCCGGCCGCGCCATTACCCATTTTACGGCGCACCAGCTTGTAGATGAACATGGCGGCAATCGCGAACAAGGCGATCATCAATATATTGCTGATCATGCCCGCCATTGCACCGCCCAAGCCCATGCTCGACAGCAATGCGCCCAGCCCCAATCCTAACAAGGCGCCGCCCAGCATGCCTTTCCACATGCTAGGTTTGGCGGCTGCGGCAGCGGCCGGTGCTGCTGCGGCGGCAGCCGGCTTAGCTGCATTACTGGCTTGATTCTGCGCCGGCGCCGCCTGGCGGTTCATGCTTTGCGATTTCTTGCCGAAGGAACCGCCGCCGCCCATACGCTTGGCTTCAACGGTCGACATGCCGGCTGACAAGGTCATTGCGACGACGATCAGCGCCACGAATAATTTCTTCATACTTTCTCCTGAGATTTGATGCCATCACGGCCATAGGTACCGCTAGTTTTGAAACTGATATTTATAACTTCGCAGCCATGCCATGAGGTTGAACCGGCCCGGAATTAAAGCCAGGCGCCAGACGCGCATCAGCCTGCCGGTCAACATAATGGATGGTTGGAATCGCCGGACGTTTGCCCGGCAGATAGGGAGGCGCCCGCCGCCTGCTGCAATAGCAAGCGACGCAGAGGCGCTTAGGCTCGGGGTGGAGGCCCGACCGGAGGTAAAAACGGCGGTTGGCGCGCTTTATCGTTGCTCAGCGCAGGTGTGGAAGCGATTGCCGCAGCGGCAAAGACGAAGGGAAAGGCAGGTACCGTCTCGTCGCCGAGATCGACATGCATCTCGACATCGTCGACCGCGCTGTCTTGTGAAGTACAGTCGGCGTCAGCCTTGCAGGCCGGTGCATTTTGCTGAATCTCTGGCTGGACCTCGTTCTGAGCCAGGCATGTCAGCATCGCCACCTCATTTGCTTGAGAATCTGCTAGAGATGCGGCCATCCCTGCAAAGACTTGCATAGGCAGCAAAAACATCAGCAAAAGAATCAGTAAGCGTCGCATCAAAGTGGGAGAGCGGATCCAGGCCGGAATAGGTGGCGATGATTATACCAAACAGAAAGAAGCTGCAATTTAACTATCAACCTTGCTGCGAGGAATGAAACGCCATAGACTACAAGGAGTAGCTTCCATCCACCGTATACGGAAACATCAGGAAACACCCCCATCATGCGCATTCTGCTTGCCGAAGACGACAGTGTTCTAGCCGACGGACTGACGCGTTCGCTGCGCCAGTCGGGTTATGCCACCGACTGCGTAATGAACGGGATGGAAGCCGATTCAGCCTTGTCGACCCAGGATTTCGATTTGCTGATCCTCGATCTGGGCCTGCCTAAAATGACCGGACTGGAAGTGCTGCGTCGTCTGCGCGCCCGTAATTCACGGCTGCCGGTGCTGATCCTGACCGCCGCCGATTCGCTTGAACAGCGAGTGAAAGGGCTTGACCTGGGCGCTGACGATTACATGGCCAAACCGTTCGAGTTGTCCGAACTGGAAGCGCGGGTACGGGCACTGACCCGGCGCGGCGCCGGCGGCGGCCCGACCGTCATCAAGCACGGCCCGCTGAGTTACGACCAGGTTGGACGGATCGCCTATATCAATGAACAGATGCTCGATCTGTCGGCGCGCGAACTCGGTTTGCTGGAAGTATTGCTGCAACGCACCGGGCGCCTGGTTTCCAAGGAACAACTGGTCGATCATCTGTGCGAATGGGGCGAAGAAGTCAGCAATAACGCCATCGAAGTGTATGTACATCGCCTGCGCAAGAAGATAGAAATCGGCGGCGTACGGATTGCGACGGTGCGCGGCCTCGGTTATTGCCTGGAAAAAATCAACGAACCGCAAACCGGTTCCGCAATCTCCGCTGCGCCGCTGCCCCCTGTCGATTCTTCCAACCAGCGTTAACGCTTGCCATGCGCGACGTTCAATCCCTGGCTGCGCAGCCAAGCTCGTCGGCCTCGGTTGCTCACCCAACTGTTCACCCCGCCACGCCCCCGGCCGCAGCACAAGCCGAAGAACGGGTGCAGCGTTCGCTGTTCGGCGAGATCCTGGACTGGATGCTGGTGCCGCTGTTGCTGCTGTGGCCGATCAGTATCGCGATTACCTATGTGGTGGCGAAATCGATCGCCAACCAGCCTTTCGACCAGGCGCTGGACGATAGCGTTACGGTCTTGTCGCAACAGGTCAGCGAAGTCAATGGCAAGGTGGTGACGCGCCTGACCGACCCGTCGCGCGATTTCCTGCGCGCCGACGATGTCGACAATGTCTATTACCTGATCACCGGGCCGCATGGCGAATATATCGACGGCGACCATGACATGCATCTGCCACCGGTGGAAGATGAAACTTCGCATCCCGGCAAGGTCATGTTTTGGGACAGTTCCGTGCACGGCAGCGATGTGCGGATTGCTTACACCTATGTCGATCTGCGCAGCGCGGCCGAGGCCAATCTGACCGGAGCCGAACAACTGAGGCAGCCGCGGCCGCCGGCCAGGCTGGCGCTGGTGCAGGTCGGCGAAACGCTGGAAAAACGCGCCCGGCTGGCCAACGAAATCATCAAGGGCGTGATCCTGCCACAGTTCCTGATCCTGCCGATCGCGCTGGCGCTGATCTGGTTTGCGCTATCGCGCGGCCTCTCGCCGTTATCTGAATTGCAGCAACGGATCCGGGCCCGCCGCCCGGATGACCTGAGCCCTATCGATTCGGGCCAGGTGCCGGAAGAAATCTCGCCGCTGGTGCGCTCGCTCAACGATATGCTGTCGCGCCTTTCGTTATCGATCCAGACCCAGAAGCGTTTCATTGCCGACGCCGCCCACCAGATGAAAACGCCGCTGGCCGGCATGCGCATGCAATCCGAACTGGCGTTGCGGCAAACCAGCCAGCAGGATATTCACCGTTCGCTGGAACAACTGGCAAAGAGCTCGGAATCGGCAACCCGGCTGGTGAATCAATTGCTGTCGCTGGCGCGGGCGGAAAACCAATCGCAGGAAAGCGCGCCGTTTGTCGAGGTCGATTTATCGGAATTTGCCCGTACCGTGGTGCAGGACTGGGTCCAGGCCTCATTCAGCCAGCGCATCGATTTCGGTTTCGAACAAGCCGAGCAGGCCTTGCCGGTGCTGTGCAATCCGCTCATGCTGCGCGAGCTGTTGGGCAACCTGATCGACAATGCCTTGCACTACACCCCGGTCGAGGGCCGGGTCACGGTGCGGGTACGCGCTGAACCGGCGGCAGGCCTGGCGCCAGAATTAGCGATACTTGAGGTCGAAGACACCGGCCCTGGCATTCCGCCGGCGGAGCGCGACCATGTGTTCCAGCGCTTCTACCGCATCCTCGACAGCGGCCGCGGCGGCAGCGGCCTGGGGCTGGCGATCGTGCGCGAGATCGCCCAGCAGCATGATGCCGAAGTGACGATTTCCTACAACCCGCGCAGCAGCGATCCGGAACTGCCGGGCAGCTTGTTGCGCGTCTGTTTTCGTTTGCAGAGAAAGCCGGATATAGATTCCAGTCCGGATTCCCATTAAACAGATTTCCATTAACAGCCACAGCCCACCACCGGACCAGCATGCCCATGTTCAAAACCCGCCCACGCCATCCCGCCAGTCATTGGCAAAGCAGCAGACGACTGACGCTGGGCTTGTTGCTGATCTGGTTTGCGCTGACCTTCGGCGTGATCTTCTTTGCGCGTGAGTTATCCAGCATCAGCTGGTTCGGTTGGCCGCTATCGTTTTATATGGCGGCGCAAGGACTGGCGCTGCTGTATCTGCTGATCGTCGCGGTATATACCTGGCAAATGAAAAAAATAGATCAACGCCAGTCAGACCGCGAGCAGCAATGAACGACAAATCTTTCTTCTGGCGCCTGGTCCGTTATTACAGCTGGTACACCGGCGGTTTCATCCTGCTGCTGCTGGTGCTGGCGATCCTCGAAAAAGAAGGTTTGCCGCGTACCTGGATCGGCTATCTGTTCATGTTTGCCACTATCGTCCTGTATGCCGGCATCGGCATCGTGAGCCGCACTTCCGATGTCTCCGAATACTATGTCGCCGGACGCCGAGTCCCAGGCCTGTTCAACGGCATGGCAACCGCCGCCGACTGGATTTCCGCCGCCACTTTCATCAGCCTGGCCGGCGGCCTCTTCCTGCAAGGTTTCGATGGCCTGGCCTACGTCATCGGCTGGACCGGCGGCTACTGCCTGGTGGCTTTGCTGATCGCACCGTATCTGCGCAAGTTCGGCCAATACACGATCCCGGATTTCCTGGCGGCGCGTTACCGCGGCCACACCACCAGCAATCCGATACGGATACTGGCGGTGGCGGCTACGGTGGTGATTTCCTTCATTTATGTGGTGGCGCAAATCTACGGCGTCGGCCTGATTACCTCGCGCTTTACCGGCGTCGATTTTTCAGTCGGCATTTTTCTCGGTCTGGCCAGCATCCTGGTCTGCTCTTTCCTGGGCGGCATGCGGGCGATTACCTGGACTCAGGTGGCCCAATACATCATTATCCTGTTCGCCTACCTGATTCCGGCGGTCTGGCTGTCGGCGCAACATACGCACAATCCGGTGGCGCCGATGTCCTACGGATCGGTGCTGTCGCAAATCACCGAGATCGAAAAGAAACTCAATGCCGACCCGAAAGAAATTCAGGTGCGGGCGATCTTCAAGGCCAATGCAGATGATTACGACGCACGCCTGCGCAATTTGCCGAAATCGTGGGAACAGGGGCGGGTTGAAGCGCAACAGCATCTGGAGCAGCTGAAGCGCAACAACAGCTCGCTGATCGAAATCCGCGCCGCCAATCGGGCCTTGAACAGCTATCCCAAAACACCGGAAGAAGCCGAGCGCAAATGGCAGCAGGACAAAGCCAGCAACCTGGCGCGCGCCGAGCCGCCGGTACCGCAGGCGACGCCGTTTCCCGGCGCCACCGCAGAGGCATCCGATATCAAACGAAATAATTTCCTGGCCCTGGTGTTTTGCCTGATGCTGGGCACCGCTTCCCTGCCGCATATCCTGCTGCGTTACTACACCACGCCGTCGGTGCAGGAAACCCGCAAATCGGTATTCTGGACACTGTTTTTCATTCTACTGATTTACCTCACCGTGCCGGCGCTGGCGGCTCTGGTGAAATACACCATCTACACCTCGCTGGTCGGCTCCGACTACGCGCATCTGCCGGAATGGGTTTCGTACTGGGCCAATATCGACAAGAGCCATCCGCTGGTCAGCATTGTCGATCTCAACCATGACGGCATTGTGCAACTCTCGGAAATCAACCTGGACGGCGACATGATCATGCTGGCGACGCCGGAGATTGCCGGCCTGCCCTATTACATTTCCGGGCTGGTGGCGGCAGGCGGGCTGGCGGCGGCGCTATCGACCGCGGATGGTTTGCTGCTGACGATTTCCAACGCCCTGTCGCACGATGTGTATTACAAGATGATCGACCCGCACGCCTCCACCGCCAAGCGCGTCACGGTGTCCAAATTGCTGTTGCTGGTGGTGGCGCTGCTGGCGGCGTACACCGCCTCCTTGAAACCGGGCGATATCCTGTCGATGGTGGGCGCAGCGTTTTCGCTGGCGGCCTCGACCTTGTTTCCGGTGCTGGCGCTGGGCGTGTTCTGGAAACGCGGCAACCAGCAGGGCGCGATCGCGGCGATCGTGGTCGGCTTCGGCACCTGCATCTATTACATGCTTCATACGTATCCGGCGCTGGGTGGTTCGGTTGGCGGAGAATGGTTTCATATCGCACCGATGGCTGCCGGCATCTTTGGCGTGCCGGCCGGTTTGCTAGCGCTGATCGTGGTCAGCCTGCTGACGCCGGCGCCGGATCCGCGCGCGGTGGCGTTGATGCATCAGATTCGGGAGCCTTAACGGAATCCAGCGTCAATCACTAACTCGCTGCCACTGACAAAGCGGCTCGCGTCCGACACCAGATACAAGATCGCCGCTGCGACATCGGTGGCCGAGCCGCGCCCCACCCGCAGCTCCACTTCGGCTCGATCGGCTAAGGCCTGACTCAGATCGCCCTGTTTACGCAGCATCGCCGCCAGTGCCGGCGGCCGGATCACGCTGGGCTGGATGCAATGCACCCGAATATTCTGCGAGGCATAGCGGCTGGCGTTGATCTGCGCCATGCGTAACGCCGCTTTCGAGGCGTGGTCGGCCGCTTCCTGGCACTCGCCCGGCATGCCGCACAACGACAGCACATTGACGATAGCACCGCCGCCACGGCGCGCCATCGCCGGCAGCACATGCTTGCTGCATACAATGCTGCCGTTGACGTTGAGCTGCATCGCCCTGCCCCATTGCCGCAACGCTGCGCCCTCGGCGTAGGGGTTATCGGCATCGACGCCGGCGCTGTTTACCAGGATATCGATGCGGCCGAAATGGGTCTCGACTGCAGTCATCGCCTTGCGCACTGCGTTGCTATCGCTGACATCGAGTTTCCAGAATTTCGCCTTGCCCTGCCCGCCGCCGAGCAGCCCGGTGATGGCCCGGCCCTCGCCCTCGCGCTCATCCAGAATCGCCAGACGCGCCCCGGCGGCGGACAGCGCGCAGGCAATGTGCAAAGCCATGCCGCGTGCTGCGCCGGTGATGAGAGCTACCTTGTTTTTGAGGGGGAAGTATGTCGAAAGTTGATTCATTGTGCTTTCCTTGTGATCTACGGTTGCAATCAATGCGTATGATTTGTCGCCACCTTTGACGGTGGCCGCAATGTTTCAATATTTGCATCATTAGTATATTCAAATATACATATATGTAAAGTTTAATACCCATGTGCTCGTATAGATTGCTATCCATGGAAAACATAGGCGACCGGATCAAAGTGATCCTTATCGAATTAGATGGCCCGGAACGAGGCAAGCAAACCAAGCTGGCGAAAATTGCTGGTTGTACGAAAGCCTTGATCGGTCAATTGATGAGGAATCCAGGTCAGGAGCTGGGATACCCATATGCCAAGAACATAGAGAAGCATCTCGGCTATCGGGTTGACTGGATACTAAATGGGACGTTACCAAAATTTGTCAGGGAACAAGAACTTGCTCCGCAAGAGACGAACGACTTGGACGAGTTGGTAGAACTGACGCTCCTATACAGACAGGCCACTGGCGCAGCGAGAATTCGATTGATGGAATTCGCCCGTAGCCTAGAAAAAGTACCGCCAGATTTAAGAAAGAATATTACGATTGACAAGTCGTAAGCGCTCCCGTGCCCAGCGGGATGTTTGATAAAGGTCTGAGTCATCTGGGGTCGGAGTCAACTTTCGCAGTGCTTTATCGCGAAACTTGACTCTGACCCCACATGACGGATTCGGAGAACGATAGAACGCACCACGCGGTTTTGTTCTTTTTTAACGGTGAGACATGTACTCCGTGGCCCGCTAAGTGGGGTCAGAGTGAAGTTTCTGCAAAAGGCGCGCAGAAAGTTCACTCTGACCCCAGTTAGCTCTGACCCCAGTTAGCTGCGTCTGTTAAGCGCTACCGGGCAAGGGCATTGTCATGTTTTGTGAAACTCTTACGCCTCAAACCGCAAACCCAAACCCCGGTGCTTCATGCGCCGGCAATACCGTCACCGCGACATCCATGGTTTGCTCGCCGCCGCCGATCAGTACGCCGCGCAAGGGTGAGACGTCGAGAAAATCGCGGCCCCAGCCGAGCGTGATGTGGCTGGTGTCGGGGAAGATGCCGTTGGTCGGATCGGCGTCGATCCAGCTGCTGGCTTGGCCATTGAATCCCGGGCAATACACCGATACCCAGGCGTGCGAAGCGTCGGCGCCGATCAGGCGCGGTTGTCCGGGCGGCGGTTCGGTCAGCAGATAACCGCTGACATAGCGCGCTGCCAAACCCAATGAGCGCAGACAGGACAGCATGAAGTGCGCAAAATCCTGGCATACGCCGCGGCGGGTAGCGAACACCTCGGTGACCGGGGTGGAGACGGTGGTGGCCAGCGGGTCGAAGGTGAACTCTTGAAAGATCCGCGTCATCAAGGCTTCTATCCCGGCCAGCAAAGGCAGGCCGGGCGTAAACGATTCTGCGGCGTAGGTCAGCAGCTCGCGCTTGATCCGCACATGGGCCGATTCAAATAGATAACGCGTGGCTTCCAGGTCGTCCGGCAGCAGGAACTGACCGGCCTGATACGAGAGCGCGGTGCGTGCCTGTTCCCAGGACGGCGTGACTGACGGCAATTGACGCGGCGTCAGCGTCACCCAGGATTCCGCCAGGGCGCGCAGATCGGTATGGTCGCTTTCCAGCGAAAACGATTGCATCGGATTGCCGAAACTATCCAGCAGCATGCGCAGATTTTGCGGTTCGGGCGTGATGCTGATGCCGTGCGATGTGCAGGTTTGCCATGGCAGCGAACGCGGCGTCAGGCGCAGCATCTGATGCGACAGGCGCACCGCTTGTGAATACGCGTAATGGGTGTCGTGGCGGATGTGATAGGTATATTCGCTCATCATGACACTCCCTGGCTGACCGGCGCGTTCAGGGGCGTAAAGAAATGCCGCGCCAGTTCATCGGACAAGGAGAAAGCGCCGGCGATGGCGTCGCGCATCAGTTGCACCAGGCGCGCGTGGGCGTCGGCGACAAACAAGGAGTCATGGCTCAGGTCCTGCAATTCGAATTCGCGCAACACGGCCGACAGATGCGCCGGCGTATCCATGCTGAGGGTGCCGAGCTGTTCTGCAATATCGCTTAAATAGCGCTCCAGCATATGGAACTGGAAGGCGATGCCGTGCGGATTGCTGACATCGAACACCAGCAGATGCAATACCGGCAGCCATTCCGGCGCACGCCGATAGCGCACGCGGTAGGTGACCACGCTGTTGGCCGATTCCAGCAACCACGGCAACGTCCGGTTCTGACGCTCCGGCGGCAGCCGCAGGAACTGGCCGAACAAGGCCGCCAGATGGGTCATGCGTTCTATGTGCCGACCCAGCATCAGGAAATGCCAGCCTTCGTCGCGCGTCATATCGTCCAGCGCGTGGCCGGCCAGGCCGACGCAAGCCTGGATCACGTTGTTAAGCATATGCAGCGCGGCGGCTGGCGTCAGGCCGGCATGGCCGCTAACGTCGGCCACCAGGCCGGGCATGCGGTTGAGCGCTTGCCAGTTGTCCAGCGAAAGATGTTCGCGCACCTGGTAACCGCAATGATGCAAATGCCGCAGATTGCCGGCGATGCCGACGCTGGCGGCAGGATCGGCGATGGCGGCAATCAATCCCTGCTGCATGGCGCTGACGGTTGGCCGCCCTGCCGCCGACGCGCTCGGCAAAGCAATCCCGAGGCCGCGGCAGATTTCGCAGAGCTGGTAGAAAGTCTCGCGCGCTTCGCCCTGCAGATCGGTGCTGCGTTGCAGGGTGGCCCGCAGCAGATGCGCCAGATTGTCGCAACGCTCGGCGTAACGGCCCATCCAGAACAGGTTTTCGCCGGCGTGCGAGGAAATGTCGACCGTGCTGCGGATCATGTTGAGCGCACCATCCAAAGCGCTCTGGCGGCCGTCGATCTCCTCCAGCGGCGCGCTCATCGGTGTCGCCACATCGCACACGTCTGGGCGCACCGGGCTCAAGACCCAGACATCCTTGCTGGCGCCACCTTGCTGCATCGATACCACATCCTTGCGCTGGCGCGGTGCGACCCGCGTCAGGCCGCCCGGCATCACGTGATAGCTGCCGTCGGCGGCGGCGACCACGAATACCCGCAAGCTGACCGCGCGGCTCATCAGACGATACTCACCGCTGCGCGACAATACCGGCGCCTGCGACAAGCGCACCCATTCCTGCGCCACATAGGCATGCGGCTGTGCCAGCAGGCTTTCGACCAGGCGCTGGCGCGATTGCGCATTCAGGCTGTGGCCGTAGACCGGCTGCATCCGCATCGATGGGAACGCCGGCATGATCACCAGTTGCTCCAGATTGGCCAAGGTGTAATCGAGCGCCGGTTTTTCGCCGCACCACCACGAGGCTACCGCCGGCAGCGCCAGCGGCTGGCCGAGCAAACGCTGGCAGATGGCCGGCAGGAAACCGTGCAAGGCGCCCGATTCCAGCACGCCGCTGCCGAGCGAATTGGCGATCAGCACATTGCCGAGGCGCGCCGCCTGCACCAGGCCGGGAATGCCGAGGGCGGAATCGGAGCGCAATTCGAGCGGATCGCAATAATCGTCATCCAGCCGCCGCAGGATCGCATGGACGCGCCGCAAACCGCTCAGCGTTTTCAGGTACACCATGTCGCCGCGCACCATCAGGTCAGCCCCTTCGACCAGCGGGAAACCCAGGGTATGCGCCAGGAAAGCGTGCTCGGAATAGGTTTCGTTATATGGGCCCGGCGTCAGCAGCACCACTAGCGGCGTTTCGCCGCCGGCCGGCGCCAGCGCGCTCAGGCTGTCATGCAGCGTGTGGAAAAATTTCAGCAGCGACTGGACATGCATGTCGCGCACCGTATCCGGCATCGCACGCGACATGATCTGCCGGTTCTGCAAGGCGTAGCCCGCGCCTGACGGTCCTTGGGTACGATCCGACATGACCCACCAATGACCGTCCGGCGAACGCGCCAGATCAATCGCATACAAATGCAGATGTATCCCGGCCGGCGGCTCAATGCCGCGGCAAGGCCACAGGTAGCCGTGCTGGCCGAATACCAGCGCCGGCGGCAGCAAGCCTTCGGACAGCAGCGTTTGCGGGCCGTACAGATCGGCCAGCACCGCATTGAGCAGGCGCGCACGTTGGATGACTGCGGCGGATAAAGTTTGCCATTCATCGGCGGAGATGATCTGTGGCAACAGATCCAGTTCCCAGGGCCGGTTGGCGCCTTGCGGATCGGCGTAGACATTGTAGGTAACGCCGTCGGCGGCAATCGCCTCGCGCACTTCGCGCGCACGGCGCCGCAGAATCTCTGGTGACAAGCCTTCGAGTTGATCGATCAGGGTGCGCCAATGCGGCCGCAGACGGCCGCCGGGTTCCAGCATTTCGTCGTAACGATCCGCCTCTGCGGGGTAACTCTCGAGTAAGCGCTGGTACATAGTAACTGGCTTGCGTCACTTGAAATGGGTGAATGCGGGCTCGGCCGTCAGGGCGAGGAAAACCGCAGCGCAAACTAAAAAGTTGCGCTGCGGCTCTTCCAGGCCGTGACTGCCGAGCGTGCTTAGAAGTGACGTAAGTCTAACGTAAATGGGAACTCGATGGACGCTATCGGCGTAGTTACCTGCATCGGCCCCGGGGTGTGATTGAGACGGAAATAGCGCGCCAGACGCCGGCTTTCCGCTTCGAATGCATTGACCGGGAAGGTCTCGTAGCTGCGCCCGCCCGGATGCACCACATGGTATTGGCAACCGCCCAGGCTGCGGCCGTTCCAGGTGTCGACCAGATCGAAGGTGAGGGGCGAATCGATGCCGATGGTTGGATGCAGGGCCGACGGCGGCTGCCAGGCCCGGTAGCGCACGCCGCTGACAAATTCGCCGACGCGGCCGGTCGGCTGCAAGGGCACCGGCACGCCGTTGCAGGTCAGCACATAACGGTCTGGCGCCATGCCGCTGACTTTCACCTGCAAACGTTCGAGCGAGGAATCGACGTAACGGGCGTTGCCGCCGGAACGGCTTTCCTCGCCCAGCACATGCCAGGGTTCCAGCGCGGTGCGCAGTTCGAGCGCGATGCCATTCACGGCAAAGTCGCCGATTTTCGGGAAGCGGAACTCGAAATGCGGCGCGAACCATTCCGGCTTGAGGCCGTAGCCGGCTTGCTGCATATCGTCCATCACATCGCAAAAATCCTGCCAGATGAAATGCGGCAGCAGGAAACGGTCATGCAGCTCGGTGCCCCAGCGTACCAGGCGCGGCGGCTTGTACGGCGTCTTCCAGAAACGCGCCACCAGCGCCCGCAGCAGCAACTGCTGGGTCAGGCTCATGCGCGCATGCGGCGGCATTTCGAAGGCGCGCAATTCCAGCAGGCCGAGGCGGCCGGTGCTGCTATCGGGCGAATACAGCTTGTCGATACAGAACTCGGCGCGATGCGTGTTGCCGGTAACGTCGATCAGCAGATTGCGCAGCAGCCGGTCGACCAGCCACGGTGCGCAGCCGTCGGCGGCGAGTTGCTTGTCCATCTCGGTAAACGCCAGTTCCAGTTCGACCACGGCGTCGTTGCGCGCTTCGTCGACCCGCGGCGCTTGCGAAGTGGGGCCGATGAACATGCCGGAAAACAGATAGGACAAGGCCGGATGGTTGTGCCAATAACTGATCAGGCTGCGCAACAGGTCGGGCCGCCGCAGGAACGGAGAATCGCTGGTGGTGGCGCCGCCAAGCACCAGATGGTTGCCGCCGCCGGTGCCGGAATGATGGCCGTCGAGCATGAATTTCTCGGTGGTCAGACGGGTCTCGCGGGCGACATCGTATAAGAAGGTGGTGTTGGCCACCAGCTCGCTCCAGCTATGCATGGGCTGGATATTTACTTCGATCACGCCGGGATCGGGGGTGACGCTGAACTTGCCCAGGCGCGGATCGCTGGGCGGCTCATAGCCTTCCATCAGCAGCGGCTGCTTCAGACTCTGGGCCGTGGCTTCGATCGCCGTCACCAATTCCAGATAATCCTCCAGCCGCGCCAGCGGCGGCATGAACAGGTACAGCACGCCCTGCCGCACTTCTGCGCACAAGGCGGTGCGGGCAATCTGATCGGCCGATTCGAGTGGCACCGGCGCTGTCTGTGCTTCGCTGTTGAAGGCCGAACTGTATGAGGTCGAGTTGTACTTCACGGCATCCGCCGCGGTTGCCTTGCCGACGGCAGAAGCGGCAGCCGGGGTTGCCAGTTTCTGACGGATTTGCTGCGTTACCGGCAGCGGCTGGAATTGCTGGGTTGGATCCTGCTGATGCACGTACGGGTAATCGGTCTTCTTGACCCACGGCTGCGAATCCAGCGGCAAACGGTAACCTAAAGGCGAATCGCCGGGCAGCAGATAACAGTATTCGCCGCGCAAATACCAGCTGCCGCTTTGCCAGCCGCGTTCATCTGCGGTGCGCGCCAGCGGCAATACGTAGCCGGCAACTTTGCGCAGGCCTTGCGAAAACACCCTGGCCAATCTGGCCCGCTCCTGCTTGTCATCCAGCCGCGCATCGGATGGATCGACGTTGATCGCCAGGCGCCGTTCGCGCCACAGGTAATAGTAGATGTCTTCATAGGCGGCGAACACGTGCTGGCGATCCAGCGTCAGGCGCGCGGCGACTCCTTGCAGAAAACGTTCGGCGATAGTGTCATCGCTGGCTTGTTTCTGGGTTTCGTCGGCGATCAATGCCGGCGTGCTCCAGATCGGTTCGCCATCGCGGCGCCAATAGCAGTTCAGCGACCAGCGCGGCAATTGTTCGCCCGGATACCATTTGCCCTGGCCGAAATGCGGTAAGCCTTGTGCCGCATATTGCTGGCGCAGCCGGTGGTAGAGCTCGGCCGCCAGCGGTTTCTTGGTGGGGCCCATGGCGGCGGTGTTCCATTCCTCGCCGTCGGGATGGTCGAGCGCCACGAAAGTCGGTTCGCCGCCCATCGTCAAGCGGACGTCGAGCGTATCCAGGTCGTCGTCGATGGCGTGGCCCAGCTCTTCAATTTCTTCCCATTGCTGCTCGCTATACGGCTTGGTGACGCGCGGCGATTCCCAGATCCGGCTCACGCTCATGGCGTGTTCGAAACTGACTTCGCATGGCTCGACCATGCCGCTGACCGGCGCTGCCGAGGACGGCTCCGGCGTGCATGACAACGGGATATGCCCTTCCCCGGCAAACAAGCCGGAGGTGGGATCGAGGCCGATCCAGCCGGCGCCGGGCAGATACACCTCGCACCAGGCGTGCAGGTCGGTAAAATCGGCTTGTGGACCGGAGGGGCCGTCCAGCGATTTCTGATCGGCCGTGAGCTGGATCAGGTAGCCCGACACAAAACGCGCCGCCAGCCCCAGATAGCGCAGTATCTGCACCAGCAGCCAGGAGGAATCGCGGCAGGAACCGGAGCCCAGGCTTAAAGTCTGCTCCGGCGTCTGCACGCCCGGCTCCATGCGGATGGTATAGCTGATCATCTGCGCCAGTTGCTGATTCAGGCTGACCAGGAAATCCTCGCTGCGGATCCGTTCACGCGGCACCTGATCCAGGAATTTTTGCAGCAGGGGCGTCAGCGGCAGTTTCTTGCGATACGGCTCAAGTTCGTTCTGCAATTCCGGCGCGTAGGAAAACGGTACCTTCTCGGCATACGGCTCAAGAAAAAAATCGAAGGGATTGAGCACCGACATTTCAGCCACCAGATCGACCTCGATCCGGAATTCGCTGGTCTTTTCCGGAAACACCAGCCGCGCCAGGTAGTTGGCCTGCGGGTCTTGCTGCCAGTTGATGAAATGCGGTTCCGGCAGTATCCGCAGCGAATAACTCAGGATGCGGGTGCGGCAATGCGGCGCCGGCCGCAGGCGGATGATTTGAGGCCCCAGGCTGATCGGACGCTCGTAACGATAGGTGGTGAGATGATTGAGTGCTACGTGAATTGACATAAATATCCTCTGCGACAATCAATAATCGTTCAGCTTATGAACTTCTGCAGCTGCCACAAACAAAAAGCTACTGATACTGATGATGGCTATGGATGAAATCGCGCAAACGCGGATAAATTTCATTGTCCCAGCGACGGCCGTTGAACACGCCGTAATGACCAACCCCGGTTTGCACATGATGCGTCTTCATATACGGCCGTATGCCGCTGCACATGTCCTGGGCGGCCACGGTCTGGCCTACCGCGCAGATGTCATCCTTCTCCCCCTCTACGGTAAACAATGCGGTACGGCGGATCGCCGCCGGTTCTATGGTACGCCCTAAGGCCTGCAATTCCCCTAGCGGCAGCGCATGATCCTGAAACACGCTCTGTACGGTTTCCAGATAAAACTCCGCAGCCAGATCCGACATGGCGAAATACTCGGCGTAAAAAGTCTTGATGACATTGGCTTTTTCGTCGTCGCCGTCGACCAGATAGTTGTACAGGTTTTGAAAGGCTTTGAGGTGGCGTTCCAGGTTCATGCTCATGAAGGCATTCAGTTGCAGAAAGCCGGGGTAGACCAGGCGTTGACTGCCGACGAAACGACCGGGAACGGTGCTCACCAGATTGCTTTCGAACCATTCTATCGGTTTGCTTTTCGCTAACTGATTGACTGCAGTCGGATTGATGCGGGTATCGATCGGGCCGGCCATCAGGGTCATGCTGGAGGGTTGCGCCGGATGCCGTTCGGCAGCCATCACCGAGACTGCCGCCAGCGCCGCCACGGTCGGCTGGCAGACAGCTAGCAGATGCGTGCCGGGGCCGATCTTTTCGATGAAGCGGATCAGGTGGGCGACATATTCGTCAAAGCCGAAACGGCCATCGCCGAGGGCCACGTCGCGGGCGTTGTGCCAGTCGGTGATATAGACGTCGTGATCGCGCAAGAGCGTGCTGACAGTGCCGCGCAGCAAGGTGGCAAAGTGCCCCGACATCGGCGCTATCACCAACACGCGCGGTTGCTCCGCCTTGGTTTCCTTGCGGAAACGCAGCAAAGTACAAAACGGCGTCTGGTCGGCCACCTCTTCATGCACCGAAACCGTGCAGCCATTTTCCGCCGCGCTGCTTATCCCGAATGCAGGGCGTTGGTGCGTCAACCGGGTGCACGAAAACACTTCGCAGGCCGCAGCCATTTTGCGCAGCATCAGGCTATCGGGCCAGCCCGGCCAGCGATAGTTCAACAACGGTGCAGCAGTGCCCGCAAATAGGCGCATCGGATCGCTGAGATCCGCATAGCCCTGATATGCCTGGTAAATTTTCGTCATGGTACTACCCTGTTATTGGAGTGCAGGCAAACATCGCAGGTGCAATATCCATGCCCATATCTCTGGCACGACCCTTGCTCAGTAGTCATCAAACGGTTTGCCAATCAAAAACACTTTCGATCCAATACGGAAGAATATTGCCATGCCTAAGACCACTTTGAGCATTACCAGTAAAAACTATTCGTCATGGTCGTTGCGCGGCTGGCTGCTGACCAGGTTTTCCGGCCTCGAATTCCAGGAAAACATGATCTCGCCGGAGGATCCGGACGCCCGCGCCGAAATCCTGCTGCTGTCGTCGTCGATCCTGGTGCCTTGCCTGTATCACGGCAATATCGTGGTCTGGGATACCCTGGCCATCGGTGAATATCTGCACGAGATCCGGCCCAAGGCCGGGTTGCTGCCGGCGGATCGCGCCGCGCGTGCGCACTGCCGCTCGATCTGCGGTGAAATGCATTCCGGCTTCAGCGCCCTGCGCTCGGCGCTGCCGATGAACATCAAGGCGCGCTTTCCTGATTTCAAGGTGTGGTCGCGGGCCGAGGCTGACATCAAACGCATCACCACCATCTGGAAACAATGCCTGGCGACTTATGGCGGACCATACCTGTTTGGCGAGCGTTCAATGGCCGACGCCATGTATGCGCCGGTGGCGACCCGTTTCCTGACTTACGATGTGAAACTGGATTCGGTCTGCAGCGCTTATTGCAAGCGCATCATAGCGATGCCGGAAATGCAGGAATGGATCGACGCCGCCAAGCTGGAGCCGGACGATATCAATGAACTGGATGTGGAGTTTTAAGAAGCCGCGCACCTAAAGTGAAAGGATAGCTGCGATGGATACAGATACCAGCACGACCAATTTGTTCTCCCATGTCCGTGAGGGCGACACAGAATTCCAATCGGGCGGTCTGCGCGATTTTTTCCTGTATCGCGATCTCGGCATCGCCGCCGCCACCGGCGGCAAGGTGGTGGCGCATCTGGTGAAGGCCAATATGGCGCCGGAAGTCGGCACCGGCTGGCATCGGCATGAAGCCGATTTCCATATCGTCTACATGCTCAAGGGTTGGGCCCGCTTCATGTACGAAGATAAGGAAACACTGGTTAAGGCCGGCGACTGCGTGCATCAGCGCCCCGGTATTGTGCATTTTTTATTCGACTACTCGGAAGACATGGAGTATCTTGAAATCGTTAGCCCGGCGGCATTTACTTCGATCGACATGCCCGGCCCGTGCGCCGTGCCGGCGCCGACACCGTGGGTTCAGGCGGATTGAGCGAGATTTGATTTACACCTTTTTGCAATCAAAACATCACGGAGGCCAGCACCCAAATTACGCAAAATTTGCTAAGAGCGGACGTAGCATTGCCGAAAATAAAGCCTATTCAAAAAACAAGACCGCATGTTAGTCTTTGAATTAGTTGATGCTTAATAAACAATAATTTCAGCAATATTTTAAGCAGCAATCCAGGCAAAAAACCCGGCAACAAACAGCTCCAAAGCTCGCTACGGGCACGCTTCTTGATAGCTACTTGATAGTTTCCGATCAAACCACAGCAAAGCAAGATTATGGCAAATTTTTTCGATGAAATGTACTCCGATGGCAAGTCGTCGGTGCGTCCGCACTATGATGAATTTGCTTCCTGGCTAGCGGCCCAGTCCGCCGAAACCATCGCTCGCAAACGCGCCGAAGCCGACCTGATTTTCCGCCGAGTCGGGATTACCTTCGCCGTGTATGGCAACGACGCCGGCACTGAACGCCTGATCCCCTTCGACATCATTCCGCGCATCATCCATGCGCAAGAGTGGGCGCAACTGGAAGCCGGGCTGATCCAGCGCGTCAAGGCGCTCAACATGTTCATCCACGATATCTATCACGACCAGAATATCGTCAAGGCAGGCGTGATACCAGCCGAACAGATTTTCCGCAACGCCCAGTACCGCCCCGAAATGCAGGGCATCTCGGTGGCTTCGGATATCTATGCGCACATTGCCGGGGTCGATATCGTGCGTGCCGGCCAGGGCGAGTTTTACGTGCTGGAAGATAATCTGCGGGTGCCTTCCGGCGTCTCTTACATGCTGGAAAACCGCAAGATGATGATGCGGCTGTTCCCCGAGCTGTTCTTGCGCCACAAGATTGCGCCTGTCGATCACTACCCCGACATGCTGCTGGATAATCTGCGTTCGGTGGCGCCGGTCGGCGTGACCGATCCGACGGTGGTGGTGATGACACCGGGGATGTACAACTCAGCCTACTTCGAACACGCTTTCCTGGCCCAGCAGATGGGTGTGGAACTGGTCGAAGGCCAGGATCTTTTTGTTAGCGATAACGCGGTCTACATGCGCACCACGCGCGGCCCCAAGCGGGTCGACGTGATCTACCGCCGGATCGACGACGACTATCTCGATCCGCTCGCCTTCCGTCCTGATTCGTCGCTCGGCGTGCCGGGTCTGCTGTCGGTGTATCGGGCAGGTAACGTCACGCTGGCCAACGCCATCGGCACCGGCGTCGCCGATGACAAATCGGTCTATCCGTTTGTGCCGGACATGGTGCAGTTCTATTTATCGGAAAAGCCGATCCTCAACAATGTCCCGACTTTCCAGTGCCGCAAGAAAGAGGATTTGCAATACACCCTCGACAATCTCAAGGATCTGGTGGTCAAGGAAGTGCATGGCGCCGGCGGTTACGGCATGCTGGTCGGACCGGCCTCGACCAAGCAGGAAATCGAAGATTTCCGCCAGCGGGTGATCGCCAAGCCGGATGGTTATATTTCCCAGCCGACCCTGGCTTTATCCGCTTGCCCGACCTATGTCGAATCCGGCATCGCGCCGCGTCATCTGGATCTGAGGCCGTTTGTACTATCCGGCAAAAATGTCTCCCTGGTGCGCGGCGGCCTGACCCGCGTCGCCCTCAAGGAAGGCTCGCTGGTAGTCAACTCGTCGCAAGGCGGCGGCACTAAAGATACTTGGATTCTGGAGAAATAACATGCTCAGTCGCACCGCCGATCATTTATTCTGGATGGCCCGTTACACCGAGCGGGCAGAAAATACCGCCCGCATGCTGGACGTGCACGTACAAACCGGGCTGCTGCCGCAATCGGTCGAAGATGTCGAAAAAGGCTGGCGCGCCGTCCTCGGCATTTCTGAACTGACCCATGCCTACGACAAGAAATACAGCGTGGTGACGCAAAAAGACGTGATTGATTTCATGGTGCGCGATCCCAGCAATTCTTCTTCGATTGCCTCCTGCCTGAAACAGGCGCGTGAGAATGCACGCGCAGTACGCGGCGCGCTGACCACCGAAGCCTGGGAAATCCAGAACGCCACCTGGATCAAGATGCAGGGTTACCTGCAGACCGATGCGCTGGAGCAAAATCCGAGCGAATTTTTCGAGTGGGTCAAACATCGCTCGCATCTGTCGCGCGGCGTCACCATCGGCACCATGCTTAAGGACGAAGCATTTCACTTTATCCGCCTCGGCACCTTCCTGGAACGCGCTGACAATACGGCGCGCATCATCGATGTCAAATTCCACGGCGCCAAGGAAGGCGCTTACAAGAAAGGCTCGCAAAACGGCCAGCAGCAAAGTCAAAGCCAAAGCCATAAAGAGCAGGACGACATCGCCAATCCGCAAATCGATTTCTACTACTGGGCGGCGATTCTGCGTTCCGTCTCCGGTTTTGAAATTTACCGCAAGGTGTATCGCGATGTGATCACTCCTGCCCGCGTGGCTGACTTGCTGATCTTGCGGCCGGACATGCCGCGCTCGCTGCTGTCTTGCATGGAACAGGTGGTCGGCAATCTGAAGCATGTGCATAACGACACATCTTCCGACACCGAACGTTTCGCGGGGAAATTGCATGCCGACCTGAAATTCAGCAATCTCGATGAAATTCTCGACGCCGGCCTGCATGACTACCTGACCCGTTTCTTTGAGCGCATCTTCGAACTCGGCAATCGCATCAGCCGCGATTTCCTGGTGCCCCTCAATACCTGATACCTGACATGCTACTGACCATCCGGCATGAAACGGTTTACCACTACACCGCAGCGCTGACTTACACGATTCAGCAGCTGCGGCTGTGGCCCCGTGCCGAAGCTCAGCAACGCACGCTGGCATGGCAAATCAGCAGTTCCGGCAGCCGTCATCCGTTCACCGATGCGTTCGGCAATCTCAGCCATATGCTGACCATCACAAAACCCCACCATGAGGTGCGCATCATCGCCGAAGGCACGGTAGCGGTGACGCCGTTGCAACAGGGCCGGCTGCCGCAAGCGGGGGAATTCTCGCCTCTGGTATTTACGGTGCCGACCCAATTGACGCAAGCTACCGCCGCCGTCATGGATTTCGCGCACCGGAATCTGCAGGCAGGCGCAGGCAGCAGGCAATTGCTGGAGCTGGCGCAAGCAATTTGCGCCGCGGTCGCCTATCAAAGCGGCTCGACGGCGGTCACCAGCAGTGCCGACGATGCGTTGCTGCTGGGCCAGGGCGTCTGCCAGGATCATGCGCATCTGTTCCTGGCTTGCTGTCACATCACCGGTATCCCGGCGCGTTATGTATCGGGCTATATCGACCCCGGCAATACCAGCCACGCCGAAAGCCACGCCTGGGTCGACGTCTGGGTGCAGGAAGGTGATTTCACCGGCTGGCTCAGCATTGATGTGACCCATGCATGTTTTGCCAGCGACAATTATTGCCGATTAGCAATTGGGCGCGATTACGATTCGGCGGCGCCGGTGCGTGGTGTGCGTCGCGGCGGCGGTGAAGAAACCCTGACCGTGCAAGTCAATGTTTCCGCTTTACCATCGGAGCAATAAGCGATTCACATTAATTCACAAAAACTTGTCGCGTCAGCAATACAAACAGCCAATCTGAGCGGGAAACCGGCTTAGCTTCCTGTAAAATCGCCATTTTGCATTTTTCTTCGACACCATGACTTACTGCGTCGCCCTACGCCTGAACTCCGGCCTGGTCTTTCTTTCTGATTCACGCACCAATGCGGGAGTCGACCATGTCGCCACTGCGCGCAAGATGAGCGTGTTCGAAAATCCCGGTGAACGCCTGATGGTGTTCATGACCGCTGGCAACCTGTCGATTTCGCAATCCATCAAACAAGTCATCGGCGAACACATGAATGCCGCCGGCAAGACCATCTGGACTGTCGCCTCGATGTACGAAGCGGCGCAGATAGTCGGCGAAGCAGTACGCATCGTGTATGACCGTGACGCCCAGAAATTGGAAAAATTCGGCATCGATTTTAATGTCGGCATCATTTTCGGCGGCCAGATCAAGGGTGAAGAATGCCGTCTGTTCCAGGTGTATGCGGCCGGCAATTTCATCGAATCGCTGAATGAAAATACCTATTTCCAGATCGGCGAAGCGAAATACGGCAAGCCGATACTTGACCGCGTGATCACGCCCGCATCGACCCTGGACGAGGCGGCAAAATGCGCGCTGATTTCCATGGACTCCACCATGCGCTCCAACATCTCGGTAGGTTTGCCGCTGGACTTGTTGCTATATGGAGTGGACACGCTGGCGGTCACGCGCTTCGTGACGATTGACGAGAAAAACCAGTACTTCCAGATGATTCACGAAAACTGGGGCAAACAACTCAAAGCTGTGTTCAACGGCATCGCCGATCCAGTCTGGAACGCCAACCCGGAAACCGCCTCGAACGTCGTACAGGCGAAGGGTTCTGTCAACGAACCGATGGTATTGGCGCCGCCTGTGGTCAATCGTGGCGGCAGTCAGCCGGCGCCGTTGCAAACCCTGGCGCAAGGGGCTGATAGCAATAAGCAGCACTAAAAAAACAGAAGCCGGAAGTACCGGCATTCACATTCACGGCGACGCCTTACTCCTTGAGCAAGGCGTCGCCGTTTTAGATTACGGCCTCAGGCCATCTTAGAAACAATGCTCCGGCGCTGGAAACGATTTGTCCTTCACCGCGCTGACATACGCCAGCACAGCCGCATCGATACTGGTCTGGCCCTGCATGAAATCTTTCACGAAACGTGCTTTGTGGCCGGGAAAAACGCCCATCAGATCATGCATCACCAGCACCTGGCCGGAGCAATCCGGGCCGGCGCCGATGCCAATGGTCGGGATAGTCAGCATCTCGCTGACTTCCTTGCCCAACGCTGCTGGAATCGCTTCCAGCACCAGCAGGCTGGCGCCCGCTTCTTGCAGCGCCAGAGCGTCGGCCTTCAACTGTTCGGCTGCCGCGGTCGACTTGCCCTGCACCTTGTAGCCGCCCATCTGATGCACCGATTGCGGCGTCAGGCCGAGATGGCCGCAGACCGGAATCGCGCGTTCGGTGAGGAAACGCACGGTAGGCGCCAGCCAGGCGCCGCCTTCGATCTTGACCATTTGCGCGCCAGCCTGGATCACCGGCACCGCGTTGGCGAATGCGCTTTCTGGCGTGGCGTAAGTGCCGAACGGCAGGTCGGCCAGCACCAGTGCGGTACGATTGCCACGCACCACGCTGGCGGTGTGGTACACGATGTCTTGGATGGTTACCGGCAAGGTCGATGTGTGGCCTTGGCACACCATGCCCAGCGAATCGCCGATCAGCAAGGTTTCAACCCCGCAGCGGTCCATCAAGGCGGCAAAGCTGGCGTCGTAACAAGTCAGCATGGTGATTTTTTCACCTTTTTCGCGCAAGGCCTGCAAGGCCGGGATGGTGATCGGTTTGCTGCGCTTGCTTGCATGTGCCGCCGAGTCACGGCCCGAATCACTGCCCGGGTCACTACCCTGTATATATCCTGCCATTGTCATTCTCCACGATTGAAAAATTCACGCTTGCCGCGCATGCCGTCTATGCGCGCCAAGAGTAAGCTGAAATCGGCGTCGTTGCCGGCCAGATCCAGATGTTCGTTATTGACGATCAGCAGCGGTGCATCGTCGTAGTGATAGAAAAAGCGGCTGTAGCTTTCGCACAAGCGCCACAGGTACTCCGGCGAGATCGCCGCTTCCATCTCGATGCCACGCTTTTTGATGCGTTCGACCAAGGTCTCCGGCTCGGCTTGCAGATAAATCACCAGATCCGGCGTCGCTGCCTGCGGCCGCAGATGATCGTACATTTGCTGATACAACTTGAGTTCCTCGTCGGCCAAGGTCAGGCGGGCAAAGATCGGATCCTTGGCCAGCATGAAATCGGCGACCAGATGGCCGGGGCCGTCGAACAAGTCATTCTGTGCCGAGTCGCGCAACTGGTTGATGCGCTGGAACAGGAAGAACATTTGTGTCGACAACGCGTAGCGCGGAGCGTCACGGTAAAACTTTTCCAGGAAGGGGTTGGCTTGCGGTTGCTCCAGCAAGACTTTACACCCCAGATGCATGGCGATCTTGTTCACCAGCGTAGTCTTGCCGACCCCGATCGGGCCTTCTACGACGATATATTTATAGCTGTCTAGATTCATGTTTTAGAGTGAAGCGCTGCACGCGTGAAGAGAACAGTGTGCCAGAAGCTGAGGCATCCGGCAGACGGCCGTCATTAAACAAATTTTGATGCGCAGATTTTGATGCGCAGATTTTGATGCGCAAATTTTGATGCACAGGTTCTTATACTTTACGGATGGTTTGGTCGGCGACTTGCGGAGCAAACTGATGTGCCGGGCCGTACTGGGGAATGACGATGAAGGGATCGAGCTGCAATAGCGGAATCAGGACGAAAGCGCGTTGCGTCATGCGTGGGTGCGGTACCGTCAGCAGCGCGTCCTGGAACGTCGCCTGGCCATATAACAACAGGTCCAGATCCAGCGTGCGCGGCGCATTCGGATAAGGACGCTGGCGGCCGAAATCCTGTTCGATCTGCTGTAAGCCCTGCAGCAAGGCATGCGCGCTCAAGCGGGTTTTGACGCGCGCCACGGCGTTGATGTAATCGTCGCCGCCGGCGTCCAGCGGCGCTGTGCAAAACAGGCTCGATTGTGCATCCAGGCTGGTGTCGGGCAACTTGCCTAGTTGCAGAATGGCGCGCTGGACCTGGGCTTGGGCGTCACCCAGATTGGCGCCGATGCCGATGTAAGCGGTGACCGCTTCGGCAGCAGGAGAGATTGCCGTCATTGACCACCCTGGTCGTCGTTGCTGTGACTGCCTGGATTGACCGTCTTGGCGCCGCTGCGCGAACCGCGTCGACGCGGGCGTTTTTTAGGCGGCGCGGCTTCGGCCGTTGCTTTCGGTTTTTGCGCTATCAGCACTTCACGCTCAGCGCCGTCGCCTTCCATGAAAGCCGTCCACCACTCGCCGATTTCGCTGTCGATCTCGCCCGAGGCGCAACGCAGCAACAGGAAATCGTAACCGGCGCGCAGGCGCAAATGCTCCAGCAGCTTGTAAGGCGTCTTGCCGGTGCGGCGCTCAAAACGTGGCTGCATGGCCCAGATATCGCGCATGTCGGAGGCGATCTTGCGTTGCAGCGCCAGCTTGTCGGTTTGCGCGTCCAGCACATCGTCGGCAGCCAGATGCAGTGCAGGTATGGGGAATTCGCCGGCCGCTTTGTAGGCGCTCCATTTTTCCAGTACCTGATGCCACAGCAATGAGGCAAACAGGAAGCCGGGAGAAACCGGCTTGCCTTGCTGCACGCGAACATCGGTATTGGCCAGCGCCAGCGTCACGAACTTTTCGCCCAGCGGTTGTTCCAGCACTACGTCCAGCAACGGCAGCAAGCCGTGATGCAGGCCTTCCTGGCGCAATTGCTGCAGGCAGGCCAGCGCATGGCCGCTCATCAGCAACTTCAGCATTTCGTCGAACACCCGCGCGGCGGGCACGTTGTCGATCAGCGCCGCCATTACCGGTATCGGCGCGCGGGTGGCCGGATCGATGGTGAACTTGAGCTTGGCGGCGAAACGCACGATGCGCAGCATGCGCACCGGGTCTTCCCGGTAACGCGCTTCCGGTTCGCCGATGATGCGCAAGGTCTTGGCGCGGATATCGTCGATGCCGCCGTGGTAATCGAGCACGCTCTCGGTGGCCGGATCGTAGTACATCGCGTTGATCGTGAAATCGCGCCGTACCGCATCTTCATGCTGTTCGCCGAAAGTGTTGTCGCGCAATACACGGCCATGCTCGTCTTTCGGCGAACCGTCCGAGGAAGCGCCGCGGAAAGTGGTGACTTCGATCAGCTCCTGGCCAAACATCACATGCACGATCTGGAAGCGCTTGCCGATGATGAAGGCGCGCCGGAACAAACGCTTGACCTGCTCCGGCGTGGCGTTGGTGGCGACGTCGAAATCCTTGGGCTTCACGCCCAGCAACAGATCGCGCACCGCACCGCCAACGATGAAGGCTTTGAAACCGTTATCCTGCAGTGTTTTGGTGACACGCACCGCATTGGGAGACACCAGTTGCGGATTGATGCCGTGCTGTTTCGGGCCGAGTATCAACGGTTGGGTGGGATCTTTTTTCTTTTTCCCAAGGATGGAGCGAATCAGCTTCTTGATCATTGCGCGTCGAATAAATTCAGGATGGGCCAGCCTTGCGCAATTGCGTGCTCTTTCAAGCGAGCGTTGGGATTGGTGGCGATGGGGTCGGTGACCAGCGCCATCAGCGGCAGGTCGTTGTGCGAATCGCTATAGAAATAACTGCGCGGGAAGCTGGCCAGCGTCATGTCCATGGTCGCCAGCCAGGCGTGGGTATGGGTGACTTTGCCGGGGCCGTAGGTCGGGGCGCTCCCCAGCTTGCCGGTAATCTCGCCGTCGCCGGTGGTTTCCGGGTCCGAGGCGATCAGGAAATCGACGCCCAGGGCCTTGGCAATCGGCTCCGTTACAAAGCTGTTGGTGGCGGTCACGATTGCCACCAGGTCGCCTGCATCCTGGTGCTTTTGCAACAGGGCGCGCGCCGCCGGGGTAATTTGCGGCTGGATCACTTCCGCCATGAACTGCGCGTGCCAAGCATCGAGCTGCTTGCGCGGAAATTTTGCCAAGGTGCCGAAGGCGAATTCCAGGTATTTGACCGGATCGAGCGTGCCGGCCTGATATTGGGCAAACCACTCGGCGTTGCTCTTTTCAAAGGCGTCGGGATCAACCGCGCCGATGCGTGCCAGGAATTGGCCCCATTCATAGTCTGAGTCGACAGGCAGGAGCGTATGGTCAAGGTCGAATAAGGCCAGGTTCATAGTGATGGTTTATCTTCGGATTCGAGTTGCAACAGGCTGCGTAACAGGGGCAGCGTTATGGGTCGCTGGGTCTCCAGCGAATAGCGGTCCAGCTCGTCCAGCATGGCCGATAAAGACCGCATATCACGCCGGAAATGCGTAATCAGGTAGGGTAACACGCCGCTCGACAGATGCAGGCCGCGCGCTAGCGCCGCATGCGTCAGTGCCGCGATTTTTTCTTCATCGCTCAAACCGTGCAATTGATAAATCAGGCCCCAGCCGAGGCGGGTCCGCAAGTCTTCGCGTACGCTCAGCTCGGACGGCGGCAACTCGCCGCTGGTGACCAGCCAGCCGCCATGCTCGCGAATCTGGTTGAACAGATTGAAGGCTTCGATCTGGTCGCCGGCCGACAATTTGTCGCAATCGTCGATCAAATAGCCGGACACATCCGGCGAGAAATTAAAGACATCGCCGTTATATTGGCTGCCACGGATCAGGCGCGCGCCAGTGCTGCTGGCCAGGGCGTGCAGCACATGGCTTTTGCCGGCGCCGGCGTCGCCCCACAGGTAGACAAAACGATCGCCCGGCGCGGTGAGGGATGTCGCCGACGGCGCGACCAGACGCTGCAAGAACTGTAAAGCTTCTTGATTCTGCCCGACCACAAAAGTGTCCAGGGTCTGCGGTTCTTCCGCAGTTATGTCCAGCGTTAACTGCCTCATACTCGTTTCTTCTAAGGAGGCTCGCTACGGTCTACCGAGCCTGCTTTTAATTTAATTAGTGTTGATAAAAACTGCTGTTGAGGTAATGTGCTCGCACGTGTTTGACCACTACCGACATGATCGCCGAACACGGCAGCGCCAGCAGTATGCCAACGAAGCCGAATAACTGGCCAAAAGCCATCAACGCAAAAATCACTACCAGCGGATGCAGGCCGATGCGTTCGCCTACCAGCCGCGGCGTCAGGATAAAACTTTCCAGTACCTGGCCAATGCCATACACGATGGCGACCGCAATCAGGCCATGCCAGCCGCTGAATTGCAGCATCGCCGCGATCAGCGCCAGCACCAGTCCAAGGCCGAAGCCGACGTACGGAATGAATACCAGCAAACCAGTAATAATGCCGACCGGCAACGCCACATCAAAGCCCGCAATCGCCAGCCCGGTCGAATAATAAATCGCCAGAACCAACATTACCAGCAATTGACCGCGCAAATACTGCGCCAGCAGGCTATCGACCTCTTGTGTCATGTTGCCGGTCTTGCCTTGCCAGCGGCGCGGCACCAGCCGGCTCGCGCGCTCGACGATCGAATGCCAGTCCTGCAGCAGGTAAAACAGCACTACCGGCACCAGCAGTATGGTGGCAATCCAGCCCAGCACTGCGGTGCCGCCGACCTTGACCGAGGCCAGCACCGAGCCCCAGATCTCATCGCCGCTGGTAGACAATTGCTTGGTCAGCATTTCCTTGATGCCGGTCCCGTCCAGCCGCACATTGATGCCGAAATCCTGCAAATGCGGGCCGATTACGCTATCCAGCTTGTTGAGGAAATTCGGAATCTGGTCTTGCAACAAAGGAAATTCTTTGCGCAACACCGGTATCACGATCAAGATCACCGCCAGGATGGCAAACACCAGCAGCAGTATCACGATCAGCACCGCCAGCGCGCGCGGGAAAGGAAACTTGCCGATGCGCCGGCGCGACAGCCAATCCACCCCCGGATTAAGTGCATAGGCGAGAATGGCGGAAGCGATGAAAGGCGTCAGAATCGGCCCCAAGGCAACCAGTAAAGCCACCAGCAGCAGCCCAATTCCCAGCCACAATGCAGTTTGTTTTTGTTCGTCGCTAAAAGAAAATGGCATGGAATCGAAAGTTTGATGGATCGGTTTGATAAAATACCGCTTTTACCGCGCAATAACCTGGCCGAAACCAAGCAATTGATAAGCTAAAAAACAAGACAAAGCCCGTGGAAAAGCCTTATTTTCCGCTGACTATCTCTTGTTTGGCTGTTTTTGGCCGGTTATTTGACCTGATAGACAACGCTGAAACGGCGATGAATATCGGATGCGTGGCCGAATTCCCTCTATTTTACCGCCTCTGCCGCCAATCACATCATGACTTCCACTTCAAACGTTTCCAACGTGCCCCTCTCTTATCGCGATGCGGGTGTCGACATCGACGCCGGCGACGCCCTGGTCGAGGCAATCAAGCCTTTTGCCAAGCGCACCATGCGTGAAGGCGTGATGGGCGGTATCGGCGGTTTCGGCGCCTTGTTCGAAATCAGCAAGAAATTCAAGGAGCCGGTGCTGGTCTCCGGCACCGACGGCGTCGGCACCAAGCTGAAGCTGGCTTTCCACCTGAAACGCCACGATACGGTTGGCATCGATCTGGTGGCGATGAGCGTCAACGACATCCTGGTGCAAGGCGCCGAGCCTTTGTTCTTCCTGGATTACTTCGCTTGCGGCAAACTCGATGTGCCTAGCGCCACCGATGTCATCAAAGGCATCGCCAAAGGTTGCGAGCTGGCGGGCTGCGCCCTGATCGGCGGCGAAACGGCTGAAATGCCAAGCATGTATCCCGATGGCGAATACGATCTGGCCGGCTTCGCCGTCGGCGCGGTTGAAAAATCCAAGCTGATCGACGGCACCAAGATCGTGCCGGGCGACGTGGTGCTGGGCCTGGCGTCGTCGGGCGCGCACTCCAACGGCTATTCGCTGGTGCGCAAGATCATCGAAGTCGCCCAACCTGATCTCGATGCGGATTTCCACGGCCGCAAGCTGGCCGACGTGCTGATGGAGCCGACCCGGATTTACGTCAAGCCGTTGCTGGCGCTGATGGAGGCTATGGAAGTCAAGGGCATGGTGCATATCACCGGCGGCGGCCTGGTGGAAAACATTCCACGCGTGCTGCAAGACAATCTGACTGCGGTATTGCATAGCGATAGCTGGACCATGCCGCCGCTGTTCACCTGGCTGCAACAGCACGGCCAGGTTGCCGACGCAGAAATGCATCGGGTCTTCAACTGCGGCATCGGCATGACTGTCATCGTCGCCAAGGAAAACGCCGACGCCGCCATCGCACAGTTGCAAGCGGCAGGGGAAACCGTCAGCCGGATTGGTGAAATCCGCGCACGCGCCGAAGGTGAGGCGCAAACGATCGTGCTGTAACTGCGGGTAACTGCAGCGCAGCTTAAAAAAAAGACGACCGATTTACCGGTCGTCTTTTTTGTCTTGTCTTATTTAATGATTGTGGCGCTACACAATCTCAAGCAGTTTTAATCCTCATAGCGCTTCAAACTGGCCGCCATCCCCTTGTCCAGGTCGGACATGCAGCTGACGGTCACCTCCAGATCCCGCAACAAGCCGTCCCGCACGCTGTACACCCAGCTATGAATGGTCAGCGGTTGACCGCGATCCCAGGCGTCCTGGACGATGGTGGTACGGCAAATATTGGCGACCTGCTCCATCGAATTGAGCTCACACAAACGATCGTGGCGCACGCTCTCCGACAAGGCTTCCCCCAGATAGCGTTCATGCTTCTGATGCACGTCCTCGACATAGCGCAGCCAGTTGTCGGCCAGCCCGACACGGCGCTTGGTGAGCGCCGCATGGACGCCGGAGCAACCATAATGGCCGACCACGAAAACATGCTTTACCTTCAGTACATCTACCGCAAACTGCAATACCGACAAACAATTCAGGTCGCTATGGGCAACCACGTTGGCGATATTACGGTGAACAAATAACTCACCCGGCAGCAAGCCCAGCAACTCATTTGCCGGCACCCTGCTGTCGGAACACCCGATCCAGAAATACTCCGGCGCCTGTTGCGACGCCAGGGTCTTGAAAAAATCCGGATCGCGGGCGGTGATTGCCGCCGCCCACTCCCGGTTTCTTTGGAAAAGGTCTTCTCGGGTCAGGGATTGCTTGTTGTTTGCTGTCATTGTTTTCCATTAAATAAAGTTCCGTCTGCATGTTATTTTTACATTACATGCACGACATCCTAGGCCTCATTTTATAGAAACTTGGCAAATCTCATCTGCTTTTATCCGATAGTCGCCATTCCTTCTTGCCTTACCTATCCCTGCTGGCCTAACAGGGAGAGCTTCAATTTGCTGTCGGCAGGTTTCTCGCCGAGCCAGATTTTCAGCAAAGCGTTATAGAAAACCTGATCTGGCAGGGTCTCCGACACCGGTTTGCCGTTAAAGTGGATCTGCGTGCCGACGCCTGGAATCCAGTCGGTGGTCAGCACGTCACCCTTTTTCAGCTCCGGGATCGAGGCAAACAACTCGCCGAATTTCAGCAACTGATTAACGATTTTCGATTTATCAGCTTTATCCACATTGTTTTGGATGCCGGTCATGAAAGCCCGGCTGAAATCTTCGCTGCTGACATCGCGCAGCATGACCAGTTCGATACGCCGCGGTCCGGTAGCAGCCATCACGTCCGGCACCGTGGTTTTCTTCTCGGTCAGATATAAGGCGGCGGTATAGACCTTGAAAATGACTTTATAGCGAATCCCGGCGCCGTTCAGCTTCAAGTCCTGATTGCCGACCTTTGCTGTTTCTTCGACCTTGACACCAGCCACATCCAGCGCAAATGCGCTCTGCGCCAATATCAGCGCAGAGAATACGCAGGCGCAAGCCCCTGCACGCTTCAAACGAGCAACTACTTTCATGTCTCCTCCTATGGTTTGTATATGGAGTTTGTATTGATCGCAAATAAAAGAACGATCGTTTTATTATTACCATATACAGAATAGAGAGCTGGACAAAATTATGCAATAAAGAAATTGTTAATGATGGCTGGGAAGTCTACCGCCCCTTATGCTGCCGGCCATAAAAAAGCCGCCAACCTTGCACGGTTGGCGGCTTTTGTGAGGCTCGGAGCAGGCTTGCTTACTCGAAAAACTCTTTCACCTTGTCTTTCCAGGACTTGCTCTGCGGGCTGTGTTTGGCGCCGCCTTCGCTGGTCAGTTGCTCGAACTCTTGCAGCAATTCCTTTTGCCTGTCGCTCAGCTTGACCGGGGTTTCCACCACGACGTGGCAGAACAGGTCGCCGGCATAACCCGAGCGCACGCCCTTGATGCCTTTGCTGCGCAGACGGAAAGTCTTGCCGGACTGAGTGCCATCGGGAATCGTGAACGAAGCTTTGCCGTTCAAGGTCGGCACTTCGATTTCGCCGCCCAAAGCGGCTTTGGCAAACGAGATCGGCATTTCGCAATGGAGATCGTCGCCTTCACGCTGGAATACCGCGTGCGGCTTGATGTGGATTTCCACATACAGATCGCCGGTCGGGCCGCCGTTCATGCCTGGCTCGCCGTTGCCGGAAGAACGAATCCGCATGCCGTCGTCGATGCCGGACGGGATCTTCACTTCGAGTGTCTTGTTGCGCTTGATACGGCCGGCGCCGCTGCAAGACGGGCAAGGTTCAGGAATGATCTTGCCGCTGCCGTGGCATTTCGGACAAGTCTGCTGGATGCTGAAAAAGCCTTGCTGCATCCTGACCTGGCCGTGGCCGCCGCAGGTCGGGCAGGTGATCGGTTCGGTGCCGGGCTTGGCGCCGCTGCCGTGGCAGGGCTCGCACTCATCCCAGGACGGTACGCGGATGGTGGTATCGAAACCGTGCGCGGCTTGTTCCAGCGTGATTTCGAGGTTATAGCGCAAATCGGCGCCGCGATACACTTGCGGCCCGCCGCGACCGCCGCGGCCACCGCCTCCACCGCCGAAAATATCGCCGAAGATATCGCCAAACGCGTCGGCAAAACCGCCGCCGCCACCGCCGCCGCCCATATTCGGGTCGACGCCGGCATGGCCATAGCGATCATAGGCTTCGCGTTTTTGCGGATCAGCCAGCATTTCGTAGGCTTCTTTCGCCTCTTTGAATTTTTCTTCCGCACCTTTGCTATCCGGATTGCGGTCCGGATGATGCTTCATTGCGAGCTTGCGATACGCCTTCTTGATTTCTTCATCAGAGGCGTTTTTCGCAACACCCAATATTTCATAAAAATCACGCTTCGCCATCTTTTTGCACCCTGTTGTTTAAGCGAAAACGCCGAACAGAGCTGCAATAGCATCTGCCCGGCGCGTCTTCGTACCAGCTTGCCAATTAAATTGGCAGACCAGCACTGACGAAGACCTTACTTATCCTTCACTTCCTTGAAGTCAGCATCAACCACGTCGTCTTCTTTCGCCTTGGCTTCGGCACCGGCCGCACCCGCTTCAGCGCCGCCTGCAGCAGCTTGCTGGGCCTGCATGTCGGCGTACATCTTTTCGCCGAGCTTTTGCGCTGCAGTGGTCAGGGCTGCTGTCTTGTTGTCGATGGCGGCCTTGTCGCTACCCTTCAACACTTCTTCCAGTTCCTTGATCGCTGCTTCGATGCTGGCCTTCTCGCCGGCTTCCAGCTTGTCGCCGTATTCCGTCAGGGACTTCTTGGTCGAATGCACCAGTGCATCGCCTTGGTTATGCGCTTCGGCGACTTCTTTCAGGCGCTTGTCTTCTTCGGCATTTGCCTCGGCGTCGCGCACCATCTTTTGGATCTCTTCTTCGGTCAGACCGGAGTTAGCCTTGATGGTGATCTTGTTTTCCTTGCCGGTAGCCTTGTCCTTGGCGCCGACGTGCAGGATACCGTTGGCGTCGATGTCGAAGGTGACTTCGATCTGCGGTGTACCACGCGATGCTGGTGGAATACCTTCCAGATTGAATTCGCCCAGGCCCTTGTTACCGGCCGCCATCTCGCGCTCACCTTGGAAAACCTTGATGGTCACGGCCGGCTGGTTGTCGTCGGCAGTCGAGAACACCTGACTGAATTTGGTCGGGATGGTGGTGTTCTTCTGAATCATCTTGGTCATCACGCCGCCCATGGTTTCGATACCCAGCGACAACGGTGTCACGTCCAGCAGCAGCAAGTCCTTGCGGTCGCCCGACAAGACCGAACCCTGGATTGCGGCGCCGACTGCAACCGCTTCATCAGGGTTGACGTCCTTGCGCGGATCCTTGCCGAAGAATTCCTTTACCTTTTCCTGCACCTTAGGCATACGGGTCATGCCGCCGACCAGGATGATGTCGTCGATGTCGGAAACCTTGACGCCGGCGTCCTTGATCGCAATGCGGCAAGGCTCGATGGTCTTGGCAATCAGCTCTTCCACCAGCGATTCCAGCTTGGCGCGGGTCATCTTCAGGTTCAAGTGGATAGGTGCGCCGTTCGCCATGGCGATGTACGGTTCGTTGATTTCGGTCTGTTGCGAGGACGACAGTTCGATCTTGGCGCGCTCGGCCGATGCCTTGATACGTTGCAGCGCAATCGCATCCTTGCCCAGGTCGATACCGTTGATCTTCTTGAATTCGTCCAGGATGTAATCGATGATGCGCTGGTCGAAGTCTTCGCCGCCGAGGAAAGTGTCGCCATTGGTGGACAGCACTTCAAATTGCTTTTCGCCATCGACATCAGCGATTTCGATGATGGACACGTCGAAAGTACCGCCGCCCAAGTCATATACCGCAATCTTGCGATCGCCTTTTTCTGCCTTGTCCAGGCCGAATGCCAGCGCTGCCGCAGTCGGCTCGTTGATGATGCGCTTGACGTCCAGACCGGCGATGCGGCCGGCATCCTTGGTCGCCTGGCGCTGTGCATCGTTAAAGTAAGCCGGCACCGTGATCACGGCTTCGGTGACTTCTTCGCCGAGGTAGTCTTCAGCGGTCTTCTTCATCTTGCGCAGCACTTCCGCAGAAATTTGCGGTGGCGCCAGCTTCTGGTCGCGCACGCCAACCCATGCATCGCCGTTGTCGGCTTTGATGATTTGGTAAGGCATCAGCGCGATGTCTTTTTGCACTTCTTTTTCGTCGAATTTACGACCGATCAGACGCTTGGTTGCGTACAGCGTATTGGTCGGGTTGGTGACTGCCTGGCGCTTGGCAGGCGCGCCAACCAGGATTTCGCCGTCTTCTTGATAGGCGATGATGGAAGGCGTAGTACGCGCGCCTTCCGAGTTTTCGATCACTTTAGGTTGACCGCCTTCGATAACCGAAACGCAGGAATTGGTGGTACCCAAGTCAATGCCGATAATTTTACCCATGGTGTATGCCCTTTATTTTGAATATATGGTTAATGTTTTGATGGTCTGAATATAGGGAGAAAAGCAGCGCTTTCAAGCGCCAGCTTGTTCATTCTTGACGTTTTTTTTATTTTCCTTGCGCCACGACCACCAGTGCAGGCCGCAACAGGCGGTCGGCAATGGTGTATCCCTTTTGCAGCACTGTCACCACGGTATTGGTTTCTTGCTCTGCCGGCACGGTTGAAATTGCCTGATGTTTCATCGGATCAAGCTTGTCGCCGACTTGCGGCGAAATTTCCAGCAAGCGATTTCTCTCAAAGGCGGAAGACAGCTGTTTCAGCGTCATTTCCACGCCTTCCTTGAGCGACTCCACCGATGGCGTTTCAATTTTCAACGCCATTTCAAGATTGTCCTTGACCGGCACCAGCGCCTCGGCAAATCCTTCGATCGCAAACTTGTGAGCACGGGCAATATCTTCCTGAGCGCGGCGACGAACGTTTTCTGCTTCAGCCTTGGCACGCAAGAAAGCATCTTGCATTTCCGCGATCTTGGCTTGCGCCTCCGACAACTGCACTTCCAGCGTGGTTTCAGGGATTACCGTTGCATCTTCGGCAACCGAGTTCTTTTCCACTTGCGCCTGCTCGTTCTGATTTTCCATGTGTTCCATTCAAAAACCTCCAACAATCAATAACTTAGTAAGTATGGGAAGCTAAATGAGGCTATGTCCCTACTTTTTCAAGGGTTAAAATTCGTGCCCTGATTTGGCTCTCATGGGCTTGGACTAACAGCTAAAAGACGACAACCGGCGGCAACCGCATCAAAACCCGGCAACAAATTGAAACAATATTTACCAACCATGGGTTTGCTGCAACGCCACATTGGAACTATGCTGAAGGTGTAGATTCAACAAGAAACAGCGCTTTTGGAGAATTATTTTTCCCGCAACAAACAACAAGGGGAATACCGTGAAACTATCGTTAATTTCCGCATTTCTGGTCGTTTATATTTTGCTTGCAGCAAGCTGGATCAGCTATTCGCAACTGGTCGCCTTGTATTGACTATGGCTAGCTGCCCCGCCATTTGCAAAACAAGCAATAGTCTTCCATACGCACCCAACACTGGGCGCTCATTATAGTTGCGCCTAGCCGGAGCGGCGCAAAAACACCCAAAATTTCTGTATCAGACCGGCTGCTTTATTGGCTTGCACCCAGGCGCACGGCTTGTTGCCGTGAGGCTTCGGCCTGCTGTTTCAATTCATGCCGTTCGCTCTCCGTCAGATGGGTAGGCCAGCCGATCAAATGTTCCTCTATCAAAGTAGCCATGGCGGAGATCCAGGCCGGCGACTGGTTCAGGCAAGCAATGAAATGGAACTCCTTGCCGCCCGCCTTCAGGAAATCCTGTTTCGCCTCAATCGCAATTTCCTCCAATGTCTCCAGGCAATCGCTGGTGAAACCCGGGCACATCACATCGACGCGGTTGACGCCCTGCTTTGCCAGTTTCTGCAAAGTCGGCGCGGTATATGGCTGTAGCCATTCTGCCTTGCCGAAGCGCGACTGGAAAGTCAGCTGATATTGCTCAGGCCCCAGTCCCAGCTGCTGCGCCAGCAAGCGCGCGGTTTTTTGACATTCGCAATGATAGGGATCGCCTAGCGACAAAGTCCGCTTCGGCACGCCGTGAAAACTCATGATCAGCTTGTCCGGTGTGCCATGCATTGCCCAGTAAGCCAGCACTGACTCTTTCAACGCCTGGATATATGCTTCGTGATCGTGATAATGCTTGATGAAACGTAATTCAGGAACATTGCGCACTTGCGCACAATGGGCAAATACCGCGTCATAGATCGACGCTGTGGTGGTCGCCGAATATTGCGGATAGGCGGGCAAGATCAGGATCCGCTCGCAACCGTCTGCTTTCAGTTGCTCCAGCACTTCCGCGATCGCCGGCGTGCCGTAGCGCATCGCATAAGCCACTTGCAGCTGATGTCCGCGCTGCCCCAGATAACCGCGCAGCAAAATCGCCTGCTTGCTGGTATGGACTTTCAGCGGCGAACCTTCATTGCTCCAGATAGAAGCGTATTTATGTGCCGATTTGCCGGAACGGAACGGCAGAATCACGCAATGCAAAATCCACCACCAGATCGCCCGTGGGATTTCCACCACCCGCGGATCGGACAGGAATTGCTTCAGGTAACTCCGCACCGCCTTGGTGGTCGGTGCATCCGGGGTACCCAGATTGACCAGCAGCACCGCGGTCTTGCCGGTCTTGCCATGCGTGAACGGGGGTTCTTTACGAAATGCCATGCAGGGATGTCCAGAAAAAAGGGGCTTAGAGTGCCAGCAATTCACGCGCATGCTTGCGCGTGGTTGCGGTGATTTCCAAACCGCCAAGCATGCGGGCGATTTCCTCAATCCGGTTCTTGGCGTCGAGACCGTCGATCGCCGATACCGTTTTGTTGCCCTGGCTTTGCTTGCTGACTTGGAAATGCTGATTGGCCTGGCTGGCAACCTGGGGTAAATGGGTTACGCACAGCACTTGCCGATCCTGGCCCAGGCGCTTCAACAGGCGTCCAACCACCTCCGCCACGCCGCCGCCGATACCGCTATCGACTTCATCGAAAATCAAGGTCGGGGTCGCGGTTGAACTGGAGGTAATCACCGAAATCGCCAGCGCTATCCGCGCCAGCTCGCCACCGGAAGCAACCTTGGCCAAGGGCCGCGGCGCCACGCCGGCATGACCGGCGACCAGGAACTCTACTTGCTCGACGCCGTAGCTGGCCGCTTCGCAGGGATTCAATGCAACCGCAAAGCGGCCGCCGCTCATGCTCAAATCCTGCATCGCTGCGGTGACTGCGGTACCCAGCGCCTGAGCCGCCTTGGCTCGGGCTTTCGAGAGTTTTTGCGCCAGCGTCAGATAGGTGGTTTTCAGCTTCTCTTCTTGCGCCCGCATGGCGTCGAGATCGCTGGCGTCCGCCAGTTGCCGCAGCTGCAGCGACAAGCTCTCCAGTTCTTGCGGCAGTTCGTCCGGCGCCAGGCGGAATTTACGGCCGGCCGAATGAATCGCCTCCATCCGGTCTTCAACCTGATGCAAGCGCGCCGGATCAAGCTCGACCCGGCTCAGATAATCATTCAAGGCGTAGACCGCTTCCTGCAACTGGATGCGCGCCGGCTCCAGCGCTTCCAGCACCGGCTTGAGGCTGCTGTCGACATCGACCAGCTTGCCGATTTTCTGGTTCAGCGCTGACAATTGCGACAACATAGGCGGCGTGTCGTTTGTGTCGTTTTCTGAAATCACATTGAGCGCTTCTTGCGCCCCTTCGATCAGGCTAGCGGCATGCGACAGCCGGCTGTGCTCATTGGTGATCTCATCCCATTCGCCGGGCTTGACCGCCAGCTTTTCCAGCTCGCCCACCTGCCACTCCAGCCGTTCGCGCTCCAGCAGCACATTCTTGGCGTTGGTTTCAAATTCTTCGCGTTGACGCGCCAGTGAACGCCAGCTTTTGAAGGCGCCGGCGACCGCCAGCAAGTCATCCTGCAAACCGGCTTGCCCATCCAGCAACAGCCGTTGGGCGTCGCTCTTCAACAAAGACTGGTGCGCATGCTGGCCGTGGATATCGACCAGCATTTCGCCCAGTTCGCGCAGTTGCGCCGCGGTTGCCGCCACACCGTTGATAAACGCCTTGGAGCGGCCGGCGTTGTCGATCACACGGCGCATCAGGATCACGCCTTCCTCGCTGGAGAACTCATTCCGATCCAACCAATCGTTGACCTCGCCGTCAGCATCGCCGGTCAGCGCAAATTCTGCCGTCACGTCTGCCTTGGCGGCGCCTTCGCGCACCACGCTGGCGTCGCCGCGGCCGCCCAGCGCCAAGGCCAGGGCGTCGATCAGGATAGATTTGCCGGCGCCGGTTTCGCCGGTGAATACGGTAAAGCCAGCGGCGAACTCAAGCTCGATGGCATCGACAATGACAAAATCGCGAATGGAAAGTGTGCGCAGCATGGGAGTCTGAGATGGCTCAAAAATAGGTGTAGAAATAAAGACAAAGAAATAAGGATAAATTCAGCGCAGACCAGGCCCCGCTCAAGCAGTAGCAAAGTCGCAAAAAAATACGTTAGCAGCTTACATAAATAAGCAACTTACTTGAGCTGCCCTTCCGCCGACGGATATTCGTTCCAGTGTAACTTTTGTCGCAAGGTATCGTAATAACTCCAGCCGGCCGGGTGCAAAAAGGTGATGGTGTGTTCGGAACGCCGGATCAGGATGCGGTCGCCATGCTGCAGGCTGGCCAGCGATTGCATGTCGAAATTGGCGCTCATGTCGCGCCCATTCACGATTTCAATCACGATTTCACTGCTGTCTGGAATCACGATAGGCCGGTTCGACAGCGCATGCGGCGCAATCGGCACCAGCACAATGCCGCCCAGCGACGGATGCAGCAAGGGGCCGCCAGCGGACAAGGCATACGCGGTAGAGCCGGTCGGCGTCGCCACGATCAGGCCATCGGAACGCTGGTTATACATGAAGCGGCCGTCGACTTCGACCATCAGTTCTGCCATACCGGAAGCCGCGCCACGCGACACCACCACATCGTTGAACGCCAGTGCGCTGAAAATCTGCTGGCCGTCGCGCATGACGGCTCCCTGCAACAGGCTGCGGCGCTCCGACTCGACGTTCCCATCCAGCATTTCGCCCAGCACCGGCAGCATCCGCTCCAGTGAAATATCGGTAATGAATCCGAGCCGGCCCTGGTTGATGCCGATCAAGGGCACGTCATAGGGCGCCAGCTGGCGGGCAATGCCAAGCATGGTGCCGTCGCCGCCGACAATAATCGCGGCGTCCGCCTGTTCGCCGATCTGGGCCGGCGTCATGGCAGCAATGCCTGCCATCGCGACATTTTGCGCGGTCTCGGCTTCGAACACGACGTTATGGCCGCGATCTTGCAGAAAATCGACGATTTCAGTCAGCGACTCGGAAATACCGGCGGCAAAATATTTGCCGACGATAGCAATCGTTTTCGGCAAGGATGCTGACGAACCGGGCTGAGAAGGTAATTTTATAGGCGACATGCTGGCGATTAGACCATAATTTAGGCTTGCAATGAAGGATACGCACATGGCTCCGACGAATAATTCAACTATCCCCCCCGCCTCCCGCCTTGGCAAACCGGCTGCCGTGAAAGCGGTGCTGTTCGACCTCGACGATACGCTGTGGCCGATTGAGCCCGTGATCGCCCGCGCCGAACAATTGCTGTTCGACTGGTTGCGCGATCACGCCCCAGCCGTCACCCGCCAATTCACGATTGAAAGCCTGCGCCAGCAGCGCCTGGATCTGGTGGCGAGCAACCCCGTCTTCAAGTTCGACCTCTGGCAGCTGCGCCACGCGGCGCTGACCAACGCCTTCAAGAGCGTCGGCGAAGACACCGCCAAAGTGGATGCAGCGATGGCGTTGTTTTCCGAGGCGCGTCACGCGGTGACGCCGTTCGACGATGTGCAGCCGGTCCTGGCCCGGTTGCGCCAGCGTCTGCTGCTGGGTACGGTCTCGAACGGTTTTGCCGATCTTGGCAAAATCGGCCTGGCCCAGCATTTCCAGGTATCGATAGCAGCGCATAGCTTCGGTAGCGCCAAGCCCGATCCGGCGATTTTCCATGCGGCCTGCTCAGCGCTGAATGTGGCGCCTGAAGAAACCGTGTATGCGGGCGACGATCCCATGCTGGACGTGCTCGGCGCTCAACAGGCGGGTTTGCAGGCGGTCTGGATCAATCGTTTTGAGCGGGTGCTTCCCGCCGGCGTCAGCGCACAAGCCAGCTGCAGCAGCCTGCATGAGCTGGAAAGGTGGCTGGAACAAACTGCGATTGGCTGACAAAAACAGTGTATAAGTGCTTTATAAGCCGCTGGCACGCAAGCCCGGCGCTCGCTAAAATAGACCCATATGCAACTAGATAATCGCGCTCAAACCCTGCTCAAAGCCCTGGTCGAACGGTACATCGCCGACGGCCAACCGGTTGGCTCGCGTGCCTTGTCCAAGATTTCCGGCCTGGAACTGTCGCCGGCGACGATCCGCAACATCATGGCCGACCTGGAAGAAATGGGTTTTGTTGCCAGCCCTCACACTTCCGCCGGCCGGGTGCCGACGCCGCGCGGCTACCGCATGTTCGTCGATACCCTGCTGACCATGGAGCCGATTGACGAAACAGCGCTGGAATCCAAGATGCAGGCGCGTCTGCAGCCAAATTCACAACAAAAAATCATCGCCAACGCGGCCCAGGTGTTGTCATCTTTATCGCATTTTGCGGGCGTGGTGCTGTCACCTCGGCGCGAATCGATCTTCCAGCAAATCGAATTCCTGCGGCTTTCGGAAAAACGCATCCTGCTGGTGATCGTCAGCCCTAACGGCGATGTCCAGAACCGCTTGCTGCTGACCGATATCGATTACAGCCCTGCCAAGCTGGTGCAAGCCGCCAATTACATCAACCAACATTACGGCGGCCTCAGCCTGGACGACGTCCGCCTGCGCCTGCAAGGCGAATTGCGCAAGCTGCGTGACGACATGAGCTGGCTGATGCAAGCAGCGGTCGAAGCCGGCAGCGACGCCATGACCGACAATAGCGACGAAGTAGTGATTTCGGGCGAGCGCAATCTGCTCAGCGTGACCGATTTGTCGTCCAACATGGATTCCTTGCGCAAGCTGTTCGACATGTTCGAACAAAAAACCAGTTTGATGCAATTGCTCGATATCTCCGGCAAAGCGACCGGGGTCCAGATTTTCATCGGTGGCGAATCGCAACTAGTGCCGATGGATGAGATGAGCGTGGTGACCGCACCCTATGAAGTCAATGGCAAGATCGTCGGCACGCTGGGCGTGATCGGGCCTACGCGGATGGCGTATGAGCGCGTAATTCCGATAGTGAATATCACTGCCAAATTGCTATCGAACGCATTGAGCCACAACTAGCGCGTTCGGCACCTGCATGTCCCCAAACGACCCGATCATCGACTATATCCGCGAGTTGCTGGCGCCGCTTGGCGCGATCAGCGCACGCAGGATGTTTGGCGGTTATGGCGTCTACCACGATGGAGTGATGATCGGCCTGGTTGCCGACGGCGCTCTGTTTCTCAAGACCGACGAGGAAACCCGGCAGCAGTTTGCGGCCGCCGATTGCCGGCCTTTTGTTGTCGAGCACAAAGGGAGGACGATTGAGATGAGCTACTGGTCTGCGCCTGAGGACGCCATGGATTCAGCCGCTGCAATGACGCCATGGGCGCGGCTTGCTTATGCGGCAGCACTGCGGAAAGCCAATTCAAAGCCAACGCCAAAGGCGCGGAAACGCTAAATAGCGGTGCTGAATAACGGCGCTGAATAACGGCGCTGCATCAGCCCTTCTTTTTACGGCACTCCCGGCAATGCCCATACAGTGCCAGCGCATGGTCGGCGATTTCAAAGCCGTGATCCTTGGCAACGATTTTTTGACGTTTTTCAATTTCTTCGTCGTAAAACTCTTCGACCAGACCACAATCCAGGCAAACCAGATGGTCGTGATGCGAACCTTCGTTGAGTTCAAACACGGCCTTGCCGGTTTCAAAATGGTTGCGCTGCAACAGCCCGGCCTGCTCAAATTGGGTCAGTACCCGGTACACGGTTGCCAGACCGACATCGAGATTGTCGTTCAGCAGAATTTTATAGACGTCTTCAGCGCTCAGGTGGCGCACCTCGCTATTCTGGAAAATTTCCAGGATTTTCAGGCGTGGCAAGGTGGCTTTGAGGCCGCTGGCTTTCAGTTCGGATGGATTGTTCGGCATGTTTTGGTCACAAATGGATGATCTGCTTTATCATATAGCGTTTTAGCACAGTTGCTCAATCAATTGAGATCCTTATGCGAATGTTGCTCTCCCCTGCCCGTAC
>NZ_DATMRK010000032.1:0-7945 GCF_035566375.1 Collimonas sp.
GCATGAAAAACAACGACCGCCCAGGTAATTGCCGGGATAATCAAGGAGTGGCAGCATGAGTTCAACGCAGACCGCGTCGCTGGAAGCGAGCCTGCAGCAGGGTGCACAAACATTAGGCATTACGCTGGATCAGCAGCAGCAACAGCAATTGCTGGCCTATCTGAATTTGCTGGCGAAATGGAACAAGGTCTATAACCTGACCTCGATCCGCGAACCGGCACAGATGATGACGCATCATTTGTTGGACTCGCTGGCGGTGGTGCCGGCTTTTGCCGCGGCTGAGAATGTGCTGGATGTCGGCGCCGGCGGCGGCTTGCCAGGGATAATCCTGGCAATATGGGCCAGCAAGGCCAAGCCGGCGATGCGGGTGTCCATGATCGACACGGTGCACAAGAAAACGGCATTCCTGACCCAGGTCAAAGCCGAGTTGGGCCTGAGTAACGTTAGTGTTCATACCGCGAGAGTAGAGCAGCTGCAGGTGGCGCAGAAATTCGATGTGATCACTTCGCGCGCTTTTGCCGAATTGGCCGATTTTATCAACTGGTCGGCGCATTTGCTGACAGATGACGGCCAGTTCATCGCGCTCAAGGGCGTCAAGCCGGATCAGGAAATCGCCCGCTTGCCGGCCGGTTGGGAAGTAACGGAAATAAAGCCGCTGGCAGTGCCGGGGCTGGATGCGGAACGGCATCTGATTTTTATTAAACGCAGCAAGCAATAACAGGAACAGGTTTAACTGACATGAGCGCTTTTTTTCACACCCTTGGCATTACCGACGTCTGGCAGTTGATCGCCGCCACCGTAGTGTTCCTGGTATTGCCCGGAGCAGGGACTTTCTGCATCCTGACCTGCGCCGGTAAGGCCGGCTTGCGTGGCGGCTTCGCTTCCGTGCTCGGCGTCATGCTGGGCGACGCGGTGCTGATGTTCCTGGCGGCGATCGGCGTGGCGGCATTGCTGACAGCCAACCCGCTGGTGTTCAAGGGCGTGCAATACCTGGGCGCGGCCTACCTGGCTTTCCTCGGCTGCAAATTGCTGTTTGCTAAGCAGAAGGGCGGCGCCGGCACCGACAGCGATGGCGGCTTTGTCAGCGGCGGCAATTTTACCCGCGGTTTCCTGGTGACGCTGGTCAATCCGAAATCGATCATCTTTTACATGGCGTTTTTTCCCTTGTTCATCGATCCGGCCGCGCATCGCGGCAGCCTGACTTTCCTGGCCATGGCTGCAATCATTTCCAGTTGCACATTGATTTACGGTAGTCTGCTGGTACTGCTCGGGAATACCGCCGCCAAGCGCCTGGGACAAAATCGCCGTATTGCCGCATTCGCCTCCAGGGCCGCAGGAATTTTCCTGATCGGTTTTGGCATCAAGCTAACAACCAATTAATACGACCAGACCACTACATGGCAAAAATATTTTGTGTCGCCAATCAAAAGGGCGGGGTCGGTAAAACCACCACCGCCGTTAATCTGGCCGCCGGCCTGGCGCAATTGAATCAGCGCGTATTGCTGGCCGATCTCGATCCTCAGGGCAATGCAACCATGGGCGCCGGGATCAACAAGGGAACATTGACTGCCTCGATTTATGAAGTGCTGCTGGGTATGTCGGATATCAAGTCGGTGCGCAAGACTTCAGAAACCGGCGGCTTCGACGTCTTGCCGGCGAATCGTGAACTGGCCGGCGCTGAAGTGGAAATGGTCGAACTGGAGAATCGCGAAAAACGCTTGAAAGATGCTTTCACCGGCGTCGCCGACGACTACGATTTCATCCTGATCGACTGCCCACCGGCCTTGTCGATGCTGACCCTGAACGGTCTGTGCGCCGCCAACGGCGTCATCATCCCGATGCAATGCGAGTATTACGCGCTGGAAGGTTTGTCGGATCTGGTCAACACCATCAAGAAGGTGCACGCCAATCTGAATCCGGACCTGAAGATCATCGGTTTGCTGCGCGTCATGTTCGATCCGCGCATGACATTGTCGCAACAAGTATCGGAAGAGTTGGAAAAGCATTTTGGCGACAAGGTGTTCAAGACCGTGATTCCGCGCAATGTGCGCCTGGCGGAAGCGCCGTCGTACGGCATGCCGGGCGTGAGTTTCGATGCCGCTTCCAAGGGCGCACAGGCGTATATCGCCTTTGGCGCGGAGATGGTGGAACGTATTAAGAGCATGTAATGCACAGCTAATACACCGGTAATACACGGTTAATACAGAAGTTATCCATGGGCTTAGTCACAGCTTATTCCTGGCTTGCCCACATAGTTGTCCACTGAGTTATCCACAGGCTGCCTGTGGTCAGTAATCTACGGTAGGAAAAGATGGTCACGAAAAAATCAAAGGGTCTGGGTCGCGGTCTCGAAGCCTTGCTAGGCGGATCGACGGATATCGCTGAAGCGGTGCCGACTGTGGTCGGCGCACCGTCGGTATTGGCGGTAAGCGTCATGCAAGCCGGCAAATACCAGCCGCGCACCCGCATGGATGAAGGCGCACTGGCCGAACTGGCAGCGTCGATCAAGGAGCAGGGCTTGCTGCAGCCGATCCTGGTGCGGCCGATCGCTTTGCACAATGGCGCTCAGCACTATGAAATCATCGCCGGCGAGCGCCGCTTCCGCGCCGCCCAGCTGGCTGGGCTGATCGAGGTGCCGGTGCTGGTTAAGGATGTCGACGACCAGACCACTGCGGCGATGGCGCTGATCGAAAACATGCAGCGCGAGGACCTGAATCCGCTGGAAGAAGCGCAGGGTATCCATCGCCTGATCACCGATTTCAGTTTTACCCACGAACAGGCGGCGGTATCGGTAGGGCGCTCGCGCAGCGCAGTATCGAATCTGCTGCGCCTGCTGAATCTGGCCAGGCCGGTGCAAACCATGCTGATGGCGGGCGATATCGATATGGGCCACGCCCGGGCGCTGCTGGCAGTGGATGCCGCAACCCAGATCACGCTGGCCAACCAGGTGGTGGCCAAACGCATGTCGGTGCGCGATACCGAAAAACTCGTGGTGCGCGCCACTGCCGAGGCCGACGCCGCCGACCGGCCTGCCAAGAACAAGGAAAAGCCGCGCGATATCGCCCGGCTGGAAGAAGAATTATCCGATTTGCTGGCGACGCAGGTAACCATCAAGACCGCCGCCAAAAATCGCGGTCAGCTGATCATCGATTTTTCCGATCTGGATACGTTGGACGGTTTGATTACACGCCTCAAGGGCGTAGAGTAAGTTACAAAGCAGGCGGCCGGCTGACGGATTGAGGCGATTTCGGGATTCACAAATTTGGTGCATGCGAGGAAATCGATGGCGTCGGCGAGTTCGCAGATTGGTCCCAAAGATGTGTCGGAACGGGACAACTGGAGCTGCCGTCATCTGTTGTATAAGCTTATGATTCGGCAGCAAAAGTTTGACGAAAGCCGCGGCCAGCCTTTATAATCCTCGGGCTTCTAAATCAGCCGTAGACAGGCAACTGCGAGGCAACTGCGTGGCAACCAAGTGGTCGATGCGCGATGACTGCGCTGCATCATCACAATGCAACCGCGTTCTGTTAGGCGAGTAGTTTTCGCACATTATTGGGTCAGTATGCTGCGCATCGTGCTTATGCAATTTGTTACTACGCTGGTGCTGGCATGTGTGGCAGGTTTACTGGCCGGCGTATCCGGATTTTGTTCCGCGCTTTTAGGTGGTGTGTGCTGCGCGGTTCCCAATGGACTGTTTGCTCTCCGTCTTTACATCAGCGCGCGCAAACCAGGCGGCGCCAACCCGATGTCTTTTTTCATCGGTGAGTTTGTCAAAATTGCTACAACGATTGCGCTGTTTGGCGCGGTCGTATGGTTGTACCACGATTTGAATTGGCCGGCATTTATCGTCAGCTTCATCGTGGTACTTAAAAGTTACATAATCTTACTTTTTAGACATCGATCATGACCGTAGCTCCAAACGAAGCACTAACCCCCTCAGAATATATCGTCCATCACCTTGGACATCTTTCAACTGGCCATCAAAGCAAGATAGTCGACTTTTCGATTATCAATATCGACACGATTTTCTGGTCGGTGTTTGCCGGTGTGTTCGGCTGTCTGTTGATGTATATCGCCGCGCGCAAAGCAACCGCGGGCGTGCCAGGGCGTTTCCAGGCCTTCGTTGAAATGGTAGTCGAAATGGTCGACGACCAGGCCAAGGGCATCGTCCACGGCGATCGCAGCTTCATCGCACCATTGGCGCTGACCGTATTCATCTGGGTCGCATTGATGAACTCGCTCGACTTCCTGCCGGTTGACATGTTCTCCAGTTTCTTCAAGCTGGTCGGTCTGGATGGCGTGATTTCCCACCACCGCGTAGTGCCTACCGCCGACCTCAACGGCACTATGGGCATCGCCCTCGGCGTGCTGGCGCTGATGCTGTACTACAGCTTCAAGATCAAAGGTGTCGGCGGCTTCCTGCATGAACTGGTGGCTGCTCCTTTCGGTATCTGGCTGGCTCCTGCCAACCTGCTGTTGAACCTGATTGAATTTGCTGCAAAGACTGTATCGCTGGCGATGCGGCTGTTCGGCAACATGTATGCCGGCGAACTGCTGTTCCTACTGATCGCGCTGCTCGGTTCGACCGCCACCGCGTTTGGTTTTGTCGGGCATGTCGTGGCCGGCTCGATCTGGGCGATTTTCCATATCCTGATCGTCTTGCTGCAAGCGTTTATTTTCATGATGCTGACCCTGGTCTACATCGGTCAGGCGCATGAGGCGCACTAAACAGCGACACTCACCTGCGCTGGATTTGAATTTGTAGTTTTTGTTTTAGATCTGTTTTTCGTATTAATTTTTTGTATTAATTTTTGTATTCACTTAACTTTGAAGGAATTGTCATGACTGATCTGTCTTTTGTTGCTTTGGCTTGTGGTTTGATCATCGGTTTGGGCGCTATCGGTGCTTGTATCGGTATCGCAATCATGGGTGGTAAGTACCTCGAAGCATCGGCACGTCAACCAGAACTGATGAACACCCTGCAAACCAAGATGTTCCTGCTGGCCGGTCTGATCGACGCTGCGTTCCTGATCGGTGTTGGTATCGCTATGTTGTTCGCATTCGCAAATCCTTTCGTTGCTCACTAATTTAATCAAGCGTAACCGAATCTGCTGAGTCACTTCAGCACACGTTATTCTGAGAAGGAAATTACCGTGAACTTAAACGCAACATTGTTTGCTCAGTTCGTGGTCTTCTTTGTCCTGGCGCTGTTCACGATGAAATTCGTGTGGCCGCCATTGACTAAGGCGCTCGATGAGCGCGCCAAGAAGATCGCGGACGGCCTGGCAGCCGCTGATCGCGGCAAGGCAGATCTGGCAGCCGCTGAAAAGCGTGCTTCGGCAGAACTGGCGACCGCGCGCGACGAAGGTCAAAAGCGCATTGGCGAAGCTGAAAAGCGTGGCCAGCATATCGTCGACGAAGCCAAGAAAACGGCCGCCGAAGAAGCTGCTCGCATCATCGCTAACGCCAAGGCTGAAGCGGAACAGCAAATGACCAAGGCACGCGAAGCTCTGCGCGGCGAAGTTGCGACCCTCGCGGTCAAAGGCGCCGAACAGATCCTCAAGCGCGAAGTCGATACTGCGGCACATGCCGATTTGCTGAACCAACTGAAAACAGAGCTGTAATCATGGCTGAACTTGCAACGATTGCTCGTCCTTATGCAGAAGCACTGTTCCGTGTGGCCAAGTCGCAAGATCTGGCTGCGTGGGCAAATCTGGTTGCCGAGATGGGCCAGGTAGCGGCCAATTCCGATGTCAAGGCGCTGGCGCACAATCCTGCCGTCTCGCATCAGCAAATCGCCGATACATTTCTGGCGCTGTTGAAATCGCCGCAAGCAGCCAGCGCCGAAGTCAAGAACTTCGTCGCGACGCTGGTTGATAACGGCCGTTTGATCGCGTTACCGGAAATCGCCGAGCAGTTTCAAGTGCTGAAGAACGCACAAGAAGGCGCTGCCGACGCGTACATCACCAGTGCTTTTGAAATGACCGAAGCGCAAGTGAAGGATTTGATCGCCACGCTGGAAAAGAAATTCAGCCGCAAGCTGAACCCATCGGTAACTGTGGATAACTCGCTGATCGGCGGAGTGCGCGTAGTTGTCGGTGACGAAGTGCTAGACACTTCGGTGCGCGCCAAGCTGCAAGAACTGCATGCTGCTTTGGCCGCATAAATACTGATCGGTTTTGACTTTTGCGTATTTGCGTAACTGAGCAACGAGAAAAATTTTAGGAGTTAATATGCAACTCAACGCGTCTGAAATCAGCGAACTGATCAAGAGCCGGATTCAAGGCCTTGGCGATACCGCTGAAATTCGCAATCAGGGCACGGTTATTTCCGTGTCCGACGGTATCTGCCGTATCCATGGTCTGTCTGACGTGATGCAAGGTGAGATGCTGGAATTCCCAGGCAACACATTCGGCCTCGCGCTGAATCTCGAGCGCGACTCTGTCGGCGCCGTTATTCTGGGTGACTTCGAACACATTTCCGAAGGCGATACAGTCAAATGTACCGGCCGCATCCTGGAAGTGCCTATCGGTCCGGAACTGCGCGGCCGTGTAGTGAATGCACTGGGCCAGCCTATCGACGGCAAGGGTCCGGTCAACACCAAGCTGACAGCGCCGATTGAAAAAATCGCGCCAGGCGTTATTGCCCGTCAATCGGTTTCGCAACCTATGCAAACCGGCATCAAGTCGATCGACTCGATGGTGCCTATCGGCCGCGGCCAGCGCGAGCTGATCATCGGCGACCGTCAAACCGGTAAGACTGCCGTTGCGATTGATGCGATCATCAATCAAAAGGGCCAGGACGTGACATGTATCTATGTCGCTATCGGTCAAAAAGCATCGTCGATCAAGAACATCGTGCGCTCGCTGGAAGCACACGGCGCCATGGAATACACCATCGTGGTTGCTGCATCGGCTTCCGAGTCGGCTGCGATGCAATACCTGTCGGCCTACTCCGGCTGCGCAATGGGCGAATATTTCCGTGACCGCGGTGAAGACGCGCTGATCGTGTATGACGATCTGTCCAAGCAAGCTGTTGCATACCGTCAGGTATCGCTGCTGCTGCGCCGTCCACCAGGCCGTGAAGCTTATCCTGGCGACGTGTTCTACCTCCACAGCCGTTTGCTGGAACGCGCAGCACGCGTGAACGAAAAGTACGTCGAAGATTTCACCAAGGGTGAAGTCAAGGGCAAGACTGGTTCGCTGACTGCTTTGCCGATCATCGAAACCCAGGCTGGCGACGTTTCCGCCTTCGTTCCGACCAACGTGATTTCGATTACCGACGGTCAGATCTTTCTGGAAACTTCCTTGTTCAACGCCGGTATCCGTCCTGCGATCAACGCCGGTATTTCGGTGTCGCGTGTTGGTGGCGCTGCTCAGACCAAGGTTATCAAGAACCTGTCCGGCGGTATCCGTACCGACCTGGCGCAGTATCGTGAACTGGCTGCGTTCGCGCAGTTTGCATCCGACCTCGACGAAGCGACCCGCAAGCAGCTGGATCGCGGCGCACGCGTGACCGAGCTGTTGAAGCAAGCGCAATACTCGCCGTTGTCGATCTCGCTGATGGCAGTGTCTTTGTTCGCGGTCAACAAGGGTTTCCTGGATAGCATCGAAGTCAAGCAAGTACTGCCGTTCGAAAGCAGCCTGCATGACTTCATGAAGACTAGCCACGCGCCTTTGCTGCAAAAGATCGAAGAAACCAAGCAACTCGACAAAGATGGTGAAGCTGCATTGTCTGCCGCCGTTGCTGATTTCAAAAAATCGTTCGTGGCTTAATTTAACTGGAGCACGGAATGGCTACAGGTAAAGAGATACGCAGCAAGATCAAGAGCGTAGAAAATACGAAGAAGATCACCAAGGCGATGGAAATGGTCGCCGCATCCAAAATGCGCAAGGCGCAGGACCGGATGCGTGCGGCACGTCCCTACAGTGACAAGATTCGTAAT
>NZ_DATMRK010000033.1:0-21557 GCF_035566375.1 Collimonas sp.
CGAATGAACCAAAAGTGTTACCCATGTCCCGGCACACCTGTTACCTATGTCTCCGGTCTATACACTTCGCCAAGAAAAAGTAACCAAAAAGAAGGCGACCGCAAAGCCGTTGCCTTCCCTTCGGTCAGGTCCCCAAATGTAGCGGGTGTCAGTCGGGTGAAGAGACCAACTCGCTTCGCTCAAACATGTCTCTTCACAATTCCCGACTGACACCCGCTACATTTGGCAACGTCCCAATGCGGAATTCACGTCAACAGCAACTGCAACTGCAACTGCAACGTCAAAAACAACACATCTGCCGGTGCGCTCATTTCTGTCGTCAATATCGATCTCAAGATCAACTGCGATCTTTTGATTCAGTCGTTTATCAAGAGTTGATCGCGTTTCTCGCTTTAATCCCCATCTCGCGCAACGCATCCCCAATCGCATGCACCGCCTGTCGCATTTCTTCCGCTCCAATCGCACCAATACAACCCACGCGGAAAGTCTCAGCCTGGGTCAGTTTGCCCGGGTAGAGGATGAAACCTTTATCGCGCACTCGGTTGTAAAAATCCTTGAACTCATAATTGGGACTATTCGGCGCATGCATGGTGACGATGATCGGCGCCTGGATTTTTGCCGGTAAAAACTGGATCAATCCCAACTCGCGCATGCCCGCCATCAGGGTGTCGTAGTTCTTGCTGTAGCGCGCCAGTCTTGCCGGTTGGCCGCCTTCTGCAAAAAACTGGTTCAAGGCTTGGTGGAAGGCAACCACGATATGCGTCGGCGGCGTGAAGCGCCATTGCGTGGTTTTTTCCATGTAGGCCCATTGGTCGTGCAGGTCGAGCGATAGCGATCTTGAATTGCCTGCGCATTTTTCCAGCACGCTTTTGCGGGCGATCACAAAGCCCATGCCCGGCGGCCCTTCGATGCATTTGCCGCTGGCGGCGATCAGTGCATCGAAGCTGATTTTCGCGGCGTCGATTTCCAGCGCGCCGAAGGAGCTCATGGCGTCGATGATCAGGCTCTTTTTGTGTTGCGCCACTACTTCGGCGATCTCTTGCAATGGATTCAGGATGCCGGTGCTGGTTTCGCAGTGGATCACGCCGACGTGGGTGATGCTGCGGTCGTTGCTGAGCACGCGCTCGACGTCGGCGCCGGTGGTCGGCACGTCTTCGGCGGTTTCGAATACCGTTACCTGGCGTCCCATCATCTCGACGATTTTCGCCATGCGCTTGCCGTAAGCGCCGTTGATCAGCACCAGCATGTGGCCGTTGCGTGGCAGCAGGGTGTTGATCGCGGCTTCTATCGAAAACGTGCCACTGCCTTGCATCGGTACGCATACATGGCTTTCATGGGCGTTGGCGATGTCCAGCAATTGCTTGCGCACTTTGCCGGTGATGGCGTTGAATGAGGCGTCCCATGAGCCCCAATCCTGCAGCATGGCGCTCTTGGTGGCGAGCGAGGTGGTGAGTGGTCCGGGTGTCAGCAGAATCGGGTCGCGGCTTTGCAGGCTCATGATATTTCCTTTGGTCTGTTACGGATGTCGAGGTGTGGGTCAAATATAAAATTTGTTGGGCGCTCAGATCTGGCGCCAGCTTTGCGCTCTCTTCAGCAGCACGCGCGTGGTCAATGCATACAGCAGGCAGATGATGGTGGAAGTCAGTACGATCAGGGTTCCCATCGCCGCCGCCGGGCCGATCTTGCCTTCTGCTTCCAGGTTCAGCAGCGCTACCGAGGCTAGTGTGGTGTCGGGAGAATACAGAAACACCACTGCCGAGATAGTGGTCATGGCGTTGATGAACAGGTAGCGGCCGATGTCCAGGATCGCCGGCAGGCAGACCGGCACCGTCACGCGCAAGAAGGTTTTATAGAAGGGCACCTTGAGCGATGCCGATACCGCTTCGAACTCGTTGTCGATGGCTTTCAAGGCGGTCACCGCGGTCAGATAGCTGGAGGTGAAGTAATGCACCACGGTCGACAACACCAGGATCGCCATGCTGCGATACAGGAAGTTCAAGGGATTGTCCGGGTGATTGAAGAACATGATGTAACCCAGGCCCAGCACCAGCCCCGGTACGCCCATCGGCAGCATGGCCAACAGGTGTATCACCGGCCGCGCAGCTTCCATGCCGCGCGTTTTTTCAACCAGATAGGCGCTGCCGAAAATCAGGACTATGCCGCTCAGTACCACATAGGCCGCCAGCCGCAGGCTATTGAAATACGATTCCAGAATGCCATCCTGGACCAGACCGAAATAATAGTGATCCCACACCAGCGTCAGATTGTAAGGCCATAGCTTGATGAAAGAAGTAAATACGGCCATGCCCAATACCGCCAGCAGCAACAGGCAAACCACAGCGCAGTAGCTGAACATCAGAGCGTCGAACAGGCGCTGCGGCTTGGGCGCAAACGGCACGGCACGCGCCGACAGCTGCGATTGCAATTTGCGGCGGATGGTGAAGTCGATGGCGAACGCCATCAGCGCCGGCAACAGCAGCAGCAAGCTGACTACCGCGCCTTTGTTGAAATTCTGCTGGCCGATGACTAGTTGATAAACGTCGATGGCCAGCACATTGAAATCGCCGCCTATGACTTTGGGCACGCCGAAATCGTTGACCGTGAAGGTGAATGCCACCAGCATGGCGCTGATCAGCCCGTACTTGGCGCCGGGCAGGGTGATGGTCCAGAATTTGCGCAGGCGGCTGGTGCCCAGCGATTCCGCGACTTCATACAGGCGGCCGTCAGCCAAGGAGAGTGCGGTAATCAGAATCATCAGCGCATGCGGAAACACCGCATAACACTCGCTGATGATGATGCCGATCGGGCCGTAGATGGAAGCGCCGCCCAGCAAGCCTTTGAGTGGGCCCTGGGTGCCGAACCATTGCACGAACGAGATCGCCGCCAGCAGCGACGGCGCCAGAATCGGGATCAATGACAAGGTGCGGAAGATGCGCTTGAAGGGCATCATGCTGCGCGTCAGCGCATAGGCGAAAGTGAAGGCGGCGGGAATCACCAGCAAGGTCACTGAGACTGCGATGAACAAGGTATTCAATACCGAATGCCGCAATGCAGGAGTCGACATGTATTCAGTGAACTGGCGCAACCCGACGAAGGCGCCATCGCGATCCTGCACACTCTGGACCAAAATCATCAGCACCGGCATCAACAGAAACAGCGCCAACCCGGCACACACTGCCAGCAGCAGGCCATGTGCGATGCGGTCATGCCAATGGCTTTGCTGGCGGCCGCGGGCAAGCGGCACTGCGGCCAGCGAGGCCGTCGGCAGGTTCAGGGCGCTGGATGGCCTGCTCATGCCGCCGCCTGGTTTTTGCAAGATTCGCCGTCTTGATAGACGCGGATGCGTTCCGGCAGCAGCCCATAGCGCAGCTTGCTGCCGACGCTCAGCCCCAGCTCTTTTAACAGATTGAGCGACATCGACGCCACCACTGGCTGTTGTTCCATCCCATCCAGTACCACTGTCAGATAACTGAAGGCGCCCAGGAACTCTATTTTTTTCACTTCCGCCATGGCGTGATTGTGGGTGCGCTGTTCGACGCTGCGGGCGACAAAATCCTCAGGCCGCAAATACACTTTAACCGGCTGCCCGGCTGGAATGTGATCGACCCGCGATTCGCAATTGAAATCCAGTTTGCCGACGCGGAAGCGGCCTTCTCCCAAGGAAACGCCGCGCAGGATATTCACCTTGCCGACGAAAGACGCAACGAAGGGCGAGCCCGGTAGCAGATAGATTTCCTGCGGGCTGCCGCATTGTTCGATGGCGCCGTGATTCATCACCACGATGCGATCGGCCATGGTCAACGCTTCTTCCTGATCGTGGGTCACCATGATGGTGGTGACGCCCAGCCGTTGCTGCAATTGGCGGATCTCGCTGCGCAAGCGCACCCGTTCCAATGCATCCAGCGCCGATAGCGGTTCATCCAGCAACAGCAGGCCCGGCGAAGTCGCCAACGCCCGTACCAATGCGATGCGCTGTTGCTGGCCGCCGGATAATTGCCCCGGGAATTTCTTGCCGCTGGTCGGCAGGCCGGCCAGCGTCAGCAGCTCCTGCACCCGTTCTGCCGTGGCGCTGCGGCTTTGCCGGCGGTTGACCAGGCCGTAGGCGACATTGTCGGCAATGGTCAGGTTAGGAAATAGCGCGTAAGACTGGAACACGATGCCGTAGTCGCGCTTGATCGGCGCCAGCCAGGAGATGTCTTTACCGCCCTGGACGATGCGTCCCTGGTTCTGGCTTTCGAGGCCGGCGATGATGCGCAGCAGGGTAGTCTTGCCGCAGCCGGACGGCCCCAGGAAGCAGACGAATTCGCCTTCGGCGACAGTCAGGTTGATATCGCGCAGCGCATGGAAATTGCCGAACGATTTCGAGATATTTTCAAGCGTCAGATAGGGCTTGGAAGCCAGGCACGGATTCTGCTGAGACATGATGCTTACTCTCCTGGTTAATCACGAACTGCGCACGAACTGCGCGCGAACGGCGAGGCCTTACTTCTTTTCCGCCTTGGAGTTGTAACGCGTGCCCCATTCGGCCAGGATCCGCTCGCGGTTCTTGGCTGACCAGTTGAAATCGTTAGGCGCGATCAGCAGTTTTTCGTAATTGTCTGGAATTCCTTCGACCTTCTTGGCGATGCCGGGATAGGCGACGATGGCCCACCAGTTGGAGCTGATCTGGTTGGCGTCCTTGCTGCTCATCCAGTCGACCAGTTTTTTCGCCGCTTCCAGATTCTTGGTGCCCTTCATGATGCCGCTGGCTTCCACATCCCAGCCCAGGCCTTCTTTCGGAAAAATCAATTCGACCGGGGCGCCGCTGCGTTTCACCTGATGGCCACGGAACTCAAAGGAAATGCCGATAGGGAATTCGCCGGTACCGGCCATGGTGCAGGGTTTCGAGCCGGAGTGGGTGTATTGGGCAATGTTCTGATGCAGCGCATCCATGTACTGCCAGCCCTTGGCTTCGCCGAACATTTGCAGCCAGGCGGTGACGTCGAGGTAGCCGGTGCCGCTGGACGCCGGATGCGGCATGACGATCTGGCCTTTATAGATCGGCTTGGCCAGGTCTTGCCAACTGGTCGGCGCGGGCAAGTTCAGTTTCTTGGCTTCTATCGTATTGAAGCAGACCGTCGCGCCCCAGACATCCATGCCGACCCAGCTCGGCGGCCGGGCGCTGTCCACATAGGCCGGATTGAGCTGTTTCATGCCAGTCGGTTCATACGGCAGCAGCATGCCTTCCTGGCCCAGCAGCGCCAGGCTGGTGGCGGCCAGGCCGACTACTACATCGGCTTGTGGATTGTTCTTTTCGGCCAGCAATTTTGCGGTGACGACGCCGGTCGAATCGCGCACCCAGCGGATCTCGACAGTCGGGTTGGCTTTCTCGAAACCGTCCTTGTACTGTTTCATGGCGTCGGTTTCCAGCGCGGTATATACCAGCAGCGGGGTTTTGGATTGAGCGTGGCTGCTTGCAGTCGCCAGGGTAAGGGCAGTGCCTAGCAGCACAGTTACAACTCCGGCCGCCGCACTTGCGCGCAGGATTCGTGCAAATTGCTGTTTCATTGTCATCTCCTCAGATGTTGAGCAAATCGTCCACCGTGATGCTGCCAATATTGAAACCCGGACTACTTGTTTCCACATGCATAACCGTTTTTTGGTGCGGCTTTTTATTGCATCATGTTTTATGTATTTTGTTGACAATCTACACGGTGTTAAATTAAAGTGCAATCACCAACTCAAAAAAAAGATCCGCCATGACTACCAACCGCACCATGAACACCATCGCCCTGGTCCAGAAAAATTCGCTGCCTTCGCTAGTGCAGAAAGAGCTGGAGCGCATGATCCTGAGCGGCGACCTGGTCGCCGGCGACAAACTTAATGAAGTCTCGCTGGCTGAAATGCTGGGCGTTTCACGCGGCCCGGTGCGGGAGGCGTTTCGGGCGCTGGAAGAGGCGGGGCTGGTGCAGCAGGAAAAGAATTGCGGCGTCTTCGTGCGCCAGATCTCGGTAGAAGAAGCCGACGAAATCTATGAAGTGCGGGCAGCGCTGGATGAGCTGATCGGGCGCAAACTGGCGGCAACCATCAAGCCGGGCCAGGTGCAGGAGCTACGCACTTTGCTGGACAAGATGGATGGCATGGTGACCTTGGGCGATGTCGATGGCTACTTGAAGTTGAATCTGGCCTTTCATGACTCGCTGGTGCAATTCACCGCCAACAAAAAACTGCTGCACACCTATCGCCGTCTGGTTAACGAACTCAACCTGTTCCGCCGCTCGGCGCTGGCTCAAAAGGGCAGCCTGCCGACTTCGACCAACGAGCATCACAAGATCGTCGACGCCATCGCCAGCGGTGACTCGCAAGCCGCAGGCGACATCATGCGCGAGCACGCAGTTGCCGGACGCAATCGCATGCACAAGGCGCAAGCCAAGGCTGCTGCTAGCGCGCCCAATTAACTGATCGACCCACAGCGAAAGTAAACCATGTCCAATACCAAAACTCTTAGCGTTAATGGCCGTAGCTATCAATCGATGCAGCAGCCACTGGTAGTGGTTTGCGTCGACGGCTGTGAACAGGAATACATCAATCAGGCGATACAGGCCGGCGTCGCACCGTTCTTGAAAAAAATGGTGGAGCAGGGCACGGTGCTGAGCGCGGATTGCGTGGTGCCGAGTTTTACCAATCCGAATAATCTGTCGATAGTGACCGGCGTGCCGCCGGCTGTGCATGGGATTTGCGGCAATTATTTTTACGACCTTGAAACCAAACAAGAAGTCATGATGAACGACGCCAAATACCTGCGCGCCGCCACCATCCTGGCAAGCTTCGCCGATGCCGGCGCCAAGGTCGCGGTAGTAACCGCCAAGGACAAGCTGCGCGGCCTGCTCGGCCACAAGATGCGCGGCATCTGCTTCTCGGCAGAGAAAGCCGATCAGGCCACGCTGGAACAAAACGGCATAGATAATTTATTGGAACTGGTCGGCATGCCGCTGCCATCGGTGTATAGCGCCGAGTTGTCCGAATTCGTGTTTGCCGCCGGCGTCAAATTGCTGGCCAGCGAACGGCCGGACCTGATGTATCTGTCGACCACCGACTATATCCAGCATAAATATGCGCCCGGCACGCCCGGCGCCAACGCCTTCTACGCGATGATGGATCATTACCTGACCCAGCTCGATACCTTGGGCGCGGTGATCGGCCTGACTGCCGACCACGGCATGAACGCCAAGACCGACAGCGCCGGCAAGGCCAATGTGATCTATCTGCAAGATGTGCTGGACGCCAGGATCGGCCTGGAGAAAACCCGGGTCATCCTGCCGATTACCGATCCGTATGTGGTGCATCACGGCGCGCTCGGTTCCTACGCTACTGTCTATCTTGGCGCTACCGCCGATGTTGCCGCCAATGTTGCAGATGCTGCCGATAAGATCCGCGCCATTCCCGGCATCGAACTGGTGCTGACGCGCGCGCAGGCGGCGCAACGTTTCGAATTGCCGCCGGATCGCATCGGTGATCTGGTGGTGGTCAGCGAACGTCTGACTGTGATCGGCACTTCCGCCAGCCGTCACGATCTGTCCGAACTGAAATTGCCGCTGCGTTCGCACGGCGGTATTTCCGAGCAGAGAGTGCCGCTGATGTTCAACCGCAAGTTGAGCGCCATTCCGGCCGATCACAGGTTGCGCAATTTCGATGTGTTTTATCTGGCGATGAATCACACCCAATAACTACACGCAATCGATTTCCAAGCTCCGCAAATCAGACCCGAGGATATGATGCTGACCGAACTGAGCAAGCTCAAGCAAGGCGAACCTTTACATCAAGACATGCGGATTGCCGGAATGCTGGTCGGCAACCCGCGCCGCATAGAGATTCGCAATCCCTTCAATGGCGCACTGGTCGGTTCGGTGCCGAAAGCCACGGTGGAAGATATCCGCCATGCCTTCCATGTCGCACGTGCATTCCGTTCGCCGCTGACACGCTACGAACGATCGCGCATCATGTTGCGCACTTCGGAACTGCTGCGCGCCAATACCGATGCAATCTCTGACTTGATCACGGTCGAAGCCGGGCTGTGCAAGAAAGACAGTTTGTATGAAGTCGGCCGCGCCTGCGATGTGTTTGTGTTTGCCGCCAACCAGGCGCTGGTGGATGACGGCCAGGTGTTTTCCTGCGATCTGACGCCGCATGGCAAGCAACGCAAGGTCTACACCTTGAAAGAGCCACTGCTGGGTGCAATCTCGGCGATCACACCGTTCAATCACCCGCTTAATCAAGTCGCCCACAAAGTCGCGCCCTCGATCGCCACCAATAACCGGATGGTGCTCAAGCCGACCGAGAAGACGCCGTTGTCGGCCTTGCTGCTGGCGGACATTTTGTACGAAGCCGGCTTGCCGCCTGAAATGTTCTCGGTAGTCACTGGCGATCCTGGCGAAATCGCTGACGAAATGCTGACCAATCCTGATGTCGATCTGGTGACGTTTACCGGCGGCGTACCTATCGGTAAATACATCGCCGGCAAAGCGGTATATAAACGGCAGATCCTCGAACTGGGCGGCAACGATCCGATCATCGTGATGGAAGACGCCGATCTGGAAGAAGCGGCGACGCTGGCGGTTTCGGGCTCGTATAAAAATTCCGGCCAGCGCTGCACTGCGATCAAACGCATGATCGTGCACCAGACGGTAGCGGACGAATTTGTCGAACTTCTGGTGAGCAAAACCAAGGCCATCAAATATGGCGATCCGATGGATCCGCACAACGACATGGGCACCGTGATCGATGCGCGTTCTGCCGCCGCTTTCGAAGCAAAGGTCAACGACGCCCAACAGCACGGCGCCAAGCTCCTGTTCGGCAATCTGCGCGACGGCGCGCTGTATTCGCCAACGGTGCTGGATCATGTGCCAGCCGACTGCCAACTGGTCGCCGAAGAAACCTTCGGCCCGGTATCGCCGGTGATCCGCTGCACCGATATTACCGACGCCATCCGCATCTCGAATTCGACGCCCTACGGCCTATCGTCATCGGTATGCACCAACCGCCTCGATTACATCACGCGCTTTGTGCGCGAACTGCAGGTCGGCAGCATCAATGTCCGCGAAGTCCCAGGTTACCGGCTGGAACTGACGCCGTTCGGCGGCATCAAGGATTCCGGCCTGGGTTACAAGGAAGGCGTGCAGGAGGCGATGAAGAGCTTCTGTAATACCAAGACTTATTCTCTGCCTTGGAATTGAGTTGGAGCTGAATCTATGCTGACTATCCCGCAAATCTGCGAACTGTTCGAACGCGGCGGCCATCAGATGTACAGCGGCGAGCCGGTCAACCAACTGCAACATGCGCTGCAATCGGCCACCCTGGCAGAGCAGGCCGGGGCGCAGCCGGAACTGATCTGTGCCGCCCTGCTGCACGATCTCGGTCACTTGCTCAATCCGCAAGGCGAGACGCCGTCGGCACGCGGCGTTGATGATACTCATCAATATTTTGCGATACCGTACCTGCGCGGCTTGTTTAGCCCTGCAGTGCTGGAGCCGATTCGTTTGCACGTCGACGCCAAACGCTACCTGTGCGCTACCGATGCCGCTTATTGGGACCGGCTGTCCGAGGATTCCAAGCGCAGCCTGGAATTGCAGGGCGGGGTGTTTTCCGCCACCGATGCGGGGCAATTCATTGCCCGTCCTTATGCCGTCGACGCGGTCAGCTTGCGCCAGTGGGATGACCAGGCCAAGGTAGAAGGAATGGCGACTCCCGATTTGCAGCATTTTTCCGTGCTGATGTCTGCTTGTGCTTTAGTCACCGCTTAGTCATTGCTCACCTAGGACAGATACCCCATGCGCCCATTCTGGCTGGAAGATGCACTATTCGCCGACGGTGAGTTGGCCCCCGCGCTGCAAGGCCGGCAAACGGCAGACGTCGGCATTGTCGGCGGCGGCTTTACCGGTTTGTGGACCGCGATCCAGCTCAAGCAACAAAATCCGGCACTCGACATTGCCATCATCGAAAGCGATCTGTGCGGCGCCGGCGCCAGCGGCCGCAACGGTGGCTGCCTGCTGACCTGGGCTACCAAATTCTTCACCTTGCGCCGCCTGTTCGGCGAAACCGAAGCCGTGCGCCTGGTCAAAGCCTCGGAGGCGGTAGTCGATCACATCGGCAATTTTTGCCGCGAACACAAGATAGCCGCCGAATTCCGCCAGCACGGCACGCTGTATACAGCCACCACCAAGGCGCAACTGGGTGTGCTCGACCCAGTGCTGGAAGAGCTGCAACGACAGGGCATCAGTTCCTACCAGCCGTTGCCAGACGCCGAAGTGCAACGTCGTTCCGGCTCTGAACGCAATCTTGCCGGTGTGTTTTCGCCGATGGCGGCTACCGTGCATCCGGGCAAGCTGGTGCGCGGTTTGCGCCGCGTTGCGCTGGAAATGGGCATACGGATTTATGAAAGAACGCCGATGCTGTCGTTCACACCCGGCGCCACGGTCACGCTGCAAACGCCGGCCGGCAGTCTGCAAGCCGGCAAGATGGTGTTGGCCATCAACGCTTGGATGGCCAGCCGTTTCCCGCAATTCGAACGCACACTGGCAGTCGTCTCCAGCGATATGGTGATCACCGAAAAGTGCCCTGAACTGTTGCAGCGCATCGGTTTGATGGACGGTGTGTCGGTACTGGATTCACGCACCTTCGTCTTCTATTACCGGACAACTGAAGACGGCCGCCTGATGCTGGGCAAGGGCGGCAATACCTTCGCCTGGCGCGGCCGCATCCTGCCGGTATTCGATCAGCGCTCGCCTTATGAGCAGCAGCTCAAGCGCAGCCTGCACGAATTTTTCCCAGCGCTGGTCGAAGTGCCGATCACCGCCAGCTGGAACGGCCCATCCGATCGCTCGGTGACCGGTTTCCCTTTCTTCGGCCGCCTGAACGACATGCCGAACGTGTTTTACGGCTTTGGTTATTCCGGCAATGGTGTCGGCCCCAGTTACATGGGCGGCCAGTTATTATCGTCGCTGGTGCTGGGTCTCGATAATGCATGGAGCCGCAGCCCGCTGGCAGCCGGCCCACGCGGCCAGTTCCCACCGGAGCCGCTGCGTTATATTGGCTCGCTGGTGGTGCGCGATGCGATCCGGCGCAAGGAACTGGCGGAAGACCAGGACCGCAAGCCCTGGCTGCTGGACCAGATGCTTAGCAAACTGGCGAATGCCGCGGGTAAGGCTGATAAGGCATAGTTGGGAATCCGTCCCAGATAGGATGGATCGAGCCCCGTTGCCTTCTGTCGGGCTTGTATAATGCAAGGCTTAAACCGCTTAGGATAGACCATGCAAAAAGCCTATAGCCATGCCTAAATTGCCTGCCGCACCTCCTTCCTTGCCTGTGCTTGACTTGAACTGGCAAAAATTGATGCCATTGATGAGTCGTGCCAATGCAGCCTTGGGACGCTACGATGGTCTGCTCCGTTCCTTGCCCAATGCGGCGGTATTGCTGTCGCCGATTACTACCAACGAAGCTGTTTTATCGTCTCGGATAGAAGGAACGCAAGCGACGCTGGAAGAGGTGTTGCAACAGGATGGTGGTGTCGAGCCAGCGCCAGAGCGGCAGGCCGACATGGAAGAAGTTCGCAACTATCGCAATGCCTTATTTGCGGCCGAAGAGGCTTTGGAACATCGGCCACTATCGCTTTCCATCATTAAAGAAATACACCAGAGTCTGATGCAAGGCGTGCGTGGGCAAGATAAGACACCGGGTCAGTTCCGCGTCGATCAAAACTGGATTGGCCGCCCGGGTTGCGCGATGGATGAGGCACGGTTTGTACCGCCTAACCCGATGGTATTGCCTCAAGCGTTAGAAGCGTGGGCTGCCTATATCTCCAGCACTGATGATGATCCGGTCTTGCAAATTGCGGTAGTACACGCCCAGTTCGAGATTCTGCATCCGTTTAAAGATGGCAATGGCCGCATTGGGCGGATGTTGATTCCCTTGTTGCTTTTTCAGCGAGGATTGTTGTCGCGCCCAATGTTTTATCTGTCTGAATATCTTGAATCGCATCGAGAGGAGTATTACGACAGACTATTGTTGGTTACGGAGCAAGGTGATTGGCAGGGTTGGGTTGAATTCTTTACCGAGGGAGTGATCTCGCAGGCAGATACCAACTTGGCCAAAGCGCAGAAAATGCTGGCCCTATACAACAAATTGAAACCGCAATTTATTGAGGCAACCCGCTCACAATTTGCTGTGCCCGCGCTGGATGCGTTTTTTAGAAAACCCATTATCAACTCAACCGACTTTGCAAAAAGAGCAGGTATTGCTAACCGTTTTACCTCCAATGCTATTTTGAAAACCTTGACGGATCTTGATTTAATTCAAGTTTTCAGAGCTGGTGCCGGGCGCAATCCACATATCTATATGGTCAGTGACCTGCTCAATATTGCTGAAGGGCGCGATATTTTTTAAGCATGCGTTTTGTGTCAGATCTGCCTGATGCAAGGGCGCTTGTGTATGGTGTACCTAACGCAAAGGTGCTTGCGTTAGGTACACCTAACGCAAAGGTGCTTGTGTTAGGTGCACCTAACGCAAAGGCGCTTGTGTTAGGTGCACCTAATGTGAAGTAATCCATAACTTCATATGGCTTATTTAACAAGCCAAACAAGCATCTGCCGGACTTGTATAATGCAAGTCTGCCAAACAAGCTTGCCACCATGACTAACACCACGCATTTCGGTTATAAAACCGTCTCCGAGGACGATAAAGTCCACAAAGTTGCCGAAGTTTTCCACTCGGTCGCCCCTAAATACGATGTCATGAACGATTTGATGTCGGCCGGTTTGCATCGGGTCTGGAAAATTTTCACCATCGCCCAGGCAGCGATCCGTCCTGGCTTCAAGGTATTGGATATCGCCGGCGGCACCGGCGACCTGGCCAAGGCATTCGCTAAGCGCGCCGGGCCCAGCGGCGAAGTCTGGCTGACCGATATCAACGAATCGATGCTGCGGGTTGGGCGTGACCGTCTCTTGAATAATGGCTTGTCCACCCCCACTTTATTGTGCGATGCGGAGAAATTGCCGTTCCCGGACAATTATTTCGACCGGGTATCGGTGGCGTTCGGTTTGCGCAACATGACGCACAAAGACGCTGCACTGGCAGAAATGCGGCGCGTATTGAAGCCGGGCGGCAAGTTGCTGGTGCTGGAGTTTTCGAAAGTCTGGGAACCCTTGAAAAAGCCTTACGACGTTTACTCGTTTTCCGTATTGCCGTGGCTGGGCAAGGCAATTGCCAATGATTCGGAAAGCTACCGTTACCTGGCTGAGTCGATCCGCATGCATCCCGATCAGGACACCCTGAAGCAGATGATGATCGATGCCGGTTTGGCGCGGGTTGAGTATTTCAATTTAACTGCCGGTGTGGCGGCCTTGCATACCGGCATAAAACTGTAGGAGTTCGCATGAAGAAATTTTTGCTGGTGTTGCTGATGGTAGCAAGCACCTTGTCGTTGACACTATCGAATGCCGATGCGCGTCGCCTGGGCGGCGGCGGGTCGTTCGGCAAACAGTCGTCCGGGATTTCGCGCCAGGCGCCAAGCCAGCCGACGCAGAATTTCGGCAATACCAACCAGGCCAAACCGGCAGCACCTGCCGCTACGCCGTCTGCGATCCCGCCTAAACCGGCCAGCCCTTGGAAGGGTATTCTGGGTGGCGCTTTGCTAGGACTGGGCCTGGGCGCCTTGATGTCGCACTTCGGCATGGGCGGTGCTTTCGGTTCTTTCCTGATGATGGCTTTGCTGGCAGTCGCGGTGGTTTTCGTGGTGCGCTTGCTGATGCGTAAGAACAGCAGCGCGCCGGCGCCTGCTGCTTATCCTGGGACCAGTTCTCCTGCCGCTGCCGCCAGTTTTGACAACAGCCCTGCCAGCTTTACGCCGGAAATCGGCTCGCGCATCAATTCGGGCCCGTCATTCCAGCCGTCGGCATTGCAGTCTGATTCGGCTGCGGCCGGGCACAGCGCGCCCTGGGGCATTCCTGCCGATTTCGACGTGCCGGGTTTCGTGCGCAGCGCCAAAACCTATTTTATCCGCCTGCAAGCGGCTTGGGACAAGGCCGATATCAACGATATCCGCGAATTCACCACGCCGGAAATGTTTGGCGAACTGCGCCTGCAGTTGCAAGAGCGCGGCGCATCGCCCAACAATACCGATGTGGTGCAGCTGGATGGCGAATTGATGGGTATCGAAACCGTCGGCAGCGATTATCTGGCCAGTGTCAAATTCACCGGCCTGATCAAGGAAATGCCGGAAGCATCGGCGGAACCGTTCACCGAAGTGTGGAATTTGTCCAAGCCGCAATCGGGGCAGGGCGGTTGGGTTCTGGCCGGGATTCAGCAGGTCAATGCATAGATGCTAAGGCTGTGAGCGGGCTTTAAAACGGCTTTAAGCCTGACAAACTGATAAACTTGAGACCGCCCGTGAATAGTCACGGGCGGTTTTATTTTGTGATAATGACTCCTCCACTTAATTTCACGCCGATCACTGCCGCCGTCAATCATTTGCTGGCGCAAGAACCCTGGGCGCAGCGCATCCTGGCTTCGCACGCGGATAAAGTCGCTTGTTTCGACGGCGGCGCAGTCAAACTCAGCTGGCAGGTCAGCGCCGACGGCTTGTTGCAAGCGCCGCCGCCGGATATGGCCGTGAACGTCACGATTCGCGTCAATCTGGCCGATCTGCCGCTGATTGCGCAGAATCGGGAGCGCGCCTTTTCTTACGTAAAGATCGACGGCGACGCCGATTTTGCCAACGCCATTTCGCAAGTCAGCCAGGGTTTGCGCTGGGATGCCGAACACGATCTGAGCAAGCTGGTTGGCGATATCGCCGCCGTGCGCATCGTGGCCGGCGGCAACGCGCTGATTGCCGGAGCCTTGGCCACCCATAAAAAACTGGCGGAAAATGTCGCCGAATATTTTCTGGAAGAGCAACCGATGCTGGTGCGGCCACAGGCGGTATCCGATTTTACGAATGATGTCACCAGGTTGCGCGACGATCTGGAGCGACTCGCCAAACGCATCAACAAACTAAAGAACACATGATCCCGAAATTCCTGCGAGTGTTAAAGATTGTCCGCGTTGCCGTGCGCTATGGGCTGGACGATATCGCGATGTCGGGTTTCGATACGCCACGCATCTCCAAACTGATCGATACCCTGATTTTCTGGCGCGATATTTCAGCGCCGCGCGGCGAGCGTTTGCGCATGGCGCTGGAAGAACTGGGGCCGATTTTCGTCAAGTTCGGGCAAGTGTTGTCGACCCGCCGCGATTTGCTGCCGGCCGACATGGTCGACGAGCTGGCGCGTCTGCAAGACCGGGTGCCGCCGTTCAGTTCCGATCTGGCGATTGCGCAGATCGAAAAATCGTTGAAAGCCCATCCGGATGATTTGTTCGCCAGCTTCGAGCGTGAGCCGGTGGCCTCGGCTTCGATCGCGCAAGTGCACTTTGCGACGCTGAAAAACGGTAAGGAAGTGGCGGTCAAGGTGCTGCGTCCGGGCATGAAAAAGTCGATCGACGAAGACGTCGCGCTGATGCATATCGCCGCCGGCCTGGTGGAAAGATTGTGGGCCGACGGCCGCCGCCTGAAGGCGCGCGAGGTGGTCGGCGAATTCGATAAATACCTGCATGACGAACTGGACCTGATGCGCGAGGCCGCCAACGGCAGCCAGTTGCGTCGCAATTTCGCCGACTCCCATCTATTGGTGGTGCCGGAAATGTACTGGGATTATTGCTCATCGTCGGTGATCGTGATGGAACGCATGCACGGCATCCCGATTTCGCAGCTGGATCGCTTGCGCGAAGCCGGCGTCGATCTGGGCAAGCTGTCGCGCGACGGTGTCGAGATTTTCTTCACCCAGGTATTCCGCGATGGTTTTTTCCATGCCGACATGCATCCGGGGAATATCCTGGTATCGGTTGCGCCAGCCACTTTCGGCCGTTACATTGCGCTCGATTTCGGCATCGTCGGCACCCTCAACGATTTCGATAAAGACTACCTGTCGCAAAACTTCCTGGCGTTTTTCCAGCGCGATTACAAACGCGTGGCCGAAGCCCATATCGAATCCGGCTGGGCGCCCAAGGAAACCCGGGTCGACGAGTTGGAATCGGCGGTACGCGCCTGTTGCGAACCGATTTTCGACCGGCCCTTGAAAGATATCTCCTTCGGCCAGGTGCTGTTACGCCTGTTCCAGACTTCGCGCCGTTTTAATGTCGAGGTACAACCGCAGCTGGTGCTGCTGCAAAAGACCTTGCTCAACGTTGAGGGCTTGGGCCGCCAGCTCGATCCGGAACTGGATTTGTGGAAAACCGCCAAGCCGCATCTGGAGCGCTGGATGAGCGAACAACTGGGCTGGCGCGGCCTGATCCAGCAGTTGAAGATCGAAATGCCGCGTTACAGCAAGTTGCTGCCGCAGTTGCCGCGCCTGGTGCACCAGGCCTTGAGCCAGGTGGTGGAACCTAAGTTCGAGCAAGGCAATGAAATGATGTGGCGGCTGATTGCAGAGCAGCGCCAGACCAATCGCTTCCTCGGCATGCTAGTGTATGTCGGTGGAGGCCTGGTAAGCGGTGTGCTGTTGACGCTCCTGTATTTGCGTTTCGGACATATGATTTGGTGGTAAGCATGGCTAAGTCTGATTCTAAGTCCGCTTCTAAGCCCGACCCCAACCCCAAGTTCTCCCACCGCGATCCCTCCCATCCGGATTTCTGGAGCGAGCGTTTCGAGCAGGATTTCACGCCTTGGGATACCGGCGGCGTGCCGCAGGCCTTGCAGCAATATGTGGCGCGCGCCAAGCCGGCCGCAACCCTGATTCCCGGCTGCGGCAGCGGCTACGAAGTGGCCTTTCTTGCGGAGGCCGGTTGGGATGTGACCGCCATCGATTTTTCCAGCGCCGCCGTGGATGCAGCGCGCAAGGTTCTGGGTAAATGGTCTGAGCGGGTATTGCAGGCCGATTTCTTTACTTACCAGCCGCAGCAGCCATTGGGGCTGATCTACGAACGCGCCTTCCTGTGCGCCTTGCCGCCGGCCAGGCGCGCCGCCATCGTCAGCCGCTGGGCCGAACTGTTGCCGGCGGCTGGTACATTGGCTGGCTTCTTCTATTTCGACGATGCGCCCAAGGGGCCGCCGTTCGGTATCAGCCGGGTCGAACTGGAACGCTTATTGCATACCGATTTTGAACTGGCTAACGAACAGGATGTGACGGATTCCATTACCGTATTTGCCGGTAAAGAGCGCTGGATGGAGTGGCGCCGCCGAGGTTAGTGTAGTCACGGCCCGTGAGTTGCCAAAATGTGAGTCAGTGTATGTCCGACGGTACATACACTGGCTTTTTTCACATAATTTGCAGTCAACTTGCTACAATTGGCGGTTTTTCGCCCTTCTGGAAATGACTAAATATGGCGCTGCTAGAAATCCGTAACGTCAGTCGTCGTTTTGGCGACTTTGCCGCAGTCGACGATATCAGCCTGTCGATTGAAGCCGGCGAATTCTTTACTTTGCTGGGACCGTCCGGCTGCGGCAAAACCACTTTGCTGCGCATGATTGCCGGATTCGATCTGCCGGATGCCGGCCAGATCCTGCTGGATGGCGTCGATCTGGTAGGTAGTCCGCCGGAACATCGACCGGTTTGTACCGTATTCCAGAACTACGCGCTGTTTCCGCACATGACGGTCTCGGCGAATATCGCGTTTCCCCTGAAAATGGCCAAAGTGCCAAGCGAACAGATTCGCGCCCGCGTCGACGAGGCGCTGGAAGATGTGCGCCTGACCGGCTTCGCTGCGCGCTTCCCGCATGAATTGTCGGGCGGCCAACGGCAGCGGGTTGCAGTGGCCCGGGCGCTGGTGTCGCGCCCCAAACTGCTGCTGCTGGACGAACCTTTGTCGGCGCTGGACGCCAAATTGCGCGAGCAGATGCAGATCGAGTTGATCAATTTGCAAAAAGAAGTCGACATCACTTTCGTCTACGTCACCCATGACCAGGGCGAAGCGCTGGCGCTGTCGCACCGGATTGCGGTCATGAACCGCGGCAATGTCGAGCAACTGGACGAACCTTCGCGCATCTACAGTTATCCGCGCACCCGTTTCGTGGCCGACTTTATCGGCACCTGCAATTTGCTGGACGGCGCCATCGCCAGCATCGACGGCGCTTCCATGCAGCTCGATGTACCTGGCCTGGGGCTGGTCAAGAGCGCCTTGCCGGCGGACGCCGTGGTGGGTCGTAAAGGCACCTTGACTTTGCGTCCCGAGAAAATCCACATCAGCGCCGAGATCGGCACCGACACCGCGGAAAACCACTTCAAGGGTTTCGTCAAAGAGTTGTTGTACCTGGGCGACGTCACCGTCTACATCGTGCAGACGGAGGGGGGCACCACCATCGAGGCTCTGCTGGCGAATTCCGCAGCCGGCCGCGCCAAGTTCTTCGAAGTCGGCGACATGGTCGACATCGCCTGGCAATTCGACGCAGGACATTTCTTGTATGAATAAGGTGGCAAATGAGGTGGCAAATGTGGTTGCAAACAAGTTGCCTAACACCGCAGCGCAACGCGGCCGGCTGGCGCGCTGGCTGATCAGCGGCCCGCCGCTGTTTTACCTGCTGTTGTTTTTTGCCATCCCGAGCCTGATCATGGTGTTCGCGTCGGTGCGCTATGCCGGTGATTACGGCGGCCTGGCGCCGGTGTTCGATGAAGCCGGCAAGCTCGATCTGACGCTGGAGAATTTCCAGCGCTTCACTTCCGATTTTATCTACACCGCGATCTTCCTGAAGTCGCTGATGTACGCGGTGATCACCACCTGCTGCTGCCTGCTGATGGCTTATCCGCTGGCGCTGCTGATTGCACGCAGCCCGAAGAAATACCGCGATCTGCTGATCCTGCTGGTGATCCTGCCGTTCTGGAGCAACTTCCTGATCCGCGTGTATGCCTGGATGATCATCCTCGGTCCGCAATCCGGCCTGACGCAGGCAGTTAACTATGTTTTGGGGCTGGCCGGGATCGAACCGGTGCGCCTGTTGTTTACCGGGTTTGCGGTGATCGTCGGCCTGGTCTATGTGCATTTGCCGTTCATGGTCTTGCCTCTGTACGCCAATCTGGAGAAACACGATCCGGCCCTGGTCGATGCGGCTCAAGATCTGGGAGCTTCGGCCTGGCAGCGTTTCTGGCGCATCACTTTTCCGTTGTCCTTGCCCGGCGTCTATGCAGGCGCGGCGCTGGTCTTTATTCCGGCGCTGGGGATTTTTGCGGTGTCTGACATTTTGGGTGGTACCGGTAGCGACATGATAGGTAATGTGATCAAGCAGCAATTTCTGGAAACCCGTGACTGGCCGTTCGGCAGCGTGCTATCCATCGTCCTCACGGTAGCAGCCCTGATCGCCGCCGGCATTGCGGTGCTGGTGGCGCGGCCAAGGAGAGGCGCATGACTAATGTAATCAGGCGTCCGCTGGGCTTGTGGCTGGTGGCGCTGGCCGTGTATGCCTTCCTGTATGTGCCCCTGGTCATCGTGGTGGTGTATTCCTTCAATGACTCGCAACTCAATGCCGAGTGGGTCGGTTTCACGTTGGACTGGTATCGCAAGCTGTTCCATAACGAAGAGATGTTGCAAGCCGCCGGCAACTCCCTGATGATCGCGCTGGTCGCCAGCGCCGTCTCGACCACGCTGGGCACGATGGCCGGTTTTGCGATGCACCGCTATAGATTGAAATTGCTGCCCTTGCTGGTGCTGACGCCGATTGCGATTCCGGAAATCCTGGTTGGCGTCTCGCTGCTGATTTTCTTTGTGATGTTGAATATCACCCTGGGACTGGTATCGATCGCCCTGGCGCATATCGCGTTTTGCATAGGTTTCGTGGCGATCGTGGTGCGTTCGCGTTTGTCGGGCATGGATGAAAGCCTGACCGAAGCTGCGCGCGACTGCGGCGCCACGCCGATGCAAGCGTTCCGCCTGGTGACGCTGCCGCTGATCATGCCGGGCGTGGTGGCCGGAGCCTTGATGGCGTTCACCTTGTCGATCGACGATTTCGTGATTACCTTCTTTACAGCCGGCGCCAATGCCTCGACCTTGCCGCTGCAGATTTATTCAATGATCAAGATCGCCGTCACGCCGGAAGTCAATGCGGTTTCTACCTTGTTGATGGGGTTGACTCTGCTGCTTATAATCATCGCGTCCAAGCTGGCGCCAAACGCCATTCGTTCCTCGTAATTTCGTCTCTTTTCCGTCTCTTTTTCGTCCATTGTCAGCGCCTATCAGGATTGCCATGAAAAAACTGCTCACCGTCGCGACCCTCTTGTTTGCCAGCATCTCGGCCCAGGCCGCCGATGAACTGCGCTTGTATAACTGGAACAATTACATTGCGCCCGAAACCGTGCAGCGTTTCGAGACTTTCTGCAAATGCAAGGTGGTGCAGACTTATTATGGCGACAACGAAGAAATGCTGGCCAAGCTGGCCGCCGGCGCCAAGGGTTATGACATCATCGTGCCGACTGGCAATGCGCTGGATGCGCTGATCAAGCAACAAGCCTTGCTGCCGCTCGACAAGAGCCAGTTGCCGAATCTGAAAAACGTCAATCCAGCCTACCTGAATACCGATTTCGACAAGGGCAACAAGTACTCGGTGCCGTATGCATACACCGTCACCTTGATGGGTTACAACGATCAAAAGATGAAGGAGCTGGGGATTCCGGTGGATAGCTGGGCGGCGATTTTCGATCCCAAGATCCTGGCCAAGATCAAGGGCAAGGTGACCGTGCTGGATTCCGCCAATGAATTGATGGCGGCAGCGCTCAAGTACCTCGGGTATTCCGCCAACGATACCGACGAGCAGCACTGGCAGCAGGCCAAGGATGTGATTATCAAGGCCAAGCCGTACTGGGCGGCGTTCAACGGCAGCAGTTATATCAAGGAATTAACGGTCGGTGACATCTGGCTGGCGCATGGTTATTCGAATGATATTTTCCAAGCCGATGTCGATGCGCAAAAAGCCGGCCGTAAATTCCATATCCGCCACGCTTTGCCGAAAGAAGGCGCGGTGCTGGCGCTGGACAGCATGGTGATTCACAAAGCGGCGCCGCGCCCTGACCTTGCGCTCAAGTTCATCAATTTCATGTTGGATGGCAAGAATGCTGCCGAGCTCAGCAATCTGATCGGTTCCGGCAATCCCAACGCCGACGCTGCCAAGTACATCAAACCTGAAATAGCCAACAACCCGGCGATTTTTCCGGACAAGGCGGGTTTCGCCAAGCTGGAGATGCTGAAAGATCTGAACAGCAAGCAAAGGCGCGCCGTCAATCGCATCTGGACCGAGATCCGCGCACGTTAGGGTTAGTTCGGCGATTCATCGCTTTAGACTCATCGTTTTATCTGATGCAAAATTAATAACGGCGACGTCAATTCATGGCGTTGCCGCCACAAGCCATCGGCTAAGCCCGTACATATTCGAAAAAACCTTTATAATTCAGGGTTTTGTAAGATATTTGCGGAGTTTCACCATGCCGATTTATGCGTATCGCTGCGAAGCCTGTGGTTTTGCCAAAGATGTGCTGCAAAAGATGTCCGATGAGCCGCTGACGGTTTGCCCG
>NZ_DATMRK010000034.1:0-15389 GCF_035566375.1 Collimonas sp.
CAGGAATTGCTGGCCGGTAGGATCGAGGTACCAGACGTCATTGACGATGAACAGGTTCTTGCCGAACTTGATCGAACCGGCGCTGCCGTTCAAGCCGACGTAGGAACGGCGATTGAACAAGGCGCTGCCGTTGGTGGTGCCTTTGGTGGCGTCAAAGCCCGATTCCAGCAAGAAGAAGGCGTTCAGTCCGCCGCCCAGGTCTTCCGTACCTTTGAAGCCGATCATGCTGGTGCCCCATTGATTGCCGGAGCCGGCCAGTTTGCTGCCGGTCTTGCCGGTCAGGTTGCCGTTGGCGTCTTTCAGGGCGACGTTGGTTTGATAATCGACGCCGGCGTCGACCCGGCCGTAGATGGTGACGTTGGTCTGCGCCTGGGCTTGGCAGAAAACGGTGCCGATCAGCATGGCGGCCGCCGTATGTTTGGCATGCTTGTAGTGCGATGGTATTTTTTTCATGACTAGTCCCCTTTTATAGTTAAATTTTGTTCGATCGCCCTCCTCTCAGCCTCGGAGATAGATTCGAACCTTCGCTAGAAGTCTTGCAGGCGCGCAGCAGAACGCAACCGGCAGTGGCGCTGATGGCGCCAGCTATCGGCAGCAGCCCTGACGGGCAAAGCTAACGCGCTGGATTGCCGAACCGGTGGCGCTGGTCAGCACCGCCGGTTCGTGTTGGAACCTGGACGATCTGTCGTGCAGTACTAGTCGTACAGTACAGCCGAGATCTTAGGATCGTTGATGTTGCTCTTGTCGTACCAATAGAAACCGGTGTCGATCACCTTAGGCAGTTTCTCGCCCTTGAGCGCCTTGACTGCGGCTTCTACCGTCTTGTAGCCGATGCCGACCGGATTCTGCGTGATGGCGCCGGCCATGCTGCCGTCGCGGATCGCGTCTTTCTGCTGCTTGCCGGAATCGTAGCCGACCACCACCAGCTTGCGCTTCATTTCCTTGACGCCGTTGAGCACGCCGATGGCCGAGCCTTCATTGGTGCCGAAGGCGCCCTTCAGGTGCGGATAGGCTTGCAGGATGGATTTGGTGATCTCGGTCGATTTCAACTGGTCGCCGGCGCCGTACTGGATGCTGACGATCTTGACCTTGGGATAGGCTGCCTTCATGCGTTCGACAAAACCGTCGCGCCGATCGATGCCGGTGCGGCTGGTCTGATCGTGCGCCACCACCGCCACTTCGCCTTCCTTGCCGATCAGTTCAGCCAGCTTGTCGGCCGCCAGCGCTGCCGCCGCCTTGTTATCGGTGGTGGCGGTGGTGACCGGGATGTCGCTATCCACGCCCGAGTCGAAGGCAACGATCGGGATATGCGCGGCCTGGGCTTTTTTCAACAATGGCAAGGCAGCCTTGCTATCCAATGCGGCGAAGCCGATGGCCTTGGGTTTCTTGGCCAGCGCCGCCGACAACATGTCGATCTGCTTGTCGACCATGGCTTCGGTTTCAGGCCCTTCAAATGAAACCTTGACATTAAAATCCTTGGCGGCCTGCTCGGCGCCGGACTTTACCGCTTGCCAGAACTGATGCTGGAAGCCTTTCGAAATCAGGGGAATATAAGTCTCTTCAGCTACCGCCGCAGCGCTGAAGCCAAACGCAAGCGCCAGGCCGATGGCAATGTTGACTGCTCTTCTCTTTATCATTTCAAGTCTCCTTTATGGTTGTAAAACGATGGGCGTTGACGCTTATACCCGGAACATCATGTGCACGTACAAAACCTGTCTCCCTTGTTTCTTGGCTGGCGGCGCGCTCCTCACTGACGCCGGCGCCGCAAGATATCCATATACACCGCCAGGATGATGATGACGCCGGTTACCACCGTCTGCCATTCCTGCGCTACCGACATCATGCGCAAGCCGTTGATCAGCACGCTCATGATGAAGGCGCCGATGATGGTGCCTAGAATGGTGCCGCTGCCGCCCGACAGGGAAGTGCCGCCGATCACCACGGCGGCAATCGCATCCAGCTCGTAGCCCTGGCCCAGCGCCGGCTGCGCCGAATTCAGACGCGATGCGATCAAGAGGCCGGCAATGCCGCAGATAGCGCCGCCGACGGTATACACCGCGATCTTCCAGAAATCGACGTTGACACCCGACAGGCGCAGCGCTTCTTCGTTGCTGCCCAGGGCAAAGGTATAACGGCCGAAGATGGTTTTGTTGAGCACGACGCCGGCGGTAATCGCCACCAGGAACAGGATCAGCACGGCGTTAGGGATCGGCAATGCAGGAATCAGGTTGCCGATCAGGGATTCTTGCGAAATGTTCGAGAATCCAGGCGTGTCATTGAAATAAATCGGCTTGGTGCCGGAAATCACCAGCGACAAACCCTTGAGCAACATCATCATGCCCAGGGTGGCTATGAAAGGCGGAATCTTGAGCTTGGCGACCAGTACCCCCGAGACCCAGCCGCACAAGGCGCCGAAGCAGATCGCGGCGACAATCCCGAAATAGATCGGCAACCCCCAGTAGGTCAGGAACACCCCGGCCATGACGGCGCAGAAAGTCATCAAGGTGCCCACCGAGAGATCGATGCCGGCGGTGATGATGACGAAGGTGCAGGCAATTGCCAGCACGCCGTTGACGGCGGTCGATTGCAAGATGCTGACCAGGTTATCGATCTCCAGGAAATTCGGCGAAGCGAAGCTGAAGAACACCAGCAACGCCAGCAGACTGGCAAAAGCCAGCAGCTTCTGCCGCGTGGCAGGATGGAATATCTTAGCCTTGAGAGCGGCAAGCGCGCCCTGTCCGCTGATGGGCGGTTTAGGATTTGCTTGCGACAGCGGATTCTGGGTATTTGCCATGATGGTCTTCATTGAATGTGAGTGATTCCGGGTTCAGGCCTATGCGGGTTCGCTTGCGGGTTCGCTTGCCGGTCCGATTACCGGCTCGCGCTGGGTGGCCAGCTGCATGATTTTTTCCTGCGAGGCCTCTTCAGCCGAGAGTTCGCCGGTAATCCGGCCCTCGCACATGACCAGGATGCGATGGCTCATGCGCAGCACTTCCGGCAGCTCCGATGAGATCATCACAATCGCTTTTCCTTGTTCCGCCAGGGTATTGAGCAGCTTGTAGATTTCGCTCTTGGCGCCGATGTCGATGCCGCGCGTCGGCTCGTCGAAGAACAAGATATCGCAATCGCGCAGCAGCCATTTGGCAATCACGATCTTTTGCTGGTTGCCGCCCGACAGCAGCCGCACCGGCTGCTCGACCGAGGGCGTCTTGATACTCAACTGACGCACGAAACCCTGGGCGGTAGCGCGCAGCGCCGCCTGATCCAGGAACAAGCCTTGTGTCAGGAAGCGGTTCATGCTGGACATGGCGACGTTGGTCTTGACGTCAAGCCCGGTGGCCAGGCCGAAATGTTTACGGTCTTCCGACAGATAACCGATGCCATGCGCCACCGCATCCTTGGGCGATTTGATCGAGACTTTGGCGCCGTGCACCAGGATTTCGCCGGCGTCGATGCGATCGGCGCCAAAAATCGCCCGCGCCACTTCGGTGCGGCCGGCGCCCATCAAGCCGGCAAAGCCCAGGATCTCGCCTTTGCGCAAGGTGAAACTCACATCCTTGATCGAGGCGCCGCGCTGCAGCCCCTTGACCTGCAACACGATGTCGTTGCCGGAAGTGTCGGCAATCGCTGGCCCGCTGTTGTCGAGCTGGCGCCCTACCATCATGCCGATGATAGTTTCCATCGAGGTGGTCGCGGTGGGCACGGTGGCGATGTACTGGCCGTCGCGCATGACCGTGACGCGGTTGGAGATTTGCCGCAGCTCATCCATCTTGTGCGAGATGTAAATGATGCCAACGCCGTGCGATTGCAGTTGGCGGATGATGCGGAACAAGTCTTCGATTTCGGCATTGTTGAGCGCCGCCGTAGGTTCATCCATGATCAGCACGCGTGAATCGAAAGACAAAGCCTTGGCGATTTCCACCATCTGCTGTTTGGCCACCGTCAACTCGCTCACCAGTGTGGCGGGATCAAGGTCGAGCCGCATGCGTTCGAAGATCTGCCTGGTTTGCCGGTTCAAGGCGTCTTCATCCAGAAACAGGCCATAGCGGCCGCGCGGCTCGCGGCCGATGAAGATATTTTGCGCGGCGCTCAAATGATTCATCAGATTGAGTTCCTGATGAATGATGCCGATGCCAAGCATTTGCGCGGCCCGCGGATTGGGAATCTCGACCAGTTGGCCGTCGATGCGGATCTCGCCGCTATCCTTGGGATACACCCCTGCCAACACCTTCATCAGCGTCGATTTACCGGCGCCGTTTTCGCCCATGAGCGCGTGCACCTCGCCGCGCCGCAGATCGAAGCGGCAGTTATCGAGCGCCAGCACGCCAGGGAAACGCTTGCTCACGTTTTCCAGGGAAATGATGGTATCCAATGCCGACGCGCCCGCTTGGGACTGCATATCTGCGCCGGAGATTTCTGCATGCTGCATGTCTGCTGCCTCTTTTTGAGTTGTATCAGATCAAGATCAAATCAAATTCAACTTGAATTCAGGTCAAGGCGCGATCCAGATGACTATATCCGCCATCCACAAACAGCCACTGCCCGGTGGTATGCGCGGCGCGTTGCGACAGCAGGAACACCGTCGTGTCGGCAATTTCCTCTGCCGTCGTCAGACGTTTTCCTAGCGGGATCTTGCTGGTGATGGCGGCCAGTTTTTGTTCCGGATTGGCGAAACTGGCAATCCAGTGCCGATACAGCGGCGTCATTACTTCGGCCGGAATCACGGCGTTGACCCGCACACCGTCATTGGCCAGCGCGGCCGCCCATTCACGCGTCAACGCCAGTTGGCCGCCCTTGGAAGCGCAATAGCCGCTGGTATTGCCCTGGCCGGTGAGAGCCGTTTTTGAAGAGATATTGACGATAGCGCCGCGGCTGAGTTTCAGATGCGGGACGCAGTAATGCGCCATCGTGTAGTAGTGAATCAGGTTTTTTTCAAGCGATTCCACAAAGGCCGCCCGGCCGGCGTCGAGTCCGACGTTGTCATTGATCCCGGCGTTGTTCACCAGGCCGTCGAGCCGGCCGAATTGTTGCACGGTCTGGGCCACGGCCTGGCGGCACTTATCGTCATCCGTCAGATCCAGCTGGATAAAGCGCGACCTGTCTTGCAACGCCAGCAAGGACGCCATGAATTCTGGCGCCGGCTGGCTTTTGCCCAGGATCACGGGGATCGCCCCTTCGGCCGCCAGCTGCAGCGAAATCGCGCCGCCGATGCCAGCGGCGCCGCCGGTGACGATCACGACTTTTCCTGTTAGTTGTAAATCCACCTTGCTGTCTCCGTTTCTATTTATTTTTGTACTTGTTCTTTATAGATCAATTTCCAACTGGCTGCCATGACTTAGGGCTGCCTAGCCGCGGAACTGGTATTGCTGCAGCGATTCCGGCTTCATCGTAATCGAGAATCCGGGCGCGCTTGGCGGCATGTAGGCGGCGTTGCGGATCACGCAGGGATCGACGAAATGTTCATGCAAGTGATCGACGTATTCGGTAACCCGCCCCGCCTTGCTGCCCGAGATGCAGACATAATCGATCATCGACAGATGTTGCACATACTCGCACAAGCCGACGCCGCCTGCGTGCGGACATACCGGCAATTTGTACTTGGCAGCCATCAGCAACACCGCGAGTATCTCGTTGACGCCGCCCAGCCGGCAGGAATCGATCTGCACCACATCGATCGCACCGCGCATGATGAATTGCTTGAAGATGATCCGGTTCTGGCACATTTCACCGGTGGCCACTTTCACCGCGCCGATGCCTTCACGGATTTTCCGATGCCCTTCAACGTCATCCGGGCTGGTCGGTTCTTCGATAAACCAGGGTTTGGCGAACGCCAGTTGACTGACCCATTCGATCGCCTGGTCCACTTCCCATACCTGGTTGGCGTCGATCATCAACTGCCGCTCCTGGCCGATCACTTCGCGCGCAATGGTGACGCGGCGGATGTCGTCTGCCAGATCGCGGCCGACTTTGAGCTTGATATGGTTGAAACCGCTGTCGACCGCTTCCTGGCACAGTCGGCGCAACTTAGCGTCTTCATAACCCAGCCAGCCGGCGGAGGTGGTGTAACACGGATAGCCGTCCTGCTGCAGCGAGCGGATCCGTTCAGCCTTGCCGCCAGCCTGCTCGCGCAGCAAGGCCAGTGCTTCCTCCGGTGTGATGCAATCAGTGATGTAGCGAAAATCGATGGCCCGCACCAGTTCCTCGGGCGACATGTCGGTCACCAGCTGCCACAGGGGTTTGCCTTCGGCTTTGGCCCATAAATCCCAGACCGCGTTGACCACGGCGCCGGTGGCCAGATGGATCGCGCCCTTGTCCGGGCCGATCCAGCGTAGCTGGCTATCGGAAGTGATGTGACGCCAGAAACGCCCCATGTCTGCGCTGATCCAGTCCAGTTTCAAGCCGACTACCAGATGTTCCATCGCCTGGATCGCGGCACAGCATATTTCATTGCCGCGGCCGATGGTGAAGGTCAGGCCGTGGCCTTCGAGTCCGGGCTGGTCCGTTTCCAGGATGACGTAGGCGGCGGAATAATCCGGGTCCGGATTCATGGCGTCCGAACCATCCAGCATTTGCGAGGTCGGGAAACGTACATCGAGTACGCGTATCGATCGAATTGTGGTCATCGTGAATCTCTTTTATCCGGTTCAAAGTGAAATGGTGCGTTGGCGTTGCTCTCCCAGGCCGTCGATGCCGAGCCGCATTACCTGGCCCGCGCGCAGATAGACCGGCGGCTTTTGTCCGAGGCCGACGCCGGGCGGCGTGCCGGTGGAAATTACATCGCCCGGCTGCAAACTCATGAAGCGGCTGAGATAGCTGACCAGCGCCGGAACCCGGAATACCATGGTGGAAGTGTTGCCGTTTTGATAGCGATGGCCATCCACTTCCAGCCACAGGTTGAGGGCGTGCGGATCCGCCACTTCGTCGGCGGTCACCAGCCACGGTCCGAGCGGGCCGAAAGTATCGCAGCCCTTGCCCTTGTCCCAGGTGCCGCCCAGTTCGAGCTGGTATTGGCGCTCGGAGACGTCGTTGATGACGCAATAGCCGGCGACGTGCTTGAGGGCGTCGGCTTCGGCTATATAACGGCCGCCCGTGCCGATCACCACGCCTAGCTCCACTTCCCAATCGGTCTTTAAGGATGCGCGCGGAATTTCGACGTCGTCGTCCGGCCCGCAGATGGCGCTGGTCCATTTATTGAACACTACCGGTTCCGCCGGCACTTCCATGCCAGATTCGGCGGCATGATCGGAGTAATTCAAACCGATGCAAATGAACTTGCCGACCGCGCCCACGCATGGTCCCAGGCGCAGGTCTTGCTGCGGTGTGCCGTCAATCAGCGGCAGGCTGTCCAGGTCCAAGGCCCGCAATTTGTCCAGTTCCTGCGGCGTCAGATACTGGCCGGCGATATCCGCCACGACGCCGGACAGGTCGCGCACGCGCCCCTGTGCGTCCAGTACTCCCGGCTTTTCCTGGCCTTTCCGGCCGTATCTCAACAATTTCATGGGTTTGCTTTCATAGATGTATAGATGTTTAACCGGCTCGTGTTCAGTATTCAGTTCGGCCGCGATTAATTGGACCAGCCGCCATCGATCAGATGAATCGCGCCGGTGGTAAACGAGGATTCATCGGAAGCCAGGTACAACGCCAAAGCAGCGATTTCTTCAGCCTTGCCGACCCTGCCCATCGGCTGGCGGGCGACAAAAGCGGCCTGGATTTCGGCGATCTCCACACCTTGCTGATGCGCCTGTTCCTTGATCCGCGCCACCAGCGACGGTGACTCCACCGTGCCCGGGCAAATAGCGTTGCAGCGAATCCCCTGGGCGACGAAATCCGCGGCTACCGCCTTGGTCAAACCGATGACAGCCGCTTTGGTCGTGCCATACACGAAACGATTCGGCACGCCTTTAACGCTGGATGCGGCCGACGCCATATTGATGATGGAACCGCCGCCGTGCGCCAGCATGCCCGGCAACAGCGCACGAATCAGACGGTACATTGAGGAGACGTTGAGGTCCCATGAAAAATGCCAGTCCTGTTCGCTGCAATCGAGGATGCTGCCGTGATGGACATAACCGGCGCAATTGAACAAGACGTCGAAATGGGAAGCTGACTGCGCTAGTGCGGCTACCGCCTTGGCATCGGTGACGTCAAGATGTTGGGTGGCGAGCGCGACGCCGTCGGCGCCGGCAAGCGCGGCAGTTTCGTCCAGGGCGCTCTGGTTGATATCGGTAGCCAGCACCTGCGCGCCTTCGCGGGCAAACAGCAAGGCGCTGGCGCGTCCTATGCCTTGTCCAGCCGCAGTCACCAGGATGCGTTTTCCTTGTAGCCTCATTGAAACTGTCTCCATGTTTTTGTATTTGTCTGGGATCCTGGCTCTCTTGATGAGAATCTTGATGAGAATTTTGATGAAACTCGGTCCATAGGTCCATTGGCTGGACCAATAATAATACTTAAGTTTTAGCTTTGCAATAAATAACAGTGAAAATGAACAAATACGGCAGAAAAGCCAGTATTGCAGTACAGACAAAGTCTTGATATTGTCAGCGCATGACTGATACCACCGCCCCGACGCCTGGCCGCCCGCTGTTCCAGCTTAGCGGATTCCGCTTTCGTTCCTGGTCGACTATCTGGCCGATCTTGCTGGCCGCCATCCTGATGCAACTCATGCTATGGCCCGCCCGCGAGGCCGCACGCTGGCTGTTCAAGCATCAGGCGGGCTGGTTTCATCACCAGGTCTGGGCTTTTGTCGGCCTGGCCGAGTTGTTCCAGCTTGCCGCAGGACTCGCCGCCATCCTGATAATGCGACGCTTGCTACCGCAAGCCGATCCCCATCTGCGCTGGCCGCCGCAGCGCAGTTATGCCGGCCTCGCCCTGTTGATCGGCGTCGGCATGGCGTTGGTCATGCTGCTCGCCGATTATTGGCCGCAGCTTCTCAGCCGCACGCCGCCCCAGGGCGGTTATGAAATGACGCCGATCGGCATCCCCGGATGGCTGGCAGTGATGTTCGCCGCCGGCCCTAACGAAGAAATCATTTTTCGCGGGGTCTTGGTCGGCATGTTGACGGTGCTGGTTCCTGGGCGCGTACGGCTGGAAAGATTCGAGGTCCCGCTGTCGGGCGTGATCGTCGGCCTGCTGTTCGGCGCCGCCCACTATCAGAGCTTCTTCAATGACCCCTTGTACCAGGCCGTGGCCCAGCAACTCTACGCCTTCGTCTTTGGCCTGATCTACGTCTGGCTGATGGAACGCTCGCGCAGCCTGCTGGCGCCGATGATTGCCCACGGCGCCGGCGACCTGCTGGAGGTGGCGGCGGTGATGCTGCTGTCGGTGGCCTGGGCTTGAGAATGCATGGGCATCCTGTTTCTTGAATTTGACCATACAGAATCGTATACGCCATCACCAGCGGGTTCCAGAGCGGCGTCAGCGATTTGGACGGCATTCCATTCTGCTTTGAAGGCTGAGAATCAGCGGCGGTCAAGCTCCGGGTAGAGCAAAAATTGGGCACTGTTGTCGATTGCGATCGCATCAAATTGCGTCCATCTGCAATCGCCCCAGGCTTGCCGCCAGCCGTAGTTCTGCGGTCTGCCAGTTAGTCAGGGCAAGAATGCGCTTGTTCGCGGAATAGAGACATATGTTTTGATCTTGGCGATGAAATTCTGCCGTGATATGTGAAATTAAAGCTGGGTGATCAAAACGCTGTTATTTAATGTGATTTTGATGAACTGACAGCCAGTGACGTCAAATCGAATAGCTGTCAGTTCATGCATGACGAAGGCCAATAAAACCGAGATTACATTAGAGCGTAATATCTGCCTCCCCTTCCCCCTCCACCGAAAGTACCTCCCGAGAGTGAAAAACCCGTGGCTATTGCGGCCCCAAGGCCGAAATCAACGAGAGCACCTAGTGGCCCGCCAATTGCAAATCCAGCTACGCCCGATGCCCAGCCACCCGCTATACCCATGGCGATATCGCCAGATGTAGTCCCACCAGAAACTTTTTGAATTTCTTGAGTTGTCATTTCTTTGATAGCCATATTATTTTCCTTAAATTTATCGATTAAAAAAATCCTTAGCCTGACACCCTCAAGATATTCAACTTAAGGCTGCATCCATCCTTAGCATTTCTTAGATGAATCGTCGAATTTCCGGCGACAGAATAATCGCAAGAAAAATTGAGTAGAGGAAAGACGCTAACAAGGCGCTTAGCCCACTTAAAATCGGTATAAGCAAAAATTTTGGCTCGTGAAAACCAAAAAAATAAAACAAAAAAAGCAACAACATAAATGGCAACGCCAGTGCAAGAAAAAATGCCCACCCAGCAAATTTCTGAATACGAGGACGTGAGGAAAGCCTGGCTTGGTCAATGATTGCGCTGCGCTTGTCTTCTCTTACATTGCGGAATTCAGGAACAACTATAAAAAGCGCACTCCTGAATGGTATGTAGTTAATCATGTTGAGTTAGCAAATATCCATAAGAACAAACTACAAACAAAATAATGGCATTGTTCATTACTTGCTTGTTTCAGATTTGAAATTCGGCCAACGAGGAACCCCATATCTACGTGAGCTGTGACGATAATGGGCGGCCATGCCTAACCCAAAAAACAGCCCAGAAAATACTGCACCCAGAACCATAGCGATAAGCGACTGCTCCTCCTCATCAGCCTGCTTGAATCCCAGCGAAACTCTCCCCCACGCACCACCAAAGAAAATACCGAAGAAAATAAAATTGACAAAAAAACTAGAAAAATGCGGCGGGGGCATTTTGACTCCTAGAAGCCAAAGGAACTGAAATAGAGGAGGTGCGTAGTTACTACGCCAAATACCCTTAGATGCAAGAAAACTCAAAGCAGCAGAATGTTTTTCTTTGAAAGGCATGGCTATATCTCAAATAGGTTTGATATAAGCGATTATTCTCGCGTGGATACTATTTTCTGCTGCTGATCCTTACTGAATATGAAATATTCTTTCTTTAATGTTGCAGATATTGCATCTCTTAAATGGTTCTTGCAAGGTCAATTGCCGCTATTTTCTAGCTTTAAGAAAACGCTTATTCATTTGTAATGAGTTTAAGAATCTGAACGATATCGTCAAGCAACGTAGTAAGTTGAACGGTGGGCGCTAAATCGTGGAATAAGGTCATGCTCTGATGTGTCGCGCACTTTTGAAATGGTTCTGCGTAGTCGTTTGACTCGCGGGGATGTTGGCGCAATTGGCTGTTAACGTCTTTTCTGATTGTTTGCATCGCGTTCCTGAGCAGGCCGATAGAAACTAGAAACCACTTCGGCGACGCCAGCGAATGTGCGAGCAGCAGCGCTTCAAGAACAGCGAACTATGTGCCGTCGGAACCGGGGCAGGATTTCCGGCATAACGACCTGCTCCATCCCATGCGGAACCTGTTCGACCTGACGCCGCAAGGCCGTGGTGATTTCCAGCCAAGGCTGGGCTATAAGTGAAGCGCCCGCCAGGAGCTGGAAATCACCAACGGCTTATTGGCGAAGCTATTACCGAATCTCCTGGATATAGGCGGCGCGCGCGGCCACCCCGGTGTTGGCGAAATCAGTGAAAACACCATCCAGGCCAGCCCGGAAGAATGTCAGGAATTCGGCCGTCGGATCGCCCTTGTAGATGCCGGCCAGATATTTTTGCTCGTTGCGAAAGGTATAGGCGTGCACAAACAAACCCGCCTTGTGGGCATCGGCGATGAGACTGGTAGGTGTCACCGTGTTGACGTCGGCGAGTGAGCCGGTGTACGGCGTGCCGTCGGCGTTGCTGGTCTTGAACGGCACAATCGTATGCGCCATCACCTGCGGTTTCCAGGGACCGATGCCATCGGCATAAGTCTTGACTTCAGCCAGCCCGGCTGGCGTCAGCATGGCGCCGAAATAGCGGCCGTCACCGCCTACCGTCCAACTGTATGGCCGGCCATCGACAAAATTATAGGCATCGTTGGTCTGGTAAATCATCTCACCGGTCTTGTAGTTGACAGCGTTGCCGTCAACCAGCTGCACCACTTTTGTATTCAGGCCGATTGAACGCATGTACTTCAAGCTAGCCGGGTCGAAGCTCTGCACGAAGATCGGCGCGCTCTTGCTGTTCAGGTTGTTGTCCTTGATGAGCTTGACGAAGGCATCTTCGAAAGGGTGTTTGCCGCTTCCGCAGCCGTTGGCAATTGCCTGTGCATTGTTCCAGTAGGGGTTCTTGGATTCCGGATAAACCGAGATAGTCCGGCCGCTGGCGGCGCTCTTGGCCCTGGCGATATCGATGATCTCTTGCATCGTCAGGATCGGATATTTGCCGTTCAGCGCGGTCGGCCGCTGGTCGCGGGCGTCGTAGGTGGTGCCGCCTATCCATTGTTTGAGCTCGGCCACGGTGAAGTCGGTAACCGACCAGTCGCCGGTGTGGTCCTCACCATCCACCACCAGCGATTTCAGCACGGATTTCGGATCGTTGGGATCGGTCAGGTCGCTCAGATATTGCGCCGGGCCGCCGTAAGTGGCGAGCGAGTAACTGACGTTTACCAAGACGCCTGGCACCGTGCGCTTGCGCACGGCGACCGCGGCGTTGGTCAGAGCGACGCTGGCAATGTTGGTATTGTCGCTAAGCCAGGGATTGTGGCGCGCCACCAGCACGCAATCCTTGGTCAAATGCAGGTCCTCTTCCAGCGAATCGGCGCCGGCATCGGCGGCGCCCTCATAGGACGGCTGCGTCTCTTCCGGAAACAGCCCTGGCAGCCCGCGATGGCCGATCACCAGCGGCGCGGCGCCGTCCAGTGTCTGGAATTTGGCCGTCGCCAGGTTGCTATTGTCGCTGCCTCCGCCGCAAGCGGTCAATGCCGCTGCGGCAACGAGCTGCGCCAGGATCAAAAGTGAGCGGGAGGTGACGCGGATGTTCGAGAGGGGCATGGACATTGGGATTTGAGATGGATTCGATAAAATATCGATTATCGATTCTTTTGATGACTGCGTGATGACAATTTGCCATTTCAAGCTTGCCGCACTGGTTATCCCCGCTGGTCATCCCACTTGCTATCCGCTTTTGCTCCTGACGAAAACTGACAGCAGATATGGTTAAGCTCCAGTGTTGAGACACCAAGGCTCTGCAGCAAAGAAATAATGACAACCACTCAAAATACCGCCCTCAAAGAGATCTTCGACAAGCGCCGCTTCCGCAGCGTGGCGCTCGATCTGGCTGCGATCTACCCGGCCTTCGACGCCAAGCGCTTCCTCAAGATTGCGCTCGCCGGACTCGATGAACTGAGCCTGATGCAGCGCCTGCGCCGCATGACCGAGGCTTTGCATGCAACCCTGCCGGAGGATTATCGCCAGGCTGTGAAAATTCTGCGCGCACTTGCGCCGCGCATAAATCATGGCTTCGCGACTCTGGTCCTGCCCGACTATGTCGGCCAATACGGCCGGCACGATTTTGACTGGTCGATGGACGCACTCAAGTATTTCACCGGCTTCGGTTCGTCCGAGTTTGCGGTGCGCGAATTCCTGCGCCTGGATCCGGTAAGAGCGCTGGCCATCATGGAAACCTGGTCGCGCGACGATAGCGACGCCGTGCGCCGCCTGGCCAGCGAGGGTTGCCGCCCGCGCCTGCCGTGGTCGTTCCGGCTCGACGCAATTCTGGACGAGCCTATGCTGGCGGTGGCTATCCTTGAGAACCTGCGCACGGACGCCAGTCTGTACGTCCGCAAATCGGTTGCCAATCATCTTAACGATGTGACCAAATCCCACCCGGACTGGGTGCTGGACCGGATCGCGACCTGGCCGCTGACCAACCCGCACACCGCCTGGATCGCCAGGCACGCCCTGCGCTCGCTGATCAAGGCAGGCAATCCACGCGCACTGGCGGTGATTGGCGCCGGCGCAACACCGCAGGTGACGATCAGCAAGTTCGCGCTGACGCCGCGCCAGCTTGCCCTGGGTGAGCGCATGACGCTGTCTTTCGAGCTGGCGTCAAAATCGGCGGCAAGCCAGCGCCTGGTGATCGATTACAAGATGCACTATGTGAAAAAATCGGGCGCGACCGCAGCCAAGGTATTCAAGCTCAAGGAGTTGACGCTGGAAAGCGCGCAGCGGGTCTCCATCGAACGCAGCCAGAGCATCCGTGATTTCACCACGCGCGTGCACTACCCTGGGCGGCATGAGGTCGAAATCCTGGTCAATGGCCTGTCCCTGGCGCACGGTTTCTTCGAATTGAGCTGTGGCGATGAATGAGTCGTTCTGTCAAGGTCCGGATGTCCGGAGCGCATTTAATAAACTGCACTAACTCAACTCAGTGTCAAACGCTGATCCCACTTCACGGTTCGGGATCAGTCTTCCACACGGCCCCACTCGCCTGAATGCCGCGTGCGCGCGACAAAACGTAGGACGGGCTGTTGGTCTCCGCGATTCTCAAACGGTCCCGTTGATCGCCCTACATTGCACACTCGCTCGCTCAACGTCTCGGCAATGGCCATCCGATGCCGAGCTGATTCAACATGCTGCCTTTTTGACATCGCTGCTCGACGGATTTGACAGGATGGCGCTAGTGACAATGTGAACGAGATGATCGGCCCGTGGCGCGAATGACGGTAGGTCGACGAGCCAGCCGAGCGCCGCCATCAGGCCGAACAGGTCGTCCCCATTCATATCGGTGCGCGCCGTTCCTTCGGCCTGAGCAAGGAGCAGTAGTCGCGCGCTCACTGAGTGCACCGCTGCGCATGAAGCATAAAGAGCGGAGTCCGGGTTCGCGTGGGCGGCCGCCATCAGGGCGACGACGCCCCTATAGCTTTGGGCGAATGCCATCCATTCGCGAAACCAAGACACGAGCGCTTCGGCAGGTGAATTCGACGTTTCGAGTTCGTCTGCCTTCCGCGTCAGTTCGTCTAGATTCGTACACAACAACGCTTCAAACAAGGCTTCTCGCGTCGGGAAATGACGCAGCAGTGTAGCCAACCCGACGTCAGCCCGGCGGGCGATATCTCGCATGGACGCGTCGACACCGTGCTTGGCGACAACGTCGTGCGCGACTGCGAGTAGATGGCTGTAATTTTTTTTGGCGTCGGCTCGCATGGGGGCTCCTTGACAAACGGTTCACTGCTCCATATAATTGGATCACTGGTTCGGATGCTGCGAATCAGGATCTGGATCTGTGATCCAAATGATACAGCGCCTTTGTACCAATGGGAACAGCGGCGCTGCCTTACAGCACAAACGAAAGGTGAAAGATTGTGAAAAAATTAGAAGGCAAGGTTGCAGTTATCACGGGCGGAAGCAGCGGGATTGGCTTGGCCACAGCCAAGCGCTTCGTGGAAGAAGGTGCGCACGTCGTGATCACTGGGCGACGAGAGAAAGAGCTGAAGGAGGCCGCAGCCTTCATCAAGAGAAACGTTACGACGGTCGTGGGCGA
>NZ_DATMRK010000035.1:0-186895 GCF_035566375.1 Collimonas sp.
CTTCATCGCGAAACTTGACTCTGACCCCACATGACGGATTCGGAGAAAGGCAGAGCGCCCCAGGTGGTTTTGTTCTTTTTTAACGATAAGGCAGCTACTCCGTGGCCCGCTAAGTGGGGTCAGAGTGAAGTTTCTGCAAAAGGCGCGCAGAAAGTTCACTCTGACCCCAGTTAGCTCCGACCCCAGTTAGCTGCGTTTATTTAGTGCGGTGCGAAAAAGCTTTTGTCGGCCAGCAGGCTAAGATTGCCGCCTAGCTGCGGATTGCGGAACGGCGCTTGCGCCATCAATGGTTCCGACAGCGGAACCAGGGCCGGATCGGCTTTTCGGTAAAACGCTATCCAGCCAAGAATGCTTCCTTTCGGTATTTCCTGCTGCGCTCCGGTTTTTTCGGCGAACCAGCTTGGATCGGCGATGCCGCTCAAGACCCGGTGCGCCAGCTTCTCCAGGCGTGCGTTGCGGCGCTGATACCAGTTGTCGTGATTCAGGTAGGCCAGTTGCGCCATCATCACCAGCGGCGCCAGCGCGTAGTTGTGATAGGACAGCGCGCGGCCGGCGCGATTCAGCTCCAGCGGCAATGTACCGTCGTCGCTGATGTCGTTCAACGCGGCGTCGTAAATGCGGCTGGCGGCGTTGATATATTTCTGTTCGCCGGTGGCCATGCCGGTCGCCATCACTGCCAGGCCAACCCAGTAATAATGGTTATTGCGCGGCTGGTGGCCGTTATCTGCAAACGCCAGTGCGGCGTCCGCCAGTTGCGGCAGCCATGCTTCGATGTGTTCACGTTGCGCCGGCTCGGCTTGCGGCCGCAGTTTGAGATAGGCCAGCGCGACCCCGGCCAGCGTCCATTTGCGCTCGTATTGGGCCTGGCTGGTGACGACCTTCCCCAGCATTGCGCCATCCACCGCCCAACGGTCCAGCCAGCTCAGCGCACATTGCGCCGCCGCAGTATCGCCGCTGGCGATGTAGCGATCGGCATTGGCGCTGACTGCGCTCAGGTAATCGCTGAACGGTTTCACCGCCGCCTCTTCCTTGGCCTTCAACACCGGGTCTATGACCGAATAATGGGTGTCGGTGTAATAACCGTTGGCGTCGATATCGCGCAAACCGGCCGGCGCAGGCGGACAGGCCGCCAGTGCGCTGCCGCTGCATGCACAAAGTGTCAGGAACAACTTGGATAGATGGCGCTGCATTCGATTTCCTCCGAAGGATTGGCTCAATTAGTCTGTGCGCTGTCGGCGTTGTTCATGCAAGCCCGGCGCAGCGTTGTAATTTAAGCATGGTTATTCGAGGGAAACCAGCCAGTGAATCTTTTTGTTGCAATTTTCTACCAGGGCGTCATGCCGGCGCAGGATTGGGCATCTGCCTTTGCTCGGTTTACCTGCACGCATTTTGCGTATAGGCCCTTGCTGTTTTACTATTTGAGCTCTACATTGATAGCAACGAACATTCGGTACAACCATCCGGTACAAACGATATGCCTGCAGCAACCCTTACCCGCGACGAAGTCGTCGAACGCATTCTGGCCGCTTTCCGCCGCTATGGTTATGAAGGCAGCAGCCTGTCGCGCCTGTCGGAAGCCACCGGCCTGGGCCGCTCCAGCCTTTATCATTATTTCCCAAACGGCAAGGAGGACATGGCGAGTGCGGCAATGGCTGCGGTCGGCGCCTGGTTTACCCAGCATGTGCTGTCGACGCTGAATGGCCACGAGGCAGCCGCCATCCGCTTGCAGCGCTTTGCCGGCAAATTGACGGAATATTATTCCAATGGCATGGCGCCTTGCCTGATGGATGTGTTCACCATCGGCGAGGCCGGTTCGCTGTTCCAGCAACATCTGGGCGGCCGCATGCGGGCGCTGATGGCCTTGCTGGCGGCGGTGGCGGAAGAGGCCGGCGTCGATAAGGTGGAGGCGGCCATGCGTGCGGAAAATGCCGTGGTGGCGATCCAGGGATCGCTGATTGTTTCGCGTGCTTTGGATAGCAACGGCCCCTTTTTGCGCATGATTGAAAGTTTTCCCGCCATCCTGCTTGGCTCTCAAGCAGCCGAATAAATACCCTGGATTTCCCGTTTTTACTTGACAGGGTGGTTTTGCCTTTGTATTGTACCGATTGTTCGGTACAGAACTGCGTAATTTTCCTTGTGCATTATTTACGATGCATTTTATTCAAGCCAAACAGGAGCTCCGCCATGTCATTCAGCCGCCCAGTCCAAGCAATTCGTCTTTACCGCGCCGCCTTGTCCGGCCATGCTCATCGGGTTCAATTGTTTCTGTCTTTGCTGGATTTGCCGTTTGAAATGATCGATATCGATCTGCGCGCAGGCGAACAAAGAAAACCTGAGTTCCTGGCGAAAAATCCGTTTGGCCAGGTGCCGGTGATCGAAGACGGCGACATCACGCTGGCCGATTCGAATGCGATCCTGGTCTATCTGGCTAGCAAATATGGCGCGGCCAGCTGGCTGCCGCGCGATCCTCTGGCAGCGGCAACCGTGCAGCGCTTTTTGTCGCTGGCGGCAGGTGAAATCTTCCGCGGCCCGGCCAGCGCCCGCCTGGTGACCTTGTTCGGCATGCCGCTGGACCATGCAGCGGCCTGCGCCACCGCTGAACAGCTGTTCGCGATTCTGGAACCCCATCTGGCCAGCCAGGCGTTCCTGACAGGCCCGCAAGTGACGATTGCCGATGTGGCGGCATACAGCTATATAGCGCATGCTCCGGAGGGCGGCGTTGCGCTGGACGCTTACCCGAATATCCGCGCCTGGCTGGGCCGGGTCGAAGCCTTGCCTGGTTTTGTTGCCATGCAGGCCAGCCGGCCGGCGTTGGCCGCTTAAGAGCACGCTCCGATCGGTGCGCCGATTGGAGCGTTCATCAAGGAGACAAGACATGTCCAATCTTGAAATCACGGCAGCCAGCTCTGCGGACACTTTCGCAGATACCCCCTTCCACAGCGGTGAACGCGCAGTCCAGCAACGCGTCGGCGTGCTTGAAAAGATGGCTACCCGCGGCCAACTGATCCGCAGTTTCATGCCGGACCAGCATCGCGATTTTTTTCAGCAGCTGCCGTTCATGATCGTCGGCAGCGTCGATCGCCGGCAACAGCCGTGGGCGTCGATCGTGACAGGCGCACCCGGTTTCGTGACGTCGCCGGACGCCGGACATCTGGCGATACACGCGCCTCTGTTGCCAGCCGATCCCTTGCAACAAACCCTGGTTGAACATGCTGCGATCGGCCTGTTGGGCATCGAACCGCATACGCGCCGCCGCAATCGCATGAACGGCAAGGTCGAAAAATCAGACGCGGCAGGATGGACGCTGAAAGTCGAGCAAAGCTTTGGCAACTGTCCGAAATACATCCAGGCGCGCCGCCCCAGTCTGGTCGAAGACGCTGACGCAGCGGCGCCGGTGGTCCATCGGAGCGGACAACTCGATAGCGCGATGCAAAAGCTGATCGCGGCGTCAGACACTTTTTTCATTGCGACTGCGTATTTTGGAAAACCCGTGGATGAATCTGCGGTTGCCAGCACAGCCAACAATCGCCAGCACGGAGTCGACGTCTCCCATCGCGGCGGTAAACCCGGCTTTGTCCGCATCGACGATGAAAAGACGCTGACGGTGCCTGATTTCGTCGGCAATTTTTTCTTCAACACCATCGGCAATCTGGTTGAACATCCCCGCGCCGGTTTGCTGTTCATCGATTTCGTCAGCGGCGATCTGTTGTATCTGGCAGTCAGCGCCGAGCTGATCTGGGATGGCCCTGAAGTCGCCGCCTTCAAAGGCGCCGAACGTTTGCTGCGCTTTCATGTGGAGCAGGCGATACGGGTCGAAGCTTCATTGCCGCTGCGCTGGAGCGAGGCGGAATTGTCGCCGGCGCTGGCGCCTATGGGTTCCTGGCAAGCATGAAAAAAAGCCGGCTGCTTTTTCCAAAGCAGCCGGCTCTCTTGGTTTCCTGACTGAGCGCCGCTCCATGACAGAAGCGGCGCTCTGCCAGCGAATTACTCTTGCGGGACAGGTGTCAATGCACCAGTCAAATCACCCATTGGCTTGCCACCGTTGGCCACCAGCGCCTTGTCGCGCGCGGTGATGCCAGGCAGTACCGGCAACGCATAACGCTTGGTGATGAAGCGCAGGATGGAAGCGGTATCGTACTGGGTGTGATCGACACTTCCTTTCTTCACATACGGCGACACCAGGATAGCCGGCAGACGCGTGCCCGGGCCCCAACGGTCGCCTTTCGGCGGCGCTACGTGATCCCAGAAACCGCCGTTTTCATCGTAGGTCACCACGATCAGCATGTGCTTCCACTGCGGGCTGGCTTGCAACTTGGCGATGACATCGGCGATATGCGCATCGCCATCGGTCACGTTGGCATAACCGGGATGCTGATTCAAATTGCCTTGCGGTTTGTAGAACGCCACAGCAGGCAGGGCGCCGGCCGCGGCATCTTGCAGGAACGAAGCGTCGAAATCCTTCAGATGGCTGGCGCGCTCGGCGGCGCCGGTGCTGGTGGCTGGATCGAAGCGGCTGTAATAGTTGAACGGCTGGTGATGCGGCTGGAACTGGATCTTGCCGGAATAGATCACGCTGCGGCTGGCGTTCGGTGCATCCGCCACGGCGGCATTCCAGGCGCCGGCATACCAAGCCCAGTTGACGCCCTTGGCGGTCAGCTGGTCGCCGATGGTGGCCTGGGTCTGAACCGGCAGGGTAGTGGCCTTGCTTGGGTCGGCATAGCCTGGCACCGTGGCGACGGCGTTACCGCTAGGCTGATACGGCGGCTGCATGGTGTTGACCGCGTAGAACATGCCGGAGGCGTCTTTCGGCGTGATGGTGCTGTCCTTCAGATAAACCGGGGCGCCGTTCAATACCGAAGTCGGCATGCCGGTGCCGGCGGTCAGGCCGATCAGGTTGCCGTTAGCGTCGAGATCGACGGCCGAAATATTGTTCTTGGCAGGCGAAGTAGCGGCGTCGGCGTTCGGATAGGTCGGGGCGCAGGCGCAGATCAGGTATTGATGGGTCAGGAACGAGCCGCCGAAAGTGCCCATGAAAAAATTATCGGCCAGTGCGTATTGCTTGGCGATGTTCCACAGCTTCATCTTGCTGCCGTCGTAATAACCCATGCTGAGGCCGCCGGCGTCCGAGTAAGCGGTGAATTTATCGTTCTTGCCGCCGTTGATCTGCATCTGGTTATTGTAGAAACGATGCACCAGATCGCGGGTAATCACCGCCGACGGCATATAGATCGGGCTGTTGACATCGTCGATCTGGAACGGCTTGTTCGGCAGATTGGCCGACTGCGCCTGAGTGATGACAGTGCTCTGGCCAGCCAGGGTCATACCGCCCCAGGTCGGTGGCAAGACTGGCAAGGTGCTGCCGTCGAAGTCTTTTTGCGGCACGTAGCTGGAGGCGGAAGTCGGATTGACGCCAGGGATGCCGTTAGCGCCGGGGAACAAACCATACAGATTGTCGAAGCCGCGGTTTTCAGCAAAGATCACCACTACGTTCTGGATTTTTTTCCGCGCCAACGCGCCGTTCAAGGCCCGGCCGAAATCATCGTCGCCGCCTTGGGCCACAGCATCTGCAATGGCGTCGTTGATTTCCGCCGCTTCTGCCTTCAGCTTGGCCTGGTCAGCGCCGCTGAGTTTGTTGATGTCAGCCAGCAGGTTGGCTTCGGCGGTGCCGATCTTGGCTGCCAGCTTCTTGCTGGCGTCGGCGAAATCGCCGCCGTTGGCGTCCATTGCGGCTGCCAGTTCGGTCGAGATGGCGCTGACAAAAGCGCTGCGTCCGGCAGGTGCGCGGAATACCAGTTTCTGCGTCACGGCGCTGCCTATGTCGCCTAGCGCTTCATGACGCACCACGCTGGTATCGATGGTGGCCACTACCGCGCCCTCGCCTTTAAGTGAATACGAACCGTCGGCGCTGGTCTTGACTAGCGGCGATGCGGTATCGCACGTGGCTTTCTTGATCTTGTCTTCGAAACAGACTTGCGCATTTTCATAGTAACTGCCGGTCACCTGGCCGCGAGTCACCACGCCGCCGATATCGTTGGAGGCGCCACCGCCACCGCCGCCGCATGCAGTCAAGCCCGCCGCTAATGTTACCGTTGCTGCCGTCACCGGCAGCCATTGCATGGTCCGTTTCATAAGCCCTCCCCAGGCGATAAAAAGCGCAATCGTATGCCTCGAATATTTCAACTGTGTGAAATGGCAGCCGCTAAGCAATCTTTATTTTTTACCAAAGGGCGTGTCATCGTTCTGTCACAGAGCGGTGCTAGTCTTTGCTCCCGTTCCTTGTCCAGCGTGCTATGCAACACTGCGCTCGCCACCAGCCGTTTTATCTAATTCTATGAAACCAGCGGTCATTGCATTCCTCAGCGTTACAGTCGCGCTTCTCGTGAACGGCTGCGGCCAGCAGCGCGCAGGCGCCGAGGTAGCAGCCGCCAAACCAGCCACTGCGGTCACTCCGGCCTACGTCGGCGCCACCTATGCGCCGACGCTGAAAAAGCAGCCGTCAGTGGCTGCCATGACCGCGCTCGGCCGCACCATGTTTTCCGATCCGTCACTCTCGGCTTCGGGCAAGATGTCTTGCGCTAGCTGCCATAGTCCCGACCATGCATTCGGCCCGCCGAACAATCTGGCGGTCCAGCTCGGCGGCAAGGAAATGAAAACGCTCGGCACGCGTGCAGTGCCTTCATTGCGCTATATACAGAATGTACCGGCCTTCACCGAACATTTTTTCGACGACGACGGCGACGACAGCATCGACGCCGGCCCCACCGGCGGCCACAACTGGGACGGCCGGGCGCCGTCCACTCACGACCAGGCGCGGATCCCGCTGTTGTCGGCGCACGAAATGGGTAACGCGAACGCCGCCGAGGTGGTGGAAAAATTGAAGAAGACCAGCTACGTCGCGCAATTCCGCGCAACCTTTGGCGAGGATATTTTCGACAATCAGGAGCAAGCCTTCAAATGGGCGCTGATGGCGCTCGAAGTATTCCAGGAAAGCCCGACCGAGTTTTATCCGTACAACAGCAAGTACGACGCCTTTTTGCGCCAGCAGGCCCAGCTCAGCAAGCAGGAGTTGAACGGCTTGCGCCTGTTCAACGATCCGGCCAAAGGCAACTGCGCTTCATGTCATATCAGCGAAATCTCGGCCAGCGGGGCGTTTCCGCAATTTACCGATTACGGCCTGATCGCCATCGGCGTGCCGCGCAACAAACATATCGCGGCCAACGCCGATCCAAAATATTTCGATATGGGCTTATGCGGCCCGGACCGCACCGATCTCAAGGACAAGACCGAGTATTGCGGCAGGTTCAAGACGCCCTCTTTGCGTAACGTCGCCACGCGCCAGGTGTTTTTCCATAACGGCGGGTTCACCAGCCTGGAACAGGTGATGAAATTTTATGTGCAGCGCGATACCCAGCCGCAGAAATGGTATCCGCGCGACGCAGACGGTAGCGTGCGCAAGTACGACGATCTGCCCAAGGAATATCGCGGCAACGTCAATCTCGAAGCGCCGTTTGATCGCAAACCCGGCGACCAGCCGGCGCTGACAGATGGCGAGATCAAGGATGTCATCGCCTTTCTGAAAACCTTGAACGACGGTTATAAACCTTAAGACCGGACCTTAAGACCGGACCTTAAGATCGGCCCTTAAGACCGGCCGCCAGCTTTCTCAAATTGCTCATGGTATTCCAACGCCAGTTTGCGAATCGCCTTGCCGATGTTGGCATAGTCGTATTCGTTCAGATTGGCCAGCGAAACCCGGGCCGACGGGTGCGCCGTGCCAAAGCCGCGGCCTGGCAGCAGGATGACGCCGGTTTCTTGCGCCAGCCGGAACAGCGCTTCGTTCGGTTTCAAACGCTGCACCATCCACTGGGCGAAATCGGCGCTGTACATCTGCGTCGCCAGCGTTTCCATATCGAGCAGGTGGTAATAGCTGACCGAATCGGCATCGACCGGCAGCGGCAGGCCCAGCGCCCGGTACAACGCCTCCTTGCGGCGCAAGACGATGCGCTTCATCGACTGCTTGTAATTCTCCGGCTCGTCCATCAGCGAATACAGAGAGAACAGCGTCATCTGCGCCTGCACCGGGGTCGATAAGCCGGCGGTATGGTTGAGCGCCACGGTGCGGCTGTCGGCCACCAGGCGGTCGATGAATTTCAGGGCGCGCGGTTCGGTGGTGATCGAGTTGTAGCGCTGATCCAGTTCCTTGCGGCGCGCCTCCGGCAGGGCGGCGATCTTGTCGTCCAGGATATTCTTTTCGTGGGTGGCGATCACTCCCATGCGCCAGCCGGTGGCGCCGAAATATTTGGAGAACGAATACACCAGGATGGTGTTGTACGGGCAAATCGCAAACAGGGAGACGAAATTGTCGGCAAAGGTGCCGTAAACATCGTCCGTAAGAATGATCAGGTCAGGGCGTTGCTTGATGATCTCGGCGATATATGCCAGCGTCTCGTCATTGATCTTGACCGACGGCGGATTGCTCGGATTGACCAGGAAAAACGCCTTGACCTTGGGATCGAGCAGCTTGTCGAGCTCGGTCTTGGTGAACTGCCAGTTGTTCTCCGGCGGCGCATCGATCAAAAGCTCGACCAGCTGGTAATCGTTCAAATGCGGGATTTCGATATACGGCGTGAAGATCGGCATGCCGAGCGCGATGGTGTCGCCGGCCTTGAGCAGATGGTTTTCGCGCAGGCTGTTGAAGATGTAAGTCATGGCAGCGGTGCCGCCTTCGACTGCATACATATCGAAATTGCCAACGAATGGCTGCTCGCCGATCATCTCGCGGCGGATGTACTGGCCGACGATCTGCTCGCTCAGGCGCAGCATGCGGTCTGGCACCGGGTAGTTGCAGCCGAGGATGGCTTCGCACATTTCGTAGATGAAAGCGCCCGCCGACAAGCCCAGCTGGTCGCGCACATAGGAGACGGCGGCTTCGATGAAACGAATCCCGCTGACGCCGGCATTGGCCTTGGTGAAAATCTCGAAACGCGCCTCGATGCCGTCCCGTTGCGGGAAGCCGCCGACGCCATCCATATAGATATAGGAACGCTCGGCTTCGCTCATGGCAAACAGGCCGAACTGGAAAAAACCGTGACGCGGCGTGGTCGCCAGGAAATTCGGATTGCCGCGGCCGGCGTTGAGCATGGCGCGGTCGGCGTTCGAGGCCACCTGGATCAAGGCGTCTTTCAATTCAAACGGGCTAAGCAGGGCGAGTTTGTCAGGGTTGCTAAAGTCCATGCTGGTACTCCTTATTCGATAGATGGATCCGCCGCAGCGGATCGGGACATTGAAATTTTGACGATGCTGAATAAATCAGACCAGGGCCACCACCAGCGGCCCCAATAAGGTCAGAAACACATTGGCCAAGGCATAGGTGATCGCAAACGGCACGGTAGGAATCGCGTTTTCCGCTTTATCCAACACTTCGCCGAAAGCCGGATTGGCGCTGCGCGAACCGCTGAGAGCGCCGGCGAACACCGCCGTATTGTCGTAGCGCAGGATGTAACGCCCGATCAGCATGGTCAGGATCATCGGCAGGATGGTGACCACCACGCCGACCCCAAAGATGGTGAAACCCTGTTGCCTGACGGTCTGCACCGCCTGCAAACCGGAAGACAAGCCGACCACCACCACGAAACCGGCCAGGCCAAGGTCTTTCAGGATTTGCACCGCGCCGGCAGGCATGGCGCCGAAAGACTGGTGCTTGGAGCGGAACCAGCCAAACAGCAGGCCGGAGAGCAAGGCGCCGCCGCCGCTGCCCAGCGTCAGCGGAATCGAGCCGACCTTGGCCACCAGCAGCCCCACCAGCAAACCCACCACCAGGCCCGCGCCGAGATAGACGAAGTCGGTCTTGGCGCTCGGCACGATCACATAACCGACGACATCGGCAACCCGCTTGACGTCTTGTTCGGCGCCGTAGATAGACACCACATCACCCAGTTGCACGATGGTTTCAGGCAGGATCGGCAGCACCTGTCCCATGCGGCTGATCTGCACCACGTAGATGCCGTGGCGCACGCCGCCCGCGGTCTGGGCGCGGATATCGGCCACGCTTTTGTTCTGGAATTCCTTGTTGGTCAGCACCACCTCCCGATGCTGCATGGTGAGTTCCATGCCTTCCACCGCATACACTTCCCTGCCCAGGAAACCGGAAGTGCTGACCACCGCTTCACGGCGGCCAACCACCAGCACGATGTCATGCGGCAGCAGCAGCAATTGCGGGCTGACCTGAATCACCTGGCCGCCGCGCTTGACGCGCTCGATGGTGATGGTGGTATCGGGGTCCAGATTTTCCACTTCATCGACCGAGATCTTGCCTTGGGTGATTTCATACAAGCGGCCGACCAGTTCCGGCAACGCTGCTTGCTGTTCCGGCCCCAGCACCTTGACCCCGGTTTGCAGTGCCGTCTCGGCCTTGATCGCATCTTCGCGGATGGTGCGGCCCATCAGCTTCGGCAGGATATTCACGCAAACGATGATCGCCCCGAAAGAGCCGAAGACATAGGTCACTGCATAACCCACCGCAACATTGCCCTGCAAGCGCGCCACCTCGGCCGCATCCAGCCCCAGCTTGGTGATGGCGTCGCCAGCAGTGCCGATGATCGCCGATTGCGTCAGGCCGCCGGCGGCAACGCCTGCCGCCAGACCCTTGTCGAGACCGAACAGCTTGGCCATCACCACCACCGTCGCCAGGCCGGTCAGCGCCAGCACCGCCGCCAGGACGATTTCGCGGATCGACTGCTTGCCTAGCGAGTTGAAGAATTGCGGGCCGCTTTCGTAGCCGACCGCATAAATGAAGAGGGCGAACAACACTGCCTTGACGCCCGGATCAACATGCACCCCGACCTGGCTGACCAGCACCGCCACCAGCAAAGAGCCGGCGACACCGCCAAGCTGGAACTTGCCGAACTTGATCTTGCCGACGCCATAGCCGATTGCCAACGATAAAAATAGCGCTATTTCTGGAGATCTCTTGAATAAGTCGTGCAGCCATTCCATAGGGGAAATCCTTTCACGATGAAAATACAGATTGCTCTGCCACAGACGTCGCCGCCAGAGCATCCAATGCAAGTTGAAACCCGGATAGGTTGCAAAAAAGTATTTTCATGATAGCAGATCGCTATTTCCAAAAAGAAATAGCGATTGCTTTAGCCGGCAGGAAAGGACAATGAGGGCAGTGAGGACGGTGAGCGGATAACTCTGAGCAGGGCGATGAAAAACGGGGGGAGGTGGGTAATGCCCAGCGCCGGCTTGCAGCCTTGGCGGCTGCTTGCCGGTTTTACATGATTTCAGGTCACCATGAGTTCTTCTTCAAGCGTAGTCTGGCGCCACGCATCAAGTTCTTGCACACGGCTGAACCAGGCTTGCAAATTAGCGTACTGCTGCAACGGCACACGGCCCGGCTCGGCCGCCATCAGGGGCGCGGCAATTGCCAGGTCGGCCAGCGTCAGGCCGCTTCCGGATACCCATCGTCGCTGCGCCAGATGGCCATCCAGCACGCCGGCAAACCTCTCCAGATCGGCAAGCCCGCGCCGCAGTTCGACCGGATCGGGCCGTCCCGCGCCGATCAGCCCTTTGATGAAATTTTCCCAGTAAAAAATACTTATCGCCGGCGCAAAGTGTTGTGCCGACCAAAACATCCAGCGATTGACATCGGCCCTGGCGCGCAACTCGGTTGGGTAAACCGTCTGGCCCGGCGTCTTGTCCGCCAGGTATTGCATGATTGCGCAGGATTCCCACAGGATGAAATCACCATCCACCAGTACCGGGATTTTCTCGTTCGGATTAAGCGCCAGCAAATGCTTGCGCTGCTCGCCGCTGGAGAGGTCTAGCAATACCAGGTCAAGCGGCAGCTGGAGATGGTGCGCAGTCATGACGACCCGCCGTGCATTGGATGAAATTGGATGATGATAGAGGCGCATGACGACGATCTCCCAGAGGTTGTTGATGCAATGCGTGCATCTTAGTCCCGAGCTACTGACAGTCTGTGTCAGTAGTCTTTAAGGAAGAAAAAATTGCGGAAATCGTCAGGCGTTAGCGGCGTGGACAGGCTATTGCATCAGGCTGTTGCAGCAGATAGTTACAGCAGGCTTTACATCTGCCGGTAGGCGTAGCTGTGGCCATTTAAAAATTCCGTGCGTGCACGCGTCCTTAGTTCCAGATGCGCCGGTTTAAGATCCTCGCCACTCAGCAATTTGAGTCGCGGCGGATTGGCATTGATAGCGCCGACAGCCTGATCAAGGGCGATTGAACTTGGCTGGTAGCCCCGCAGGACAAATATCTGCATGATTTCGCTGCGCATGTAGGCGAACCTGTCGTGCCATTGGAAATCGTATTCCGACCAGACCGATATGTGCGATTCGGTATGCGCAAAATTATTTGCAGCGGTATCGTAGTAGGAAAATTCAGGCGCTACCACGATGATATATCCGCTGCGATACGTCAAAAAATTCAGCAGATCCAAACCACGTGACTTTGGCATGTGCTCGATACAGTCGCCGATCAGCACGCAGTCGAATAATTCGTTGCGCGCCTCTGGCAGATAGGGCAGATCGCCGGCGTCGCCAATCCGCACCTCACTGTACTTATTGCGCAGGTCGAATTGATCCACATACGTGGGATCGATTTCGAGTGCGACTGTGTACGCGTTCAGTTCGGCCTGCGCCATCAAGGCCGCATATTTTCCCTGTCCCGGCCCAATGTCCAACACGCGCTTGGGTTGAATCAGCTTAAGCAGCTGGATAATCATTTCGTCGTAGACGTTGGCAGACATTCCGGACATAAAATATGGCCCCTGGTTAGTGGCGGATTGAAAATAAGATTAAAAATAAGATTAAAAATAAGCGCGTACAAATATCCAGCGTCCGACAGACATATTTTTAAAACGGGTAACCAACCTCGCGCTTGATCTGATCCAACGGCGTCGCCGCTATCCAGTGTGCGTAGTGATTGATCTTGCTGCGGTCAAGGGTTCTAAGATCCGTATTCTGATACGCGCCTTGCCGATACTGGCTCTTTGAAAAATGTTCGTCGGTAGGCACTGCATGGATGTGCATCACCAGGCTATCGATCGGGTAGGGCAGCATGCTTTCCATATCCAGGATGCGATGATAGGCATAGCGCAGATAGGTATCGTAATTTTCGTTGGCGGCAATTTCAGCCGCATACATCGTGATCACGCCGGCAAACCAGCCGGGCCAGGTGCCTGGGCCGTACTCCTTGAAGTGATCTTGCAGTTTCTCGCTCCAGAACAACTGGCGTCGGAGCAGGTGCAGCACCAGCTCGGATTTTGCCATGAGCGAACTGCCGCAGCCGAACACGCCGCCATGCCGGACGCCGTTGGCCGCACAGAATTCCGCCATTTTTGTCCATACCTCAGAACCTTCCGGATGGGCATAATTACCCCGTCCTTGCACTACTACGGATGGCCGGAAGTTGACCAGGTTGGCAGTCAGGAAAACATCGGCGTCGGTTCTCAACAGCCAGGTGTATTTGCCGACCAGGGCGTCGGTATGAGGGCCGGACAAGCAGCCGATTGAATTGATGAATTTATAACCCTCCCAGCGGCTGCCAGGCACAGCCATCGGCTCGGCCACCATTTTGACGAGACCGGGATCGTTCGAGGGAAGCTTGTCGATCGCATCTGGATGGCAAACTGCAATCAGGTCCGAAGTACGCCAGTTCCCCGAATAGATCCAGCTTTTGTATATCCAATCGAACTCTTGATACATGGTTGAATTGTCATCGATGTAGATCAGTATGCCGAGGTCTATCATGGGGATTTCTCAGTAAAGTCGTATCTGATTGAATGATTGTTGCCAGATCGTGGTCATTCGGAGAATGGATTTTCGCGCCGCCAGTTTTGTAGCAGTATTTGACGCTGCGCCGGATAACGAATCTTGCTAGCCGTCAGCTGAGTAATCCGATCGCTACGGAAATGCCGAAAACCGTCGCGCAGTTCGCACCAGGCCACCACCAGCCGCGTGCCCTCGAAGAACGCCAGGGCGATCGGCCAGATCAGCCTTTCGCTGGTTTTGCCATGCTCGTCCGTGTAGCAGATGTTGAGCTTATGCTGGCGCCGGATAGCTTCGCGGATCAGCCCCAGAGCAGGGCCGGATGGTTTTTGATCGCCGGCGGCCCACAAGCCCGTGTTCTCCATGCTGTCGCGCAAATCGGTCGGCGCCGCCGTGGCAATCTTGCTGATGGCGTTCGCCGCCGCCAGCGCCAAAGCATCGTCGCCCTGGCGCTGCACCCAACGGGCGCCTAGCACCAGCGCTTCCAGCTCGTCTTCGTTGAACATCAGCGGCGGTAGGAAAAAGCCGCTGCGCAGCACGTAACCAAGGCCGGCTTCGCCTGCCACCGGCGCACCCAGCTCGATCAGGGTTTGCATGTCGCGGTAGATGGTGCGCACCGAGACCGACATATCCTCGGCCAGCCGAGCCGCGGTGACCGGCCGCCGATGGCTGCGCAAGGCGTCCATCAGCATGAATAATCGTCCGGTACGGCTTGCTGCTTGCGCCAACCCTGTCTCCTTAGTAAGCGGCAGTGCTTGCCAGAGCTGACTTGCCGCTTCTTCTCATGCGGCTAGCGCCAACTCCATAGGCTGTGTGGAGATCTTACTTCGTCAATGTCAGCAAAGTCTGCTCGCCCTTCCTGAACGTATAAATCGATAGCGTGCCGTTCTTGATATCGCCTTTATCGTCAAAGGCGATCTTGCCGGTGACGCCGGTGTACTGGATCTTGCTCAGTGCCGGCAGATATTTTTTAGGATCGACCGAGTTAGCCTGTTGCATGGCTTTGGCGAAGATCATCACGGCGTCGTAGGTATACGGCGCGTACTGGACGATGTCGGCATTGTATTTTTTCTTGTAAGCCGCCTTGAATGCATCCAGCGGCCCCGTGTCTTCGACCCCGCCCGCGATCGCGCAATAGACCTTGTCGTCGATCAAGCCTTCGCCGGCCAGACGCGGCAAGGCTCCGGTGCAGATCGCATCGCCGCCCATGAAATTGGCGGTGATGCCCAGTTGCCGCATCTGACGCAGCATGGCGCCGGCGCTGGCGTCAATCCCGCCGAAGAAAATCAGGTCCGGCTGCTTGGCCTTGACGGCAGTCAGGATGGCGCTGAAGTCGGTAGCTCTATCGCTGGTGTACTGGGTGGCGACAATCTCGACGCCGCTGGCCTTGGCGTCTTTCAGGAACTCCGTGGCCAGCCCCTGGCCGTAGGCGGTGCGGTCATCGATCACCGCGATCTTTTTTGCGTGCAAGGTATTTGCCGCGTAACGTCCCATCGCAGCACCGAGCTGAGAATCGTTGGCCACTACACGGAAGGTGGTATTGAAACCCTGTTCGGTATATTTGGCGCTGGTCGCGGAAGGGGAGATTTGCGGGATGCCGGCGTCGAAATAGATTTTCGAAGCGGGAATCGAGGTGCCGGATTGCAAATGGCCGACCACCCCCGCCACTTTGGCGTCGACCAGCTTCTGGGCAACGCTGGTGGCTTGTTTCGGATCGCTGGCGTCGTCTTCCGCCTGCAATACGAATCTGATCTTCTTGCCGCCGATGACCAGATGCCTGGCGTTCAAATCGTCAATCGCCATGCGCGCGCCGTTTTCATTGTCCTTGCCGACGTGGGCAACCGGGCCGGTGATCGGGCCGACGTGCGCAATCCTCACCACTTGTTCCTGGGCCTGCGCGGTGCCGGCCAAGGTCAAGGCAATGGCGGCAGCGGTAGTGAACAACGTCGTTTTGGCATGGTTCTGCATCTGTTCTCCCCTTGGTTTGAATTTGGCTGAAGTGCGGCAATTATCCCAGCCTCTTGGCAACTGATCCACGCTTACGTGGATTTATCTTGCAGCTGCTGATTTTGCCCGACTATAGGCTAAAAAGGCGCCCCGGAGAGTCATTGGCCTAATTGGCCTTTCACGCCGACGGCAATGCCGTTCCAGGAAGTGCCGCGGCATTTACCGGTCTGACTCAGCAACCAGCCCTGTAACTGCTTGCCGACCACCACCGGACTGCTGCTGAAACACTCGCCTTGAGGCGGTACTTGCATCTGCCGGACCGATACGAACAGCGGCCCCTTCGGTTCGATAATCGGCTCGCTGCCACGCACTTTCCCAGTCCCCAGTTCGGCGTTGCAATCGTAACGGCGGCCTGAAGTGTCGGCGGTGACGATGCCCACCATGCCGCGGTTCATCGGATAGACGTTTTCAACAAAAATACTCCCGCCTTTCGGATGTTTCAGCAGGCAGGCATTGACGGCTTGCATGACATCCTTGTCACCCAGCATGTCGCCGATAGACATCGGCATATCGTCCGCCAACACCAGGTCGGAGACCAGCAACGCGCCAAACAACAAGGGAATCACGGACATTTTCATGGCTAGCTCAGCTTTTATTTTCCGAACGCAACACACTAAATCATGCGGCGCAATGGATGCCGCACTCTAAACGATTCGTTGTTTTTCAGCAAACTTCACATTTCTGACATCCGGCAGTCACATTTCCTTGTGACAATAGAAAATTGCTCAGATGCATGCTCGTTTGCCTGAATCGACAGCCTTTGCTCTGACAACCCTGACTCCAACAATCACTAACAAACAGGATAATTTCATGAAACCTCGTTCCCTGGCGCTGGCATGCGCAACGCTAGTCTATCTAAGCGGCTGCAGCGGCGGCGGCAATTCGTCTGCCATAGGCGGCGCCACGGTAAGCGGCGTCGCTGCGAGCGGTAAAGCCTTGGCAGGCGTCACCGTCACCATCACCGACAGCAGCGGCCAGAACGTACAGACCACGCTGACCGACGCCAACGGCAATTTCAGCCTGACGCTCATAGGCAGTGCGCCCTTCATCCTGACCGCGCCATTTAACGACGCCGACGGCAGCGCCGCCACCCTGTCCTCCGTCATCAATCCGAGTTCCGCCGGCAGCACGGTGCGCGCCAATCTGAATCCGCTGACCTCGCTGATCACCCAGCGCGTACTCGGCCTGATCCCGAACGGCAGCCCGAGCGCGGCGCAAATCAGCGCCGCCAAAATCAGCGCCGCCAGCATCTCGCAGGCAGTCAACGACGTCTCCTCGCCGCTGCAACCCTTGTTCACTGCGCTCGGCGTTCCTGCCAGTGAAACCAGCGATCCGATCGGCAACACGGTATACCAGGCCAGCGCCAGCGATCCGCTCGACAACCTGTTCGACCTGGCCCGCTTCACCGTGCATACCGGCCAGATCGCGGTCGGCGCCGACGCCAACCGGGCGCTGCTGACGATTCCGGTCAGTGGCAATATCAGCGGCACGCTGCCGGCCAGCGCGATCCAGTCGCTAGTAGCGCTGAACAATGGCCCGACCACCACTCCGATCCAGAACGTCATCGTGGTGGTCGGTGAAAACCAGACCTTCGATGCAGTATTTGGCGCGTACCAGCCGCCACAAGGGCAGACAGTGAAGAATTTGCTGTCCCAAGGCATCATCAACGCCGATGGCACGCCCGGCCCGAACTTCAGCCTGGCGCTGCAAAACCAGGGCGCAACCCAGACTACCTATACCATCAACCCGGCCCGCGCCGGCGCCTACGCCACGCTGCCGCAACCGACCGCGATCGGCGAACTCACGCCGCCCACCTTCCAGGATCCGGGCGGCGTGCCGGATACCCGCTTCCCCGGGAATCTGCCGAGCGGGCCGTTCCAGCTCACCAAATATGTTCCTTACGGCACTGCCAACAGCGCCCAGACCGGCGATCCGGTGCACCGTTTCTTCCAGATGTGGCAGCAGACCGGCGGCGATAATTCCAAGCTCGATCTGTTTACCTGGGTTGCCGCCAGCGTCGGCATGGGCGGCGACACCAAAGGCGTCACGCCCGCCAATCCTGGCCAGGGCGGCGAGCTGATGGGCTTCCTCAATATGGCCAGCGGCGATGCGCCGTTCTTCAAATCGCTGGCGCAGCAATATGCCTTGAGCGATAACTACCATCAAGGCATCATGGGCGGCACCGGCGCCAATTTCTTCACCATCGCCACCGGCGATCTGCCGTACTTCAATAGCGGCGGCGCGGCGGGCGTACCGCCGGCGAACCAGATCGAGAACCCGAATCCGCTGGCGCAAACCCCGAATTTCTATATCCAGGACGGCTATCAGGGCGGGTCTTACGTCAACTGTTCCGACGCCGGCCAGCCTGGCGTTGGCGCTATCTTGAATTTCCTCGGCGCTAAAAAGGTCAAGAGCAATTGCGACGCCGGCAAATATTACCTCGTCAATAATTACAATCCCGGCTACGACATGAACGGCGCGCCGCAGCCGATCGGCCCTAACAATTACAATTACCCGCCGCAAACCGTGCCCACCATCGGCGAAGGATTGGCCAAGAAAAACGTCGGCTGGAAATGGTATACCGGTGGCCGCGACATAGCCGACGTGACGGCAGACGCCGCCGCTCTTGGCTTCTCGGCCGCGGTTGCCCAAGCCGTGCAATACAACGCCATCGGCGATCCGTTGGTAGCCTCCAGCAATGTCATGAACGGCAGCCTGAAATCGAATCTGGCCGGCCTGACTACGTTCTATGGCGACGTCGCCAAAGGCACTTTGCCGGCGGTATCGTTTGTGGTGCCGAAAAACCTCGACAGCGGCCATCCCGGCTATTCCGCACCAGCCCGCTATGAAGCGTTCCTGCAAGACCTGATCGCCAAGGTCAAGGCCAATCCGACGCTATGGGCGCATACCGCGATCCTGGTCACCACCGATGAAGGCGGCGGCCACTTCGATAGCGGCTACATCCAGAACGTCGATTTCTTCGGCGACGGCCCGCGCATTCCGTTCCTGCTGGTATCGCCTTACGCCCGCAGCGGCTTCGTCGATCACACTTACTACGATCACTCGTCCGTGTTGAAATTCATCGAACGCAACTGGCGCCTGCCACCGCTCTCGCCGCGCAGCCGCGACAACCTGCCCAACCCGGTCAGCCTCGCCGCCGATCAATACCGCCCGGTCAACACCACCGCCATCGGCGACCTGATGGCGATGTTCAACTTCTAAGCACCCATCAATTGGGGTCAGAGTCGAATAAATAAGCAAATTAATTTGACTCTGACCCCAATTGAATTATTGAAATGGATTGAAAGTTTTGAGTAGCAATCTTGGTTGGCTGGTTGGTAAACACTGGCGTGCCGGTGTGGCGCTGTTGGCGGCTGCGCTGCTGGGCGGCTGTCACGACGCCGAAACGCCGGCGCGGGTTACGCATGCGGATGCTGCCGTAGCGGCGCCCGCTGCAGCGCCGGCGACGGTAAAACCGTCCTTGAAAAGGTGGGTGCGTTACCCTGAGCCGCCGGCTGCCTTGAGCGCGGCGGCGAGCCTGGGGAAACAACTATTTTTCGATGCTTCGTTGTCGGCTTCGGGCAAAATGTCTTGCGCCACCTGCCATAGTCCCGATCATGCTTACGGTCCGCCCAACGGCCTGGCGGTGCAACTGGGCGGCGCCGACATGCAACGGCAAGGCACACGCGCCGTGCCATCCTTGCGCTACCTGGGCTTCACTCCCAAGTTCACGCGCCACTACTATGTGCCGGGGCCGGACGAGACCGAGGACGAAGGCCCTACCGGCGGCTTTACCCACGATGGCGCGGTTGATTCGCTGCATGAGCAGGCGCTGATTCCGCTGCTCAACGTCAATGAAATGGCCATGCCAAATCCGGCTGCGGTGGTCGCCAGATTGCAGAAGGCGGCCTATGCCGAACAGTTCCGGCAAGTCTATGGCGTCGACATTTTCGAGCATCCTGCGGCAGCGCTGCAACAGGCGACGCTGGCGCTGGAGGCGTTCCAGACCGAGGACCCGAGCTTCCATCCCTACACCAGCAAATTCGATGCGGCGATGGCCGGCAACGCCGACTTCACGCCCGCCGAATTGCGCGGTTACGGTTTGTTCAATAATCCCAACAAGGGCAATTGCGCCAAGTGTCATATCGATACGCCGGGGCCGGGAGGGCGGCCGGCGCAATTTACCGATTTCGGTTTCCAGGCGCTGGGCGTGCCGCGCAACCCGGAGATCGCTGCAAACCGCAATCCGAAGCACGCCGATCTCGGCATCTGCGGCCCTGACCGCAAGGACATGGCGCAGGAAGCGGAGTTCTGCGGCATGTTCAAATCACCCACCTTGCGCAATGTGGCGACGCGCGAAGTGTTCTTCCATAACGGCCGTTTCCACACGCTGCAAGACATGCTGCATTTTTATGTGGAACGCGATACCGATCCCGCCAAGTGGTATCCGAAAGTGAAAGGCAAGGTCATCAAATTCGACGATCTGCCACCGCGTTATCGCGCCAACATCGATAGCCTGGACGCGCCGCTGAACCGCAAGGCAGGCGACGCGCCGGCCCTGAACGAGGAAGAAATCGGCGATCTGATCGCTTTCCTGAAAACCCTCAACGACGGTTATTCGGCCAGGTCTGGCGCTGCACGCAGCGAGTGACGCCGTCAGGGATGCTGCGCGGGCGCCAGCGGATACGGTGGTTTGCTGTCACCCGGCCGGCGCAGGTTAACGATCACTCGCTCCACATCGGGTTCGGTCCGGACAAAGGCTTCCAGCGCGGCGGCATCGATAACCCGATCCGCGCTGCAACCCTCGACCCAGACGAAGCGGCGCTGGAACGTCAGCCACAGGCTGCTGTTACGGGCGAATCCCGGCTCGGCGGCAAAATGCGCCTGTACCGAGCGGGCAATCGGCGCATCGTATAGATAGGAGTTAGGTTTGCCGCATTTGCCGGCCAGCCAGCAGGTGGTGCCGCGTTCAGTGCGCCAATGCGATTCTTTACGCGCTTCTTCTGCGCTGACCAGCGGCCCCAGCGGCTGTGGACAATCCGGTACGGCGCTGCGCACCTGGATGAAGGGATCGTTGAACCAGTTTTTCAGGATTTCGCTGTTGGCCGACGTCGTCGTCGCCATCATGCCGGCCGCCGCCAGCCATATCGGCAAGCCGTATCGCAAGCGAAGCGGTCGTGACATACCGGGCCTCCTGAAAATCATGACATCGCTACGGCAAGAGTCATCTGGGGTCAGAGTCGACTTTCGCAGTGTTTCATCGCGAAACTCGACTCTGACCCCACATGACGGATTCGGAGAAAAACAGAGCGCACTACGCGGTTTTGTTCTTTTTAACGATGAGTCAGTACTCCGTGGCCCGCTAAGTGGGGTCAGAGTGAAGTTTCTGCAAAAAGCGCGCAGAAATTTCACTCTGACCCCAGTTAGCTGCGTTTGTTAAGCGCAATCGGGCTAGGGCGTTGTCATGCGCATTGTCATGTTTCATGAAATTCTCATTAAGCCGCAAACTTGTCCGTCGCCAGAATCAGCTGATGCAGAATACCCGGTTCACTATACGCGTGCCCGGCGTCCGCCACCATGTGCAGTTCCGCCTCAGGCCAGGCTTTGTGCAAGGCCCATGCGGTGCTCGGCGTGCAGCAGACGTCGTAGCGTCCTTGCACGATGACGCCAGGAATGTTGCGCAGTTGCGCCACATCGCGCAGCAACTGGCCGTCTTCAAAAAAGCAGCCGTGGGTGAAATAGTGATTTTCGATGCGGGCAAAGGCGATCGCAAATTCCGGTTCGTCGTGGGCCTCGGCCAGCGCCGGATCGGGGATCAGCTTGACCGTGCTGCCTTCCCACACGCTCCAGGCTTTTGCCGCTGCCAGCTTGGCGATTTCATCAGTGCCGGTCAGGCGGCGGCTGTAGGCGGCCACCATGTCATGCCGCTCAGCCGGCGGAATCGGCGCCAGGAAATCTTCCCACTTGTCCGGGAACTGGCGCGATGCGCCGTCCTGGTAATACCACTGCACTTCTGCATGGGTGCCGGTAAATATGCCGCGCAACACCAGTTCGCTGACATGCTGCGGATGCTTCTCGGCGTAGGCCAGAGCCAAAGTGCTACCCCAGGAACCGCCGAACACCAGCCATTTTTCAACGCCAAGCATCTCGCGCAAGCGCTCGATATCGGCCACCAGATCCCAGGTTGTGTTGGCTTCCAGATTAGCGTGCGGCGTCGAACGCCCGCAACCGCGTTGATCGAACAACATGACGCAATATTTTTCCGGATTGAACAGACGCCGATGATCGGCGTTGCAGCCGCCGCCAGGGCCGCCATGCAGGAAGACCGCAGGCTTGCCGTCCGGGTTGCCGCACAATTCCCAATAAACACTATGGCCGTCGCCAACTTCCAGCAAGCCGGATTTGAATGGTTCCAGCGGCGGATAAAGACCGCGTAATGGGGAAGCAACGGGGGCCTCAACGGGAGATGGCACGGCAGGCTGCGCAGCGGATAGGCTGTTGGTCATGGCATTGTTTCCTTTTGGGAGAGAAATGACTGCTTGTAAAACGATGATCATAAGCAAGTCTGGCGTTGCCGTCCAGCCGGGTGCTGCGGTACAGCGGAATCAGGCGCTTGCTGTCTGCGTACAGAGCTGGCGCCAGCGATTTCGATAACGATCCCATCCGGAGATGGCAAGCGGCGCAACCGGCTGCCGCACCACCTCGCGCTGCCGGCCCCAGTGACGCAACAGCCAGCCGCCATAGGTGGTGCCGCTGCTGTCGTCGGATACGAACACTGTCTGCTGCGGCCGCAGCCCCGCTAGCAAAGCGGCGAAATGCGGATTACCGGTAAAGCTGCCTTCGATCACCAGCGCGCCTTCGGCATGCAGGACGTCCAGACAGTAATCGGTCATCAAGACGCAATATAAAGTGGCCAGCGCGTAACGCTGGCGGGGTGTCTGCGGCGTCTTGCCGACGATGCTGCCGCTGCGGCCATAAAACGGCCCGCCGGCGCTGGCGAAACAAGGCAGGGCCAAGCTGCCTTGATCGATCAGCAACTGCAAATCGGCGATCGTGCAAATCTCGGCAACCGCAGCGGCGCCGGCCAGCTCGGCAAACTCGCGGCCGCCCATGAAACGCATGCACGCCACCGCTTGTCCCAGCACGTCGACGTTGGCCAGCATGTCGGCCGACTCTTGCAACAGGCCCAGATCGCCATCGAGCGCGGCGGCGATGACCCAGGTGCCGGTTGACAGCACGGTGCGCGGCGTATTGCGGCCTAAGTCAGGGTTGCAGAGCGGCCTGTTGACCGGGTTGCACACGTACTGCAGCAAGGAGGCGTTGCTATCGTGGATGCCGCACAGAATCTGGCATTCCGGCCTCACACCGGTCGCTGCCGCCAGCGCTGGATGCACCGTGCCAAGCGCCGCCCAGGCCGGATATTGCGGCGGCAGCAGGGCGTTCCATTGCAGGCGATCGACCAGGCTGGAAGGGCGTCCGGCCAATGGCTGCCAGAGATCGGTGTGACAGCCCATCGAAGTCACCTCGGTCGCCGCCACCCCGCACAAACGCCAGGCCCAGTACTGTGGATAGGCCAGGATATGGCGGGCGCGGGCGAACTCGGCGGGATAAGTGCGCGCCAGCCAATATAGTTGCCGCCCCAGGTTCAAGCCGGTCGGCAACGAGGGCGAATAGGTTTCGGCGAAAGGCGGGCGTAGCGCTTCATAATCCGCATCCAGCTGCGGATCGAGTGCGAACTCATAATCCAGCACCGGCAATACCAGCCCGTGCTCATCCACCAGCGCGGCGGTAGCGCCGTGGGTAATCGGCACGATGACTGTGATACCCGCCAGCGTTGAAAAATCACGCAGGGTGGCCAGCAGCCAGGCCCAGATACCATCCACATCGTGCCGCGCATACCGATAGGGGCCGCCATGCAGCGGCTGATTGGGCCGCCGCCGCTCCGCCAGAGTATTGCCGGCGGCGTCCAGCAGGCTCAGTTTGAGATTGGTCTTGCCGATGTCCAGAACTGCCAGTGCGTCTTGCATATTGTGATTCAATCAATCCAGGTGAAACATGGGCGTCAAAGGCAGGCTGAGCGGCGCCGAATCCAGCCCGGGACCGGTTTCCATCAGGTCGGCCATGCTGTCCCACCAGCGCCGCATCAGCGGATGGCTGGGCAAGTCGTCCATGCGATGATTTTCGGTGCGGCGCAATACCGCAAACAGCGCGCCACTCTGCGGTTCCAGGAAAATGCTGTAATCGCGGATTCCTGCATCCCGCAGCAGGGCGCTCAGCTCAGGCCAGATAGCATCGTGCCTGGCTTTGTAGGCGTCGATATGGCCTGGCTTGAGTTGCATTTTGAAAGCGATTTGTTGCATGCCTGACCTTAGTGAAAATGTGATCGTGGGTTCAAACTACCTGCACCGTTTCCATTCCGAGCAAGGCGCCCAGTTTCTTGATGCGGTCAGCTAAATGGCCGACGCCAATCGCGCAGTGATGCGCCGGGCCTTGTGCGTTCCAGTCTTCGACAAAACGACGCGCGCCGCAGGCAAAACGATAGCGCGTATTGGTATTGCCGATGGCCAGGGTCGGCCCCGGCACCGCTTCGGCTTGCGCGCATAACAGCATCAGCTTGCCGCCGCTTTGTTCCAGCACCGACAACAATGTCACCGGGCCGTAGCGCAACTGCATCTCGACGCTCAAGCCGGCGCCAACCTTGCCGTGATACACCTGCAGCGGCCTGACCTTGGTCTTGCCCTCGGCAATGCGGCTGTGACCGGGGCCGTCATGCCCCATCAGCACCACGTCATCCTTGAAATCGATGGCAAAAAATTCGGTGAACGAGCCGCCGGCGCCGAAAGCGTCCATGATTTTCATCGCCTGCACATTCTTGACTTCGTATTCGCCGGCGATCGCGACGCCGCCGGAGGTCAGCAACGACGCTCCCAATATCATCGAGGTGATGACATCTTCATGTTCGTGGCCCGGCAGCGATTCGTAGTAATACGCCATCGAGCCCAGCTGATGCTGCTCGACCAGCCGCTCCAGCGCCACCGAGGTCCTGGCGGCGCGCGCCAGCTCCAGCGGATCGCAATCGTGCTGGATCTCGAACTCTTCGGCAAACAGCGTCAGCCGCTGCTGCACATCCGCCGCCGTCACCTGCCGCCGCAGCGCCGCCAGCTGGTCGATCTCCAGCATCTCGATATGGCCGCCGAAGGTAGTGCATTGCAAGGTCAGGTCGCTATAGATATCCAGCATGCCGTTGTAATAGCGCCCCATCAGGCCGAGCCGGTTGTGCGCCATGCAGTGGGCGACGCCGGCTGCCGCCAGCCAAGCGTCGACTTCCAGCCAGACTTGCGGATCACCGTTCAGCACGCCGGTGATCTGGTGAAAGGGCAGCCCGGCGCGCTTGAAAACATTGGCCAGCTCCGGCACCGGGCAGGCGCCGCAATAGGCCAGCCATTCGCCGGTCATCTGGCGTCGATCCATGCGATTCAAACGGTCGTAATCGAGCGCCGCCTCGGGCTGCAGGTTCAGGATCACGACCGGCGCCCCGGCCCGCTGCACCACAGGCAGCACGGTCGACGACAATGCGTAGGTGGTGGCGTAGAGGAAAATCAGGTCGACATCGGCCTGCCTGAAAGCATGTCCTGCGACCAGCGCCTTGTCCGGGTTGTCGATCATGCCGAGATTGACCACCTCTACCTCGGGCCGGCTCAGTTGCTGCTGCACCTGATCGATATAGCCAATCAGGCGCTGCTCCAGCCCGTCGAACTGCGGCCAGTAAGTGGCGTGGCCGATGCCGAACAAGCCGATTTTCAAGCGTTGTTTTTGCATGAGCGTCAGTAGTTGAATTCGTCGATATTCGCCGTCGTAAACGTGGTCGGCAAACCGAGGATCACTTCACCATTGACGCCTATCGTGTACTTGCCCAGTTTACCGGCTGTGAAAGTCTCACCCTGCTTGCCGCTGATATTGCCCGAGGCCAGTTGCGCCGCGGCATAGGCGGCCAGGTAACCGAGGTCTTTCGGATTCCATAACTGAAAGGCCTGGACGGTGCCGTTCTTGATGAACTCGCGCATTTGATTCGGCGTACCGAGGCCGGTGATAATCACCTTGCCCTTGGATGGCGAGGTCGACAAATAGCGCGCTGCGGCCGAGATGCCAACCGTGGTCGGTGAGATGATGGCTTTCAGATCGGGATAAGCTTGCAGCAAGCCCTGGGTCTCGACGAAGGATTTTTGATCGTCGTCATTGCCGTAGGCAACCTTCACCAGCTGCATGTCCTTGTATTCCGGTTTTTTCAACTCCACTTCCATCCACTTGATCCAGGTGTTTTGGTTGGTAGCGTTGGGCGTCGCCGACAGGATTGCGAATTTACCCTTGCCGCCCATCAGCTTGGCCAGCAACTGCACCTGCGAACGGCCGATGCCCTCGCTATCGGCCTGGTTGATGAACATCGCCCGGCCCTCGACACCGACATCGGAATCAACGGCAACCACCTTGATGCCTTGCGCAGCGGCTTTTTTCAGATAGGGCAGTATGGCGTTGGGATCGTTGGCCGAGATCACAATCGCATTTTGTTTTTGCGTGATCAGGGTATTGATGTAAGACACTTGCGAAGACGCGCCGGCGTCGGAGGCGCCGACCATCTTGCCGCTGCCCTTGAATTCCTTGACGCCCTCGGTCACGCCGCTGCCGGTAATCACGCTGTAAGGGTTATTGATCTGCTTGGGCAGAAAAGCGACTTTCAAGCCGGGCTTGATTTCTTGCGCCTGCACTGTCAACCCCGCCATGCATAGGACTGCCATGCCGAAAATGAGCGCTACCGTTTTCAAATTGCATTTCATGATTGATGTCTCCTTTGGTTTTTTGAACTTTTTTTACTGATGAGGCTGATAGCCTTGCCGCTTGCGCTATCAGGTAATGACCGCCGCTGCAGTTTTGCGGCGTGATTCTTTCCAGCGTGAGATCAGATTCGGTAACAGCACCGATGACAGCAACAGCAAACCGGTAACGATGGTGAGGATTTCGTTGGAGACGTCGTATAGGGTCAAGGCGTTGTTCAAGACACCCATGATCAGCAAGGCCAGCAGCACCCCGGTGACACTGCCGCGACCGCCGAAAATACTGACGCCGCCGAACAGCACCGCCGCCACCACGCTCAACTCGAAGCCCATGCCGTTATCCGCGCGGGCGCTGGAAAAGCGCAGGGTGTAGACAATCCCGGCCAGCGCACTCATGGCTCCCGACAAGACAAACAGCCAGAACTTGCTGCGCGCAACGTTGATGCCGGAAAATTCGACAGCGGTGTGGTTAGCCCCGATTGCGTACACCATGCGGCCGAAGCCGCTGTGATGCAGCAGCAGGATGAACGCCAGCGCCAGCGGGATGATCAGGAAAACATAAGTCAGCGGCAGGAATGTGCCATCCCAGTTATTCATGGCGAACTCGGTATAAGCCTGCGGAAAACTGGCGACCGCCTGATCACCCAGCATGATGTAGGTAATGCCACGGAACAGCGCCATGGTGCCGATCGTCACCGCCAGCGACGGCAGCCGCAAACGCGTCACCAGCAAGCCGTTGAAAGCACCGGCGGCAATCCCCATCAGCATCACCAGCAACAGCGTCAGCGGCATCGGCACGCCGGCCTGCCACAACACGCCGAGCAAGCCGCTGGCCATGCCGAGTATCGACGCCACCGACAGATCGATTTCGGCCGCCACCACCAGCAATGTCAGGCCCAGCGCCATGAGTGCGTATTCGGAAATCCCGGCTAGCAGATTGCCAAGATTATCGTTGCTGAGAAACGCCGGCGACAGCGCATGGCCGAAGATCAGGCTGAGCGCCAGCATCAGCACTAGCATGCGGTCCCATGAAAGAGAGAAACGCCGCTTACCGGGTTTATCGGATTTGATGCCAGGCAGCGCACTAGACATGATTATTCCTCCGCACGGTTTGCCGGGCCAACATGCGCGACAACAGGGTATCGCCGGTAATCGCCAGCAGGATCAGCGCGCCCTGGATCGCCAGCTGCCAAAATCCCGACACATGCAAGATCACCAGGGCGCTGGCGATCACCGCCAGCAGCAAGGCCCCCAGCGCCGCCCCCAGCACACTGCCAGAACCGCCGGCAATCGAAACGCTGCCAACCACCGCCGCTGCCACCACCTGCAATTCGATACCGTTACCGCTGCTGGCGTTCACCGAACCGAAGCGCGCCAGCCACAGCACACCGGCTAGACCTGCGATGGCGCCGCACAACAGGAAGCCGGAAAATTCGCGATAGGCGACATTGATCCCGGCCAGGCGCGCGCCTTCATGATTGGAGCCGATTGCATAAAACTCGCGGCCGCCACGGAAATTTTTCAAGTAATACGCCAGCAACAGCAACAGGCCAAACGCGATCATCGCCATATACGGCAAACCCAGAAAACTGCCGGAGCCGAGCACGGCAAAATTTTCGGGCAGGACGGTGGCGTTGATCTCGCGGCCGCCGACCCAGGCATAATCGATGCCGCGAAAAATGTACAAGGTGCTGAGCGTCGCCACCAGTGATGGCACCCGGCCCCAGGTCACCAGCAAACCGTTGACGGCGCCGGCCAGCAAGCCGATCAAGACGCCGATAGCGATCGCCGCCGCCACCGGCACATGGGGGAAACGGCTAAACAGATCGCCGACCAGGAAGGCGCTCAAACCGAGCGTCGAGCCGATCGACAGATCGATATGGCGCATCAGCATCACCACCGTCAGGCCGACCGTCAGCAAGGCGATGATGGAGACATTCAAGATGATGTCCTTGATACTTTGCGCGCTGAGGAAATTGGGGTGCACCAGTGAGGTACCAAGCACGATAACCAACAGCACCGCGCTCAGGCTGGCTTCGCGGTGGCGCAGCAGCCAGCCCAGCCAACGCTGTGATTGCGCTGGTTGCGGCGGCTTGACCGGCAAACTCAATATGTTTTCCATAGTCATACGACACTTTCCTCTTGTCCCAAGGCGGCTGCCATGATGGTTTCCTCGTTCATCTGATCGCGGCTCAGTTGCGCCGCGATCCGGCCTTCATTGAGCACGATCACGCGGTGCGCCATGCCCAGCACTTCCGGCAGCTCGGACGAAATCATCAGTACCGCCAGGCCTTGCTCCAGCAATTGCGCGATGGTGTGATACACCTCGGCCTTGGCGCCGACGTCGATGCCGCGCGTCGGTTCGTCGATGATCAGTACACTGGGGCCGGTTGCCAGCCATTTGGCCAACACCACTTTTTGCTGATTGCCGCCGGACAGCGTAGCGACGTTAGCGCCGTAGTCATGCGCCTTGAGCTTGAGCTTTTTACCCCACTCGGCGGAGGTCTGCATTTCATCGGCGACCCGCATAAAGCCGCAGTGCGACAGACGTCGGATCATGGTCAAGGTCGCATTGCGGGCGATCGACGCGGTCATCACCAAGCCTTGCTGACGCCGGTCTTCCGGCACCAGCGCCAGGCCGGCATCCACCGCTGCGCCCGGATGGCCGAGATTAAGCGGCAAGCCATTGATCCAGACCTCACCGGCATCGGCCGCATCGATGCCGAAAATCGCCCGCGCCACTTCCGAGCGGCCGGCGCCGACCAGGCCGGCCAGCGCCACGATCTCGCCCTTGCGCACTTCGAAGCTGATGTCCTTGAATACGCCGCGCCGGCTCAAACCCTTAACCTTCAACGCTACCGCGCCGGGAACGGTATCCGGGCGCGGATAATAATTGCCGAGATCGCGGCCGACCATATGCCGCACGATCAGCTCCGCATCCATCTGCGCAGTCAGGCCGGTCATTACAAAAGCACCGTCGCGCATGATGGTCAGGCGCTGGGTCAAAGCAAACACTTCTTCCAGCCGATGGGTGATGAACAGCAGCGCCACACCCTGTTCGCGCAAACGACGGACGATGGCGAACAGGCGTTCGACTTCCAGCTTGGAGAGCGCCGCGGTGGGCTCGTCCATGATCAGGATATGTGCCTGCTGCGAGAGCGCCTTGGCGATTTCAACCACCTGCTGATCGGCAATCGACAAGCCTTGCACGATGCGCGCCGGGTCCAGGCTCACGCCCATCCGCTGCAATAACTTCTCAACCTCGGCGCTCATGGCGCGATGCTGCAGGCGGCCGAAGCGGTCGGTCAACTGCCGCCCCATGTAAATGTTTTCGGTGATCGACAATGCCCCGAACAGCGTCGGTTCCTGGTAAATCACGGCGATGCCGGCTCGCCGCGCATCAGCCGGAGTCTTGAAACTGACCGCTCTGCCGTCAACCTTCAGCACGCCAGCGTCAGGTGCATGGACACCGGCCAGGATTTTGACGATAGTCGATTTGCCGGCGCCGTTTTCACCCAGCAAGGCATGCACCTCGCCCGGCAGCATGTGCAGCCGGGCGTCGCGCAGCGCCGCCACCGCACCGAACGATTTACGCGCGGCCAGCAATTCCAGAGCCGGCGCGAGATTTGGCGTCAATGCGGTTGACGCCGCAATTGCTTGCATCATTGCTTGCTTCCTCAAATAGGGAGATGATCGATGGAATCAGCTCAGCGCATGCGCCAGCTCATGTGCCACATCGGGCGCAACACCGCGATCCGGCATCACGGTAATCACCTTGACGCCGGACTGCTCCAGCATCTGCACCGCGCCATCCGTCACATTGGTATCGGTAATCAAACAAGAAACCTGGCCCAAACCGCACAGTATCAAGCCGGCTTTCTTTGAAAATTTCGAGCTATCCATCAATACGATCAGTTGCTCGGCCTGGCTCAGCAAGCGCTTCTCCGCCTGGATCAGGAGCGGATCGGCTTCCATCAAACCCAGCGACGACAAACCGTACACGCCCATGAACATTTTGCCGGCGTAGTGATGCTGGGTGATGTCGTTGTCGAAAGGGCTAAGGATGACGTTTTGTTCGCGATAAATCTGACCGCCGGGAACGATGATTTCATTCTCGCTGGTGGTCAGCAGACGTTCCGCCATCAGGAAGGAATTGGTCAGGATTTTCAGACGTTTCTCAGCCAGGAATTCCGCCATCATGAAGGTAGTTGTACCGCCATTGATGATGATGGTTTCGCCATCGGCGCACAGACTGGCGGCACAGCGCGCGATGGCGCGCTTTTGTTCGGGGAAACGCTTGAGACTATTCTGAAACGTATCACCCGACAGCGAGAAATTGTTCTTCTTCGGCTGCAACAGTTCGGCGCCGCCGCGCACCCGGTTCAGCAACTTGCGTTCCGCCAGCCAGGCGATGTCGCGCCGCACGGTGGCGGGCGAGGCATTCAGCCAGCCGCCCAACTGTTCGACACTGGCGCTGCTGTGCTCGGCCAGTAAGCCCAGCAAGCCTTTGCGCCGCTTGTGATTGATCATTTGTCGGTCTCCATGAAGCTATCGCAGTACGCTCTCGGCAGAGCATTTCATGCTTTGTATTTATGACTCAAGGCTAAGCACTCATCAAAAACAAGTCAACGCTCAATCAATCAACTTGATGATTATTTGAGTTTCGCTCAGCAAGTTGATTGGAGATCGATTGACACTGATTTTCAGCTGCTTTCTACTGGAGACTCTGCAATTGCATGCGCGCTTGATCGATGCAAGCGCGAGCAATCCACCTTTTTCACGCCTCTTTCATTGACTAATCAAAACCTGGAGATCCATATGAGCCTGTCGCCGACACCACAACCGCTTGTTTCCGATTGGGACGACAGCTACGCCGCCCAGCTTAGCGAGCCGGAATTGCTGCTGTACCGCTCCAATCTGCTGGGCGCCGACAAGGCCATCACCAACTTCGGCGGCGGCAACACCTCGGCCAAGATCGTGATGACCGATCCGCTCACGGGCGCCACAGCGGAAGTGTTGTGGGTCAAGGGCTCCGGCGGCGATCTGGGCAGCATCAGGCTGGATGGTTTTTCCACCTTGTACATGGATAAATTACAGGCCCTCAAAGCGCGCTATCGCGGCCTCGAACATGAGGATGAGATGGTTGGCTATCTGCCGCATTGCACTTTCGATCTGAATCCGCGCGCGGCCAGTATCGACACCCCTTTGCACGCTTATATCCCGCAGCGCCACGTCGATCACATGCACCCCGACGCCCTGATCGCGATTGCCGCCTGCAAGAACAGCCAGGCGCTCACGCAAAACATTTTTGAAGGCGAACTGGGCTGGTTGCCTTGGCAACGTCCCGGCTATGATCTTGGCTTGAAACTCGAACAACTGGCACAAGCTCAGCCGCAACTGAAAGGTATCGTGCTGGAAGGCCACGGCTTGTTTACCTGGGGCGATTCCGCCAAATCCTGTTACCTGACCACGCTCGCCATCATCCGCCGCGCCACTGCCTGGCTGGCCGCCAACAGCAAAGCGCCAGCCTTCGGCGGCAGCAGCTGCGAACCGCTGACAGCACCGCAACGCAGCGCACTGGCGGCGCGCCTGATGCCTGTGTTGCGCGGCAAGATCGGCCAGCAGGAAGGAAAACTCGGCCATTTCGACGATAGCGCCGCCGTGCTGGAATTCGTTTGCAGCCGCCAATTGCTGCCGCTGGCAGCGCTCGGCACCTCCTGCCCGGATCATTTCCTTCGCACCAAGATCAAGCCGCTGGTGCTCGATTTCGATCCAAAGGAACAGGATTTCGAGCGTCTGTTGCAGGGACTCGTGCAGGGACTCGATAATGCTCTCGACGCCTACCGCGCCGACTACAGCGCCTATTACCAACGCTGCAAACGCGCCAACAGTCCGGCCATGCGCGACGCCAATCCGGTGATTTACCTGATCCCCGGAGTCGGCATGCTGTCCTTCGCCAAGGACAAGGCGACGGCGCGCATCGCCGGCGAGTTTTATGTCAATGCGATCAACGTCATGCGCGGCGCCAGCGCGGTCGACACCTATGTCGGCTTACCCGAACAAGAAGCTTTCGATATCGAATACTGGTTGCTGGAAGAAGCCAAACTGCAACGCATGCCGAAGCCGAAAAGCCTGGCAGGACGCATCGCCCTGGTCACCGGCGGCGCCGGCGGCATCGGCCAGGCAGTAGCGCGCCAGTTGCTGCAAGAGGGCGCTTGCGTAATGCTGACCGATATCGACAGCGCCGCGCTGGAAGCCGCGCAGCAGGATTTGTGCAAGCAGGCCGGCCCCGACAACCTGGCCGTGATACGCGGCGACATCACCAGCGAAGCCGAAGTGGAACAAGTGTTGAACGCGGTGACGCAGCGCTTCGGTGGCATCGATTTGCTGGTATCGAACGCCGGCATCGCCTCCGCCGCACCACTGGAAGACACCAGTCTGGAACTCTGGCAACGCAATTTGTCGGTGCTGGCGACCGGTTATTTCCTGGTCAGCCGTGCCGCCTTCCGCTTGATGAGCCAGCAAAAACTGGGCGGCAGCATGGTGTTCGTCGCCAGCAAGAATGGGCTGGTGGCGTCGGCCGGCGCTTCCGCCTACTGCACCGCCAAGGCTGCCGAAATCCACCTGGCGCGCTGCGTTGCGCTGGAAGGCGCGCCGCACGGGATACGCGTCAATGTCGTCAATCCGGATGCGGTGATTCGCGGCTCGCGCATCTGGGATGGCAAGTGGAAAGAAGAACGTGCTGCTTCCAATAAAATCGAAACGGAAAATATCGAAGATTTCTATCGTCAGCGCAGCATGTTGAAGCGCAGCGTTTTACCGGAAGATATTGCCGAGGCGGTGTATTTTTTCGCCAGCGATAAATCTGCGAAATCCACCGGAAATATTCTGAATGTGGATGCAGGGAATGCGGCTGCATTCACACGTTAACCTCGCACGCTAACCTCACACGTTGAAAATACATCCAGATAGATAACGATCAAAGAACAGGAGACCTCATGTCGTACGCCATCAATCAAAATTTCATCGCCGAACACAACGCCAAGCACGCCGCGGAGGTTCAAGCTGACTACGACGCCTTAGCGACATCGTTGGCGCGGCGCGGCCAGGATATCGAAGCGCTGACAGCATTGGCGCAGACTTTCGCCGTCGCCTTGCCGAGCTGGGGCGTCGGCACCGGCGGCACCCGTTTCGCCCGTTTTCCCGGCGTCGGCGAACCGCGCAATGTCTTTGAAAAGCTCGAAGATTGCGCCACCATCCATCAATTGACACGCGCCACGCCGGCCATCTCACTGCATTTCCCTTGGGATAGCACCAGCGATCCACGTGCATTGCGCGAACTGGCCGACGGTTACGGTTTGCACTTCGATGCGGTCAATTCCAACACCTTCCAGAACCAGCCCGGGCAAACCCATTCCTACAAATTCGGCAGCCTGACCGCCACCAGCGCCGTGGTACGCGAGCAAGCGGTCACGCATAACATCGCCTGCATAGAATTGGGCCGGGCGCTAGGTTCGAAGGCGTTGACCGTCTGGGTCGGCGACGGCGCCAACTTCCCGGGCCAGCACAATCTGCGCCAGACGCTGGAACGCTATCTCGACAGCATGCGCCACATTTATGCTGCGCTGCCACCGGACTGGCAAGTGTTGATCGAACACAAATTGTTTGAACCGGCCTTCTACGCCACCACGATTGCCGACTGGGGCACCAGCTTCGCTTGCGCCACCGAGCTTGGGCCGCAGGCAAAATGCCTGGTCGATCTCGGCCATCACGCACCGAATACCAATATCGAAATGATCGTGGCGCGCCTGGCGCAATTCGGCAAACTGGGCGGCTTCCATTTCAACGACAGCAAATACGGCGACGACGATCTCGACGCCGGCAGCATCGATCCGTTTCAGTTATTCCTGGTATTCAATGAACTGGCTGACGCCCATGTGCGTGCCGGCGACAGCTTCCGGCCGGCGTACATGCTGGATCAATCGCACAATGTCACCGACCCGGTGGAAAGCCTGATCAACAGCGCGATCGAAGTGCAACGGGCGTTTGTCCAGGCAGCCCTGACCGATCGTCAGGCGCTGGCTTTCCATCAAGAGAGCAACGATGCGCTGATGGCGGCGCAAACCCTGAAGCAAGCGTTCCGCACCGACGTCGGGCCGATACTGGCGATGGCTCGCCTGCGCAGCGGCGCGGCGCTTGATCCGATTGCCTGCTACCGGCAGAGCGCTTATCGCGATAACAAACGGGAAGAGCGGCCGGCGAAGGCGGAGGCTAGCAGCAGCGGGATTGTTTGACCGATGGCGGCGGCCGGTTTCTACAACGCCGCCGCCAGTTCCGCGCCTTCGCGTATCGCCCGCTTGGCATCCAGTTCACTAGCGAACGAAGCACCGCCGATCAGGTGGTAGCGTGAACCGCCATCCGAACCACTACCATTTCGCAGCGCTTGAGTCTTGACCGGCTGGCCCGCTTTGCCGGGCGCGATGGCGGCGGCCGGGACCAGTTCGTACAGCGACTCCTGGCCAGCGCAAATCACCACGTTATCCACTGCCAGCAAACGGCTTTCGCCGCCGACGCTGATATGCAAGCCCTGATCGTCGATCCGCTGATAATCAACGCCGGCCAGCATCTGCACCCGATTACGCTGCATCACGCTGCGATGCACCCAGCCAGAAGTTTTGCCGAGGCCGGCACCGACTTTGCTTTGCTTGCGCTGCAATAGATGGATTTCGCGCAGCGGCGTGGCCGGCTCGGGCCGGCGCAAACCGCCGGACTCTGCGGCCAGCGGATCAACACCCCATTCATCCATCCAGTCCGCAATCGATATGGGCAACGGCAGTTGCGGATCATGCAGCAAAAATTCACAGAGATCGAAACCGATGCCGCCGGCGCCGATCACAGCGACCCGCTTACCAACCGCGACCTTGCCTTGCAACACGTCGAGATAGGACAGCACCATCGGATGCTCGATGCCAGGGATGCGTAGCTTGCGCGGCGAGACGCCGGTGGCGACGATGACATCGTCGAAACCGAGCGCTTCCAGCTGCTCCCGGGTGACGCGCTGATTGAGTTTGACTTCGACCCCGGTGCGTTGCAAGCGGTGCTTGAAATAGCGGACGGTTTCGCGGAATTCTTCCTTGCCGGGAATCCGCATGGCGATATTGAACTGGCCGCCGATTTGTTCAGCAGCTTCGAACAAGGTGACTTGATGGCCGCGTTCAGCGGCGACGGTAGCTGCAGACAAGCCGGCCGGACCAGCGCCGATCACCGCCACTCGCCGCACTTTTACGCTAGGCCGATAAACGAGCTCGGTTTCATGGCAGGCTTGCGGATTGACCAGGCAGCTGGCGCGCTGATTCTTGAAAGTGTGATCGAGGCAAGCTTGATTGCAGGCGATGCAGGTATTGATTTCATCGGCGCGATTTTGCTGCGCCTTGAGCACGAATTCCGGATCGGCCAGGAACGGCCGCGCCATCGATACCATGTCGGCGTCGCCCTCGGCCAGGAGCTGTTCCGCCACTTCCGGCGTATTGATGCGATTGGAAGCGATCACCGGGATCTTGATAGCGCGCTTGAGGCGCGCCGTCGCTTCACGAAAGGCGCCGCGCGGTACCGAGGTAACGATAGTAGGAATGCGCGCCTCATGCCAGCCGACGCCGGTATTGATCAAGGTCACGCCGGCTTGCTCCAGCGCCTGCGCCACCGCCACCACTTCGGCGCCGGTATTGCCGCCTTCCACCAGATCCAGCAAGGACAAGCGGTACATGATGATAAAGCGCTCGCCGACCGCCTCGCGCATGCGCCGCACGATTTCCAGCGCCAGCCGCATCCGATTGTCGATGCTGCCGCCCCAGCGATCCTGGCGATGATTAGTGCGCGGCGACAGGAACTGATTGAGCAGATAACCTTCGCTGCCCATGATTTCCACGCCGTCGTAATTGGCGCGTTGCGCCAGCACGGCGCTGCGCACGTAGGCCGCGATGGTGGACTGGATGCCGCGCTCGCTCAATGTGCGTGGCTTGAACGGGGAAATCGGTGATTTGATGGCCGAGGCCGAGACCACGAACGGCTGATAGCCGTAGCGTCCCGCATGCAGGATCTGCATCACGATCTTGCCGTCTTCTTCGTGCACGGCGCTGGTGAGCCGCTTGTGGTTATGGATATCGCCGATGCTGTTCATGGTGCCGCCGAACGGCAGCAGCCAACCCTGCCTGCTGGGTGAAATGCCGCCGGTGACGATCAGGCCGACACCGCCTTTGGCGCGCGCCCTGAAATATTCCGCCAGCTTGGCATAGTGAAAGAAACGATCTTCCAGGCCGGTGTGCATGGAGCCCATCACCACCCGGTTTTTCAGTGTGGTGAAGCCGAGATCGAGCTCGGCCAGCAGATGTGGGTAGACAGGATGGGGAGCGGAATAGGGAACGGAATGAGACATAGGTTTTTCCAGGAGGCCGTGGCAATTATCGAGCACAGGCCGGAATCTACCTGAAAAATGCCGGCTGATCGCTGAAATCGCCCTGTTTTAGCGGCGATTAGAGCTTCTAACCTATTTCGGCGCATCCTTGCCGGTCAGTACACGAAGATCGATTGCCTCCGCCATGGCGCGGTAACCGCGGTCGCCGGGATGCAGGTGATCGCCGGAATCGTAGGCCGGCAGGAAGCGCTGGGGATGCTGGGGATCGCGTAGCGCGGCGTCGAAATCGATGACTGCGTCGAACTCGCCGCTGCTGCGTATCCATTGATTCACCGCTTGCCGCATCTGTTCCTTGGCGGCGGAATAGTAACCGCCCAGATCCGTGTCTTGCAGCGCGCCGCCGAACGGCGTCAGGGTCGCGCCGACTATCCGCACATGGCGCACATGCGCGCGCGCTATCAATTGCCGATAGCCGGCAATCAGTTGCTCCACGCTGGGCGCCGGGTCGTGCGGGCCGAGGCTGCTGCCGGGCCAGCCGATATCGTTGATGCCGATCAGCACAATCACCGTGTCCAGATTAGGCTGGTTCAGGACATCGCGGTCGAAGCGGGCCAGGGCGTTGACGCCCATCTTGTCGCTCAATAACCTGGCGCCGGAAATACCGGCGTTGATCACCGCGACCTGTTGCTTGACCAGCCGTTGCGCCAGCAGATCGGGCCAGCGTTGATTGCTGTTCGAAGTGGAGCCGGCGCCGTCGGTAATCGAATCGCCAAAGGCCGCCACCACCCGCGGGGGCGGGGTGAGCGGTGCGTCCACCAGGATCGCGCTGAGGAACAGCCGTGCTTCTAGCGTGGTGCCGGTCTTGATCTGAGAAGCTGCCCCCCGGTTGCCCGGCGCGATGTAAGCGCTCTGTTTGCCGTCCCAATGGAAGGTGGTAAGCGGCGTCATCTTCGGCAGGAAAATACTGACCGCCACCTGCGCCAGCGGCGCCAGCTCCAGATCGATCGGATCGCTGACAGCCGGTGCGCCCGCTGCGATCGTTACCTCGCTACGACCGCCGAAGGTGAGGCCGCGATCCGAAGCAGCGACGATTGCCGAGCCGCCGGCGGCCAGCGCGATGTGCGCCGCGCCTATCGTCAACGGCGTTGTACCGTATTCGTTGGACAACACCACCCTGGCGTGCTTGCCGCCGATGCTAAGCCTGGCGATCTGGCGCACGGTCTGGTTCGACAAGCTGGCCGGGATATTGGTCGGCAAGGCAAAACCGGCTTCCCAGATTGGCTGCGGAGCGGCGGTCCAGCTGGCGTTCCAGTGCTGTGTAGCGGTCGGCACTGCGGGGGCAGGGCCGGCTTCAGCCGCCTGCGTTGCGGCGGCAGGCACACTCAAGAACGACAGCAAGCTTAGCGTCGCGGCGATTTTCGAATAGCGTATCGGGAAACCCATGCAATGACTCCTTGGTTAATCAAGAATGTGGCGCAAATGAATCTGACGCAAGTACGCGATGCAAGTCAGCGATGCGGTCAGCCATGCAGCCAAGATATACCCTTCCCAATACGCATGGTAGAAGCCATAATTGACTATTACTTATTCCAAAATGGAATGACATGGATCACATCAAGGCAATGCGTAGTTTCGTGCGGACGGTTGAACTGGGCAGCTTGTCGGCGGTTGCGCGCGAGCAGCGCAGCACTCAACCGACCGTCAGCAAAACCATCGCCGCTCTGGAACAGGAACTCGGGGTGCGTTTGCTGGAACGCAGCACCACCAGCCTGACCACCACCGAACAGGGCAAGCGTTTCTACGAACGCGCCAAACGGGTGCTGGAGGAATTCAACGAAGCGGTCAGCGATGCCCGCGGCTTAACCGGGAAACCGACCGGCCTGTTGCGCGTCAACGCCCCGCTCGGGCTTGGCCAGTTGCGGCTTAACGCGCTGGTGCTGGAGTTCCTGGAGCTGTATCCGGAGATAGAGGTGGAGTTGATACTGAACGACCGCTTTGTCGATCTGGTGGAAGATGGCGTCGATGTGGCGCTGCGGCTTGCCGGCGCGCTGCCGCCGAATATGATTGCGCGCAAAATCGCTAGCGCACAACGCTATCTGGTGGCCGCGCCGGCCTATCTGGCGCGCTACCCGCAGATCCGGCGCCCTGAAGATCTGGCAAAGCACCGCTATATCGGCTTTGCACGGCCCGCCAACGGTGAAATAAGCCAGCTCAGCGGCCCTGGCGGTACGATCGAGATTGCCACTCGCAGCCGTTACCAGGTTAACAGCTCGTTGGCGATACGTGAGAGTTTCGTCGCCGGCGCCGGCCTTGGCATATGTCCATCCTGGCTGGTGCACGATTTGCTCGAATCGGGCCGGTTGCAGCGCGTTCTTCCTGAGTGGAGCGCGCCGGGACAGGAAGCTTCTTTGCTGTATCCATCGCGCCGCTATCAATCCTTGCGCGCCACGATTTTCATGGAATTCATGACGCAGCGGATTCCGCAGCTGCCTGGTTTCGCCGCGCCCAGCTTCGGACGCTGACGGAATATTCCAGAATCTTATTTTTTTGCAGTTGCGGCAGTTGCCATCGTTGCCGCAGCCGCCTTCTTGGCTTGATTGAATACCGGCCCCCATAGCGGGTGGCCCTTTTCGCCAGGCGTCAGATCAAAGTTGGCGTCGAGTTTCAGTGCTTTTTCAAATTGCTGTCTGCACAGCTTCTTCCTGGATGTCACGCAATAGCTGAACGCCATATATTTCAGGGCTTCGGTCTGGAACGAAGTCTCGGCCGACCAGATTTCCGGCGCATTGGCAAGACGCTTGATCGCTGCACTATAGCTGCCCTTGTTGTACAAGGAAATGCCATCGTTCAAGGCGGTTGGCGGCGCCGGCGTTTCAGGCGCAACAGACGCCGCCGCAACCGGGGTTGATGCGCTTGGCGTCGGATCGGCCGTGACCGACTTTTTTATGGCTTCGAAACTGTCGCAGCCGCCAAGCATGACGGCTGCAGCGAGCAGGGCGGCGCTGCCGATACGGTGAAAAGAAGTGGTCAAACAAATGGACATAAGGCGTTCTTGGCTGAAATAGTTTTAGTGGGACGAAAAATCGTAGTCGATATTACGCGATTTTTTCGAGTTGACATCGATCTCGAAAACGCGATCGGGAAAACTCGGATTGACCACTTTGATCTGATGCTTTCCTTCCGCCAGAACCAGTTTTTTCAAAGGCGGACTGACGCCCTTCATACTGCCGTCGACCAGCACGTTGCCCCACGGTTTGATGGTCAGCAAGACGACGCCGGTCGGATCGACTGCCTTTACATCGGCGGCCTTGTTCTCAGCTGGCTTGGCGGTAGCGGTTGCCACTGCGGTCGCGGGTGCATTGTGTTCCGGGCTCTTGCTCTGCAATTCCGCCAATCTGACCCGCGCCGCTTCCGCATGCGGGCTGTTCGGGTACTTCTGCAAGAAAGCGCTGATCTGCTGCGGCGTCACATTGTTCAGCTGTTTCAGGGTTTCCCAGCTGATGGTTTCTTCATCAAGGATTTGCTCGGAGGCGGCAGCGGCAACTTTTGGCGCAGGCGCGAGCACGGCAGTTGCGGCTTTAGCCGGGGCCGCATGCGCGTGGTTCGAAACCGCCGTCGGCGGCGTCGCCGGCAGGTGCGCCGGCTTGAGCCATAGATAGGATCCCAGCGCCAGCACTGCAACGCTGGCGCTAGCCACTATCCACCAGGCCCGGGGCGTCAAAGGCGTGTCCAACAGCTTGGATGGCGGCGCGCTACGTTTGTGGCTGGCGTGCTTGCCACCGGCAGCCTCTGCCTGCGTCTCCTCCGACCTTTTGCCCGGCTTGTGACTGGCGAGGCGAAACGCGATGGGGCCTGCGGCGTCATTGTCCGGCATCGGCATTGGCACCGACAACTCCAGATCCAGCAACTTGCGGAATTCTTCTATCGATTGCGGCCGCTCATCCGGCTTGACCGCCAGCCCTTTGTCGATGGCAGCCAGGAATTCTTTGCTGAAACCGCTGTGCTGACCGTCTTGCAAAGGTACGATCGGATCCGTGATCATGCGCGCCACCGAAGTCGGCGGCGCGCTCTTGACGATCGCAAAATAGATCACCGCCGACAGCGAATAAATATCGGTCCACGGTCCCTGCTTCATCTGAGCGTCATCGGCGTACTGTTCGATGGGCGCGTAACCCGGTTTCAAAATCACCGTCAACGAATGCGTCATGTCGCCGATAATCTGGCGCGCCGCGCCGAAATCCAGCAATACCGCTTCGCCGCTTTTCTGGATCATGATGTTGTCGGGCGAGATATCACGATGCAGTATCTGTACCCGGTACATGGCGTCGAGCGCTTCCAGCATCGGCTTCAGCATGCTTTTCAGCCAGGCTTCGGTGATCTGGGCGGGAGAATTCTGCACCACGCTTTTGAGAGTGCGGCCTTCGTAATAGCGCATCGCCATATAGGCGGTATTGTTTTGTTCCCAGAACCGGTAAACCTTGATCAACGCCGGGTGGTCGAATTGCGCCAGCAGGCGCGCTTCCTTGATAAAACTCTTGAGGCCGATGGTGAAGGTCTCGCGGTGCCGCTGTGAGCGCACCACGACTTTTTTATCCGGTCCACGTCCGGCAAACGCGCCCGGCATGTATTCTTTGATAGCTACCATGCGCCGCAACGACCTGTCGAAAGCAAAGTAGACAATCCCAAAACCGCCTTCGCCAATCACGCCGATGATTTCAAAATCGGCCAGGCGAGTACCTTTAGGCAAGCAGTTTTCGACAGCCGTTGCTGATATTTCATGCTGATCAATCGGCTTGGCGTTTTGCATATTCAATTGGATTCGGTGTTAGTCATATTATTCTGGACAATTATTAACACTAACAGTTCGCAGATGGTGATGTTCGGGGATCGGCGATATGAATCGTAAACGCGGTGCAGTTATCAAGCGGGATATTGGAGGCGCTGCCGTTCTTTTCTACAATGGCGTGCATCAGGTCCAGCCATTCTTGTGCTGAACCGGCTTGCACCGCCGCCTGCTCCATCTCCGCTTCGCTGATCCATTCCCAGAAGCCGTCGCTGCACATCAGGAAGGCGTCGCCGTCCTGCAGCTGGGTTGCGCTCTGGGTCACCTCTGCGGGCGCACTACCCTCGACGCCAACCGCGGCAGTCAGGATGCTGCGGCGCGGATGCCGGCGCAATTGTTCGGCCGAGCAATGGCCGGCGTCGACGAATTGCTGGATCAGGCTGTGATCCTTGGTGACGCTGTGCAGTTCATTGCGACGGAAAAGATAGCTGCGGGTGTCGCCCATGTGCGCCCATAGCGCGCAACGGTTTTTTTGATCGATCAACAACACCGCAACGGTCGAACTCATGTCTTTCAAGCGCGGGATCTGGGCTTGACGCCGGTTCAGTTGCGTCACCGCATGTTCGATATAGGATTGCAGGGCGCGCGGACCGAAGGAAGCTTCTTCAACGAACATTTCCATGATCGAGTGGACCACGATATTCGAGGCGATCTCGCCGCCATATTCGCCGCCCACGCCGTCAGAGACAATGACGCAAGCCAGATCTTCCTGCAGCACGCTGCCCCAGGAATCCTGGTTGACCTGGCGCCCGCCGGCGTGACTCAGTTGCGCCAGGCTCAGGACCAACGGCAGCGTAGTGTCGCTTAGTAGCGACGATTCAGGCATGCGGCGTCTCTTTCCTCAGTTTTTCGACTTTTCTCTCGTAAGCCAGCAAGAATGCCTTGCCAAACAAGGTCTGGAAATCGTCTTGCGAGGATTCCGCAATAATCCGTTGATAACGCTCGGCATAGGCGTCCCATAACTTCGCTTTGCGGGACGATGGCAGCAACGCATCCAGCATGCCGCCTTTTTTCAAGCGCTTCTCCATCACTTCCGGATTAAAGCGTTGCAGCGTCTCGTTCATGGTCGCGCGCATGCCGGAGACCACGCCTGCCTGGTGCGCTTGCAGATCCTGGTAAGCGTCCTGCATGGCTTCTGTGGCGCCCATGAAACCCGGCATTTTCTTGCGCAGCATCTGGATCAGCACGGTCTGGCTATCGGCAAAAAACTTCAGCGGATTATTGTTTCTGACCACCACCTTGGTCACATCCGCATGCGCTTCTTTCTTGACCAACGCACGCGTTGCATTCAAATCTATGGTGCCCTGCACCGCCGTCGCCAGCAACTTGCCGACGGTCTCCATCAATTCTGGCGTCAATTCCGCCGCCAGAGTCCCGGCCGGCAAACCGGCGCCTTTGATGAAAGCCTGGACCAGTGCTTCACTGGAGGCGGACGGCACGGCAGCCTGATGGCTATCGTCGCCAGCGCTGACCGTGACCGCTGCCGGCGCAGGAGTTGCGGCGGTATTCTGCGCCGCGCTCACCGGGCGCGCCGGCGTTGCGGATGCTTGCAATGATGTCGGCAAAGCTGCATTAGCAGTCGCCGCCAATTCCAGATTCAATTGCGCCAACGCCGCCAAGCGGGTCTCGGATACGCTCATTAATGGTTGTTTGCTGGGTTGTTTGCTGGCATTTGGCCGGCGCGCCGAATTAGCCGCTGCCTGGCCTGGCTGATTGATCATGTCAGGGTTTTCTTTCATCAAGTTGAGCTGCGCTTCGGCGCGCAAGAGATACAGGCCGATCTGGATTTCATCGCCTATCTGTAAATCGTATTCACGTTCGGCGTCGATCTCATGCCCATTTAACAAGATCGGATTGGCGCGGCTGAGATTGGTGATGGTTTGGCGGACGCCGTCGCTTTTGATCGCCGCCTGGGTCCGCGATACAAAATTCCTGGGATCGGCCAGCACGAAATAGTTCTCTTCGCTGCGGCCCAGGGTTTTCGGCTCGCGGCCGAATACGGCCGACAGGGGCAGCTCGGGCGCCACGTTGTTGTAAGAAACGACACTAATTTTTATCATCGGATTGATTTCCTGCCGCGCGTCATTTGCGCAAATTACCTGAGAGCATTATTGCATGCTTGGCAGCAAGTTCCATGCCCATGAGGCGTCTACTTAAATCGGTCTGAGAAACCTGGAAAACCCGTGGGAAAACCACAAAAAACCTTGAAATTTGCAGGTCTGCAACCTGCAAAACTGCCCTCTCTTGTCATTCGTGGTGACGTTTTCTGTCAGCTGCGGAGCAGATCGGTTAGGCAGGTGTAATTTTGGAAGTGTAATTCTGAAAATAAGGGGATAGAGCGAGGCTCTATCCCGCAAGCCGGACGAATGCCGTTCAGGATAGCCGCAACATGGCCTTGATGCCGCGCACCGCCTGCCGTATCCGGGCTTCGTTTTCGATCAGAGCAAAGCGTACGTACTCATCGCCGTATTCACCGAAACCGATGCCTGGCGAGACGCAAACCTTGGCTTTTTCCAGCAGCTGCTTGGAAAATTCCAGCGATCCCAGATGACGATAGGCTTCCGGTATGTGCGCCCAGATATACATCGACGCCTTCGGGATATCCACCATCCAGCCGGCCTCGTGCAAGCCCTTGACCAGCACATCGCGCCGGCTCTGGTATTTCTTGCAAATATCGGTGACGCATTGCTGATCACCCTCCAGCGCTGCAATCGCCGCCACTTGCACCGGCGTGAAACTGCCATAGTCGTGATAGCTCTTGATACGCGCCAGCGCCGCCACCAGCTCCTTGTTGCCGACCATGAAACCGATACGCCAGCCAGCCATGTTGTAACTTTTCGACAGCGTGAAAAACTCCACCGCCACATCGCGTGCGCCCGGCACTTGCATGATCGACGGCGCCTGCCAGCCGTCGAAGACGATATCGGCATAGGCCAGGTCATGCACTACCAGGATGTTGTGTTCCTTGGCCAGCTTGACCACCCGCTCGAAAAATTCCAGCTCGACGCATTGCGCGGTCGGGTTGGACGGGAAACCCAGCACCATCATTTTCGGTTTCGGATAACTTTCGCGTATCGCCCGTTCCAGCTCGGCAAAGAAATCCACGCCCGGGCTCATCCGCACCGAACGGATATCGGCGCCGGCAATCACTGCGCCGTAGATGTGGATCGGATAACTGGGATTCGGCACCAGCACCGTATCACCGCGATCCAGCGTCGCCAGCATCAGATGCGCCAGCCCTTCCTTGGAACCGATGGTGATGATCGCTTCGGTATCCGGATTGAATTCGACGTCGTAGCGTTTCTTGTACCAATGGCTGATCGCCCGCCGCAGGCGCGGAATGCCCTTGGAGGCAGAATAGCCGTGAGTGTCGGGACGCTGCGCTACCTCGATCAGCTTGTCGACGATATGCGGCGGCGTGGCGCCATCGGGATTACCCATCGACATATCGACAATATCTTCGCCACGGCGGCGCGCCGCCATTTTCAGTTCGGCGGTGATATTAAAAACGTAGGGAGGCAGGCGATCGATGCGCGAAAATCTGCGCGGAGTTGGGGATTCAGACATGGTTTTCTTTCACGTTAGCGCCCGGAACCGTCCGAGCGACGTTGGAACAAGTTTTCCATTTGCGTGGAATGTTCCAGCAACGATTCTAGTGAACATCCTGCGATTCCGCAATAACGGCCAGCATCCCAATGCTCAAGCCGGCATTGCCGCCAGTTTCGCGCACTGGCTGCGCACGCCGCCGAGAATCGCGTCAGACAAGTCTTCCGGAAAATCGGCGGGCAACTTTGCGGCCACGTCTGTCAGCACCGCCTCGGTCGCCGCGATCAATTCGGCGATGACCTCCTCTGCGCTGCCAGCCCCCAAGCCAACCTGGCGCGCCTGCGCAGCCCAGTGCCTGCGCTGGATCTGGCCGAGCAGGTAGATGTTGTGGCTGTTGCCGCGCACGGCCATCGCCAGCTTCGCCTTTTGCGGCGCGATCCGGTTGCGTCCGCTACCCAGAATCGGATGCGCCGAGAGAATATCGTAGAGCGGGGTCGAGCAATAACGGCCGCCGGGCAGGTGCGCTATGCTGAAATTCTTGGCATGGCCGTCGGTCGCCGCCAGCAGCCAGAACACCAGTTGCGCTTTAAAGAAATTGCGCCGATCCTGTTCTGCCTGTTCCGAACCCCTCAATACCTCCATGATGGCGGCAATGCCGGGGCCGCCATCCGCCTGGTATTTGGCCAACGGCCAGGTGCCGGTAGCCTGGCAAAAATCCTCCTGCGGGAGACGCACAATCCAACTATCGTCACTCGCCGGTTTGCGATCAAAGCGTTGAACGATCAGTACCTTTTGCTCTTCAAAGTGCGCTATATCGCAATGCGCCACCGCGAGGCCATAGGCGGCGACCAATCTGGAACACAGCCATTCGTTTTCTACCGAAGTCCGCATATCGGCCTGCATATTGCCAACCAGGCCTAACGGGAGTTTGAAAATATGCGTGGTCGGCGTACTGCCTTGCGGGCGCATCCATTGCCCTGCATGCAACAGCAGCGCGGTTTTTTCCTGGGCGCCGGCAATCGACAGGCGCAGATCGGCATCATGGCCATGTTGTCCGAGCGCCCCGCCTGCGGTACTGTCGCGCAGCTGCTGCGCTACCTGCGCGCTAGTCAGCGGCTGGCCTTTGAGCGAATACAGGGAATTGGGCTGCTCGTCCTCTGGCAGCAATTGCAGAGCGCCGACGCAATCTCGCCCAAGCGCAGCCAAAAGATCGAACGGCGCCACGCCGGCTACCTGGTAACGCTGCGCCAGACGACGCCGGATGGCGTCGCTGTCGGGCAATAGATTATCGAAGAAAGCGCTGACCAGTTGTCCTTTGTAGACCTGGTTTCCCGGTGTAAACGGCAGGGACAAGGAAAGCGGCCGCCCCTGTTCGTCAGCTACCCACTTCTCAAAATAGCGCAGGCTTTCTTCCTGCGGAGTGCGCTGCCAGACACCGACCGGGATGCCATTCATCCAGACATGCAGCTGCTGCTTTTGCGAGCGGCGCCCCATGCTTACCAGCTTTCTTTTTTCTTTGCCGTAGCACGGGCCGGTCCGGCTTTCTTTGCCGATCCTTTAACCGATTTGCCCTGAGTCGGTTCGCCCGAACCACCGGGCGCATATGACGAGGACAATTGACTTGCCGCAAAATCCTGCTGTCCCGGCGTTGCTGTGGCGCTCGCATAGGAGGCGCCCGACGCGAATGGCGCATCGCCGCTCAGCACCAGATCGACTCCCAATACTTGCAAAACCCTGAATAGTCTGTCAACGCTGGCCGCAGCCGGATTAGCCTCCAACTGCGCGTAGCTTTGCTGCGTGATGCCCAGCTTATCTGCCAATGCCGCCTGGGTCAGGCGATTGGTCTTACGAAATCCCTGGAGGATGAGGCGCAATTGACTAAGTGTCTTGATTGAATAATTCATGGCAAGCTCCGTTGTTGCTCATTACTGATTTTACATACTATCTTCTGTAAATCAATAAAACAGTCTATTTATTGTATTTAAATAATACAACTCTTAAGCTGTAAAATATAAATACAACCCAAAGACTGTTATTGCACAACTTTAGCACTCTGAATCATCACCGCTTCGGTTTTTCGACGGCTACCTCTGTTCCTTGCCAGCTTGCTTGACTTTGATATTGCAATTCTCTTTCAAGAATTTCATGGCGCGCGTGTATTTGAGATCATCTTCGTCGATCAGGTATTCCTGCGCATCCGGCAAGAACTCGTCCTCCCACAAAGACAACAGATTGTCCTTGATCTCGAATGGCGCCGAGCTCTTGATGAAAGCAGAGACCGCCTCGCTATCGAAGCCATGCTGGCGAACTTGCCGGATCATGGCCCGCGCTTCAGTCTCCGACACGGTGGTCTTCGGTTTTGCAGCCGTCGCAATACACATGAAAACAGTCAAGCGTGAGTAGGGATCTTCCTTGCCCTTGGTGACCTTGTGCCATTCCTTCGACACCAGGGCGTCAAAACCTTCGACGTCTTCCAGGCCACCCTCTTGAACAAAGTAGCGCAAGTCGACAAGATTGAGCAAAGTATCGAGCGCCACCGCAGGATCTGCCAGCGCGTCATGTTTCTCGATTTCGCGCCGGACCTTAGCTGCGATATCGCGATATTCCAGCGGCACATCGTCCAGTAATTGTTTGGGAAATTTCAACTTCCCGCTACCCGCGCTATCGCTACGCACCGTAGCAATCAATTTGGCAAAACCCAAGCGACCAGGAAATTCTTCAGCGCCGCCAAGGCGCGCCAGCAGCGCCGTGCGGATCACCGTTTCAGCCCCCGCAAAATCGAGCGCGGCACGGTCCAAACCCATGTCATCGGCAAACCAGAGCGCCGTAGCGAGGACAGCAGCGGTTTCTTCGCGCGCCTTGCACTCTTTCCGATAGGCGCTGAGGGAAAACGGCTTGGCCAGCGTGCGCTCATCCTGGAATTCCTTGAGCCCCTGGCCCTTGGTATCGCCGAAGACGGTGGAGTCAGGCAGCGCATGCAGTGCCTTGAGCATCTCGTTGCCACCGCGCGAATGCGACAGGAACGAATTGTCGCGCAGAGATTCCGCTGCTTTTCGCAGATCGCCGTTGCAGGTGTGTTCGAGGTAAAGGCTGATCAGATTGACGATGCGTTGCCGCGCATTTTCAAGATCGGTGTGGAGATGGCTGGTGCCGAAGAACGCGGCCACCTGCACCGTGCCCTTGGCGGCGTCGGCTATCATCGCGCGGCATTTTTCCTGATCGAGGATGGCGTTCTTGAGACCAAAAACAAGCGCCTTTTCAAAGAAAGGGCGCTTGTCGATTACGTCGATATTGCGCTGCTTTTCAGACATGGGATGCGTAGGTTTCTGGAACGGTTAGAACAGACAAAGCGCAGATAAGGCGAGCGCTTACAGTGCCGACTCTTCGTCAGGATCGACGGCGGCAGCGGCGGCTGGCGCAGCAATGGCCGCAGCCACCGGGCGTTCTTGCGGCTCCAGCATTTTCTGCTCCGCCAATTCCAGCTCGGCCTCGCGCCGCAAGCGTTCCTTCATGCGTTTTTTCAGCACCGGCCAGATCTGCTCGAACATATCGGCGTGCTCATGCTTGAGCAGCCAGGTCAGCTCTTTCCAGTCGCGATCGCTGATTTCCGATTTGTCGACTTCATCGCCTTCTTCGGTGCGGTTGACGTTGAAAGTGTCATACGTGACGAAATGCACCACCTCTTCGTCGCGGTCCGACAGATAGTCGATTAGCGCTTCGCAGCCGCCGTCAACTTCGCCGATCGCTTCGATGAATTCGCCGGTCTGGGTATCGTCGCGGAACAACACCGCATTCACCATGCCGCGCAGGCGCACATGGCTATGGTCGCCATACAGTCTTTCCATGACCACCGCGCGCGCGAACTGCTCCGGCGTCACCAGCAAATTGACCACCGATTCTTTCGATGTATCGTATTCGCGGATGACGGCCAGCAGATCTTTCGGCGGCAGCGTATCGAGCGCCGCTACCAATGCGTAATCGCCCTCGGTCTCGGCCAGGCTGACCAAGGCGAATTCGGCGCCGGCGATATCGCCGTTGCGGATCAGGTTTGCTGCTTTTACTACGAGCGCGTTTGTCATGGAATCACTGTATTAAAAATGTCTAAATTTGTTCAGCCGAGGCGTTCGAAGCCTTGCTCCGCCAGCCAGTCAGCGCCTTCAATTTCCAGGTCGCGGCCGTCTTCATCGTCGTCGCTCTCAACCTCATCCACCGCATCGTCCGACTCGCCATGCGCGGATTGATGGGCGCCCTGGTAATTGCCGTTGCTTTTCTCATGCAGATATTCGAGGCAAACCGTGGTGATCAGAAAGCGCTCGCCGCCTGGTTCCTGCAAGGCGATGTCCGCCAGCTTTTGCGCCCACGATTCAAATTGCACCGCATCGGCAACGTCTGTCCATGATGGGAAATCATCGGGTTCGTCCGATAACAACATGATCAGCGTCTGCGGATTGGTAAAGTCGATACCGCCGTGAAAAGCCACCGCGACCATTTCGGGATCGGTTTCTATCATCGGCATCATCAAGGCAAACTGCGAGCGCTTGCTTTTCAGGCGCGAAGTCAGGATGTCGTTACCCTCGGAATCGCTTTGCAAGTCTTCCAGTTCAGCCTGGTAAGCCTTGGTCAAATCCTCGAAAAAAGAAGAAAGCATCATTGCAAAACCTTGTTCATATAAGTGGTCCAGATTTGTTGGGCGGTTTCCAGCGGGTTTTCCAGCAGGCTGCGGCGCCGGTTTTCGTCGTATTCCTGGCGTTTCACCGCATCCGACAACAGGTCGTAAGCTTCCTGCACTTCCCGGAAGCGGGAGGGCGCATCGGATGCTGTGTTTCTGTCGGGGTGAAACTCTGAGGCTTTCTTGCGATAGGCGTTTTTCAACGCGGCTATCGATGCATCACTGTCTATGCCGAGAACGGCGTAATAATCCTTCATGCGTCCTCACACGTTGGCGTTGGCGATCACCGGCGACCGTCGTCTTGTTGTTACTGATGGAATACTTGTGGAATAAGTCTTTGTTGCCGAACGCAAACAAACACTTTAGAAGAGACCGTGGAGGATACACGAGCGGCGGCAGGAAGTCGATGGCAAAGGTAACCAGCAAACCACGATTTTTAGTGCTTCCCATAGGCAAGCTGCTGTCCCACAAAGCCGTTAAATGCCGCCAGCAAGGACTGATATTTGTTCTCATCCTGCTCTAACTGCATCAAGGCGTAACAAGTTGCTTCCAATGTGGAAAGTTGCCCTGGGCTGTGGGCCTTACGGATCAGGTACTGGGACGCCGGCGGATTGCGTAGCGGCAGGCGCGGCAATTGTTGCAATAGCGGGTTGAGATAAAGCATTTTCCGGCTCTTGCGCCAGGTGCCGTCCAGCACCACCAAACGCAATTGCGCCGGTTCACTCAACCAAGCCTGATCGAGGACAGGCGGTGTGGCCAGGTTCAGCCCTTTGTCGTCGGGACTATCCGGATACAGCAGGATGGTGCGTCTGGCGGCGGGTGTATGCAGCAATGCGTGCAAGGTCTGCTCCGCAAAAACTTCACCGACGACCAATTCACTGTGCGGCAAACTCAGCTGGAGCAAGCGCGCGCTGCCTTTTGCCTGATGCACTTCCAATGGATGCTGCAAGATCAGCACTTCAACCGCATTCTCTACCGGAGTAACCCAGGCGCAGATACAACTGCGTTGGGGACGCGAGCACTTGGGGCAGCTGAGGCGTTTGAGGTGGTCTGGCGGCGTCATGAGGCGAAAGAATCGATAGCAGCCACAATTCTAACCACCGTTTGCAGCAATCTGAGCAGGATGCCCAGGATTCAACACAAAAAATTACTTGAAATCAGTTCCAGCAGAAAATCCGGCTGCAAATAGGCCCAAAAACAAGCCGCCAGCAAGGCCAGCAACAAGGCCCAGCCGAGCGAGGCGGCTAATAATCTTCCCGCGCGCATGGACGACGGCTCAGGCATGAGCAGGCTCGAACTGAACCGCTCGGTCATCGATCGGCAAACTGATGATGGCGGCGACGGCGCTGAGACCGATCGCAATCGCCCAGACCGCCTGGTAATTGCCGGTCAGGTCAAACAAGACGCCGCCCAGCCATACCCCGAGAAAACTGCCCAGCTGATGGCTCAGGAAGACAAAGCCATACAGCATCGAGATATATTGATAGCCGAAGATCTGACCGACCACGCCATTCGACAACGGCACCGTGCCGAGCCATATCAAGCCCATCACCGCCGCAAATACATAGGTCGTCAGCGGCGTTACCGGCAGCATGACAAAAGCGGCGAGGGCGATGCCGCGTACCACGTAGATCGCTGCCAGCAGATATTTCTTGCTGAATTTTTCACCGAAATAACCGCATAGATAGGTGCCCAGGATATTCGCCAAAGCCACGATCGCCAGCGCCGTCACGCCGACCGCAGGCCGCAATCCCTGATCCGACAGATAAGCCGGCAAATGGGTGGCGATGAACGCCAGTTGAAAACCGCAGGCGAAGAAACCCAGCGTCAATAATAGAAATCCCCGGTGCCGGAATGCCTGCCTGAGCGCCTGCCCCATGCTTTGCCCTGTGGCCTCGGCTTTCGCGGTTGCCGCCGCCGAAGTACCGAACGCCAACACCATCATGAGCAGAGATGCGCCGCTGCCGATCAGCAGGGCATGCGCCCAACCCAGATGGCCGATCAATGCCTGACTGGCGGGCAGCATCGCAAATTGTCCCAGTGAACCGAAGGCGCCGACGATACCCAGCGCCGTGCCGCGCTTTTCAGCGCTGACTATTTTGCCGACAGCGCCGTAGACAATGCCGAAGCCGGTGCAACTCTGGGCGATGCCGACCAGCAGCCCGGCGCTGGCGGCAAGGCCGATACCGGTGCTGGCTTGCGACATGCCGTACAAACCGAGCGCATAACAAATGCCGCCGACAATGAAAATCCGCCGGGCGCCGTAGCGATCGGCCAGCATTCCGGTGAACGGCTGGCTGACGCCCCACACCAGGTTTTGCAAAGCGATGGCAAAAGAAAAAGTGGCGCGGTCCCAGCCCAGGTCCATCGTCATCGGCCGCAGGTAAAGGCCGAAGCTATGCCGCTGACCGATGCAAAGAAACAGGATCATGCCGAAGCAGGTCAGCATTATCCAGCTGGCGCGTGAGTTGGCATTTGTTTTGGCAATCATGCTTACCCCTTGGTTACACCCAACAATGCAGCAGTGGATAGCCTGCTATCGGATACATGATTGTAGGCGCGCCAAAGAGACCGGATAAGATGGCTTGGAAACGCATCAGTGTTGAAACAGCTTCAACAATGGCATGATTTCCGCGGTATTCACCTGGATCGGCAGCTAGCTGCGCCGGCTCAGGAAATCGATCAGACGCTTGACCCGCAGCGGCATCATGCGCCCCGGCAGATGCAAGGCATAGGCTTGGTCGCCAAATCCCGCGCTGACCTGCCAGTCTGGCAGCAGTCGCAGCAAACGGCCCGCCTGCACGTCCTGCCTGGCATAGTAGTCAGGCAAGACTGCCATGCCTAGGGATCGTATTACCGCATCGCGGACAAATTCAAGCTCGTTCGACACCAGTACCGGCGCGCGCATCGCAAGCAGCTTTTCCTCACCGCGCGTCAGCGTGATTTCATGCAACTGGCTGGCACGGGCAAAACCTGCAATCGGTATCGCTGACAGATCGCATGCGGCCAGATCGTCGGCAAAGCGTGAAGCCAGTTCCGGGCTGGCGCACAGCCACCAGGAGACGTCGAACAATTTTTTGGCGACCAGATTCTCGGGCGGTTGCGAGGTCACGCGGATCGCCAGGTCGAACGGGTCTTTGATAATGTCGACGCTGAATTCACTCAAGCGCACATCGATGCTGACCAGCGGATTGGCCTGCATATACGCCATCAGCAAAGGCCGCAGCCAGACCGAGCCGAGGCCGGACGGCGCTGAAATGCGCACCAGGCCGGCGGTGTCCTGGTTCAGGCCGTTGGCCAGCAGGTTGGCCTCGCTCAGGGTCTCGGCAATCCGGCTCGCATATGCGGCTAGCCGATAGCCGGCGTCGGTCAGGCCGATGCTGCGAGTGGTGCGGATCAGCAGCTGGCAGCCGAGCCGCGCTTCAATCGCCTTGATCCGGTGGCTGAGCGCCGAACGCGATAACGCCAGCGCCTCGGCTGCCTTGGTCAGGCTGCCGCTGCTGGCGACTTGATGAAAAATGATCAGGGAATTGGCATCGAGATTGTTCATATTGGTGAGTTTCGCTCAACAAAGATATGCCGGCAGCATACCTTATGCGCAGACCTTTTGCTCTCTACAATCGGGGCCATACAGACCGCCAGGCTTGACCAGAAAATGTCCCCCACAATGCCCCCCGCAGTGCAACCCAAAACGCACATAGAATCGCCGATCCAGATCCCGGCCACCGACGGCTATCCCTTAAGTGCGAACTTGCACTACTCGGATGCATTGCACGTGCCGCAAACGGTGGCGATCATCAATTGCGCTACCGGCGTCAAGGCAGCCTATTACGCGCGCTACGCGAAATTCCTGGCAGCCAGCGGCTACCTGGCCATCACCTACGATTATCGCGGTATCGGCGCCTCGCGGCCGCCATCGCTACGCCGCTTGAAAGCGACCAAATTCGACTGGGGCAGCAAGGATTTCGAAGGCGTCATGTTTTGGGTGATGAAGAATTTTCCCGACGCGAAAATCGTCGTGATCGGCCACAGCATCGGCGGCGTTTTGCCCGGCTTCAGCGCCTCGAACTGGCGCATAGACCGCTTGCTGACGGTGGGTGCGCAGTTCGCCTACTGGCAGGATTATGCAGAAAATGTGCGCTACCGGATGCTACTGAAATGGCATGTGCTGATGCCCCTGGCGACGAGTCTGGCAGGTTTCTTTCCCGGCCGCCTGCTGGGTTGGCTGGAAGATCTGCCGGCCGGTGTGGCTTATGAATGGGCGTTTCGCGGCGCGACGCTGGGTAGCCGCAGCGACAGGGCCAGTGATAAATCTAACGATAGGGCCAATTCAAGCAGCTCTGCCAATGCGGTAAAACAACGCAACGATCCCACGCGTTATTTCCCGCAATTGCAATGCCCGTCGCTAGCCTACAGCATCAGCGACGACGAGTTCGGCACACCGGCAGCGGTGTTGCGGCTGTTGCGCTATTACCGCGGCAGCGATAGAACCCATGTGGTGGTGACGCCGGCAGAATTCGCGCTCTCCGAGATCGGTCATTTCGCTTTTTTCCATGACCGCTTCAGCCGTAATCTATGGCCAGAGTCGCTGGCCTGGCTGAATACCGGTTGCGTGCTGCGCCCGGCTGCGAACTTCTTGCCGTCCGAAGCGCCGCCGGTTTCCTGAAGCAGGCGCCGGCTGCTTACGGTGCTTTTTTACGTGCTTGATTACGTTCCTGAGTAAGTGCTTGAGTCTTAGGCCCCGCCGATTTTTTCGCCGGCGCCGCATCCAAGGGCGCGAGGATGGATGGCGGCGTGTTCGCCGATTCCTGCAGGACGCGCACTTCCTCATGCAGCCAGCTGCGCAATTTTTGCAACGGCGTCCAGTCGCGCAATGCGGGGGGATAAACCAGGAAATAAGTTGCGTAATCGGCGTCCGGCGCCAGCCTTTGTTCGGACAGCCGCACCAGCAAGCCGTCGCGCAAGGCGTCGGCCACCATGAACTCGCGCCCCAGCGCGATGCCCAAGCCTTGCTCGGCGGCTTGCAGCATGATGCCGGCGTCGTTGAAACTGGCCACGGGATTGGTCCTCAGCGTCAGCCCGGCCTGGCTGAACCAGCGATCCCACAAATCGGCGTCGCCCAGCAAGGCTTCGTGCGCCAGCGCGGCCACACCACCGCCCTGCAAGCGGCGCGCGGTAGCCGGCGAAGCCACCACCACCAAGGGACTGTCGAACAGACGTTCGTCGCTCAGCCCCATCCAGCCGCCGCGCCCTTGCCGCAGCGCTACGTGAAAACCGTCACGCTGCAAATCCATCACTTGCTGCGAAGAGTGCAGCTCCAGCGCGATATCGGGATGACGCTCGCGCCAGCTCTGCATGCGCGGCAACAGCCAACGCTGCAAGAAAGACGGCATCACCGTCAGCCGCAGCCGTTGCGCAGTGCCGGTCGCGGTGGCGGCGGCGGCCAGCACGCCGGCGTCCAGCTGGGCCAGCGCCGACTCGACACTGCACAGCAGCGCCTGGCCCGCCTCGTTGAGTACGATGCGGCGGCCGCGCCGCTCGAACAAGGCGAAACCTAGCTGTTGCTCAAGCACGCCGATCTGTTGGCTGACGGCGCTGTGGGTGAGGTGCATTTCGAGCGCGGTAGCGCGCAAATTCTGCGACAGCGCGGCGCTGCGGAAGACCGGAAGGGTATGGAGTGGGAGTCGGTTCATGCTGGTAAGCATAGCTGACCAAGATGGTTAGAACAAGTCGTTTCCCTAAGTGGCTTTGGTTGGATATTCTAACCAACATAGAAAACGTTCCCGACAATCAACTTGTGAGGCTGCTATGAACTGCGTATCGACACCCAACCAAATCGCTACAACATTGCCACGTCCGCAAAGTCTGCTGGACGACGTTTTACAGGTCCTCAAGAGCAGCTGGAAGCGGCAACACCTGGCTCCGGTGCAAGCGGCAGCAACACAGCCAAGGGATCTGCTGGATACCCGCGATATGAACGATCACCTGTTGCGCGACATCGGTTATATCGATTCCCTGCCAACCCGCGATTACGGACGCCGCGATGCAAATTATTGAAGCTGGACGGAGCGCCGGCAGGAGCCATATGTCGGCCTCCCTCAATCGATGAATCCACGTGCTCCCTGCATGCCGCCGGTGTGCACCGCGAGCACCCGTTCATCGGCATGGAAGGCGTGCGCCTGCTGCATTTCTCTGAGGGCGTGAAATAATTTCCCGGTGTAGACCGGCTCTATCGGCATATCGAATTCCTGCGAAAAATCGCGGCAGAACTGACGCAACTCAGGCGGCGCTTTGCCGTAGCCGCCGTGATGCGCATCGGTGATCAGTTCGTAATTTTGATAGGCGGGGTAGCCCGCTTCCTGTAGCAAGCGGACAATCTCTTGATGCAGATATGCGGCATTCTTGAAAACGGCGATGCCGACCACCCGGCTGCGGCCTTGCAAACCCGCCAAAATGCCGGCCAGAGTCGCGCCGGTGCCGCAAGCGGCCATGATTACCTCGGGAATGAAGGGTAATTCATCCACCAGTTCGGCGACACCGCGCAAGGCTGCCGGCGCACTGCCGCCTTCCGGCAGCCAGACATCGCTATCGTGGTCGACAGCCAGGTGCCGGCGCCAGGCTTGCGGGTCTTCGCGCAGCTGGCGATAATCCTCGCGTGATACGAACTGGGTCTGCATGCCCAGGCGTCGGCAATCGTCCAGCGTGGCGCTCGCCAGACCGGCCGCGCCGCGCACCAATCCTGTAGTCGGCCAGCCGCCCAAGGCGCCAGCATGGGCCAGCGCGTGTAAATGATTCGACCACGGGCCGCCCATGGTCACCAATCGCGGCCTCTGCCCTTGCAGCATCAGCAGCGGATATTTGAGTTTGCGGAATTTATTTCCGGATACTTCGGGGTGCAGCAGATCGTCACGCTTTACCCAGATATCGCGCCCAAGGAAAGGCGCGCTTTCCAGATGCTGGCAGGGCGAAGACAAACTGGAGAAGGGGAAGGACATGCGCATCAAACCGATGTCTAAATGCGCGACATCTAAATCCGCTCCACGCTGCGCGCAACGTCGGCGATGATTTCGTAGGAATGCAGCCGCGCCTGGTGCTCGAACACATCCGACACGATCATCAATTCATCAGCCCCGGTACGCAGCAGGAATCGCTCCAGCCCCTCGCGCACGGTTGCCGGCGAGCCGATGATGGAACACGCCAGCATGTGCGAAGCCTGCGCCTTTTCCAGCGGCGACCAATACGTTTCAATATCGTCGATAGGCGGTTTGCTCAGGCCGCGTACGCCGCGATGCATATCGGTGAACGACATTTGCTGGGTAGTCGCCAGGCGGCGCGCTTCGGCGTCGGTATCGGCGGCAATGATATTCACGCCCACCATTGCATGCGGCGTGGCCTGCTGTGCGGACGGCTTGAATTGAGCGCGATACAGTTGCAGCGCCACTTCCAGCGAATCCGGCGCGAAATGCGAAGCGAAGGCGTACGGCAGGCCGAACTCGGCGGCCAGGCGCGAGCCGAAAGTACTCGATCCCAAAATCCACAGCGGCACCTGGCTGCCGTGGCCCGGCACGGCGACGATGCGCTGCTCCGGCTCGGCCGGCGCCAGGAAGGCTTGCAGTTCCAGCACATCCTGCGGAAACGACTCGGCGCTGGCCGGATCGCGCCGCAGCGCCCGCGTGGTGATCTGATCGGTGCCGGGGGCGCGGCCCAGGCCGAGATCGATACGGCCGGGAAACAGCGCGGCGAGCGTGCCGAACTGCTCGGCAATCACCAGCGGCGCGTGGTTCGGCAACATGACGCCACCGGCGCCCACCCGTATGGTGCTGGTGCCGGCGGCGACATGGCCGATCGCCACCGCAGTGGCGGCGCTGGCGATGCCGCGCATATTGTGATGTTCTGCCATCCAGAAGCGGCGATAGTTCCAGCCCTCGGCGTGCAGCGCCAGATCGCGCGCGTGGTCGAGCGCGCTGCGCGCATCGCTGCCTTGGCGGATACGGACCAGGTCCAGAATTGAAATTGGGATCACAGGGACTTCCTTGTTCAACTTGCGGTTTTCGAGTATATCCGCAGCGCTTTAAGCCTGCTGGCCGCGCGCCGTTTTGCCGTTCACGAGCGAATCCGGCCGGTCCGGAGGCCGTGGGCGACGCCTTTGGAGTAAACTTGGCGGCAATTCGCCCTTGCGATTCAACTTTGCGATTCAATTTTAACAACTGACATCTTATGAAAATTCTCTATCTGGACTACAACGGCGTTTTGCACGACGCCAAGGTAATCCGCAACCGCCAGCGCGGCCTGTACATCGCCACTCCCGACCGCGTATTCTTTGAATGGATGCCGATCCTGGAAGAATTGCTGGCGCCCTACCCGGAAGTCAAAATCGTCTTGTCCACCAGCTGGATCAGGGCGCTGGGATTTGACGCCACCAGACAGGAACTCTCGGAGAGCTTGCGCGAGCGTGTGATCGGCTCCACTTTCCATCACCCAAAATTAACGCCGGCAGAATTCGACACCATGCCGCGCGGCATGCAGGTCTGGCGCGATGTCGAACGCCGCAAGCCGACCAGCTGGCTGGCGCTGGACGACGACGCCTTCGGCTGGCCCGCAGCCTGCCGTGGCCATTTGCTGGAAACCAAAGGCAATCTGGGCTTGAGCGATCCGGCGACGCAAGATGCGCTGAAAAAAATGCTGGCAGCGCTATAAGCGAAAAATCGACATCGGGCGGGCAGCTCAGGAGAGACAGATGCGGCGCAATTACCCGCGCAATTACCATTTATTGATCATCGATCCGCAAAACGATTTTTGCGATCTGCCGCCCGCCTATCTGCCGCCCGACCCGGCCAACGGCGGCAACGCGGCGCCATCGCTGCCGGTGCCCGGCGCCCACGCCGACATGCTGCGCGTGGCGGATCTGATCAATCGCGGCGGCGCAGGCATCAGCGCAATCAGCATCACGCTCGATTCGCATCACCGTCTCGATATCGCCCATCCCGGTTTCTGGAGCAGCGCGGCCGGTGGCGAGCTTACGCCGTTTACCCAGATCTCGGCAGCGCAGGTTCGCGCCGGCGCTTATCTGCCGCGCGTGCCCGCAGCGCTGCCGCGCGTATTGGCTTACCTGGATCAACTGGAAGCAGCAGGGCGTTACCGGCTGATGGTATGGCCGGTCCATTGCGAGATCGGCTCGTGGGGACACAACGTCCACGCCGATCTGCGGCACGCCTACAACCGCTGGGAAGAACGCACCCAGCGCAGCGTCAACAAAATCAGCAAGGGCAGCAATCCGTGGACCGAGCACTATTCCGCGGTACAAGCCGAAGTGCCCGACCCGGACGATGCGCTGACGCAATCGAACCAGGTTTTCCTGGACAGCCTGGCCACAGCCGAGCGCATCTACATCACCGGCGAAGCCGGCAGCCATTGCGTGAAAGCGACGACCGAGCACATCGCCGCTTATTTCGGCCCGCAGCATATGGCGAAACTGGTGCTGGTTACCGATTGCATGAGCCCGGTGAGCGGGTTCGAGCAGCAGTATCGGGAATTTGTCGAAGAGATGGCGGCGCGCGGAGCGCGCACTGCGAATGCTGCGGAGGTGTTGCTGGAGTTGTTGGATAACGCGGGCAATTGAAGTGACCGTGGCCCGCGCTAGCCGCCCCCAGCTTACAGACTCACCGTGAAATAACTGACCCCGAGTCCGGATTTTTTGAGGAAATCGAAAACCGAATCGGCAGTCACAGTTTCAATCCTGTCGCTGAAACGTTTGTCATTGGGATGATCGTCAAACGCGATATTGGCCTTGAACATGCGGGCGCCAAGCCGTGTCATCGGGCCGATATTCAGTGTAGAAGGTTCATATCCCTTGAACTTGAGCCAGGCCTGGGCCTGTTCGCGGTTTTTTATTTGCGGCTCCATCGCCAGCGCCAGCGTTTCCAGCACCCATTGATTCGATTGCTGATACTTGTTACCCCAGGCGTAAGCCAGCATGCTGTATTGCGGGATGTATTCGGTTAACACTTTTTCCGGATTTTTCAGCACCGCCAATATCCGCTGTTGCACCTCGGGCGCAGGCACCGCGATGGCGTCCTCGAATTTGAATGGATCGTCGAGGAAAAACTGCCCCATCCCCTGTTCAAAAACATTACTGACCGCAGTGCCGCACTCGTTCAGCTTATGCACGATAGTCCAGCTTGCTCCCTCCCTGTAGGCAAAAGCGATGTGCGAAAAGTGCTGTCCGTATTTGCTGAGATCCTGGCCGACGCGGCCGATGATCACCACCTCCGCGCCGCTGGCATTGAGTTGCGCAGCGGTTTTGACCGCCAGCGCCAAGCCTTGCGTCACCATAGTGACCGATGGTGATTTTTGCTCACAAGCCTGGCCGGCGTAAACCAGACCCGGCGTTAAAAAACACAAGCTAGCCGTAGCCGTAAGCAGATATTTTTTATACATGGTGCGCTTTCATGAAAAATTTGTGGGAATCGCCGCAGCAACCAGCAAGCGTTACGATATCTTCTTGCTTTTCATCAGCGACTTGCCAAGTTCTGTAGGAACAATCGCCAGTACCCGCCCTGCACTGACCAGCAACATGCCGGCCGAGCTCGCGGTGACGCTGATGACTTCACCCACACCGACCGATACTGCACCGCTGGCATTGGCCGTAACGGTGACCGAACCGCGCACGCCAGTGCCGACTTTTTCCAACACATAGAGCACGCCGTTACCAGAGGCTTCGACGCCCTTGACCAGATATTCGCCGCCTTCGGAAATGAAATAAGCCGGGGCCAAAACCGAGACAACCACCGATATAGCCGACATATCACTAACTGTGGATTGTGCAAATGCCTGGTTGGCAACCAAGGCGCCGCACAAAGAAAGCGCAACTGCGACACGACGTAGCGTCAGATTTTTCATATTATTTTTCCTAGAGATAGGGTGATTGGAATTCGGCTATACCCGCTTGATCGCTTCATTGAGCGACGAACAGACTGTAGCAAAAGTATTGATTATTTCAAATAAACAATAGATAGAATCATATATTGCTTACTAAAGTATTGAAATACAATACTAGTTCACACAGCAAATCGGCGAGGAAAACATGGCCCAAGCAGAAGCCTTGGTCGGGGCGCTAAAAAATGTGCTGAAAGCGCGCGGGGTCACTTATGCCCAACTGGCGAAAAGCCTGGGATTGAGCGAGGCAAGCGTCAAGCGCCTATTTGCTGCGAAAAGTTTCACGCTCGGACGTTTCGATCAGATATGCACGTTGCTGGGCATACAAATCAGCGATCTGGCGCGCATGATCTCGCATGAATCGGCAACGCCGTCCCAGCTATCCCAGGAACAGGAAGACAAACTGGTGTCCGACCCCAGATTATTACTGATCGCGGTGCATGCGCTGAATCACTGGTCACTGGAAGAAATCCTGGAGGTCTTCGATTTTTCCAAAGCTGAATGCATACGGCTACTCACTCGCCTGGACAAGCTTGGCATCATCGATTTGATGCCCAACAATAAAATACGCGTGCGCGTGGCGCCGGACTTCACCTGGCTGCCAGGTGGGCCGATACAGCAGTATTTTCGGGCGCAATTGAAAAATGATTTTTTCAACTCGCGTTTCGACCGGGACGGCGAAAAAATGACGATGGTCAGCGGCATGCTCTCGCCGGCCAGCAACACGATCATCCAAGACCATATGCGCCGTTTAAGCGCGGAATTCTCGGCGCTGCATCATCAGGACTTGAGTTTGCCTTTTTCTGAACGGTTTGGCACCAGCCTGATTCTCGCGGTACGACCCTGGTCTCCTGCGTCGTTCATGGAGTTCCAGAAAAAGCCGTGAATATGAGGAATGATGCTTTTCATAGAATGTCTGCTTCTGGCCGAACTTGGCCAATCGTGAAAGGCAGGCTTCGACTGTGGATTCAACCGATCAGTCGGTTTTCTCCGAAGCGGCCGTTAAACGTTCTAAATAACCGGCCTGAGCGATGCATCGCGCATTTGAGCACTGAGACCTATTGCTAGAGACCGGCGGCGAACTCCCGTGTGAGATCGGCGGCCGATATCTCCTTGCATCCGCTGGCATTCTGACCTGACCACAATGGCGAGAAATCATCGCTGCCCTGGCTTTCAGCCTTGGCGCGCAATGGAGCGATAGCGGACGTGGCCAATGGAAACGCGGGCGTAGCGCTGCTGATCGGGCCAAGTTCCTTCATGATGCGGTTAATGATTCCGCGCGCAGGCCGGCCAGTGAAAAGGTTGGTGAGCGCGGTGTGGCGGGCAGCCACACTTTTCAGCGCAGCCCGATGTAGCGCGCTTGTGGTGGCTTCGGGGCAAAGCATATAGGCTGTTCCAATCTGTACGCCGGCAGCGCCAAGCGCCATAGCAGCGGAAACGCCTTTGGCATCCACGATGCCACCGGCCGCAATGACTGGAAGCTTTACCGCCTGCACAATTTGCGGCACCAGTGCGAACGTGCCCACCTGCGTATTTAGGTCGTCCGACAAGAAAATACCGCGATGACCACCCGCTTCAAGACCTTGCGCGATGATGGCATCGACTCCATGCGCCTCGAGCCAAAGCGCCTCTTCGACAGTGGTCGCCGAAGAGAGTATCTTGGAGCCCCAGGTGCGCACCCGTGCCAGCAAATCGGGCGACGGCAAACCAAAATGAAAGCTCACTACAGCGGGCTTGAATTCGCTCAGCACGTCGGCGACTTCGGAACTGAAGGGTACACGTCCAGGCCCTGCAGGAATGGCGTCTTCGTCAAGCCCAAACTCTTGGTAATACCGAGAAAGCGCCGCTCTCCAAACCGCTTCGCGCTCGACACTGGGGGTTGCGGCCGCATGGCAAAAGAAGTTTACATTGAATGGCTTCGAGGTATGCGCCCGGATCTCCACCAGTTCATTGCGCATCGCGTCAAGGCTTAACATGGCACATGGGAGCGAGCCCAGCCCACCCGCGTTGGACACGGCTACCGTTAGCCTGTTGTCTTGCACCCCCGCCATCGGTGCCTGGATTACTGGTAGCTCGATGCCCAATAGTGTTTGTAAGGCCCTCATCTGATCTCCAATAGTTTTCGTTCGAGCTACAAACTCTGTTCGATATTAGTCTTTGTAGAACACCATGCCGCGAAAGTCCAGCGCGCTAACCGCGCTGTAGAAATGGCATTTTCATGTTCGGATCGTGCCTTGAACCAAATGGAATAGCAACATCGACCGGCAGCTAGTGGCCGTTTTGAGCCGGTCGTGATAGGCTCAATTCGCCCCTCAGCAGACGGTCATGGTTCTCCAAAGCCATCATTCGACTCAACGTGGATTCGCACAACGAAAAGCGCCAATCAGCGCTGAAGCGCCACTCACAAATTTCCAGAAAAACGTTTTCGATATACCGCAGGACTGATTGTTACAAGCCTGCGAAAGTGGCGGCGTAATGACTCCTGGGAGCCGAAACCGGCCAATTCCGCAATTTGCACCAGCGGTATCTTTGGGGACTCCAGCAGATCCTTGGCGATCGCTACGCGCTCTCGAATCAACCATTCGATCGGTCCAAGGCCGGTCGCTTCTTGAAACTGCCGTTGCAATGTGCGCGGACTCATCAATGCCTGCGACGCCATCGATTTTATTGTATGCGGTTGCGCCGGGTTGGCTCTTAGCCAGTCAATCAGCTTCGCTAATCTTCCCGCTTCATCATGCGCCATCGGACGCGAAACATACTGTGCTTGTCCACCTTCGCGATGCGGCGCGACAACGAGACGTTTGGCCACTTGATTGCCGATTTTGGCGCCGTAGTCGCTACGTACCAAGTGCAATAACATGTCCAATCCGGCAGCCGAACCGGCCGATGTAATGATTTGTCCTGTATCAACATAAAGCGCGTCGACCTGCACATCAATGGCTGGATAACGCTTTGCCAGTCGCTCGGCATAGCGCCAGTGCGTTGTCGCACGCTTGCCGTCAAGTACGCCTGCAGCGGCAAGGACGAATACGCCCGAACAAATCGAGCATAGGCGCGCTCCTCGTTTGTATGCAACACGAATTTTCTTGAGCAAATCGTCTGGCGGTAATTCGTCAGCGTCGCGCCAACCGGGAATGACGATGGTGTCTGCGCGATCGAGCAGACTGAGTTTATGGGGCGCTTCGATCTTGATACCACCCATTGCGCGAATAGGGCCAGCCTCGATCGCGCAAACGGAGAAATCATACCAATTCACGCCCAACTCGGGGCGTGCAAGCGCGAACAGTTCGACCGTACAACCAAACTCAAAGGTACAGAGCCGATCATAGGCGATGGCGACGACCAGATGTTTATGCATGGCGCAATGTTACCGTATATTGACATTTACGTCACTTTGCATGGTTTTTGATGAACGCGATAATTCGTTCACATTAACCAAAAGATGAGTCTATTCATGTCGATTGTCACCGAAGTAGCCGCCGCGCAAAGTTCAGATGCCTTGGTCCATTTTGAATCCGTATTGCAATTTGAAACGGATTGCTGGGATGTCCATCATGCAATGACGAGTGGCGCACCGGATTTTGTTCTGCTCGACGTCCGCGGACCAGACCAGTATGCCGCAGGTCATGTTCCAGGCGCGCGCCATCTTCCGCACGGAAAAATTGTCGAGGCGAAGCTGACCCAATATTCGGCCGATACCCTATTTGTGGTGTACTGTGCCGGCCCCCATTGTAATGGTGCGGCGCGTGCGGCAATTCGTATGGCCCGCCTCGGACGCCCGGTCAAGACTATGCCAGGAGGCATTACCGGTTGGATCGACGAAGGATTCGCGCTGGAATCGTCAGTGCATAAACAGGTATGAGCAACGATGAGGCTGGGCTTTTTTAGTTGGCGCCATTGCGCTCATATTCATCGTCGCAAACATTCGTTAAGTCAACAGCTTGCAGACGGTCTGTATGGCCGTCTGCAAGCTCACGGTATTGGCGGGCGGCTTGCCGAGATGGAGATGCTCGGCTTACCGCCTGCCTTATACAGTCCGCACGCCGGCACGCACCCCTTCAATATAGCGATCGATCACCGTCGGCAGCACCGTCAGCGGCACGCCGCCGCTTTTCACCAGCGCATCATTGAAGCCGGCCAGATCGAATTTAGCGCCCAGCGCCAGTTTCGCTCTTTCGCGCTGGCGCAGGATTTCGTTGTGCCCCATCTTGTAGCCGCAGGCTTGTCCAGGCGATACGCAATAGCGGTCGATTTCGCTGGTCGTGGCGGCAATGTCGCGTCCGGTATTTTCGCTGAGGAACCGGATCGCCTGCTGCCGCGTCCATTTCATCGCGTGCAAGCCGGTATCGACCACCAGGCGGCAGGCGCGGAACTGCTGGGCCTGGAGATAACCGATCTGGCTGAACGGATCTGCCGCATACAAGCCAAACTCGTCGACCAGCTGCTCGGCATACAACGCCCAGCCTTCGACAAAGGCGTTGAAGCCCATCAATGAGGCAATCAGCGGCATCTGCGCATGATGTTCGGCCAGATACGCGCCCTGCCAGGTATGGCCGGGAATGCCTTCGTGCGCGGTCAGCGTGGCGATGTCGGACTTCGGCCAGAGTGTGGTCGATTTCAGGTTGATGTAATAAATCGCCGGCCGCGATCCGTCCAGCGCGGGGAAATTCATATACCCGAGCGGAGCGCCAGCCTCGATATCGGGCGGCACGCGCTTGATCACCAGCGGCGCCTTCAGGCCCAGATGCGAAATTTCCGGCATCAGCGCCCGCACCGCCGCCACCCGCTCATTGCAATAGGCAATCAGCTGCTCGCGCCCTTGGTCGTTATCGGCGTAGAAGCGCTTGGGATCTCTCGACAAGGCCAACAGACGTTCGCCGACCGTGCCCTGCGTGATTCCCTGCGCCTTGAGAATGGTATCGATACGCGCCTGCAGCAGCTTGTTTTGCTCCAGCCCGATCGCGTGGATTTCGGCGGCGCTGCGGGTCGTCGTGGTGCCCAGCTTGAGCGCCCATTCGTAATACGCTGCGCCATCCGGCAAGCGGTACACGCCGGCGACATCGGTGGCCTTGGCTGTGGCCTTGGCTAAGGTGTCGATCTGGCGTTCGAGCGCCGGATATACCAGGGTGTTCACCAGCTTGGTCGCGCGCGCTTCCCAGTCGCCGTCGATACCGAGTTTTTTGGTGCGGCCGGCAATCGAGGTAACCAGCTTCTGCGCCGCCGCCGGGGTCTTGCGATAATCGCGCAATTGGCCGAGCGCCGTGCGTACGATAAAGTCGGGCGGCATGACGCCCTTGCCGGCTTGCTCGACGATGCGCGCGCTTTCCTGATCGAGCAGGCGCGCCAGCGCTGTTACGCGCTCAAGATAGGCTTCGGCATCGGCAGCATTGGCGATCTGGTGCTGCGAGTCTAGAAATTCAGGTACGGCGGTCAGTGCGCCATTCTGTTGGGTAACCGGGAATGGCGATGTGCCGCCGTAGAAACCGCTGGCCGCGCCGCCATAGGAAAAGCGCAGGCCATGCACGCCTTCGGTCGCCGCATAAAACACGCTGTCGTAGCGGATTTGCGCATCCGGGCTGAGCTTGGCGCGCTCCAGCACCGTCATGCGGGCCAGCATCGATTTTACCTGGCCAGCCCAGGCGGCGTCGCCCGCGGGAGAATTATCCGGCAGGCGTGATTTGAGCGCAGAGCGCGCGCCGGAATCGAGCCCCAGCTCGGTGGCCGAGGTCGGCGCCAGGCGCAGGATTTCTTCTGCAAAGTCGGCCAGCAAGTTCGAGAACCGCGTATCGGCCGGCGGTGCATCATTGGTTTGGGCCTGAGCAACGGCGATGCGAGGTAGTGCCGCAACGGCAGCGGCGGACAGCGCGCTCAGCAACAGCTCGCGGCGGGAGAATGTGGGGGGCGGGGAGGTCTCGTTCATGGCATCCTTTTTTTTATTACCGGGAGAAAAGAATTTATGCGTTGCCGACCTTATCGCGAGTGGCGGAATGGTGTCAACGGAATTTGCAGTCTCGATGACAGAGGATGCGGATTGCTTATAGTCGATGCGGAAAGGTGATCCCCTCGCCGGTTCAGCAAACAGTTATTCTGTGCGAGGACTGATAGAGTTGCACCTAAACCTGTAAGGGGAAATCCATGTCCGGTATTGGGCGACCGTATAACAAAACCACACGTGCAACGGCGAGAAATCGACTGCTGATTAACGACAGCGATAAAAGCATTTCAAGCCGCCAGCGGCTCGCATCCGCCATGCTGCTCACCCCAATCGCATTCTTTGCATTTTGTCTCTACTCACAGACCAGCGCTGCCGAAGTCTCGCCCTGCCCGCCGGACTGGGAAGCGCAAATCTGCGAACTCAAGTCAGTGGTGGAGGTGCTCAAGAAAGAACACCTGACCGAGATCGATGTGCCGGCCTTTCTCGACGAAACTATCCGGCTGGGCGTCAAAACTCTGCCTTACGCCGGCTTTCGCAATGCCGAGGAACAGCAAGAACAGATAAAGAAAGACGAACGCACGCGCCACGGTGCGCCCGGCATCGGCATCATCTTTGAGACCCTGCCCGACGGTTTGCATATTATCGACGTCGTGCCGGACGCGCCTGCCGCCCAGGCCGGTGTGCTTAGCGGCGATCTGGTGGTGAAGATGGATGACAACAGCGTGGTCGGCGTCGACAATGCCGAGATTGCAAAATATGCCAACGGCGAGCTCGGTGCGCCGCTCAAACTCACGCTGCTACGCGGTGTTAAAAACAGCGCGCCGAAACGGTTGGAGCGGCTGGAATTCGCTCTGCTGCGCGCCATCATCAAACCGCGCCCCGCTAGCGCCAAGCGAATCGACGGCAACGTGCTGTACACCCGGCTCGCCAATTTCCCAGAACCCACCATCGGCGATTACATCAACGTCCTACAAGCCGAGCGCAAAAAGGGGGCTCCGGTCAAGGCTGTGATTCTCGATCTGCGCATCAACGGCGGCGGCGCGCTTAACGCCGCAATCGGCATTACTGCGCTCTTCACCGGCCGCAACAAGACGGCGATGGTGACGCTGCAGCGCGACGATAAAATCCAGCACCGCATCACCACCAACTGGCCCGACTACGATCTGCCAGTGATGCAAGGCCAAGACCCGCTGGCGCCGTTGCAAGCCGACGAATGGTGGCGCAGCGTGCCGCTCATCATACTGGTCGACGGCCAAAGCGCCTCGGCCGCCGAAGCCACCGCCGCCGCGCTGAAGGATCTTGGCCGCGCCAAGCTATTGGGTACGCCGACCTACGGTAAAGGCATGGCGCAAACCGGCGTCGGCACACGCGACGGCACCTACGTGTTCTGGACCAACGCACGCAATTTGCGGCCGAACGGCTGCCCGATGGAAGGTTATGGTGTGGTGCCGGACTGGATCGTAGCGCCGCGCAAAGATGCCGATATGGACGGCGTCTTGCTCGGCTATCGCGAGGTAGACATTGCGCGTCCCGCCTATGCCAGCAAAGCCGCGCCCGATCCCTTCGCCGATGTACGCAAGGAACGCCAACGCATGCGTGACCGGCGCGCACTCGCCAGGCTGGACGAAAGCAAGAGCGCAGCGCTGCCGCAAAAGGAATTCGGCAGCGACAAGGATTGGCAATTGAAACAGGCGCTGAATGCGCTGGCTGGCAGGCCGGTGCAAACGGTAACGGTGAACCCGAGGTTCATGCCGGCGCAGCCGGTGTGTGTGAAACTCGCTGAACAACTCGCTGAATAGCGTCGTTGCATAATTTACATGTCGGACAGCAAATTAAATAACCCAAAATTGGAAAGCTGGATGAAAGTTACGCCGTTTTAGAATGCGTCAACGTTGTTAAGTAATCGAGGAAGATCACCGCCGCTGTATATATCACTGCATATGTTTGGCGGCAGATCACACCCCTCAAATGATGGAGACAAAAGTTCATGCGTATTTTTTACGGCTCAATGAGTTCGACCGTAATACCGGCGACACCAGCGACGCCGGTGAGGATGGTCCTGATTGCACCGGCTCAAGCCACGGCAGCCGGCTCGTCAAAAAAATCACCTTCATGATTGCGGCATCGCCGAGATAAGTCATTTATCGGCAAAGCTGACTGAACAATCCGCATGATCGGCGGCACGATAAAGACACTCCGTGATCTGCACTCGGCCTCAAATCCGCATGTTCAACGCCCGTGATTGAACACCCGCAAAACAGATGCTGCTCAAACTGGCGTGCGGGCGTACACAACATGCCTGCCAGCATTGCAACTTAGCCGTAAAGCCATGACCGTATGTGTTCATCATGGCTTGAGCACTTAAATGCGCCTCATCGCGGGCCGGGCGTTAAATATAAATAGAATCAAAGGAGAAAGAAATGAAAGCGATACCTGCTGAGCAGCTGATGCCGGTCACGGAAAAAACGTCCCAAACATTCTGGCCGCATGGCTGGTGGAAATTGATGGAAATGCGCATTGGCGTTATTCCCTTGCCGGTGTACTTATTGCTGCTGGCATTGATAACAGGATTTGTCATCACCGGCAAAGTACCCTCCGATATCTCGGTATCGATTGCATTGCTGGCAGTGGGCGGTTTTTCTTGCGCAGAATTGGGCAAACGACTCCCCGTCATGCGCAACATAGGCGCCGCAGCAATTTTTGCGACCTTCATTCCTTCCTACCTGGCGTTCCAGCATCTGTTACCGGCCATGGTGTTAAAGAACGTAGTCGATTTCACCAAGTCGACCAATTTTCTTTATCTATTCATTGCGTCGATCATTGTCGGCAGTATCTTGAGCATGGATAGAACGGTTCTCATCAAAGGCTTCATCAAGATTTTTGTGCCGCTTGCCGCCGGTTCTGTCGTCGCGGCTATTGTCGGCACGGCCGTCGGCACTCTGCTTGGCTTGGGCGCCTACCATACCTTCTTTTACATCGTTGTTCCGATCATGGCCGGCGGCGTGGGCGAAGGCGCGATTCCCCTGTCCATTGGTTACTCCGGAATATTGCACCAGGCTCAGGGTGACGTCTTTGCGCAGGTCCTGCCCCCTGTAATGCTCGGCAGCCTGACCGCAATCATACTGGCCGGCGTGCTGAATTTTGTGGGTAAGAAATACCCGCACCTCACTGGCGAGGGCCGGCTGCAGCCGGGCGAGCAGGACGAAATGCATCCGGTGAAGGACGAAGGCCTCGCCCATACGGATGTCGGCAATATTGCGGCCGCAGGCATTACGGCGATCTCGCTGTATATGTTTGGATTGATGTGCTACAAGCTGTTCGACTTTCCGGCGCCGGTCGCCATGCTGTTTATTGCCGTGATTTTCAAACTGTCGCGCGCAGTGTCGCCGCAGTTGCAGCAAGGCTCTCTGGTGGTCTACAAATTCTTTTCCACGGCAGTCACTTATCCCTTGCTGTTTGCCATCGGCGTATCCATGACGCCTTGGGACAAACTGGTGTCCGCATTCAACGTGCTCAATCTCATCACCATCGTATCGACGGTTGCAACCTTGATGGCGACAGGTTTCATGGTCGGGCGATGGCTGAACATGTATCCGATTGAAACGGCGATTGTAAATGCCTGCCATAGCGGCCAGGGCGGCACCGGCGACGTGGCGATTTTGACGGCGGCGAACCGCATGCAGATGATGCCGTTCGCACAGATTGCGACACGCATTGGCGGCGCGATTACCGTAACTCTGACCCTGCTTGTCATGTCCCAGTTGAAATAAGAGGATCCCATGAAAAACACAATAACTCCCCAAATTCCCGCAACCCTGATCCCCGGCGACGGCATCGGCCCTGAAGTAGTCGAAGCTACGGTTCAGATATTGGATGCTTTGGGATCGCCGTTCTCCTGGGACATACAACAGGCTGGCGTGGCTGGCGTCAACAGCAGCGGTGACCCGTTGCCGGCGGCCACCCTGGCCAGCATCCGCAAGAACAAACTGGCCCTCAAAGGCCCGCTGACCACGCCGGTAGGCGGAGGTTTCCGCTCCTCCAACGTGCGCCTGCGTGAAGAATTCCAGCTGTACGCCAATGTCCGGCCCGTAACGACAATCGTGCCCGGCCGCTACGAAAACATCGACATCACGTTGATCCGGGAAAACATCGGCGGCTTTTATGTGGCGCACGAATACTACATTCCAGTCGGCGACGACCCACGCGCAGTGGCGGTCTCTACCGGCATCAACACACGCGAAGCCTGCAAGAAAATTGCGCGCTTTGCCTTTGAATACGCCGTAAAAAACGGCCGCAAGAAAATCACCGTGGTCCACAAAGCCAACATCCTGAAGGCGCTGACCGGCATCTTCCTGGAAGCAGCAAAGGAAGTTGCGCGTGACTACGAAGGCAAAGTGCAGATGAACGACATGATCGTCGACGCCTGCGCCATGCAACTGGTGCTGAATCCCTGGCAGTTCGACATGCTCCTATGCACCAACCTGTTCGGCGACATTCTTTCCGATCAGATGGCCGGCCTGGTCGGCGGCCTGGGCATGGCGCCCGGCGCCAATATCGGCGACGACTGCGCGATCTTCGAGGCGGTGCATGGCTCGGCGCCGGACATCGCCGGCAAGGGCATCGCCAATCCGATTTCCCTGCTGCTGGCAGCGGGGCAGATGCTGGATCATGTGGGCCGGGCCGATCTGGCGCTGCGGCTGCGTACGGCGATTACCGACACGCTCAACAAAGACAAAATTGCCACGGGCGATCTCAAGGGCACTGCATCCACTCAAGAGTTTACCGATGCGATTGTGCGTCGGCTTGAGCTGACCTAATGAGAGTTTCATAATTCACGCAGAGAGTCAACTTTCGCAGCGCTTCATCGCGAAACTTGACTCTGACCCCACATGACGGATTCGGAGAAAGACAGCGCGCACCAGGTGGCCTTGTACTTCTTCAGCGATAAGGCAGCTACTCCGTGGCCCGCTAAGTGGGGTCAGAGTGAAGTTTCTGCAAAAATCCCGCAGAAAGTTCACTCTGACCCCAGTTAGCTGCGTTTGTTAAGCGCAAACCGGGCAAGGGTCAGGTTGGCACGATCGAGGTTTCTATTTTTAATCTGCCTGGAGAACAAAAATGCCAACGGAACGTTTCGAGTTCTTAGGGACTGAAAAGCAAAAACTTGCCGCTCGCCTCGATATTCCGGCAGGAGAAACACGCGCCTACGCTCTGTTCGCCCATTGTTTCACAGGCGGCAAAGACATTCTCGCAGCCAGTCGAATTGGACAGGCGCTCGCCACCTGCGGCATAGCGGTGTTGCGCTTCGACTTTACCGGCTTGGGTGCAAGCGAGGGAGAGTTTGCCAATACCAATTTTTCCTCAAACCTGGCCGATCTGAGCGCAGCGGCAAATTATTTACGGCAGACGTATCGGGCGCCGTCCATGCTGATCGGGCATAGCCTGGGCGGCGCGGCGGTACTTGCCGCCGCTTCAAAGATACCGGAGGTGCGCGGTGTCGTTACCATCGGTGCGCCAAGTGATCCAGCGCATGTCAAGAAGCAGTTCCGTGGGTATATCGATGAGATTCAAACTAATGGTGAAGCCGTAGTCAAGCTCAGCGGGCGGCCATTCAGAATCAAGAGACAATTTCTCATCGATGCGGAGAAACAGCGATTGCTGCACAATATTTCGGAGTTTAACGGGGCGTTGCTTGTCATGCATTCACCGCAAGATGAAACGGTCGCGGTGCAGAATGCGAGCCATATTTTCAGCGTTGCGAACCACCCGAAAAGCTTCGTATCCTTAGATGATGCGGATCATCTTCTTACTCGGAAAAGCGATGCTTTGTATGCGGCAAACGTCATTGCGGCATGGAGTGAGCGTTATATCATCGACGACGCCAGGCAAGCCCTGCCATCCAGATAATCTACGCACTCCAACAACGAGCTGCTTTTACGTAAACGCCATCCATATACTCACGCCAGGCTAAAAAAGCTTGCCCCCCATGCCCGTTGTTGAATTTCCAGCTCACCGAAAGCGGAGTTATTTATACTCCGCCTCCGGCGACGCCATCAATCAGAAGCGGGTACGCATGCCGACCGCGAATTCGGTCTGATTCTTGAAGCCGTTAGCCGATCCTACGCGGTAGCCGTCGTTAAGTTTCATGTAGTCGCCAGCCAGATACAGCTCGGTACGTTTCGACAGATGGTAGAAAGTCGAGGCGTACAGCGTTTTCTTCTTGCCGCTGCCGGTGGCAGTTGCACCGCTGGCGTCATTGTAGGCGTTCAAGGTGCTGCTGCCGTCTGCGTTGTAAGCTGCGTTCTGGGCCTTCATCACTTGATAGCCGATTTCATAATCGAACGAACCTTGCGGTGTGAACTTGGCCGATACAGTGTAGGCGTCGTCCTTACGCTTGCCGAGCGCACCTTGCTCTGCCGTGTAGTGGAAGTAACCGGCATTCAAACGCACCAGATCGAAAATGTAGCTGCCGCCAACCGAATAGGATTTGTGTTTTTCCAGACTGGTGTCGACCCCGTTACCGACGTCGGCCTGGTTGATAAAACCGGAGACGACGAAATTCGGGCCGTTGTAGCCGATCGCTGCGGATTTGGTGGTGTTGTGGGCGAACTGGCCGGCAACGTTACCAAACTGATAGCCAAGACCGGCCACTATACCGTTGTCGAACACTTTCTTCCAGACCACGCCACGGTCATAGCGGGTGCCGGTGGCGCTGCCCGCGTAGAAAATCATTTGCTTGAAATTATTGTTGTTGGTGAAGCCGCCTTCTTCCAGGCCCAGCTTGGAGCCGTAGGCGTCGCCATAGACCTGGGCGAAATCACGCGCCAAGGTATTCTGGCGGCCCACTGTGAGCTGGCCAAAGGTAGTGTCTTGCAAACCGACCCAGGCGTCACGGTTAAACAGCACGCCCGGTGTATCCATTTCACCGGTGCCGACCACGAATTCGGCTTCCAGTTTGAAAATTGCTTTGAGCCCGCTGCCCAGATCTTCAGAGCCGCGGAAGCCGAGGCGGTTGCCGCTAAACCAGGCGACCGGAATGCCGGTCAGGCGATCGCCGTTGCTGTTGGCGTGATTGACTGTGCTGATGGTGGCGTCGATCAGGCCGTAGATAATGACATTGGATTGCGCATATGCTGCGTTGACAGATACCATCGTTCCCAGAACAGTTAGCGCCAATAGCGATTTTTTCATTTTTTTCCTCCAGACATTTGTATGTGGAATTCAGCGGCCAATTTCGATTGACCGCCCGAAAATAATAATCGTAAGTTTCCCAATTGCCTTCGGTTTATATATTTCGTTGCTTTTGAGACACATTTGAACATTTTGAGTTCTTGTTCTGCAAATGAGGTGTACGCTTCTCAGGTTGTCGCAGGGGTTCGCGACAGCACAGAAAATGGCGTCCTGAAAAGCGTCCGTACCAGACGCTCTTTTTAAATACACTCAGCTCACTTCTGATCCTCGGGACGACTGGCGCCGAGCGTCTCGAGCAACGGCCGGAGAGCATCGAGTTCCGAGCCGAAACCGCTCCAGTCTCCCGCCTTCAAGCGCTCGATGGCGCGCTCATAATGGGCGAGTGCCTCGCGCCCGGGCGCGCCCGCCGTGCCTCGCGGCGGCGACGCCAGCGGGGCGCTTTCCTTGAACAGCGCCGCCAAGGCTTCGCCCAAGGTCTCCTCCATCACCACCCGGTCGCCATAGGCGGCGATCACCCGCTTCAACTCGGGCAACTGACCGGACGCCGCGCGCAAGTAGAGCGGGGAGACGTAGAGGATCGAGTTCTCGATCGGCACCACCAGCAGATGGCCGCGGATGACGCGCGAGCCCATCTGGTTCCACAGCGAAATCTGCTGCGAGATCTCGGTATTCTGCTGGATGCGCGCCTCGATCTGGAACGGTCCGAAGACCAGCTTGTCCTTGGGGAAGGTGTAGACGATGAGCTTGCCGTACTCGGGCGGATCGCAACGCGCCGCCAGCCAGGCGATCATATTCTCGCGCTGGCTGGGCGCCATCGGCAGCATGAGGACGAACTCGGCGCGTGGCTCCCCAGGCAGCCGCATGATCATGTAGTAAGGCGTCATCGGCGTGCCGGGCGCATTGCCTCCACCCATGCCGCCATCGATGCCGCCCGATCCCCGCGGGAACTGCCAGAGATCCTCGCGATTGTAGAAGACTTCCGGTGCATCCATATGGTAGGCGCGGTAGAGTTGCGCCTGGATCAGGAACAGATCCTCGGGGTAACGGATATGCTGCTGCAGGTCTGGTGGCATCGCCTTCAAGGGCTTGAACAGACCCGGGAAGATGCGCTGGTAGGTCCGCAGGATCGGATCGGCAGGATCGCTGACATAGAAGTCGACCGTACCGTTATACGCATCGATCACCACCTTGACCGCGTTGCGGATGTAATTGGCGCCGTCGCCGACGCCGTTGCCAACACTCCGCTGGGCATAGGGGAACCAGCGGCTGGTGGTATAGGCGTCCTGCATCCAGAACAGGCGCCCTTCGCTGGCGACGATATAGGGGTCATGGTCGAGGCGGAGAAACGGCGCGATCATGTGTACCCGGTCCTGAATGTTACGGTGCAGCAGGATCCGGCTCTGGTCCGTGATGTAGCCGGTAAGCAGGATGTTGGGATCGTCGAACTGCCAGGCGAAGAGGGCGCGTCGCGCCAAGCTGCCGATGGCGACCCCGTCGCGCCCGCTGTAAGTGGTGTAGACGTTGTCTTTGCCCATGGGGTAGTCGAATTCGGGTACGCTGCCCTTGACGATGACGTAGCCATGACCGCCTCCACCGAAATAGAGGCGCGGTTGGTGGATGGCCGGGCCGCCGTTGGCGACGGGAGGAATATCCTGCAGATAGAGGGAAGGCAAGCCCTCAGTGGATTTCTCGGTGACCGGCGACATCACGACGCCGTAGCCGTGGGTGAACAGGAGATGCAGGTTGACCCAGGTCTGGGCGTTCGCCGGCAGCATCGCCGGCTCCAGTTCGCGCGCCGACAGCATCACCTGCCGGTAGCCGGCGTCAAGCCGGTAGCGGTCGATATCGACAGAGAGGAATTTATAGTAGGTCCTGATCTCCTGCAGCTGCGCGTAGGTATCCATCAACGGCTGCACATCCCACAGGCGGACGTTGTCGATGGTCGCGCGATTGGCCTGGAGCGAGGCGAGATTGAGCCCCTGTTCGGCCGGAAACGGCTTTACCGCGATCTGCCCCAGGCCGTAGGCCTGCCGCGTCAGCGCGATATTGTGCTCGATATAGGGTGCCTCCAGCTGTAGCTCGCTCGGCTTGACATACAAGCGTTGGAACAGCGCTGGGTAGATCAAGGCCAACACCAACGAGCCGCCCAACACCAGCAACGCCGAGGCGGCAGGAATGCGATAGCTCCGCCAGCGCATATTGGCCCAAGAGGCGACGGCCGCGGCAGTGGCAAGGCCGGCCAGCAGCCACAGGACCGGCAATTCGACATGGATATCGGTATAACCGGCGCCGACCACCACGCCGTTGTCACCGTAGAGCAGCAGAAAGCGGTCGAGCCAGTAAGACCAGGCCTTCAGCAAAAAGAATCCGCCGAGCAGTGCCGAACCATGCACGGCGGCGGCGGGCGAGAGCCCACGCGGCGATTGCCCGAGCGCGATGTCGCCGCGCACCCCGTAGACCACGCCGGCAACGATCGCGCTGCAGAAGAGCAGCTGCAGCAGCCAATTCTTGAGCGCAATATAGGCCGGCAGCGAGAAGAGATAGAAGCCAATGTCCTTGCCGAAGATCGGATCGCGCGCGCCAAAGGGCAACTGATAAAGGAAGCGCAGTGCCATGTCCCAGCGCGAAATTTCGAAGGCCGCGATAAGCAGCCCAAAGAGGACAGCGCCGCAAGCGATGCTGGAGCGCCAGGGAATGCGCGGCGTGGCCTGGCCGGTCAGCTCGCCTATTACCTCCAGCGCAGCCGACGAAAAGGCTGTTTCCGTTTGCCAGGCGCCGAGGCTCCTCGAATAACGATGCGCCAAGAACCCCGACAACCATATAACGCCCGCCGAGGCGGCGAACACCGCGACAAACAAGAGTGCCTGGGCGGAAAGGACCGTCCAGAAAACATCGACATAGCCGATCGAAGAAAACCACAGCCAGTCGACCAGGACGCCAGTGATGCGCCCGACGACGATCAGGCCGGCGACGACAATGACCACCGCAACCGTGATTGCATTGCGCCTCAAGCGCAAGCCGGATCTCACCTGCGAACGCATCGATCCTCCTTTGCCGGGCCGTCACCCATGGCGGGCGCACAGTCAGGTTATGACTTGCGCCAGATGAATGCCAGATAAATGATTGTAGTCCAGTAAACCAGGAGGCGGTATGGCTCGCCGCCAGACACTCCCTCAAGATCAGCTTGTGCGATGTTGCACCCGGCGCCCGGTTTGTTTGGCCGTCCTGCACGTTTCCCGATATGCTAAAAAATGCTCATCGCGTCGTTGTTCAGCAGCCGGCTGTGAACCGACAGTTCTTGCGATGAACGATGTCGTCAATCTGTTGCATCCACCGGTTGAATCCACTGCCGGTTGCAGACGTTTGACAGATTGTATGAATCTAAATTGAAGGCGGCTGCCAATTGCTTATAGCCTCTTCATGCTTTTTCTATGCTTGACTTATTCAATGGATACGATAATAATATCCGTTATGGCATCGGTAAATACTCAGTTTTCAATTGCGGTTCATGTGTTGGCGGCGATCGCCCACTATGAAACGTCTTTTACGTCCGAAGTTTTGGCCGGCAGCGTGAATGCGAACCCGATTTTTGTTAAGAGAATCCTGGCGAAGCTCTCAAAAGCGAAGTTGGTAAAAGCCACTGTCGGTAAAGCCGGCGGCTACGCGCTTACTAAAAATCCAAAAAGCATTTCGCTGTTAGATATTTCACATGCTGTAAACCCTCCAAGTGTTTTTGCCATCCACACCTATGAGAAAAAGGAATGGTGCGTAGTGAGCAATAATATTAAAGAGGTAATGGGCGAGGTTTTGGTAGGTACGGAGAAAGCTGTTGAAAATGATTTGAAGCAGACCACGCTGGCAGATGTTGTTTCAAAAATCAGGAGCAAATCTCGTTAGCGTTTTTTTTGATCTAAATAGATACTTTAATAGTATCTATAATATAAGCGAAAGGCAGCGAATTTTATGAGAATCGGATTTATCGGAGCGGGAAACGTAGCCCAAACATACGCTAAGTACTTTGTACGGTATGGGCACGAGGTTGTGCTTAGCAACAGCAGAGGGCCGGATTCGTTAAACGAACTCGTGCGTGGTATCGGCTCGAATGCCAAAACAGGCACTGTCCAGGAAGCAGCGATGCAAGATATCGTGATCTTATGTGTCCGGTGGGAGCAGGCAAAGCAGGCGCTCGCCGAGGTTTCGGATTGGGGTGGGCGGATCCTTGTCGACGCGACAAATCGACCTCCCAATGAGGACGCCGAGGGCAAGACTTCGAGCGAGATCATCGCAAGTTATGCGCCTGGGGCTGGAGTCATCAAGGCGCTCAATACGCTCGTCATGAATTGGATGCCAGCCCCCTCAGAGAACGACCGCAAATTTGTCCTGTTTATGTCGGGCGACGATAAAGCCGCGAAGCAGAAACTAGCGCGCATTCTCGACGAAGCCGGCTTTGCCCCGGTGGATCTTGGGGGGCTGATTGAGTCTGGAAGACTCCAGGAATTCGGCGCCCCCTTAAGCGGACTTCACATGGATCTGATCAAACAAATGAATTCCTGAATCCAACGCAAAACGACTAACGTTTAAAGGATAAGACAATGAACAGCAGTGCAAATAAATTAGCAGGAAAAATCGCGGTCATCACAGGCGGTAATAGCGGCATCGGCCTGGCCACAGCCAAGCGCTTTGTAGAAGAAGGTGCGCATGTCGTGATCACTGGGCGAAGACAGAAAGAGCTGGCTGAGGCCGCAGCTTTCATCGGAAAAAACGTGATTACGGTCGAAAGCGACGTCTCGAACCTAAACGATCTCGACCGTCTCTATGCCGTTGTGAAAGAGAAGCATGGTCATATTGACATTCTTTTTGCGAACGCAGGTGGGGGGACAATCGCGCCGCTTGCAACGGCGACCGAGTCTCATTTCGACAAGATCTTCGATGTCAACGTAAAGGGATTATTCTTTACCGTGCAAAAAGCGCTTCCCCTTTTCAAAGATGGCGGCTCGATCATCCTAACCTCTTCGAACGCAAACGTGCTGGGAGTGCCAGCCTTCACCGCCTACGCTGCTAGCAAGGCAGCCGTACGCAGCTTTGCGCGCGGCTGGACGATGGAGCTAAAGGATCGCAAGATTCGTGTGAATTCGATGAGTCCTGGCCCAATCGAAACTCAGGCTTTGGAGAAGGCGGGCCTCACCGCTGAACAGGCAGAACAGGCGGCAGCTCAGTTCGCTTCGCAAGTTCCGCTGGGCCGCAGAGGCACGCCCGAGGAAATCGCTAGCGTTGTCGCATTCCTTGCTTCCGATGAAAGTTCATATATCACCGGGGTGGATCTCGCCGTCGACGGGGGTATGGCGCAGGTCTAACATCAAAATGTCTTCCCCTCATGACAGGGGCTCAATGGGCGCCTAAGACATAAGTCTGCTGATTCGCTGTAGAGCAGAATTCTATGAATCCAAAAAAAAATGGCGGATGATTCCACGAACGTCCGCCATTTGTTATTCACACATTCATCTAACAAACGTTTTTGAGCGTTAGTCATGCATTAGCTTCTAATCTTCCAGGTCTTGAAGGACCGCTTCCGGCCGGATTCAGTCATTCGCGAAAGACTAAATTCGACCCTTTGCTGTCCTTCATATTTCCCGACGGCGGACATTCACATGGCCGCCAAATCAAATGAAGGAAACTGTCAATGATCTGCTTCGTTTCGTTCGATTCTAGGGAAGGGAGTATTCCAAGTCGTTTCCACGAAATTCAATTGTATTGAATCGCTGTCAAATAAATCATCAAGTTGCCAATTCCAACTTTCTAACTCATTGTCCGCCATGACGAAACAGCGCGCATGATTCAGTGGAACATTGGCAAGCATGAAATCAAATCCCCCATCTGGCGGATGGGATAACCGAACTTTTTCCCGCGCTTTGGATAGGACATCAAAACCAATCCGATAACCGACTGGTATTTCGTAGCGACCATTCAGGGTTGCCAAGGTCTCAATTTCCGAAATTGTGTCATTGGCTGTAGCCGAAGCAAGGTTATATGTGAACTTTAGGCGGTCGCCCGGTTTGATTGTTTTGATCCAATAATCCACCTTTTGATTGCTTCCGCGCTTAACCATTACTCATCATGGGCGGTGCCGTTAGCGCTAATGGACTGAGCTGAATTGAAATTGACGGGGAACGCCAAGTGGGTCTTCAACGGAGAGCGTGGCGGTCGCGCCGCTCTCGACAATGGTGATTTTTGGGACGGGTTGCTTGTACCAATTGATCCAGTTTGTTACGCTCTGCGACACCCCGGGCCAATTCACATCAACAAGATTGCGTTCAAGTAAGCGATCCCCAAATTTGTTAAAGACGACAAGTTGATAGGGATTCCAAAGCATGATGTTTGAAATACCGACGACATATTTTGAATCGGGAGAAATCCAGATTTGCGTGAGCGCTGGCACGGGACGATGGAACAATTCTGCGCCTGACGCTTTGTCGCGTAACTGCAAGTAAGAGTAAACGTTTTCAACGGTAAAAGGATCTTTCGTGGTCGAAATCATCTTCCACCGCGCATCGTGAGTCTGCCAACTCCAGTCGTGGTGATGCTCGGCACGCACGGTATCGGTCTCTGCTGATAGGTCGACTACTTTGTCGTACCCGGAAAAATCGGCATGCACCAGCGGACTTGCAATCAACATCAACGCCATTGCTGCCCGTGAGATCTTCGCATGCAAAGTGTTTTTTTTATTTTTCAAATAGACCTCGAGTAAATATTTAACGAGTAATTGAGCTGAGGCGAAGTGCCAATATCGGCGTTCGAGTTCAGTCGCTGGCAGGGCATTCTGTACCCAGTTTTTCATCCTGACAATGCTTACTCCCGCGAACTGGCTGACCGCTTTGGGAGAAATTCTTGAAGGTCCGGTTGTGGCCGATAGCGGGCTATTGACCCAATTCAGATATTCACGTCTTTCACACTCCTAATCTGATCCCTTGATTCGAGGAGGCATGAAGTAGCACTTTTGCTTCAGATCTAAAAAATTGAGCAGAGCAGTTCGGGTAGTGGTTGGGATTCTCCAAAATTTGGAAGGTGGGTAACTATCAAGGCTAATCCGCTGTTCACTTGTTTCCCATTCAAATACTACGTAGGGAATATCGCCATCCACCATTTCTGCTGTTCGAACTGACACGACCGGTTGCCCGTACCGCTTAAGCAGCAACCTCAGTTGATCTTCATATTCGGCGTAGGCATCTATACCGATGACAACCGATACGGTCTTCCCCTTGCAGAGAGTAAAACCGCCGTCCAGAAAATGCTTCGAACGATCTTTGTATGCTGCGCGATAATTAAATCCATCTTCCGCTATTTCGATGTTGTATCCGCTAGCCTCCAGATCATTGGAAATAGCTGTCTTGTCTAATCCCAATAAGTTTTGAGGGAATACTGCTGCGTGCGCAGGAGTGTTCGCAATGAAGAGTGCAGAGAGTGAAAATGCGAGAGCGGATTTGAATGTAAACATGACAGATCTTTCTTTTTTCGCTTAGAAGGCGTTAAATTTTCTTCCGCCCAATGTAAGCGAGGACCGCGCCTAAGCCGTCGAGATTCGATGTGCGACGCATCACTGCTTCAACCGGACACCAGGGATACGGAAGAACCGAAACCCAGTTCATCACTTCATCGCAGTGGTCCGATGGCGGCGATTGCATTACTTCGATGGTAATCGACAAGCGCTCGGCCAAAAAAGAATCTTCCGCAAAATGCCAGTCGTAACTGCCGCACCCAACGCGCACTGCACCGCTTCCCTTCTCTGTCATGGCAACCATCCAGTCGCACGTAAACCTAGCCTGCTTATCTTCTGGCGGCGGCGACAAGCACAGGGTATAGACGTTCTCGTAGGTTTGACCGAAGCGGCGCACCAGGACTTCCGCGATGGCGTCGCGCCCGTTCGCGATGGGAGGAAACGAAATAGTGCCTGTGTTAACCACCATTTCCAGTACTGCCTGATCGGTGAAGGCATGTGACATCAAGTGCGGTCGATTGCCATCTTTGGCCTGTAAGTAAGCAAAGATCGAGGCGGCTGGTGTTTGCATTCAGATTATCTTTCATGGCAGGTACTTCTATTATTTCAGCGGTAACCCCGAAATTTTTTGCTTTACCCGTGCAGTGCAATTAGTTCGATTGTTCGGCAAGAATAGCTTGGATTGCCGCCGCCATTTTTACCAAAGTCGGATAGTCCGCCTTGTTAGTCGTCCGCAATAAGAAATCTCGTAATCCTTCTGCCGTCGGTTGCTCATCGAAGTCAAAAAAATTGACTAGTTCAACGCCAAGCTCATGACGAATCTTGTCTAGCGTTTCCATTGATGGGTAGTGCGCGCCGCGTTCAAGGCGACTGAGCGAACTTGTGTCTATGCCGATTCGTCCTGCCAACTCTTCCTGCGAAAATCCTTTGCGTTTACGCAGCATCTGCACCCGCTCACCTACTAGCCGTCGAACATCTTCCATGTATTCCTCCTAAGCTGATTTTTTCTAGTAAATCAACGTTGGAGGTTCTTTATAAGAACTTACTACGCACTTATTTACAAAATAAGTGCGTATAGAGTATATTTTGCCAATTATTAAGCCCGATTGTTCTAGGAGTCTATCCAACATGAATCCACTCAACGCTTACTTCCCCCTCAAAAACAAAGTGGCCGTAATCACCGGCGCAGCGCGCGGCATGGCTTTGCACATTGCCGGTGCGCTGTCCGCCGCCGACGCCCGGCTGGCGATTCTAGACGTGCGCGTGCAGGAAGGACGCGCCGTCGCCAGGATGCTTGGCGGCGCTAAGGATCGCGCCCGCTTCTGGCAACTCGATGTCAGCGACAACAACGCGGCGCAGCGGACGATGGCGGCGGCAGAGGCGTATTTCGGCCGCATCGATATCCTGATCAACAGCGCCGGCATCGACGCCGATAATTCGTCTGCACAGGGTCTATCGATAAAACAATGGGAAAAGGCGATGCAGGCCAATGTCCACGGCAGCATTCTGTGCAGCAAACATGTGATAGCGGCAATGGCGAAGGCCGGCGGCGGCTCCATCGTCAATGTGCTGTCGCTGTGCGGCATGGACGGTGAGCAGCAAGAAGCTGCCGATCATGTGGCAAAGGCAGCGCTGCGGATGGCGAACATGAATGCGATCCGCTATGCCGCGCACAACATTCGCGTCAATTCGATTTATCCCGGCATGGTGCGGCCGCCTGCATTGGCGGCGGCCAAACGCAAGCAGGGCGACCTGACGCAGGCGCTGACCGACACCGCCGAATTGCGGATGCTGACGAACCGAGGTTCGGCCACCGATGTAGCGGCAGGGATTTTGTATCTGGTGTCGGACGCGAGCCGCTTTGTCAGCGGCAGCGAGTTGGTGATTGATGCGGGATATGGCGGGCGGTGATGTGGTACCGACAGATACGATAACGCTGTTGTTATCTGTATCCATCAACGCAGAAAACGGCAGTTAAGCAGCTCCCTCGAAGGGATCAACGATCACGAACTGGGGCCGGAAATACCCGATGATGCTATTGGCGTTGCGGACTGCGATTTGCGTATGTGAATATTCCCGGAATGCCGACGTTTCTGCGATGCAGTCACCCTGTAAAAACGAGCTGCGAACCGTATCGACAGGGGGCATGCCGTGCTTCTCACGCAGAGTGTGCAAATAATTGACCGCGGCACGATCCAGATTACGTATGAGTATGACTTTGTCGCCCGCGTCCGCCGGTTTGTTTCTTGGCAGCGCTCTGTTTTGCTGGCCAAAAATGAACTTCATGACATCGACGGCCCACTTGAGTTGTTTGATGCCCTGCTGGTGAGTCAGATCCAGACACGCTCCGGGATCGATGATTGCGCCGAGCACAAATGGTTTGTGGATGGGTTTGCTGGTGTATTTCTTGTGTGGGTTCTGCTGAGACGTTACGGCAAAATGCATGGCGCGATCGGGATCGTTTTCGAAGAAATAAATGCCGTCGCCTAGCCAATCGTAGGGATTCGTACTCGGCTCCAGATGGCTCAATCGGCCGCTTAGAATTGCTTCGCCTACTGCTTCATCACAGCCGTGAAAACCCAGCAGAAATGGCCGAAGATGGCGATTTTCTGCAAACGACGTAAACATCAACGGTAGGACTTCGATAATTTACCTGACCGGGTGACGATGCCGGCTTTGCGAGCTAGTTGTTCACCCAGCGCGGGATCGCGCCTGATGCGCTCGAAGATGGAGGCAAGCTCATCTTCCACGAAGGTTACGACATTGGGCGCGACGGGCTTTGCCGAGACATTTCGCATCGGTGCGATGCCGCCGGCAACCAGCACATAAACTACGTCGGGGGGAGCACCTGCGTTTGTTGCGCGCACCGCCTTTTTTTTAGCCGATCGCTTGACCGCAGCGGGTTTAACGGGGGTAACAATGGATTTCCGGGCAGGCATGGTGGCGTCCTTAGTGGCGACATCGACGATCGATTATAGATCCATCGTGCTTGCTGCTCCACGCCTACAACGATTTATAGGTGGATTGCTAAAGCCGGCCTGCTGAAAGAAGAGGGGCGTCGGTGATAAAAAATCGGAACGAAAAAAAAGCCCCTTGAATTTCTTCAAGGGGCTTTTTTTCATTACATCATTTCTTCTTTTTGTTCACTGCATCTTTGAATGCTTTACCAGCTGTGAACTTGACGGTCTTGGCGGCTGCAATCTTGATTGCTTCGCCGGTACGTGGGTTGCGACCGGTGCGTGCAGCGCGTTTGCCGGAAGAGAACGAACCAAATCCAATCAACTGAACAGTACTACCTTTAGTCACGGCCTTGATCACGTTGTCTACGACGGATTCCAAAGCGCGCTGTGCAGCGGCTTTCGAGATTTCGCAATCGGTGGCAATGGCGTCGATCAATTCGGTTTTGTTCATTTCGTTAAATCCTCAAAAAAAAAGTGGTGAGTTGCAAATTCTAGCACCGTATTTGCTTTGAAACGGCGATGTAGACTACCGCAAACGCGGGTTTCAGACAAATTGCTTTTAAAATTTCGTTTGCTGGCGGACGTATCTGTAGCACAGAAATTCGGTTTTGCGACAAAAATGAGGACTCTTATGCTGAAAATATTGGGTAAGGCATCATCGATCAACGTCCGTAAGGTGCTGTGGACCTGCGACGAACTGGGCCTGCCGTTCGAACAGGAAGACTGGGGCAGCGGCTTTCGCGCTACCGATACGGCGGATTTTCTGGCCTTGAATCCGAATGCGATGGTGCCGGTAATCCGCGATGGCGATTTCGTGCTGTGGGAATCCAACGCCATCATCCGTTACCTGGCCGCAGCCTACGGCGACGGCGCGCTGCTGCCGGCGGCGCCGCGCCAGCGCGCTAAAGTCGAGCAGTGGATGGACTGGCAGGCGACCGAGCTGAACAATTCATGGCGCTATGCTTTCCTGGCGCTGGTGCGCAAGAACCCGGCCTATGCTGACCAGGCTGCGCTGGCGGCCTCGGTGGCGAGCTGGTCGCAGCACATCGCTATCCTGGAGCGGCAACTGGCTAGCACCGGTGCCTATATTTTAGGCGACACCTTTTCGCTGGCGGATGTGCCGCTCGGCTTGTCGGTGAATCGCTGGCTGATGACGCCTTTGCCGCATCCGGAATATCCGGCGCTGGCGGCCTATTTTGAACGGCTGAGCCAGCGGCCGGCTTTTCTGCGGCATGGCCGCAACGGTTTGCCTTGATTACTTTGATGACTTTGATGATTTAGCGGGCGCTAAATCCTAGACCGCGTTGATGTCTGCCGCCTCAAGCACCGGCTTGGGGCCGCCTTGGCGCGCCAGTTTGATCATCGCGCGCCCCATCTGTTCGGTGGTGGTGATGTGCCTGGGGAAGAGACGCCTGAGCAGCGGCAGCAAGGGCGCGCTAAGCTGATAGAACAGGCGGTATGACCTGGTCTTGGAGCGCACGCCGTGCAGCGGCTGGATGACGCCGGGGCGGAACATGAAGGCGGCTTTGATCGGCAGGCGCAGCAAGGCATTCTCGGTGCGGCCCTTGACCCTGGCCCACATGCTGCCGCCGCTCTCGCTGGAATCGGTGCCGGCGCCGGAAACGTAGATGAAGGTGAGGCCGGGATTGTGCGCCGCCAGCGTGTTGGCGATGCTCAGCGTGAGGTCGTAGGTGAGTTCGGTGTAACGTGCTTCCGACATGCCGGCCGCGGATACGCCGAGGCAGAAGAAACAGGCGTCGTAACCTTGCAAGGCTTCGGCCTGATCGGCGATCCGGGCCAGGTCGGGGACGACCAGCTGGTGCAACTTGCCGGAGGCGTTTGCGATTGCGCTGCGGCCCACGGCCAGCACGGTTTCAACGCCGGCGTCGCGCTGGCACTCGCGCAGCACGCCTTGTCCGACCATGCCGCTGGCGCCAAACAGGATTACTTTCATTGCGGATTCCGATCTTGTTGTACTGCCACAACAGGCGTTGAATTCGTTGGCGGCAGGCGGCCGGGCTCGGTGACACAACCCGAAAAATCGGCATTGGGCAAAGCCACCGGACCATACCACTCATAGACGCCGATAAAGCCGCCGGTGCGCAAGATCCAGACGCGCTTCTTGTCCTTGTTGATGAACGCTTGGTGGTTGTAGCCGTCGCTGACTTTGCCGTGCTTGTTTGGCAGGTTGATCGTGAGCAGGGGCTTGTTTTGCGGTTCGGCCGGGGTCGATACGCGCGGCAGGAATTGGGTAAAGCCAGAAAAGGAAATGCCGTACTGGTCGATCAAGGCGTCAGCTACTGCGCAGGCGGCCTGGGCGGGCACGGTTATGCTGGCGGCGCTGACGGCGATGGCGAAAATGAGTGTACGAAGCATGTTTGCATTCCTTCAAATTTCGCCGATCCGACAGAAGATGCAGCGGCGATACAGCGACCGGACATCTTTGCCAGGCCGCGGTACCAGGCCACGATACTACAGCAGCAATCAGAAATGCCGTTCGACTACCGCGTTGAATGCCTCTTCGGCGGAACTGCCTTTGAGCATCAGCTCGGTAATTTCTGCCGTATGTTCGCCTATGCCGTCGGGCAGCGTCTGGCGGTTATTGCGGAAATATTCGTATCTGGCGGCATCGATCAAGTCCTTGGCTTTCATCGCTACCGTGCCGCCGCGAGTACCGCCGCTACGGCTGACCACGCGGCCGCCGGCGGAGCTGCGGGTGGCTGTAGGTGATCTGAAACCGCCGGCGGCGATGGCTGCCTTGATTTGTTCCAAGGTGAATACCGGGGTGGCGTTAGGGCCGGTGAATTCGTCTTCCTTGGGATGCAGCAGATGGTTGTTGCTATCAAATGCCATTTTCTTATCGGCACTGTTGGTGAGCTGATAATACGGGCGCGGCCCCGGGCTGGTCAGGCCGAATTGCACGCGGTCGCCGTACACTTCCATCTTGCCCATGACATCTTTCAGATATGCAGTTGTCAGGGAATCCATCTTGCCGGTCCAGCGTTTGGTTCTTGTCGTGTTCAAAATGCGTTACTTCCAATAATGATGGCTGCTTCCGCCCGCCGCCTCCTGGGAGACGGCGCGAATTTTGCGATAGCTGCGGCGGCAGCCGTTGTGAATCAAGTGCAGTACGCATTATCTCCCGACACGATTTGCCAGAACTAGGTTACATAAAAATATATTGTTGCTAGTCGGTCACGCTTTCAGGCAGGCCATGCCGATCAGCGTGGCTTTTACTGCATCGTCCAGTGCTGTGTGCGGCTCGCTGCCAAGCAGCTGCAGCAGGCGCTGGTTATCCAGGCGCAAGGGCTGGCGCCATAGATAGCTGACCTCGCGCAGTTCGTGAAAAACCGGCACAAAGGGCGCGGCCAGCGGCAACAGCCACCAGGGAAATTTTCTTACCTTCAAGTCTGCCTGCCCGCTCGCACGGCCGATTGCGGCGACCATTTGCGTGCCATCCGCGTCCCAGTGGCCGTTCATGTGGAAGGTATCGAAAGCGGCCAGCGCGTCTTCGCGTTCGATCAATTGCATCATGGTCTCGGCGACGTCGGGCAGATAGGCCCACTGGTGGCCGAGGCCGCGTTGGCCCGGATAAGTTACCGAAGTCACCGGCCGGCCGGGCTTGAGCAGGCCTTGCCCAAACCAGGAATTGGCCATGTGCGGTCCGAAAAAATCGCCGGCGCGCACTACCAGGGCCCGTACTCCGCTTTGGGCGGCGTCGCGCAGCCGGCGCTCCAGTTGCACCCGGATCGCGCCCTTGCGCGTGGCGGGGTTTTGCGGGGAGGTCTCGCTCAGGTCTGGAAAGGCGTCGGCGCCGTAGTTGTAGACCGTGCCGGGCAAGACGATGCGAGCGCCAGAAGCCCGCGCCGCCGCAATGCTGTTCTCTATCATCGGCAGCACCAGTTGCGCCCAGTTGCGGTAGGCCGGCGGATTGACGGCGTGCACAATGACCGACGCCCCTTCTGCGGCGGCAATCACGTCTTGCTGCTGCATGGCGTCACCCTGAATCCATGCGATGCCGCTGCGGTCTTGCGCCATCATCTGGTCGGCGCGCCGGTGCAGCGCCCGCACCTGCCAGCCGCGCTGCATCAATGTCTTTGCCATGGCGTTGCCGATGCCGCCGGTGGCGCCGAGTACCAATGCTATTTGCTGTTTTTGCTGTTGTTTCATGAGATGCACCCCTTGAAAAATGTTGTAGGAGTCCAGCGTAACAGCGCCACTCTTAGTTTAAAATTGGCGATCTCGACATAGCCGCTATACATATTTGTATGACTACCCAAGAACCTGGCTGGGATCTGTACCGAGCTTTCCTGGCCGTGCTGGAAGAAGGCTCCTTGTCCGGCGGCGCCCGCAGCCTGGGGCTGACCCAGCCCACCGTCGGCCGCCAGATCGAAGCGCTGGAGCGAGCGCTGGGCGTAAAACTGTTCACCCGCTCGCAAACCGGGCTGGCGGCGACCGATACCGCGCTCACCTTGCGGCCGTTTGCCGAAAACCTGCGCGCCAGCGCCAACGCCCTGCGCCGCGCCTCGACCGACGCCAGCGCCAGCAGCCACGGCACGGTGCGGATTACGGCTTCGGATGTGGTCGGCGTCGAGGTCTTGCCGTCTATCCTGACAACGTTGCGCGAGCAGCATCCCGCCATCAAGATCGAATTGGTGTTGTCGAACCGCAACCAGGATCTGTTGCAACGCGACGCCGATATTGCGGTGCGCATGGCGCAACCCAGCCAGGCCGCTTTGATTGCGCGCCGGGTCGGCGCGATTCCGCTCGGCTTGTTTGTGCACCGGCGTTATGTGGAACTGTGCGGCATGCCGGCCAGCATCGCCGATCTGAAAAACCATGTCTTGATCGGCTTCGACCAGGAAACCAATTACATCCGCAACATGCTGAAGGGCGGGCTGCCGCTGACACGCGCCATGTTTTCATTGTGCACCGACAACCAGCTGGCGCAACTGGCGGCGATCCGCGCCGGTTACGGCGTCGGCATGTGCCAGACGGCGCTGGCCAAACCCAACCCGGATCTATTGCCGGTGCTGCCGGCCGCCGTCAAGAGTGAATTAGAAACCTGGATCGTGATGCATGAAGATTTGCGTTCCAGCGAGCGTTGCCGGATAGTCTTTGATGCGCTGGCGAGCGGCGTTTCTGCCTATATTTCTCGCTATATTTCGGAAGACAGTTGATGTATCCAAACAGGCCGACGCCATGGACCGACTAAGTGTGATGCGATTGTTTATCGATGCCTCGACGCTAGGCAGTTTTTCTGCGGCGGGGCGCAAGCATGGCTTGTCGCCGGCGGCTTCCAGCGCCGCCATCCAGCGCCTGGAAACGACGCTGAAGGTCAAGCTGTTCGAGCGCACCACGCGCCGCTTGCGGCTGACCGAGGAAGGCCAACTCTATAAACAATACAGCCAGCAAGCGCTGGAGCTGATGGACCAGGCCGAGCAGATGCTGCAAGCGGGCAAGAGCCTGGTGCAGGGCACGGTGCGGATTTCAGCACCGTCCGATCTGGGGCGCAATCTCTTGCTCACCTGCCTCGATGAGTTCCGCCGACAGTATCCGCAAGTGCAGTTCGCCTTGTCGCTGACCGATTCCACCGCCAACCTGGTGCAAGACGATATCGATCTGGCGATCCGTTACGGCGTGCCGCCGGACAGCGGCATGGTGGCGCGGCCGCTGCTGCCGAACCGGCGCGTGGTGTGCGTTGCGCCGGAATGCGCGGCGCGGGTTGGCCTGCCGCAAACGCCGGATCAGCTGGCTGCCTTGCCGACGCTGGTGCTGCTCAACGCCGCCGGGCCGATGAACGAGTGGCGCTACCAGATCGGCGGCAAGCTGAAATCGGTACGGGTAAGCCACTATCAGCAAAGCAACGACGGCGAAATCATCCGCAAATGGGCCTTGCTCGGCTATGGTTACGCCTACAAATCCCTGCTCGATGTGAGCGCAGACTTGCAGACCGGCAGGCTGGTGACGGTACTGGACGAGTTTTTCACAGAAAGCGCGCCGCTCAATGTGCTGTATCACCGCAGCAGCTTTCAGCCGCCACGGGTCAAGCTGCTGATCGATTTTTTGCAGGAGCGTTTTGCGGCAAGCGCGGCCAGCATGCGTCAGATCGACAACGCCGGATAGTCGGTATAACCGCTGTGGTCGCCGCCGAACAGGGTGGCGCCGTCGAGTCCGGCCAGCGGCAGGTTCTCGGCCAGCCGCCGTGGCAGGTCAGGATTGCCGACAAACGGCCGCCCAAACGCCACCAGATCGGCCAAACCCTGTTCCAGGATCTGCGCTGCGCGGCTGCTGTCATAACGGCCGGCGACAATCAGGCTACCGTTGAACACAGCCCGCAAATCGTGACGGAAATGATCTGGAATGGTCGGTGCATCGTCCCAATCGGCTTCCGACAAATGAATGTAGGCGATACCGATGCGGTCCAGGCCGGCGGCGGCGTGCAGGATGGCCGGCACGATTTCCGGATCGGCCATGTCCTTGAAGGTGATGTAGGGCGCGAGCCGCACGCCGACGCGCTGCGCACCGATTTCTTCGGCCACGGCGGCAGTCAGTTCCATTAAAAAGCGGGTGCGGTTTTCAATCGGGCCGCCGTATTGATCGGTGCGCTGGTTCGATACCGTGCGCAGGAACTGGTCGACCAGATAGCCGTTGCCGCCGTGGATTTCAACGCCGTCGAAACCGGCGGCGATGGCGTTCGCTGCGCCTTGCCGGAAATCGGCGATCACATCCTGGATTTCAGCGACGGAGAGCGCGCGCGGCATCGTGCAATCGACCATGCGGCCAACGCCGTCCTCGCCGACGATCCAGACCTGGGTATCGCGCGGCTGGATTGCCGAGGGCGCGACCGGCGCTGCGCCGCCCTGGAATACCGGGTGCGAGACACGGCCGACATGCCACAGTTGCAGGAACATCTTGCCACCAGCGGCATGCACCGCGTCGGTCACCAGCCGCCATCCGGCAATCTGCGCCGCGTCGTAGATGCCGGACGTGAAGGAATAACCCTGGCCCTGGCGCGAGATCTGGGTTGCTTCGCTGACGATCAGGCCGGCGCTGGCGCGCTGTGCGTAATATTCGGCCATCATGGCGTTCGGTATATCGCCCGGCTGCGAGCTGCGGGCGCGGGACATGGGCGCCATCACGACGCGGTTGGACAGTTGCAGATTACCCAGTTGTACCGGGTCGAACAGAGTAGTGGTAGACATGATTAGATTCCTAAATAGTGTGTCGAATGATCGGGTCAAGGCTGTATCAGTGCTTAGGGCTGTATTACGCCGAGTTGCTGCATCAAGCTGAGGTTGTCTTCCAGGTGCCAGTTATCGGCAATGCGGCCATCGGCCACGCGGTACAGGTCGAAGGCGCGGAAGTCGATGGCCTGGCCGTTGCCTTTGAGTTTGCCGAACTGGCCAGTGAAGTGGCCGCGGAAGTGCAGGTGTAAAGCGATGCGATCGCCGGCGACCACCATGTCGTCGATCTCCATGCTCAGATCAGGCACGGCGGCGCGGAAACCTTGCGACGCCTGCAACGGACCAGCCACGCCTTGAGGACGGCCAGCCGGCAAGGTGCGATCCATGAAGGCGACAGACAGTGCTTGCCGCGCATATTGTTCATCGCCTGTGTTCCAGAAAGCTGCATAACGGCGTGCCGCCAGGATCAGCGGTGCGGCGTCAGCAGGGTTGCCGGTGAGCGCCAGGTGACGCGGTTCGGGCAGATTGCGGTCGTCGGCCCGGGCTGCTGTGCTGTAGACGACCAGGCTCAGCAGCGATGTTGTTGCGACGGCGGCTAGCAAGCGCCGGGTGGGGATAAGTGCAGAAGCCATAAAAATCCTCGTGGTTGATTGAACGGTGTACCAATGGAGGCATTGTCCGTTCCAGCGAGGATTTTGATAATTAGGCGTGATATTGAATCATTTGCTTGTTTTTGTTGAAGATGATCAAGCGGGCAAAACCTGGCGGATTAGCGATAGGCATAACCCAAACCGAGCGACAGATCGCCCGCACGCTGCACCACCAGGTCGATCAAACCTTGCAGATTATCGGCCGTGATGCGGCTGGCCGGGCCGGCGATGCCCAGGGCCGCGATCACGGCGCCGTCGGCATCCATGATCGGCGCCGCAATTGCCACCGCGCCGCTCGATCTTTCGCCGTAAGAAACGCTGTAGCCTTGTTGCAGCACTTGTTGCAACTCCTGTTCCAGCAGTTTGCGGTCGACGATCGTATTGTCGGTAATCGGCGCCAGGGGATTGGCGAGTATGGCTTGCTGCACTTGCGGCGGCGCATAGGCCAGCAGCACCTTGCCGGAAGCGCCGGCATACAGCGGCCGCCGATTGCCGACATCGGTGTGGACCCGCACCGCCTGGGTCGATTCCCAGCGCGCCACGCACACCGTTTCCAAGCCATCGCGCACCCGCACCTGGACGTTTTCGTTGCAGATGCCGCCGATATCGCGCAAATGGCTGCGCGCCACCCGCACCAGGCTTACCTGTTCTTGCGCGGCGACGCCCAGGTACAGCGCTTTGTAACCCAGGTGATAGGTGGGCGTATCGCCTTCGCGATGCAGCAGGCCGCGTTGTTCCAGCGTGTATAGCAGGCGAAAGGTGCGCGCCTTGGTATTGCCGGACATGACTGACAATTCGGTGACGCCATGCCCCGGGCTTTGTGCGACCAGCAGGAGCAGCGCCAATGCTTCATCTACTGCGGCAACGGTGTAATCGGCCATGCTGTGCGGATTCTCTCTAATCTGGTTTGTCGACGAATTTGCCGACTAATTTTCCGACAATATACCTCGACATACTCTCTACCAGTAAGGTCAAGTTGTTCTGCAAGGTTACAAAGCCGGCGCTGCGCTGCAGGCTTTGTTCATCCATGTACAGGGCGCGGTTGATTTCGATCTGGATGCTGTTGCGGCCATGCTGCGGATCGCTGTAGGCGCGCACCAGTTCAGCGCCGCGATACGGATCGTTGATCTTGACCAGATAGCCTTGCGCCTGCAACTGCTGCGCGACCCATAGCGTAAAAGCCGGATCGGCGGCGCTGCCGTTGCGGTCGCCCAGCACAAAATCAGGACGGCGTGCACCGTTGTCGATATTCATGGCGTTGCCGACCGATTTCATCGAATGGCAATCGATATGCCAGACCTGGCCGCAGCGGGCATGCGCTGCGCTGATCAGCTGCTGCAATTGCGCGTGGTAGGGATCGTAGTAGCGATCGATGCGCTGCAGCACCTCGGCGATGCTCAGCTTGCGCTCGTACATTGGCACACCGGGCAGGGCGTAGCGCCGGATCAGGCCCATGCCGGCCTGGCTTTTTTCCGACACCTGGATGACTTCGGGCCAGGGCTGCTCCAGCAGCTCCGGATCGATATCGCTGCGGGCGCGGTTGAAATCGATATAGCTGCGGTGTACGCGCGCCGCCAGCAGACTCGCGCCAAATTGCGTCGCGCCGCTCCACAACTCATCGACATAGGCGTCCCAGCCGGACATCAGTGCGGCTTCTGGCGCCGTGGTTTGCATGTCGGGCGGGCAAACACGGCTGCTGTGCGGTGAATCGAATATCAGCGGGATGAACTTGTCGTCATCGGCTGCCGGTGTGATGAGGGAATACGCGTCTTGCATCATGGTGATCCTTGAAACTTGGGTGACGATGGCCGGTCAGTAGCCGCTATAGACAGCAAACGCCATGACGAGCATCGCCAATATCGTAAGAATGGCGAACAACGGAAGAATGAAACGCAGCCAGGTTCCGTAACCAACCTTGCCGGTTGCCAGGTAGGCTAGCAACATGCCGGAAGTCGGCGTGATCATGTTGGTCAGGCCGTTGCCGAATAAAAAAGCCAGCACCACGCTTTGGCCGCTAACGCCGGACAGATGGCCGATCGGGCCGAGGATAGGCATGCTGATGGCGGCTTTGCCGGAGGTCGACGGAATCAGCACGTCGAGCAGCATCTGCACCAGGATCATGCCTTCTGCGGCAAAGATCTTGCTGCGTCCTTCGACGATGGAGGCCAGGTGGTAGATCACGGTGTCCAGCACCAGGCTGTCGTGCAGGACGATTTCGATGGCTTTCGCCAGGCCAATCAGCAAACCGGCCAGCATCATGCCTTTCATGCCTTCGACAAAGGCGTCGCAAGCGGTGCGCACTGACATGCCGGCGACCACGGCGATGATGATGCCTTCGAAAATATAGAAGGCGCCGAGCTGGATATCGCCCCATTTCCAGGCGCTAGTGCCGATCACCAGCACCACCACGCTGGCGCCGACCACCATCAGCACGCAACGATGCGCGAGCGAGAGACGGTTGTCCTGGTTCAGTTCGGCCGGCATGCTGTAACCGCTGCGTTTTACGTACAGCAGCAGATAGGCAATGCCGATCGCCAGGAACAAGACAAACACGAACAGCCGCAAGCCGGCGCCGCTCAGCAAAGGCACTTGCACTATCGGCTGCGCGATCACCAGCGCCAGCGGATTGGTGACCGAGGCCAGATAGCCGATTTTTGCGGCGATCGCCACCAGCGCGGTGGCGTACAGCGGCCCCAGGCCGAGGCGCTGCGCCAGGATCAACATCATGGGAATGAGCACCAGGTATTCCGAGATCAGGCCGAGGAAGGTGCTGCCGGCGGCAATCGCCAGCATCAGCAGCGGCGTCAGCAGATAGACATTGCCGCCGCTGCGCACCAGCAGGCGGTCAATGCCGGCGTCCAGTGCGCCGCTCTTGCGCAGCACGCCGAACATGCCGCCGATGAACATGACCATGAATATCAGCGGCGCACTTTTGGCGAGACCGGCCGGAATCGCGGCCATGGCGGAAAACAGGCTGGCGGGGTAGGCGCGTTCAGGGCTATCGACTGGCGTGCCGGCTTCCGGGCTGGCGGCTGGGGTGGCGGCAAGCAGGCCGCTCAGGTCGCGCTCTTTGGCGATCAGCTGGTAAGTGCCGGGGATGACCAGTTTGGCGTGGCGCTGGAACTGGCCCGAATCGAGCAGGTAGGTCAGGCCGATGGCGACCAGCATGATCAGTAGCATCATGGCGACCGGATGCAGCATCCGGCTTTTGCCGTGTGCATCTTGTTTTTCGCTGTCCGTGCTGCTCGTCATGCCGATCTCCGTCTACCGCGTTACAGAATATGCTGCTTTTTTGATATTAGGGCCGGAACTGCTGAATGCCGTTCCGGCCCATATTGCGCACATCGGCGCTACGCCATCTTAAAACTTGTGGCGCAGACCGACCGTAAACGCGGTTTGCGCGTTGGCAGCGCCGGGTGCGCCGCCGGTGATGCCGGGGTTGTACATGTCGGCGGCGCGCAGATTAGCCACGTAGCTATACAGATCGGTGCGTTTCGAAAACGCATAATCCAGCCCCAGATTAACTTGCGTCAAGCGACCCTTGGTGTTGCTGCCGACGAAGTTATAGCGCGATTGCAGCACGCTGCCGACCAGGCGCAGGCTGTCGGAAATGCTGTAATTGACGCCCAGATCGAAGACATTGGTGCTGTTGTTGTTGGAGCCGCCGGCGGTAAACGGCGACAAGCCGGCAGTACCCGAAAACTTGCTGACCAGCGGCGCCGTGCTTCCGCCGTTTGTCGCCAATGGCTGCAACACCTTGGACCAGGCGCCGAAGAAACGCCACGGGCCGGCCTTATAACTCGATCCCAGCATCCAGGTCTTGATGCAGGTGTCGCCGGGATGACCGAAGCTTGGAGTGCAACCGGCGCCTAGGCTGGCGCCCTGGTCGCTGGAAGTATTGACACCGCCGGCCAGGGTGCCGAGTTCGGATTGCCAGTAGCCGAAGCCGATACCGAACGGGCCGTTTGCATAATTTGCGCCCAGGCCTAGCGACTGGCCGGTCGATGTCGATCCTGCGGTTTCGCCGAAACCATAAGTTGCGTTCAGCACCAGGCCCTTGAACAGGGGTGTGTCATAACGGATCTGGTTGTTGGCGCGATTGCCGCCGACGCGGTCCAGATTGTTATCGTGGATGCCGTTGATGAACACACCGAAATCGTAGACGCTGGAGTAATAGGTTGCCACTTCATCGATGAAGTCTTTGCGGCGTCCCAGCTGCACGGTACCGAAATCGCCGGATAAGCCGACTACTGAAGTACGGCCGAAGGTCAGGCCGCCCTGGCCGGAGGCGCCAGTATCGACGGAGAATCCGCCCTCCAGATTGAACAGGGCTTTCATGCCGCCGCCCAGATCCTCGGTTCCCTTGAAGCCGAAACGCGATTGCTGCAAATCGCCGGAATCGACGCTGAAACGGCTACCAGTGCCGCGCGCATTGGCGGGGCCAGGTGTGGCGATTTTGTTGACGTAGGCGACGCCAGAATCCAGCAGACCGTAGACGGTCACATTGGTTTGCGCGTGCGCGGCGTAGGTGCAAGTACCCAGTACTGACATTACAACGATGGTCTTCCTCATGCTTTACTCCTCCCGGTTGAAAAAAATTCAATGGCGGCTTCGGCTGTACGGTTCTTGTTTTCCCTGGCTTGCTGAAAATCATTGACCGGTCCTGGTCGCTCTAGTGTTTTATCTAATAAAACAATGTATTGATATATGAAACAATGTTAGGGGCGATATTTTTCCATGTCAATCGGAATTGCTGAAAGAATGCGCTGGCTCTATGAGGATTTGTTGTGCTCAGCGAGCGCAGGACAGCGCGTCACAACGCTAGGAACTTGCGGCGTTGTCGAAAGAAGAAGAGAAAACCGGAGCCCATGCCGGGGATTGGGAGTCAGGCTGAGAGTCGGGCTGAGAAGCAGGCGGAGAAGCAGGCAGCGCGCGGAAAAACGAGGAAGGAATTGAGGAACTGCCGCCGCCCATGGCTGTTTCCATGAGCAGCGTCCTGAAGATCAGGAGAGAGTCAGGGCACTACGGCGGCGGCCTGCGCCTGTTGCGGTTTGCTGCTTTCCGACGTCACGGCGGAGCGCAATGCTGCCGAGGCTGCATCGAGCCGGCAAGGCTTGCCAAACAAGCGCGCCGAAATCAAGCCGCTTTGCAGGGCGCCGAGGATGGTCATTGCGTATACCGCCGGCGGCGTGGGCAACTTCACGCCTTTCTCGGCAACCGCGCGTTCCAGCCGCTGCGTGATCCAGCTTTCGTGCATGCAGAAGAAGGTCTGTATCGCGGCCAGCACATTTTGCGGCAGGCTGGCGGCTTCGGCGGCCAGCATGCCGCACAGGCAGACGCGGCCGGTGCCGAGATTCTTGCGCCACAACGCCAGGTATTGCTCGACCTGCTCTTTGATCGGCCCGTTCGGATCCATGCCGCGCATGATGTCGCCGATGCTGGTGGCATAAGCTTGCACCGCAGCCAGCGCCAGATCTTCCTTGGTAGGAAAGTAATAGTGAATGCTGGAGGTTTTGACGCCGACCAGCTCGGCCAGGTCGCGATAACTGAAGCCGTTGTAACCGCGCGATCCCAGCAGGACCAGCGTGTGCTCAAGCAATTGTTCACGTACGGGGGAAACGGCTTTCATGATTTTTACCTATAGAGAGATAGCGGTGCACGACACCAAAACACGGTGAACGACTACAAGCGGCTATGAGCATACGGTTAGCGCCACCATGCTACGTCTTTTATCCGCCAGCCGGGAATATTCTGACGGCCGCGGCGTGGAATGCAAATCACAAAGACGCTACGCTCATATGTTATCTACTGAAAGGTAGACAATCAAGAGGTTTTTACCTGTTTTTGCCTTGTGCAGGCCTTGTGTCTCACTTCTGGTAATGATTTATTGTTATAAGCAAATACTATTTGACTACCTAGTAGTAGATAACTATAGTGATCTCACAGTAGTTGCAGACACGTTGTTTCAGGCATTAACTGACCCAGATTAAGTTTTTTGAGCAGCAACTGGATCGAGCAACGTGCCCGGACTGCGGGTGATGAGATAGTGGATTGGAAGGCGTCAAATAGGAAAGACGCTTTTTATTTCCCGACTTTGTCTATCTAGTGATAGATGCAAATTAATCTTTCGCCAGCAGCCAGGACGGTGCAGCAAGGATCCCGCACCGTCGGTACATGCGCTTGTGTAACCACTGTTGACCGCCGTATTTGGCAATTTTTCATTCACTTAAAAAGAAAGAACTCATCATGAAAACCCAACTGATCGCCGCATTGGCACTGGCCGCAATTGTTTCCGCCCCTACATTCGCCGCCGACAACGTCACTCCGCTCACCCGCGCTCAAGTCCAGGCTGAACTGGCAAGGGCACGCGCCGCAGGAGAACTCGATTTCGCCGGTTCGAACTACCCAGTGTTCGTACAAGCATCGACTGCACCGGTCAAAACCCGTGCTGAAGTGCAGGCAGAACTGGCAAAAGCACGCGCCGCCGGAGAACTCGATTTCGCCGGTTCGCAATATCCACAGTTCGTGCAAGCATCGACCGCAGCTGGCAAAACCCGTGCTGAAGTGCAGGCAGAACTAGCGCAAGCACGCAGCTCCGGCCAGATCGACTTCGCCGGCTCGCAATATCCGCTTGAAGCCAATACAGGGAACTGATCGCCTGTAACCTGTGCCTGCCAACCGGCGGGGATCAGGGTCTGCTGCAAATGACAAAACCCGCGCCTCATGAGGAGTGCGCGGGTTTTTTGTTGGTCAACTTAGTCAACCTGGCCGGTTGCTCAGGAACTTGCCACCAGTTTCTTGAAAAAATCGGACAGCTTCGGCAAGTCGGAGAAGGCAACATTAAAACGAAACCAGGCATGCTCGGGCTGCGACACGTGAAAAAACTCGCCCGGCGCCAGCCAGATGCCTTGTTCCAGCGCCTGATCGCCGATTTCCTTGGCGCTTAGCGTGGCGTGCGGCATTCTTGCCCAATAAAACATGCCGCCGCGCGGCGACCCGAACGGCAGCAAACCCACATCTTCCAGCCTGGCGCTGACCTGGGCTTGCGCCGTCAGCAAGGTGCTGGCCAGGCGTTCGACATGCCGCCGGTGATGGCCTTCGGTCAGGGCGTTGTACACCAGGCGTTCGGTGATTTCGGAATTGGTCAGGGTCAATACCATCTTGGTGCGCGCAAATTCCTTGGCCAGATCACTTTGGCAAACGATGAAACCCAGCCGCAGCGAGGGCGCGATGGTTTTGGAAAAGCCGCTGACATAGATCACGCGCCGCAAGCCGTCCAGCGCGGCCAGCATCGGATCGGTGGCTTGCGCCAGCTCGCGATACAAATCGTCTTCCACCACCCAGAAGCCGTGCCGCTCAGCCGCTTGCAATACGCGCATGGCGCAGGCCGGGGTGTAGGTGGTGCCGGTCGGATTCTGCAGCACCGGATTGGTAAAGAAAATCTTCGGCCGATGCAGCAACGCCAGCTCTTCCAGCCGCTCCAGATCGACCCCGCTCACGGTGCGCGGCACGCCAACCACATGAATGTTGGCCAATCGCAGCATGGCGATCAAATTGCAGTAACCGGGCTCCTCGATGAACACCGTATCGCCAGGCTTGACCAGAGTCCGCATGATCAGATCCAGCGCCTGCGTCACGCCGTGGGTGGTGAGCACCTGATCCGGGCTGATATCAAGCGACCAGTTGGCGAACGATTTGGCGATGGTTTGCCGCAGCGGGCCGTAGCCGAACGGGTGGCCATAACCGACCTGCTGGGCGCCGGGCGAGCGGATGATGCGCCGTTCCGCCGCATGCAAACCCTCGCCGTCCAGCATGCTGGACGGCAGCCAGCCGCAACCGGCCTTGATCGGCACCCGTTCATCGGCAAACACTTCGGAAAACAGCCAGGCCGCATCGATCACCGGATTGAGCTGAAGATTGGGTCGAATCGCCGGCATGCCGCTGCTCTCCGCCAGCTCGCGCTTGGCGATGAAGAAGCCCGAGCCGCGCCGCGCCAGCAGCAGGCCGTTGGCCACCAACCGCTCATAAGCCTCGACAATGGTCGAATTGCTAACCTCTTGCTGCAACGCGAACTGGCGGATCGACGGCAGCCGCTCGCCCGGCCGCAGCTTGCCGGTTTCGATCATCCGGCTCAAGCCGGCAACCACCTGCTCGACCAGGCCCAGCGCCGATTGCGGCTGCAACAGCGAAGGAAAGCGCGAAACTTGGGATTCAGTCATGCTGCCCTCAGGTGTATTCAGTACAGTTTGCCATTCGCAACAATACACTTTCCATGATTTGTGCAAAGTGTATCTAACAATCTGGATTGTAACTGCAATAATCGGCACTGTGACTAACCCTGCGTTACCTCCCCCTAACCTACGCTCAAGCCCACTATGAACACAATGCAATCGGATCAAGACCTGTCGGCATTCTGGATGCCATTCACCGCCAACCGGCAGTTCAAGGAGGCGCCGCGCATGTTTGTCTCGGCCAAGGGCATGTATTACCAGACCGACGACGGCCGCCAGGTACTCGACGCCACCGCCGGTTTGTGGTGCGTCAACGCCGGCCACTGCCGCGATGAGATCACCGCAGCGGTAACGCGGCAGATCGGCAGCATGGATTACGCGCCCTCGTTCCAGATGGGCCATCCGCTGGCGTTCGAGGCGGCACGCAAAGTGGCGGGATTAATGCCGGCCGGGCTGGATCGGATTTTCTTCACCAATTCCGGTTCGGAAGCGGTCGACAGCGCACTCAAGATTGCACTGGCCTACCACCGCGCTCGCGGCGAGGGTCAGCGCACCCGTTTCATTGGCCGCGAACGCGGTTATCACGGCGTCGGTTTCGGCGGCATTTCGGTCGGCGGCATCTTGAATAACCGCAAGGCTTTTTCGGGCAACCTGTTGCCCGGCGTCGATCATCTGCAGCACACCCTGAATATCGCTGAAGCCGGCTTCAGCCACGGCCAGCCGGCCTGGGGCGCACACCTGGCGGATGAACTGGAACGCTTGGTGACGCTGCACGACGCTTCGACCATCGCCGCTGTCATCGTCGAACCGCTGGCCGGCTCCACCGGCGTGCTGATCCCGCCGGTGGGTTATCTGGAACGCTTGCGCGAACTGTGCAGCAAGCATGGCATCCTGCTGATTTTCGATGAAGTGATTACCGGTTTCGGCCGCCTCGGGGCGCCGACCGCCAGCGCCTATTTCGGCGTCACGCCGGACCTGATCACGCTCGCTAAAGGCATCAACAACGCCGCGATCCCGATGGGCGCGGTAGCCGCCAAACGCGAGATCCACGATACGGTGCTGCAAGCAGCTGCCGCCGGCGCGATCGAACTGATGCACGGTTACACCTATTCCGCGCATCCGGTGGCCGCCGCCGCCGCCATTGCTGCCATCGATCTGTACCAGAGCGAAGGTCTGTTCGAGCGGGCGCGCGCATTGTCGCCGCTGTTCGAGAAAGCCGCACACGGCGTGGCCGGCGCGCCGCACGTCAAGGATATCCGCAACCTCGGGCTGGTGGCCGGGATCGAACTGGAGCCGCGGCCACAGGCCCCGGGTGCGCGTGCTTACGAAGTATTCAAAAAATGCTACGAAAAGGGCGTGATGGTGCGCTACACCGGCGACATCCTGGCCTTCTCGCCGCCGCTGATCGTGCAGCCGGAAGAAATCGAACGCATGTTCAGTACAGTGCGCGAAGCACTCAACGACACCAAATAATCAGAGACAGAATCAGAGATAGATCATGACCATTGCTAAAATTTCTCAAATCAATCATTTCATTTCAGGCACAGCGGTGAGCGGCCGCTCCGAGCGTTATTCTGACGTCTACAATCCGGCCACTGGCGAAGTCGTGGCCCAGGTTGCACTGGCGTCCGCGCAAGAAGTGGATAAGGCGGTAGCCAGTGCCCGGGCAGCATTTCCGGCCTGGGCCGAGACCTCGCCGCTGCGCCGCGCGCGCGTCATGTTCAAGTTCAAGGAATTGCTGGAACAGAATCACGACAAGCTGGCGGCCCTGATCACGCGTGAGCATGGCAAGGTGTTTTCCGACGCCAAGGGCGAAGTAGTGCGCGGCATCGAAGTGGTGGAGTTTGCCTGCGGCATTCCGCATCTGTTGAAGACCAGCCATACCGACAATATCGGCGGCGGCATCGATAACTGGAATCTGCGCCAGCCGCTGGGCGTGGTGGCCGGCATCACGCCGTTCAACTTCCCGGTGATGGTACCGATGTGGATGTTCCCGGTGGCGGTCGCCTGCGGCAATTGCTTCATTTTGAAACCGTCGGAACGCGACCCTTCCGCCAGCCTGCTGATCGCCGATCTGCTCAAGCAAGCCGGCTTGCCGGACGGCGTATTCAATGTGGTCCAGGGCGACAAGACGGCAGTCGACGCCTTGCTGGCACATCCCGATGTGCAGGCGCTGTCGTTTGTCGGTTCGACCCCGATTGCGGAATATATCTATACCGAAGGCGCGCGCCGCGGCAAACGCGTGCAGGCGCTGGGCGGCGCCAAGAACCATCTGGTGGTGATGCCGGATGCGGATCTGGAACAAGCGGTAGACGCCTTGATCGGCGCCGCCTACGGTTCTGCCGGCGAGCGCTGCATGGCGATTTCGGTGGCGGTGGCGGTGGGTGATGTCGCTGATCGCCTGGTGGCGCAACTGGCTGAGCGCGCCGCTGCGCTGAAGATCGGCAATGGCGACGATGCGGCGTCGGAAATGGGGCCGCTGGTCACCGGCGTCCACAAGGCCAAGGTAGAGGCTTACATCGCCAAGGGTGTCGAAGAGGGCGCCAAGCTGCTGGTCGATGGCCGCGGCTTGCGCGTTGCCGGACACGAAAAAGGCTTCTTCGTCGGCGGCACCTTGTTCGACCACGTGACGCCGGAAATGACGATTTATAAAGAGGAGATTTTCGGCCCGGTGCTGGCGGTGGTGCGGGTGCCGGACCTGGCCAGCGCGGTAGAACTCATCAACGCCCATGAGTTCGGCAACGGCGTTTCCTGTTTCACCAGCGACGGCGGTGTGGCGCGTGCTTTTGCGCGGCAGATCCAGGTCGGCATGGTGGGCATCAATGTGCCGATCCCGGTGCCAATGGCCTGGCATTCCTTCGGCGGCTGGAAGCGCTCGCTGTTCGGCGATCATCATGCCTACGGCGAAGAGGGAATCCGCTTCTATACCCGCTACAAGAGCATCATGCAGCGCTGGCCGGACAGCATCGCCAAGGGCGCTGAATTCACCATGCCTACCGCGAAGTAAGTCCGCTGGCCGTCATCACTCTCTGCGCCATGCAGAGGGTGATGACGGCGCCAGATCACCTCAGTTCAAGTCAGCGTCCGGATCGAATTGCTGATCGAACGCGCACACTCCAGCACCAGCGGCCCGATTTTCCTTTCCGCTTCCGCCAACGTCCAGCGACTGGTCGGCGTCACTACGTGAACCGCAGCGACTGCCGTGCCTTGATTACTGATGACGGGCGCGGCAATCGTCATGTCGCCCAGGAATAATTCTTCATTGTTGCAGGCATAGCCTTTTTCGCGCGCGCTCGCCAACAGCGCCATGATGTCGTCGATGTCGGTGCGGGTATGCGGCGTGCGCGCAGTCAGCTGGCTGGCCTGCAGCAGGGCGCGCGCGTCTGCGGCCGCCAGCGTGCTCAGGTAGGCGCGGCCGGAACCGGTGCAATACATCGGGATGCGGCTGCCGATCGGCATGTGGATCGGGATGAACTGGTGGCCGACGAAGCGCGCCACATACACCATCTGGCTTTCATACGGCTCGGTCATGTTGGTGGTTTCGCCGGTGGTGTTGGCCAGCTCCGCCAGGAATGGATTGGCGACATCGACCAAGGTATCCGCCTCCAGATAGTTATAGCCGATCTCCATGACTTTCGGCGTCAGCTGGTAACGGCGGGTGGTCGGATGTTTCTTTACATAGCCCAGCGCCTCCAGCGTGTAGATCATGCGCTGGGCGGAACTCTTGGTGATCGAGGTAGCATCGGCGACGTCGGCCAGGGTCATGCTGCGACGGCGAGCGTCGAAAGCGCGCAACACCGCCAGGCCTTTTTCCAGCGATTGGTTAAACAAGGCGTCGGCCACTTCCGGCTGTGAATCGGCATTCTTGTCATTCATGGTTTTCTCTCACTCTGCACGATGATTTATCATACCATAATATCGAATATCGATACGTAAATATCTATTGACGATAACTGTAAATTGAATATACTTAATCGAACGGCGATTTTTGATGTCAACTGCAGAGCATGCCAGCCACTCACCTGGCTGCCACACAGAGGGGAATTAAATGAAACAGCTGATCCAACGTCTTACCAAGGTCACCGTCCTGGTGGTTGCCGCAAGCGCCGCCTCGATTTGCCTGGCGCAAACCGCGTTGACCGTGGGCGCAACTTCCACCGGCGTGCCATTTACCTTCCTCGACATCAAGACCAACAAGCTGCAGGGCATGATGGTCGACACCGTGACCGCCGTCGGCAAAAATGCCGGCTTCAGCGTCAACCTCCAGCAAACCCCGTTCGCGGCATTGATCCCGTCTCTGACATCCAACAAGATCGACATCATCGCCGCCGCCATGCTGAAGACCGCGGCGCGCGCCCAGATCGTCGATTTCAGCGATCCGGTGTATTCGTACGGCGAGGGTTTGTTTGTCAACGCCGAGGACAAGCGCAGCTACAAGACGCTGGACGATTTGAAAGGTGAAATCGTCGGCGCCCAGGTCGGCACGATTTTCATCGACGCTCTCAACAAGAAAGGCGGCTTCAAGGAAGTACGCGTCTACGATTCTGTCACCGACATGATGCGCGACGTCGCACTGGGCCGCATCAAGGCCGGTTTTGGCGACCGGCCGATTGTTGCTTACCAGCTGGCGCAAGGCGCCAATCCGCAGGTGCGCCTGGTTAAGGAATACCAGCCGACACTGGTGGGCGACGTTTGCCTGGTAGTACGCAAGGGCGACCATCAATTGCTGGAGCGCCTCAACAAGGCAATCGCCGCCGCCAAGGCCGATGGCACGCTGGCCAAGATCGTCCAGCAGTGGAACCTGAATTAAGCGCAAGTGCGATGCGCCCGGCCGCAGCAATAGCGTAGCCGGGCAGTGCTGTCGTTTCCTTCCTGATTGAGAAGCACATCATGCTGATCCAGAACGTCATGGATTTCCTGCCTATCCTGCTGCGCGGTGCGGTAGTCACGGTGGAAGTCACCTTTTATTCGCTGATCCTGAGCACCGTCATGGGCCTGATCCTGGCGCTGATGAAAGTATCGCAGCTGGGCCCGCTGTCCTGGTGCGCGGCCAGCGTGATCAACATCATCCGCGGCCTGCCGATCATCGTCCAGCTGTTCTATATTTACTTCGTGCTGCCGGAACTGGGCATACAACTGACAGCGTTCCAGGCCGGCGTGATCGGCCTCGGCATCGCCTATTCGGTATACCAGGCGGAAAATTTCCGCGCCGGCATCGAAGCGGTCGATCCCGGCCAGATCGAAGCGGCGCAATCGATCGGCATGCGGATGCCGATGATCATGCGGCGCGTGGTATTGCCGCAGGCTTTCCGCATCGCGCTGCCGCCTTATGGCAACACGCTGGTGATGATGCTCAAGGATTCTTCGCTGGTATCCACCATCACGGTGCTGGAAATGACGCGCGCCGGTCAGATGATCGCCTCATCCACTTTTCAGAACATGACTGTGTACACCATGGTGGCGCTGATGTATCTGTTGTTGAGCTTGCCGCTGGTGCTGCTGACGCGGCGCCTGGAAGCACGCTTTGGCCAGGGGAAACGGAAATGATTGAAGTCAGGCAAATCCATAAATGTTTCGGTCAGCATGAAGTGCTGAAAGGCGTCTCGCTGGAGGTCGCCGCCGGCGAGGTGGTGTGCCTGATCGGGCCGTCCGGCTCCGGCAAATCGACCGTCCTGCGCTGCATCAACGGCCTCGAAACCTATGAGGGCGGTGAGATCCTGATCGAAGGCGAACGGGTCGACAGTAAATCGGCCACCATCCATCAGTTGCGCACCCACGTCGGCATGGTGTTCCAGCGTTTCAACCTGTTCCCGCATCGCACCGTACTGGAAAATGTCATGGAAGGCCCGATCTACGTCAACCGGATCGCGCCGGCCACGGCCAGACAAGAAGCTATGGCGCTGCTGGCCAAAGTCGGCCTGGAGCAACGCGCCGACGCTTATCCCAACCAGCTGTCAGGCGGCCAGCAGCAGCGGGTGGCGATCGCCCGCGCCTTGGCCGTGAAACCGAAAGCGATCCTGTTCGATGAGCCGACTTCAGCACTCGATCCGGAATTGGTGGGCGAGGTGCTGGCGGTCATGCGTACCTTGGCCAGCGACGGCATGACCATGATCGTGGTCACGCATGAGATGGGATTCGCGCGCGATGTCGCCGACCGCGTCTGCTTTTTGCATAGCGGCACCATCGTCGAAGAAGGCCCGGCGCGGCAGGTATTGAGCGCCCCGCAACATGCACGCACCAAGGATTTCCTGCGCCGCGTACTGGGCCAGCAAGCATCTGAGCAGCCGGCATAAATTCAAAGCATCGTATGAAAAACATCTCTGCAGGATTAGCGCTGCCGCCTTCGCTGTGGGCGGCTACAGCGGCAGCACCAGCGGCCACGCCAGCGCTGGCCGCATCGCGCAAGGCCGATGTGATCGTCATCGGCGGCGGCTATACCGGATTGTCGACCGCCTTGCACCTGGCCGAAGCGGGCGCCAGCGTGTGCCTGCTGGAAGCGTCCGAGCCGGGTTGGGGCGCCTCCGGCCGCAATGGCGGCCAGGTGATTCCAGGCTTGAAATACGATCCCGATCAGTTGAACGTGATGTTCGGCAGTAAAAAAGGCGAGCTGCTGATCGACACCATCGGCAAGGCTGCCGACACGGTATTTGACCTGATCGCAAAATACCGCATCGAGTGCGACGTCGTCCGCAACGGCTGGATCCAGCCGGCGCATTCCGAGCAAGTGCTGCGGGCGCTGGTGAAGCGCGCCGCGCAGTGGGCTGAACGCGGTGCACCGGTAGAGATGCTGGAGCGCAGCGAAGTGGCGCAGCGCATCGGCACGCCCGCTTACGTCGGCGGCTGGATCGACCGCCGCGCCGGCAGCATACAGCCGCTCAGTTATTGCCGCGGCCTGGTGCGCGCTGCGCAGGCGCATGGCGCCGCCATCCACGGCAATACTTTGGTCAGCGGCCTGCAGCGGCAAGACAGCCACTGGCAAGTCGACACCGCCGGCGGTCCGCGCGTGACTGCCGAACAGGTGGTGATCGCCACTAACGGTTACACCGGCGATTTGTGGCCGCGCCTGAAACAATCGGTGATCGCCGCCAACAGCTTCATCGTCGCCACCAAACCCTTGCCGGCAGAACTGGGGGACAGCATCCTGGCCGGCAGGCAAGTGGTGTCTGACTCGCGCCGGCTGCTGCTGTATTACCGGCGCGATGCGCAAGGACGCTTGCTGATGGGCGGCCGCGGCCCCTTCTCCGAGCCGCGCAGCGCCCAGGATTTCAGCCATCTGGAACGTTCGCTGGCGCTGTTGTTTCCGCAACTGGCGCAGGTCGGCTATGAATTCCGCTGGGCCGGCAGGGTGGCGATCACCCGCGATTTTCTGCCGCATGTGCATGAACCTGCCGCCGGCCTGACGATTGCGCTCGGCTACAACGGCCGCGGCATCGCCATGGCGTCGACCATGGGCCGTTGCCTGGCGCAACGTCTGCTAGGTTCCGGTACAACGGCATTCCCGTTCCCGATCGGCACTATCCAGCCGATTCCGTTTCATGGCTTGCAACGTTTTTATATTGCCGCCGGGGTTGCCTATTACAGCATCCTCGACAAGTTTTCCTGATGCAGCGCTAGTGCCTTGGTTGCTCCTTGTTGAGAGCTTCAAACGCCACGACAAGAGTCATGTGGGGTCAGAGTCAACTTTCGCAGAGCTTCATCGCGAAACTTGACTCTGACCCCACATGACGGATTCGGAGAAAGACAGGGCACACAACGCGGTTTTGTTCTTTTTAACGATGAGTCAGTACTCCGTGGCCCGCTAAGTGGGGTCAGAGTGAAGTTTCTGCAAAAAACGCGCAGAAAGTTCACTCTGACCCCAGTTAGCTGCTGACCCTAGTTAGCTGCGTTTGTTAAGCGCAACCGGGGAAGGGCGTTGCTTAGTTACTGTCCGGTTTAAGCAGCCAGCCGGAAGCGCTGTCCTCTACCAGGAATCCATGCGCCTTGATTTGCAGCCGCAAGCGATCGGCCTCTTGCCACTGGCGCATTTCGCGCGCGGCCTGGCGTTGTCTGGCTAGCGTCTCTACCTCTTCGGGAATCTCATGACTGGCCGGACGCCAGTTGTCCAGATCGAGTCCCAGCACTTGATCCATCGCGCGCAGTGTGGCTTTGCGCACGGCAGCATCGATCTCGCTGCGCACCAGTTCCCATACGACGGTCAATGCACGCGATGAGTTGAGGTCGTTATTGATTTCATCGCGAAAGCGATTTAAGAAAACATGGTCGATCTGCCGGCCCTCCGGCCAGCGATGATAAGTCTCCCGCAAGCGCTGCAAGCCTGTGGCTGCAGCTTGCAACCCGTCCCAGCTGAATTCCAGCTGGCTGCGATAGTGCGCCGCCAGGCATAGATAGCGATACGCCAGGGGATCGATGCCGCGCTCGATCAGCGATTTCAGGCGCAGGAAATCGCCGCCGGACTTGGACATTTTTTCGCTGCCGGTCTGCAGGAAATAACCATGCATCCAGAAATTCGCCAGGCGGGTGCCGTGGCAAGCCTGGGTCTGCGCGATCTCATTGCTGTGATGGACCGCGATATGATCTTCGCCGCCGCAATGGATATCAAACCAGCTGCCAAGATGCGCCGCCGACATCGCCGAGCACTCGATGTGCCAGCCGGGAAAGCCGCGCCCCCAGGGACTGTCCCATTCCATCTGGCGCCGCGAATCTGCGGGGCTGAATTTCCACAAGGCGAAATCGGTGTGGCTGCGCTTCTCGCCCAGGGCCACGCGTGCGCCTGCCTGCAGAGCGTCGCGATCGAGCCGGGCCAGGTAGCCATAATCGCTTTGGCGGCTGGTGTCGAAGTAGACGCCGTCCCGGGTGCGGTAGGTATATCCCTTTTCTTCCAGCGTCCGGATAAAGGTAATCTGCTCGGGAAGATATTCGGTGGCGCGGCACCAGACAGCTGGCTCCAGCAGATTCAGGGCGCGGAAATCGGCCATGAATGCAGCACTATAAAACGCCGCGATTTCCCAGGCGCTCTTGCCGCTGCGCCGGCTGCCTTTTTCCATCTTGTCTTCGCCCTCGTCGGCATCCGAGACCAGGTGGCCGACGTCGGTGATATTGACCACATGCTGCACCTGATAGTGGTTAAAGCTCAGCGTGCGCCGCAGCAGGTCTTCAAAAATGTAAGTACGCAAGTTGCCGATATGGGCGTAGTCGTAAACCGTCGGCCCGCAGCAATACAAACCCACGCGCCCAGGGGAAATACTTTCAAAACGCCGGACGCGACGCTCCCAGCTATCGTATAGATGAAGTTCCATACCGCTCTTTTTCAAAATTTTTTAACTATGCCAGCAAACAATCATCTGGCTTTGCACAGACCGGCGAGCAAGAAGAAATCAGGCGCGCAGCATTGACATCGTGCGGCAACAACATGAGCAGCGCGCGCAGACGTGGCAGAGAGAGGAGGTGGGGACTTTCGTAAGCATCGCTTATACTAACTCGCAGTACTTTTCGCGGTCAAGCCTCGATAGCAAGTCAGGCTGGCAACAACAAATCATCCTCACTTTCCGGAGCAATCTATGATGCAGCAACGCAAACTGGGATCAAGTGGTCTGAGCGTATCGGCAATCGGCCTGGGTTGCATGGGCATGAGCACCGCGTACGGCGCGGCCGACGAAGCCGAATCGGTCGCCACCTTGCAGCGGGCGCTGGCATTGGGTATCAACTTCTTCGACACGGCCGAGCAATACGGTCCCTACGAAAACGAGGCGTTGCTGGGGCGCGTCTTCAAGGGGCGGCGGCATGAAGTGGTGCTGGCCACCAAATTCGGTTTCAAGATAGAGAATGGCGTCACCACCGGCATCACCAGTGAGCTGGGCCATATACGGCGCGCGGTGGAAGGTTCGCTGCGCCGTCTCGGCACCGATTACATCGATTTGCTGTATCAGCACCGGGTCGATCCGGCAGTGCCGATTGAAGAGGTGGTCGGCGTCATGGCGGATCTGGTGCGTGAAGGCAAAGTGCGCTTTCTGGGCCTGTCCGAAGCGGGCGTCGCGAATATTCGCAAGGCGCACGCGGTACACCCGATCAGCGCTCTGCAAAGCGAATATTCGCTGTGGGAGCGCAATCTGGAAGCCGATATTTTGCCGACCCTGCGCGAACTCGGGATCGGCCTGGTGCCGTTCAGCCCGCTCGGCCGCGGTTTCCTGAGCGGTACCGCGCAACGGGCGGAAAGCTATCCCGCTTCCGATTTCCGCCACCTTGATCCGCGCCTGCAGGGCGACAACTTCGACGCCAATATGCGGGCGGCGCAGGTGGTCGGCGAGATTGCGGCGGCGAAGGGTGTCAGCAGCAGCCAGATCGCGCTGGCCTGGGTCTTGCAACAGGGCGACGACATCGTCCCGATTCCCGGCACCAAGCGCCGCGCTTACCTTGAACAAAATGTCGGCGCCACCGAGGTCACGCTGGATAGCAGCGAAACCGCGTTGCTGGAGAGCGCCTTGCAACAGGTGGCCGGCGAGCGTTATAGCAAGGAGCGCATGGCCTGGGTCGACCGCTAGTCACTGGATTTTACCGGCATGCCGCCGCATTGCATACATTGCGATCGGCGGCGAGCGGTTTCAAATTGGTTTGCGCGGCGTTGTTGTTATTGCCTTTGAACCGGTTATTGCTAAAGGTGGAGCTGCCATACGCGGCGAGTCCCAACATCTGATTGCCGCGCAGCACATTGCTGCGCACCTTGAGATCGACGCCGAAGATACCGTCGCCACCGTTGGCTTCTGCCACGCTGTTGCTGATCGAGCCGCCAAAAAACACCGCGCCGCCATGAGCGTTCCTGGCAAGTACTACCCGCTCCAGGCTGGCTGTATTGGTTTCCAGGTAGACACCGTAATTTCCCATGCCCTGGATGATGCCATTCTTGACCGCGATGCCGCTGTGACCAACCGCATGTACACCGTTGCCGGTACCGCTCGGCCAGCAAGGTGCAGGTAATTGCTGGCAGCGTGTCGGCCCCTGTATGGTGTGGCCGTTGAGATCGAGGGTAACGTTGTCAGCATTGATTTCGATCGCCGTGGTATTGGCGTCCGCTACTTTCAGATCGCCAGACAGGCGGTAATAGCCGGCCTGCTCGATGACCACCAGGAAACCCGGTTTATCGGCGCGGCCGGGATCAATCATGGTCGCTCGGCCGGCGGCTGCGCTGGCGCCCGGCGCCATTGGCGAGACGGCTAAGGAGACGGCTAAAACCATCATCAACAGTTGCTGCAAGCTGCGATTGTGCATGATAAACACCTGTCTTTCTGGATTGGCCTGGCTTCACTGCTCAGGGCTTGCGGCTTCGGCCTCGACCTCGGACTCGCGGGAAAATATCGATAGTTTCAATGGCCGTACCGCTCCCATCCAGATGGCATGGTCGCGATGATCCAGCAGGTCGTCGCCGGTCAGTGGATGGATGAACACCACCAGGCCCGCCCGATGCAAGGCCAGCCACGGAATCAGTTCGCCAAACACAGGGGTTTCGAAGGCCAGTTGGCAGCTCCAGTCCGGGTGCGGACCAACCGGCCGCTGATGAACCCGGCCCATGATCAGTGGAAACCGCTGCGCCGCCTCCTCGCACAAGGCTTGCGCCTGCGCCAGTGTGGCGGCGTCGAAATAGACGTGAGCGTGATAGCCGGTGATGCTCGGCACGGATGAATCTGTTATGCGGGTCATGCGGGAAACTCCAGGGAAATGGGTAAGGGGGATTGCGCAAGGATACGCTTGAAGCTGGCTGCTTTTGCTTGGTTAGAAATCAAGAATACCCCTTTTTCCATGGCCAGGGGAATCGTCTCGGAAAGCGCAAAACCCTGGCTTGTCTTTCTGACTATCGCTACGAAAAATAATACGGGCTCTGTGCGGTGACGCACTTAAATTTTGCATCGAGCTAGGTAATCTGGCCCTATCGATTTGCCTTAAGGGTTGCGCCAGCAAATATCCAATGAAACCACCAATCGCCCTAGTGGACGTCAGCACCAGTGATGCGCCAGAAATGCCAGAGACGCCGGCAACAAACGCAACAAACGCGGCCGAAGATACGGTAATGACCGGGCCGCTGGCGCCGCTGTCCGCCACCGGCTCAACTAACGTGCGCAACCTTTGCCTGCGAATACTTACCGTATTGGCATTGGTGTTTGCGCTGCGATGGGCGCAAAGTTTCCTGATCCCTCTGCTGTTCGGCGTCTTCATTGCCTACACCTTGAATCCCTTGGTGGCTTGGCTGGAGCAGATCCGCATCCCGCGCTTGATCGGCACTTGCGTCGTCATGACGACCTTGCTGCTTGGCTTGGGCCAGGCCGGCTATTCTTTGCGCGGTGAATTCCAATCGATTGTGGAACGCCTGCCGGCCGCCGCCCATCAGTTGTCGCGCGCCATGGTCAGCATACAAGCCAAGACCCAGGACGGGCAAGCCAGCACGATCCAGAAAATGCAGGCGGCGGCGAACGAAATCGAAACCGCCGCCGGCCAGGCAGCCGGCGGCCGGCCGGATCCTAAACGCCAGGCCAGTCCAGCGCCGCCGTCGTTTCGATTGAGCGAATGGCTATGGACCGGTTCGATGGGAGCGATGCTGTTCATCGGCCAGGCGGTGATGGTGATCTTCCTGGTATTTTTTCTCTTGCTGTCGGGCGATACGTTCAAACGCAAGCTGGTGAAACTGACTGGGCCGTCGCTCTCCAGCAAAAAGATAGCCGTCAATATCCTGTTCGACATCAATACCTCGATCCAGAATTACATGTTCATGCTGTTGGTGACGAATGCCTTGCTGGCGATACTGATGTGGGCGGCGTTTCGCTGGATCGGGCTGGAAAATGCCGGCGCCTGGGCTGTTGCGGGCGGCTTCTTGCATGTCATTCCATACTTCGGCCCCTTGCTGTTCGCCATCGCCACCGGCTTGACCGCATTCATGCAGTTTCAATCGTTCTCGATGATGTTGCTGGTAGCGGCCTCGACGCTGGCGATAGCGACCCTGGTCGGCACATTGGTGACTACCTGGATGATCGGCAGAATCGCCAAGATGAATGCGGCAGCGGTATTTATCGGGCTGCTTTTCTGGGGCTGGTTGTGGGGGATATGGGGCATGCTGCTGGGGATTCCGATTATCGTCATCGCCAAAGTCATCGCCAAACGTGTCGATGGCATGCATGCAGTTGCCGAGCTGCTGGGCGATTAAGCCATACGTTCAGCGGCGCTGGCAATAATACCGGCAATAAAAAAATACGGCGCCCTCGCGGACGCCGTATTGAAGAAACAAATTGAAAGCCGGAATTAAAGCGAGATCTTTGCGATCTTGGCGCCCTGCAGGGAAACACCTGCGATCAAGCCGGCATTGGTGGTAATGAAACCGATGATAGGCTGTTGCGCAGTGTTGGTGTCGATGCTGCCGTTAGCGCCAATGTTGGCCAGCGCTACGGTGGCGTCGGCGCCGACGGTCCAGCCGTTGCTGTTGCGGAATTTATCCAGAGCATCCTGGGTCATGAACAACAAGATGATGGCTTTCGATTGCGCTCCAGCCTGGAAGCCGATAGAACCGGCGGTGGTGCTGTAATAACCGTCGGTGCGGTTACCGACGCGTAATGCACCCTTGCCGTATTCAGCGCCGAGCACAAAACTGGCTTGCAGCACCGCCGGGAATACCAGCACACCCTTGGCGCGCGCTACCAGCTCACGCGAGGCGGGCGCCGTCTGATACAGTTTAGACAGAGTCGCGTCTACGCCGGAGTCGACTTCGCTGCGGCCGGTTTTAGAACTTGCGTCGTGGGCCGGCATGGTGGTGGTGCAACCGGCGAAAGTGAGGCTGGCCATAGCAACCGCGATAGCGGCCAGGCCCTTGGCAGGAAACGATGATTTTTTTTGCATTTTTTTCTCCATCAGATGTATGGATGACAATTGGACAACGTTGTAAATTATATATGGTGATACAAAAACGTGTACAAACCGCTAATTTTGACTAAGCTCTCATAAACTCCCAGTCCTCAACGAAATCCCGGATCGACAACCCAATCGGCGAAAATGACGACGGCATCGCAGCACCCGAATTGCGGCGCATCTTTCTCCGCAATCATGATTTGACTGTAGACGCGATGTAAGATTGCATCTGTACGCTAGCACACATTCAAACAGCCATCACTTGCCTGGCCGTCCCCTTACTTTTGACGGCGGCAAGCTTCGATCACAGCGAGGAACGCATCATGAGCGACACCACCGGCAACGCCACTCCACGGCCCACCCTGTATCTGGACGACCTGAGTATCGGCGACCGTTTCAGCAGTGCTGAACATGCCTTGGACGAACAGCAGATCATGGCGTTTGCCCAGCAATTCGATCCCCAGCCTTTCCATTTAAGCGAGAGCGCCGCCAAGAGCACGATGTTTGCCGGGCTGGCAGCCAGCGGCTGGCATACCGCCGCCATCACCATGCGCCTGCTGGTCACCAGCGGCATGCCTCTGCAAGGCGGCATCATCGGTTCCGGCGGCGAGATCAGCTGGCCGCAGCCGACCCGCGCCAGCGACATCCTGCATGTGGAGAGCGAGATCCTGGAGATTACGCCGTCCCGTTCGCGTCCGGATCGCGGCATGGTCAAATTGCGCAGCGAGACCCGCAACCAGCACGGCGAGCTGCTGCAGTTGTTTGTGTCGAAACTGGTGGTGTCGCGCAAACCTGGATGAACGAGGCCAAGATGATACGTATTCGTGAAATCGACCATCTCGTATTACGCGTGATCGACCTTGACCAGATGCTGCGCTTCTACTGCGAGGCACTCGGCTGCACCGTCGAGCGGCGGGTCGACAGCATCGGCCTGGTTCAGCTGCGGGCCGGCAGCGCCTTGCTCGATCTGGTGCCGGTCGACGGCAAACTCGGCAGCGCCGGCGGCGCACCGCCTGGAAAAGAAGGCCGCAATCTGGATCATTTCTGCTTCCGCGTCGAACCCTTCGACGAAGCCGAGATCCGCGCCCATCTCGCAGCCCACGGGGTGACGGCGGGTGAGCTTGCTTCAAGAAACGGCGCGGAAGGCGAAGGCCCTTCTATTTACGTCACCGACCCGGAGGGTAATGTGGTCGAGCTCAAGGGGCCGCCCGACGCCTGAGGGTATTTCAAACCAGCGGGTTGTCACTCCACCGATATCACTGCCCTGATATCACTCCCCTGACGGCTTGGAGTTTTGCTTGAACAAGACCCAGGCCATCGCTCCCAGCGCCAGGGCGGCTAGCAGTAGCACCGCCCAAAGAATAATGCTGCGCGTCGGCATGCCGTCGCGGCTGGCAGTTGCCGGCACCAGCGCTGCGGCGCCGTCTACGGTCGCCAGCGGCAAGCCGTTTTCTTGCGCCGCCCGATAATCCGGCATCAGGCTTTGCACCGGCAGATAAGGATTCGCAGCATTAGCCAGACCTGCTGCCAATGTATACGGCGCAGCGCCGTTGACCAGCGCCACGACCTGCACCGGCTCGAATTCCAAGATGATTTCCGGCGGCGCGGAGAAGCCCGGTGTTTTTTTGTCGGCCTCGATCTTGATTTCGCGAAATGCAGTCGGCGGCAACTCGATCGCCGCGCTGGTTTGCAGCTTGCCGGCGCTCTGCAACTTGTAAACAACGCTCGCCGCCATCATGCTCCACGGCTGGCTAGGGTCGTTGCGGCCCAGCACCCGCACCGGCAGCAGCACGTTGTCGCCCGCCGGTTTGATTTTCAGTGCGGCCACCGGCGTTGCAAAGGGCAATGAAAAACGCAGCTCGTACGGATTGTTCAGCAGCGGCCGGGCCAGCGCGGCGCTGACCCGCGCAATGCTGTTGACGCCGCGGGCGGTGGTCAATGTCGCGCTGCGCATGACTACCGGCGCGGTCTTGCGCGCCGCATCGGTCCAGATTACGCGCAGATATTGATCCTCAAGATTGACGGCTGGCAGTTCGATATGATCGGCCCCCAGAGCGCTGGCTCCGGCAGCCGCGCGGTAAAGGACTGCCTGGGTCAGGGAGCGCCAATCTTTCAAATCCTTGCTCGCTTGCAGATCGAATGTGACTGGCTGGGCGTCGGGCAGATCCACGTCCAGCGCCAAAGCCACCACCGGATCAGCAATGGCACGCGTATCAAGCAATGCACCCAGTACTTTTTTACGGGGCGCGCCGGCATCCGCCGCGCTGCTGTCGATTTGCACGATGCGCCTGCCTTGCTGTTCTTCGATCCGCAGCGATGAAGCCGAGATATCCGTGACATCGGCGCTGCCCATGATCGGCGATGATTTCAGCTCGATCTTGCGATTTTCGGTTTGCCGCAAGCTCGCACTGTCGGACAAAGCCAGCGCCAACGGCTGGCCCTGGGCGTTGAAAATCCGCAGGTCGCGCATGCCGCCGCTTTGCATGTTCACCATCACCTGGGCAGGCAGGATCAGGCGCTGCAGCGGCGCGTCGGCATTGAAGGTGAGCGGCAGGTGCAGCGCATACGACTGCGTGTTATTCGGATCGGCCGCCGGCCACGCCGCGCCGGACACCGCCAATACACAGGCGCAGATAGCAGCGCGCATCGGAAAATAGTTCATCTTTACGCTTCCTTCACAGTACTGGCGTCCGCCGCTACGGCCTTCGGCGGCAACGGCGCGAAATAGCCGACCACCAGCATCAGCACACCCACTGCGATAAAGGTGACGATGCGCTCCGCGCCACCCACATTCGACAAATCGACCAGCAGCAGTTTGATGACAACCAAACCCAGCAATGCCGCGCCGCTCAGCCACAATGCGCGCTGCACGCGCCGGTGCGCCAGCAGCATCAGGCTCAGCGCCAGCAGCGTCCACAAGATGGCGTAACCGGTTTGCACCACAAAGCTGTCGAACAGGGCCGAAGCATCCCAGCGCACGCCGAAAAAATGATGGACCGTGCGCAACCAGACCGTATTGAGCACGATAAAAGCCAGCCCGGCCAACGCCAGCAGCGTCTGTTTGCGCGCCACCCAGGCGGCGCCGGCAGGCATTGGCTGGGCCGCCACGATTGCACGGCGCCAGAACAGCAACGCCCCCAACGCCAGGGCCAGCGTCAAGTCGGTAGGATTCAACAAGGGAAGATAGGGCAGCGGCGCCGTATGGCCGGAGGAGAACAGCGCAATCAGCAACGCCCCGAAAAACACCAGCGCCGTCAACGGTAAAGCCGCATACCAGTAGTAGGCCACGGCATGCGTGTTGAGCGGCCACTTGAATCCCGACAGCAGCGCGCTCCGGTTGGCCTTGCCGGCCCATACCGACAAGCCCAGCAATACCGCGATCGCGCTGACCAGCAGCACCACGCTGGCCCAGGAGGTTTGCCACAAATCGGCGCGCCCGATCCAGAACCATAAACAGTCGGCCAGCAACAGCGTCAGCAGCCACACGCTGCCGGCATGGGCGGCGCGGTTGAGTTTGAGAACAGCAATATTGCCTTGCACCTGGCTGTCATTCTTGTAGAGCATCCAGTAATGCAAACCCAGAGCCATCAACCATATAGCCCAGGCCGGGTTGTACAAGATGCGGTAGCCGGACAGCTCCTGCACGATAAAACCTAGCGCCAGCGGCAGCAGGGTGAAGCGGCTGGGCCATGCGGCCACCGCCCAATTGCTCTTGCGTCCGAGCAGAAGCGACAGCCATGCGCTCGCTACCAGCGCCAGCATGGCCAGCAGTTGCCGGGTGCCGGTGTCGAATACCGGCACAGCTGCCAAGCCAGTCTCGCTGGCAGGCAGGCTGCGGCATATCTCCAGGATCAGGGCCAGGCACCAGAACAGGAAACCATATAGATAGAGCGGTTGGCACAACAGCGCTTCTACCTTGACGTATTCTCTGGCCCAGCGCGAGTCGCTATGCGGCAAGGCGGCGCGCAACCACCAGGCGATGGCAAACGCAGGCAATGCAATAAACATGGCGCCCATGAACATCGGATTAGCCAGCGGCCAGGCCGATATATTGTCGTCGATCGCCGCCAGGAACGCGCCGGCAGCCACCACTTGCAACGCCAGTCCGAATCCGCGCGGCATCCAGCGCGCCTGCCGCATGCCGACCCAGAACGCGCCTGCGCCTTCGAGCGCCCACACCGCCGAGGTCCAGCGCATATCGAGGGCCAGCGGCACCGCCAGGGTCACAAAACCGAGGCCGATAGCGATCATGGATTCAATCATCAGGCGATAATTTTTCTGCCCGCGCCGCATGAGCAGCGCTGCCAGTATCAGATACAACGCCGCAAATCCCAGCGCCGAGAAAGCGGCGCCGAATTTGAACTGCCTGACCAGGCCGGCTTGCAGGCCGAAACCGATCAGCGCGGTGCCGAACATCAGCGTGCTGTCGACCGTGTTGCCGAGCCGGGTCGGGGTGTTGCGGGCGTACAGGATCGCCGCCGTTACATAAATCAGCACGAATGCGGCCAGGAATAATTGCGAGCTGAGGTATTGCGCCGGCTGGTACTTGAGCACGCCCCACAGCGTGGCGACGCCAAAAGTGGCGACAAAGCCCACAATGTTCAGCACGCGCCAGGAACGTTTATAGGCGATGAACAGAATCGCCAGGTTCAATACAGTGTAATAACTGAACAGGCCAACACTGTTGTTGGAGCCGGTAGAGATCAGTAACGGTACGGCAAAACCGCCGGCGAAAGCCGCTACTGCCAGTCCGCGCGAGTTCTGCAACAGCGCCAGTGCGCAACTCAGGGCGCACACCACGATCATCAAACCGAAAGCAGGCAAGGGCGCGATCAGGTCAAACCGGCGGAAAGCGGCGAACACCGTCAGGTAAATCACCGCCACGCCGCCGCCTTGCAACGCAAGTGCGAAGGCTGGCTTGGCCTGGCGTTTGCCGAAGCCTACAGCCAACAGAACAATGCCTGCTACGGCCACCGCAGCCAGCCGCAACTCCACCGGAAACAGCCCGGCGGCCGCGGCGTAACTGGCCAGGAACGACAAGCCAATGAAAAGGATCACTAAACCGATGCGAACAATGGTATTGCCGCCAACGAGCCAGTTTTTTGCGGCGGCAAAAGCCAGGTCCGCGGCGTTGGGTTCGGAGGGTGGCGACACGCGCCTGGCTGCAGGTGGGGCGCTTGCTGCCGGCTCGGTCTGAGGCCGCGCAGCCACGTCCGGTTGCGCCGCGACCGCGGCCGCAGGTGGCGCCGCAAAGCTGCTGGCAAGCTCAATAGCCGCCGCCTGCCTGCTGCTGGCTGACTTGGAATCAGCAACCTTCTCGCCCTGACCCACCCGAGAGTTCAGCAATTCCAGCATCTGCAACCGCAGTTTTTCATTGGCGGCGCTGATTTCTGCACGAATCGCATGCTGCAGTCCCAGCCCGGCCAGCAAGCCCAGCCCGCCTCCCAAAATGATGCCGAAATCGCCGTATCCCGAGCCCGGCAATAGCCAACCCAGCACGGCTCCGCAAATAATTCCCCACATAATCATAGTGTTAGCTCGCTTGTTGTGATTGGCTCTGGTATTGTCTGTTATGTGCTTGCCTGATGCAACGATTCGAATTGCGCGCTGCTTACGAGCTGACTGATAGCTGACTGATAGCTGATTTGCGGCGCTACAAACAAATCACCGAGGCATGCACGGCGATAGGATTTTCCGGTGCGCGCAAACAACATGAGTACTTTCCGCAACCTGAAGATGCTGGTTATAATCAGCAGCAAAGGTGAAGAAAATGATTTCCCATATTCTGACTCTCGATATCGCAGGCAACCCATTCGACTGGATTTCGCCGCAAGACGCTGTGCTCTATTACGCGAGCGGGAAAGTGGCTTGGGAACTCGGGGATGGCGACATCGTTTTTCGCGGCGGTTATTCCCGCGCCGGCGTGCAATCGCGCATCGCTGTCAAACCTATCATCGCCATCGCCGGCAGCGCCATCATGGCGCGCATGCTGCACCTGGAACTGCCGCTAGGCCATCACAACGATCTGCTGTTCAAGCGCGACCGCTACACCTGTGCCTACTGCGGCGGCCGCTTTCCACACAATGAACTGTCGCGCGATCATATACATGCGCGCTCCCACGGCGGCCGGGATACATGGATGAATTGCGTGACCGCGTGTAAAGACTGTAACCAGGAAAAGGGCAACAAACCGCTGGAAAGCTTTCGCCCGCTGCTATATGTGCCCTATGTGCCATGCCGCGCCGAGCACTATCTGCTGAGCGGCAGGAATGTTTTGGCGGACCAGCATGATTACCTGGCTGCCAGGCTGCCCAAGCACAGCAGGATGCGCGAGTTGAACTGACGCAGCCGGCTGTTCCCCGAACCTGCAATGCATCGCACTGAAAAACCACAAAATCGATTGTGCGATTCTCGATTGGTTTGACAACGCCAATTCATCAGGCGCAGAATCGCAGCTCGGTAATTTCTATTCACCCATTTTTTACAGGAAAGGAACGGCTATGCCACGGACGGCTATCGGTAATTTGAAAAATACATAGCCCCGCGCATGACAGCTCGGGGCACGGCAATAGCGCCGACCCGAGCCGGTCGTTCCAATCAAGAACCCCGGTGAGGAAACTCGCCGGGGTTTTTGCTTTTCTGGGTACGAGACATGCGTCGCGTCGGCCCACAGCAAACGCCGCGGCCGGCCTGAAGCACATGCGGCTTCAGGCCATTCTGCGAAAGTATCGATATGAAAATCACCATTAAACTGCCAAAGCCGCGCAATCCCCTGGTTGCACCGGCCAGAGCCAGGAAAGGCGGCGCCCACGCAGCACATAATCCGGCGCGCCGGGTGCGGCGTGCCGAGAAGCAAAAGCTCGATCAGCTGCTGTCTGGACGAAAAGCCGATGGCGACTACTAAGCGTAAAGGCGCATCGGCTCAGCGCTTTGCCCGAAGCACTTTGACAATCCGGATTTCAGCCGATTTTTTGTAATACTTGATTTCAGGAATCGACTTAAAAGTGCCAAAAAGCACGATTAATCGATGAAATATAGTGTTTTCCAGCTGATTTATCGCGTTTTACATTCATTCTGGCAGCCACGGAAAAATGCAGACTCGCGCAGACTCGATCAAGAAGAAATTATGTCTTGTCTGCGTAATTCTCTGGGAAGAAATGACGCTCGATCAGCTCAATCAGGATATGCAACACCTTGATGTGCAACTCCTGCACACGATCGGCGAATGTGCCGCCCGGCGTGCAAATGTAGACATCGCTTAGGGAAGACAGCAGCTCGCTCTGCTTGCCGGACAGCACAATCACATGCATGCCGAGCGCACGCGCGGTTTGCGCCGCCCGAATGATGTTCTTGCTGGTACCGCTGGTGCTGAGCGCGACCAGGCAATCTCCGGCACGTCCGTGCCCTTCGATATACCGCGAAAACACCTGTTCATAGCCGTGATCGTTGCCAACGCAGGTGAGATGCCCGGCGTCGCTGATCGCCGTCGCACCCAGCGCCGCCCGGTCCAGCCGGTAGCGGCCGGTCAGTTCCTCGGCGAAGTGCATGGCGTCGCACATGGAGCCGCCATTGCCGCACGAGTACACTCGTCCCTTGCGTTCGAACACAGCGATCAGCAGCTCAGCCGCTTGTTGGATCGCCTGCAGCGCCGTGTCGTTGGCGAGCAGGGCGTTCAAAGATTGCTGTGCTTCAACCAGGCTGGCGTTAATGTGTTGCTTCAATTTCGCGCTCCATTCGATTAATTTGGCCGAGTATTTTAACGATTTGTGCTGCGTGTGACGCCGCTATCGATCACACCGTAGGGGGTAATGCTGCTGCCGCTGTCGCCGCCGGCGGAGCTTACATGGCCGCAGGCCGTCAGCAGGATACTTGTAATCAAAGCAAAGAATAGGCGCATCGTCGTCTCATAGTCATAGCGTGAATGCTAGCTCTGACAGACATGCTGCAGAGCGAAATGTTCCGATGGTCAGGTAATCAGGCAATCGAGCGCACCACACCGCCATCCACGCGCAAGGCCGCGCCGGTGGTGGCGGAGGCCTGAACCGAAGCCAGATAAACCACCATATTGGCTACTTCTTCCACCGTGGCAAGACGCTGGATCAGCGAACTCGGACGGTGTTCTTTCAGGAAATCACGCTCCAGCGCATCGGCCTCAACACCTTGATCGCGCGCCATCGATGCGAAGAAATCGCCGACGCCTTCGGAGCGGGTCGGCCCCGGCAACACGGCGTTGACGGTGACGCCGCTGCCGGCCAGGGTTTCCGCCAAGCCGCGCGAGACTGCAAGCAGGGCGGTCTTGGTCACGCCGTAATGCACCATTTCCTTGGGAATCTGCAAACCCGATTCGCTCGACAGGAACAGCACGCGGCCCCAGCCGCGCTTTGCCATGTTTTGCGCATAGAAACGCGACAGCCGGATCGCGCTCATCACGTTGACGTCGAAGAAACGCTGCCACTCTGCATCGGCAATGTCGAAGAAAGGTTTCGCTTCAAAGATGCCGAGATTGTTGACCAGGATGTCGGTCTCCGGCACTTGCGCAAACAACTGGGCAGCGCCTTCCTGGGTGCCGAGGTCGGCGGCAATGCCAAGCAAACGGGCGGCAGGGCATTTCTCGCTGATCTGCGCCAGAGCCTGGTCGACGCGGGCCTGGGTGCGGCCGTTCACCACTACCGTCGCTCCCGTTTGCGCCAGGCCAAGGGCAATCGCCAGGCCGATGCCGGCGGTCGAGCCGCTCACTACTGCATGCTTGTCAATTAGATCGATTTTCATGGAATTCTCTCTGTTGGTTGACCGCGACGAAATACGGAAAACGAGAAACGCTCACGCGCAATGCTGCCGCTTACCTTGGCATCATAGAGGAAATCGGAAATCGATATTTTTCTTGCCCGGACGGCGCAGCCGCGATCTCTATATGGCCGGCTTGGCCTGGCCACCCCGCACGCAATCGACAATCAAGCCCATCAGTTCATCAAACTCGGCTGGACGTTCTTTACTCAACAGGGGAAACAGATAATTATGGTCGGTCCCAGCCACCACACGCAATTGCCGCGAAGCTGCCTGGCGCGCCGATGACAGCAACCGCTCCGGTATTTCCGCGGGAATCACGGCGTCGTGCTCGGCGGCGATCACCAGCAGCTCACCCTTGAATTGCGCCAGGATCTCCCAGGCGTCGCTATCGGCCCAGCTACGCTCGCGCCGGATGATCTCAGAAAACTGCGGCCCGAACGGCACATCGTATGCGGCCGGCGTATACACCCCAGGCACAATCAGGATCAGCGCGCCGACCTGATGGGTCTGCGTCAGTTTGATGGCGTTGTAAGCACCCATGCTGCTGCCGATTAGCGCCAGCGGTTGGGCTAAATTGCGTGCAGCGATCACCGCTGCGGCCTGGCGCGTGCGGCTGCTCAGCGATGAGTATCGCAACTGGCCGCCGGTGTCGCCGTGGCCGATGCAATCGAAAGAAGTGCTGGCCACGCCGCGCGCCTGCAACGCCGGCCGCAATCCTGAGCGGCTGGCGGTAGCGCGCGAGCTGGCGCCTGCGCCGTGCAGTATCAGGGCATGGCTGGATGAGGTGCCGGGATGGAAATCGCCTTTCAGCGCGAAGTTTTCGTAGGTAACTTCAAAGGATTCTATTGCTTGCATGATCAGTTGCGAGGGTTGATGTCCGGTACCGGTAACCTGGCCGTCAGGCACAAGGCAAATACGTAAGTTACACGCCGGGAACAACTATAACCCAGCAGATATCAAAGCCCTAGGCCGGCGCTGCGCTTTGAGCATGCGATTGCCATCCGGCAAAGAAAGCAGTCGATCGAAAATCTCCTTTTCGGTGCGATTTTCGACCAGAATGAAAGCCATCCAATTCGCTACAGGAATCGTCGATGTCAGTCAGCCGCGCCGCAGGTTTTGCCGCCCTTGTTTTGTTGCTTTCCGGTCATCCCGGCTTAGCCGCGACCATGCCGCAGGCCAGACCGGACAAACCGGCATCGGTGCTGGACGCCCCGGTGAAGAAAATCGCCGGCCAGCGCATAGCTGTCAACACGCCGCAGGGCGCCGGCCTGCTACCGCTCTATGCCGATCATAAAATCGATGCGCCGGCGCCTGATGTAAAACGGGTATTGATTGTGGTGCATGGCGCTTTGCGCAATGCCGATGCCTATTTTGCGGTGGGACGGCAGACCGTCGATGCAGCCGGCGCTACGGGTACAGGCACTTTGCTTGTCGCCCCGCAATTCCTGACGCCTGCCGATCTGAAGGCGTTTAAGCTTGCGGACGGAACGCTGGCCTGGAGCCAGGAAGGCTGGAAGGACGGCGAGCCGGCGCGCAGTCCTGCGCCGATCAGTTCTTTTAGTGCGATGGATGCCTTGCTTGAACATTTCACTGACCGTACGCTCTATCCGGCGTTGAGTGAAGTGGTGCTGGCGGGACATTCCGCCGGCGCTCAGATTGTCCAGCGCTACGCGGTGGCGGGGCAAGCTGAAGCAGTGCTGCGCAAGGCCGGAATCGAAGTCCGTTACGTAGTGGCAAACCCATCGACGTATCTGTATTTCGACAACAGCAGGCCAGGCTCAAACGGCAGCTTTCAGCCGGCCGATAACGCCTCCTGCCGCAAGGTCAATCAATGGAAATATGGCATGGACGCGATTCCAGCCTACCTTGCCGAACAGGACGTGGCCGGACTCGAAGCACGCTATGCGGCGCGCAAGGTGGTTTATTTACTAGGCACGGCCGACACTGATCCGCACACCCATTTCATCGACCGCTCTTGCGCCGCCATGGCGCAAGGCCCTTACCGCCTGGCGCGCGGCCTCGCGTATTTCAGGTATCTGCAAGGCCGTCACGCCTCCGGGCTGCAGCAGAGCGTAGTAGAAGTCCCCGGCGTAGGCCACGACGACAGAGCCATGTTTACCTCGGCATGCGGGCTGGCGGTTTTATTCGGCAGCCCGCTGCCGGCGTCTTGCCGGCATATTCCGTAACGTCGGCAAGCGTCGGCAAATGCAATGAATACCGTCTGGTATCAACGCATATTGCCGGTATGTCCCAACGAATAACGGCCGGGCTGCGGCCAGACGGTGAGGCCGTGCGGCTCCGCCCCGACCGCGATCGATTTCACCGCGCCGGTAGTGGTGTCGATGGCGTACACGGCGTCATCGAAGCGGCCGGACAACCACAGCATCTTGCCATCCGCGCTGACATTGCCCATGTCAGGGCTGCCGCCGCCCGGGATCGGCCAGTTCGCCACCACTTGGCGCGTGGCAAAGTCGATCACCGAGATACTGCCTGCGCCACGACGTTGACCGTGGATACGGTTCGAACCGCGATTGGCGACGTATAACTTGCTGCCGTCGCGGCTCGGGTACAAGCCATGGGCGCCGGTGCCGCTCTTGATGAAACCGACCTTGGTGAAACTGTCGCCATCCACCACGTAGACGCCGTCGGCCATCATGTCGGCCACAAAAAACACCTTGCCGTCAGGTGCAATGCGGATGTCCTGCGGCATGCCCTTTTTATCGAGCAGCAAGTAACCCACCACCTTGCGGTTGACCAGGTCGATCTTCGCCAGCTTGCCGCCGAATTCGCAAGTGAACAGGGCGTATTTACCGTCAATAGAAAAATCGGCGTGGTTGATGCCCTTGCATTCCGGCACCGGCAAGCTCGATTTCAGCGCCATCGTATGCGGATCGCGGAAGTCCAGCTGGGCGTGGGCTTCGACCACCACGATGGCTTCCTTGCCGTCCGGCGTGAAATACATATTGTAGGGATCGTCCACCTTGATTTCCTTACCCGGCTTGCCGGTCTTCGGATCGATAGGCGTCAGGCTGCCGTCGGGCCGGCCTTCGGCATTATTAGCCACCCACAAAGTTTGCAGATCCCATGCCGGAACCACGTGCTGCGGGCTGTGACCGACAGGGAATTTCTCGACAACCTTGAAGGTCGCCGGATCGATCACGTAGACGTCGTTTGAGCGCAGATTGGGCACGTAAATCCGTGGCAATGCGCCCGCCGTCGCTGGACTGAAGTGTCCGGCGCCAGCTTCGCTGTACAGATTGGCGGGATTGATCACGGGCGGCATGCCGGCCACCGTGGTGATTGCAGGCGCGGCAGGTGCGGCGGAAGCACTGCCTGCGATACATAAAACAGCCAACGCAGCGCTGACCGAGGAAGCGAGGTGCGACAAGCGGCGGGAGCAAAATTGCATAGTGAATTCCTTGATTTAGTAAGTGGTAACTGTAGTCAAATATCAGAAATATTATTAGCGGGCGGCAGTGCTCGCCTTAAGAGCATTGACAGTCTGCGTCACGATCGCGTCGATGCCGAGCTGGCCGATTTCAGCCGTCGAGCGGCGCGGGTCGCCGCCATAGACGCCGTCGGCCAGCCCAAGCTTCGGCCCGTTGCGCAAGCCATCCTGGCGCACCATCTGCGGCGCCACGGCGAGCTGCAAGGAGGTATCCGCCAAGCCGGCGTGAGTGCCGATTTCATCATCGCGATAACCGCGCTTGCGCAGTATTTGCGCGTAGCCATCCGAACTGCTGGCGTAATATTCCGGCGGCACGATGGCGCGCGACTGAGAGCCAGCCCAGCTCTTGTTCAACTGCGCCACCACCTTCTTGATATCGTTCTGATAACCGCCGTGATCGCCTAGAAAGACAATGTTCTTGAAACCATGCACCTTAAAACTGTTGGCGGCGGATTCCAGTGTCTTTTCAAAAACGTCGTCCGGAATCGTGATGGTGCCGGGAAAGCGCATATGGGATGTCGGCGGCGCATAAGCACCCTCCGGCACGTAGGCGATAACCGGCGCCACCAGCGCATTGCCCAATCCTTCCGCAATCCGCTGCGACAAAATCTTTACCCGGATGTTGTGCTTGCCGAGCGCAACATCGGGGCCGCTCTGCTCGGTAGCGCCAATAGGAATAATGATGGTGGTCTTGCCGGCCTGGATCTGGCTGCGCAGCTCGGTCCATGTCAGGTCTTCAAGAAAGACCGTCTTCGGTGTTTGCGCAAATGTGATCTGGGTGGCGGTGGCTGTGAGGAAGAGGGCGGCGACGAAAGTTCGTCGGAATGACAAAAGCATGAAAAATCCTCATGGAAAATACGGGTCTACGGGTCTGTTACGTGCAGCGCCGGTCGGCAACCGGCATATGACGCCGGATCGGCGCACAGGTTCCGCGCTAATTCTACTCCGTTGAGTATGAGGATAGATCCGCGACACCATCCCCGCGATGGCAGGGACGACGATAGTTTCAAAACGGCTTATGCAAGCTTATTTATTTAGACTTATTTGTCACTGGTAATTATTCCAGCGCATGCTGCGCTCATCGGTAGCTTCCTTGAGCAGATGGCGAGCCCGCACGGGATCGCGCTCGGCATGCGGGTCGCCGCTCTCCAGGCTCATCGCCAGCGCCTGTATCGCTACCGGAAAATCGCCCGCGGCTGAACGTTCCAGCCATTCCCGGGCCAGCCGCGGATCCTGCTCGACGCCTTCACCTGCGGCATAGGCGTTTGAGAGCAGGAACATCGCTTGCGCATTGCCTTGCACGCTCGCCTCCAGCAGCCATGACGCGGAACGCTTGAGATCGGGCGCAACACCCTCGCCGTATTTGGCCATGCGGGCCAGCATGAAACTGGCTTTGGCGTTGCCCGCTCCGGCTGCGCGCTGATACCAGTTCCAGGCTTGGGCGTAGTCAAGCTTGAGGCCCAGGCTGGCTTGATAAAAAGCCTGCGCCAGTTGAAATTGCGCCTCGCTGTCGCCCGCGCTCGCCGCTTTTTCTAACCACGCTGCAGCTTGCGCCGCTTGCTCGGGAATCGAAGCCAACGCCAACCCCAATTCACGTTGCGCCACCGGCCGGCCAGCTGCGGCCCACACCTGCAGCTGAGCCATCGCGCTGGCCTGCCGGCCGTGCAGGGCAAGCAAGCCGACCGCCTCGATGCGGGCGCTGTCGTTAGCATTATTCGGCGCCACATCCTTGATCTGCGTGCAGGCACTCAGGGCGGCGGCCAGCAAGAGCGCTATGAGGCCTGATTTTTTGAAGTCCCAGTCCATTACTTGGTTACTTGCTCAGATCGATTGCGTATTTGGCAAACCCGCTGGCGTCCAGCGCACCTTCCGCTGTCACCCGGCTCACGCCACGCGCCTGCGCCAGCGCCAGTTTTCCAGGCGCCGAACGCAGGATAACCGGGCCTAGCGTACTTACCTTGACGAAGCTCCAACTTTGCCCGCTGCCGTTTGCCGCGTTGGTGACCTTGCCTTGTTTCTTCAGGTAGGCGCTGACCACCGCCTGGTTGGCGTCCGGCGATTTGATGATGGTCTTGCTGCCGTCGATGCCTGGCACATTGCCGCCGCCGCCGGCGCGGTAATCATTGGTGGCAACGATGAAATCGTCAGTATCAACCACCGCCTTGCCGGCATAAGTCAGATTGCTGATGCGGCTGCCGACGGGCTTGGTGACGTCGATCTGGTATTGCATCGCGTTGTTTTCCGCATAGAACACGTCGTAGTTGAAAATCGTCGAGTAGGACGGCACCAGATCCTGTTCGGCGGCGCTGTTCGGATCAATCTTGGCAAACTGCTTGGCCGCAGCTTCCAGCCAGTTTTTCAGATCGGAACCCTTGATCTTGACCGCTTGCAGGTTGTTGTTTCCATATAAGTACAAATCGCCAGGATTACGCACCTGCAAGCCAAACGGCACAGCAGGGGAAGCGCCCGGAGCGACATCGGTAAAATCGGTCGGGCCATTGCGGCCGGCTTTGAACGGCGCGCTGCACGAAATCACTGGAATCGATTTGTAGCTGGCCAGTACCGGATCGGTGGAATTGGCGAGGAAGTTTTTCACATAGTCGATCTGCGCCTGGTTGACGATCTGAATCGCGCTGACGTCTCCCACCAGCGAAAAATAAGCGGACATTTCAAAATCGGTAGTGGTGCCCAGCGGCTGCGTAGCGTAGGACAGCGTAGCCTGATGTTCGGTGGCGACCAGCGGCGCAATCGAAGCATCCGCAGCGACGATGGTCTTGCCGTCGGCATATTTGAAACCACGCGCCTCGACATTGGTCTGGTCTTTCTGCACCACCCATTTGCCGCCCTGGTATTTCAGCACCATTTTGATGATGCCCAGCCGCCGTCCCCAGCTTTGCGCCATCACCGCCGGAATGCCGTTGACCAGGCCTTTGCTGGTGTCCACCAAAGTGCTCGGCAGCGCCGCCAGCGAAGCATCAATGGCGGGCGCGCCGGCTTCACGCGCTTGCGGGAAAATCAAATGGGCGTGGCCCAGCATCAACGCATCGATGCCGGTGCTGGCCAGATACAGGCTGCCGTTTTCCATCTTCGGGCTGTACGGCGAGGCATCCAGTCCGCCGTGCGACAGGGCCACCACCAGGTCAGCGCCCTTGCTGCGCATCTCCGGCACATACTTGAGCGCCGATTCCTGCACGCCGTTGACCATCACCTTGCCGGCCAGGTTTTTCTGATCCCAATCCATGATCTGCGGCGGCACAAAGCTGATGATGCCGACATTCAGCGCGACGCTGATGCTGCCGCCGTCAGGCGTTGTGGCGCTGAATTGTTTGGCGATCAGGGCGTAGGGATTGAAAATCGGCTTGCCGGAGGCAACTCCGACCACGTTCGACAACACCAGCGGGAAATTCGGCGCACCGCAGTTGCTGCCTTTTTGCACACCCGGGACACCGAAATCGGTATTCGTGATCTGGCTCAGGAAATCCAGGCCGTAGTTGAATTCGTGGTTACCCATACCGGCGCCGTCGTACTTCAAGGCGTTCATCACTTTGTGCACCGCCAGCGTGCCGCTGCAGGTAACCGGCGCTGCCACCGCCTGATAATCGCCGAGCAGCGTGCCCTGGATCACATCGCCGTCGTCCAGCAACAGGTTGTTGGGATTCTCCTGGCGCGCGCCCTTGATCAGGGTTGCGGTGCGCTCAAGGCCGAGGCTGGTGTCTGCCTTCAAGCCGTAATAATCGTAGCTCAGCACGTTCTGATGGATGTCGGTGGTCTCCAGCAATCCCAGCTTGAGTACGGTTCCCTCTGGAATCGCGCTGTCAGGACTATTCACACCCAGGTTGCTGCTGCCACTGCTGCCGCAAGCGGAAACCAGCAGCGCGGCGGCTGTGGCCAGAGTGCTCAGACACATCTTTTTATGCATGATGACTTTCGGAAATAGTTACGGGCTGGTCTTGGTAAGAGGCTCACGCCACTGCTAAGCGCTTTTTGGGCGGCTTTTTTTGCTGCTCTTGCGATTTCATTTTTGGAGCTGCTGTTTCAGCAACACCGGGCGGAAATTATATTTTGGAAATATTTCCTGATCATTACATTGCGTTACATGCGTCTCGGCATGACGAATCCAAACAAGATGCTTAAACTAATAGCCCGATTAGGCGTCCATTAACTTCTGGCCAGTTTCTTGTTCATTGCCTGATAAGCATTATTTGTACCAAGGCAAAAACGCATTCAAAGGAGGAAGCAATCCGTCATCGATAGTTATTGCAAATCGAAACACAAAATTAAATCAATTATGCAAATGAACCAACCTGGTTTATCGTTCGTACCTATAAATCTTTCAACCCAGCCCTAGTAAGGAAAACACTATGTCTTTGATCAATACCCAAGTTAAGCCATTCTCAGCAACCGCCCTGCACAACGGCAAGTTCGTGCCAGTCACCCAGGACACCCTGAAGGGTAAATGGTCAGTTTTCGTTTTCTACCCAGCCGACTTCACTTTCGTCTGCCCAACCGAACTGGAAGACCTGGCCGACAACTACGCTGAATTCCAAAAACTGGGCGTGGAAATCTACGGCGTGTCGACTGACACCCATTTCGCTCACAAGGCATGGCACGACACATCGGACGCGATCAAGAAAGTGAACTACCCACTGGTCGGTGATCCAACTGCAACCCTGTCGCGCAACTTTGAAGTGCTGATCGAAGAAGAAGGCCTGGCACTGCGCGGCACTTTCGTGATCAACCCAGAAGGCTTGATCAAGCTGTATGAAATCCACGACAACGGCATCGGCCGCGACGCTTCGGAATTGCTGCGCAAGGTTAAAGCAGCGCAATACGTGGCATCGCACCCAGGTGAAGTTTGCCCAGCCAAGTGGAAAGAAGGCGAAGCAACTCTGACACCATCGCTGGACCTGGTTGGCAAGATCTAATAGCCAATACCCGCAAGTGTTTTACGGTTCGAGCCTGAAGCGCGGCTCGAACCGGTATCCCCCCTATTCAAATCATCACGAACGTTACACAAACGCAAGGAACCGCCATGCTTGATGCAAATCTCAAAACCCAATTGAAAAGCTATTTGGAAAAAATCGTGCAGCCGATTGAGATCGTTGCGTCACTGGACAGCGGTGACAAGTCTCGTGAGTTGCAAGCGCTGTTGCAAGAAATCGCCGCACTGTCGGATCGCATCACGCTGATCGAGCGCAGCGACGACAACGAGCGCAAACCCTCGTTCTCGATCAATCGCCCCGGCGTCGATACCGGCATACGTTTTGCCGCGATTCCGATGGGCCACGAATTTACTTCGCTGGTGCTGGCCTTGCTGCAAGTCGGCGGCCACCCGGTGAAACTGGATGAAGCCATCATCGAACAGATCCGCAATCTGGATGGCGATTATGTGTTCGAAACCTATATCTCCCTGTCTTGCCAGAACTGCCCTGAAGTAGTGCAGGCATTGAACGTGATGGCGCTGATCAATCCGCGCATCCGCCAAGCCACCATCGACGGCGCACTGTTCCAGGATGAAGTCGAAAAACGCGAAATCATGGCGGTGCCGACCACCTATCTGAACGGTCAAGTGTTCGGCCAGGGCCGCACCAGTGTCGAAGAAATCCTGGCCAAGCTGGATACCGGCGCCGGCGCCCGCAAAGCGGTTGAGCTGAGCGAAAAAGCACCCTACGATGTATTGATTGTCGGCGGCGGTCCTGCCGGCGCGGCAGCTGCGATTTATGCGGCGCGCAAGGGGATTCGCACCGGCGTGGTGTCGGAACGTTTCGGCGGCCAGGTGCTGGATACACTGGCAATTGAAAACTTCGTTTCGGTAAAAGAAACCGAAGGACCAAAGTTCGCCACCGCGCTGGAACAGCACGTCAAGAGCTACGAAGTCGACATCATGAACGTGCAACTGGCCTCCGCCCTGATTCCCGGCAAGCTGATTGAAGTCAAGCTGGCCGGCGGCGGTTCGCTCAAGAGCAAGACCGTGGTGCTGGCCACCGGCGCCCGCTGGCGCGAAATCAACGTGCCGGGCGAACGCGAATACCGTAACCACGGCGTCGCCTACTGCCCGCACTGCGACGGCCCTCTGTTCAAAGGCAAGCGCGTGGCGGTGATCGGCGGCGGCAATTCCGGGGTCGAAGCTGCGATCGATCTGGCCGGTTTGGTGTCGCACGTGACGCTGATCGAGTTCGGCGATGAACTGCGCGCCGATGCGGTATTGCAACGCAAGCTGCACAGCCTGGCCAACGTCACCGTGATCACCTCGGCCCAAACTACCGAAATCACCGGCGATAGCAAAAAGGTCAACGGCCTGGTCTACAAGGATCGCAAGACCGACGCCGTGCATAAGGTCGAACTGGAAGGCGTGTTCGTGCAAATCGGCCTGGTGCCGAATACCGAATGGCTGAAAGGCACGCTGGCCTTGTCGCGTCATGGCGAAATCGAAGTCGACGCCAAAGGCCAGACCTCGATCCCAGGCGTGTTCGCCGCCGGCGACGTCACCACCGTGCCGTTCAAGCAGATCGTGATTGCGGTCGGCGAGGGCGCCAAGGCTTCCTTGAGCGCGTTCGATCACCTGATCCGCAGTTCGGTGTCGGATGAAGAAGATGTCGCCGCCGAGGCTGAGACTGTCGCTGCCTGAGTAATAACCTTAGAAGCTCTCTGTAAAGTATTGCGCCAGCCCGTTGCGGCTGGCGCAATGCAATCTGCCTCGCATCCCCTGTTTAGAGCACAACACGACCATATGATCATGGTCGCGTGCTTTCTCCTGCACGGCGTCTTTGTAAACTGCTCGACAGCTTCACGGTGCTAATATTATTAGTTACCGCCTGTCCCATGAATGCGTTCTCAAGAGGATTCCATGAATAGCCCAACCCCCGCCAAAATTCCCGCAACCCTGATCCCCGGCGACGGCATCGGCCCGGAAGTGGTCGAAGCTACGGTCCAGGTATTGGATGCTTTGGGATCGCCGTTCTCCTGGGACATACAACAAGCTGGCATGGCCGGCGTCAACAGCAGCGGCGATCCATTGCCGGCAGCAACCCTGGCCAGCATCCGCAAGAACAAACTGGCCCTCAAAGGCCCGCTGACCACGCCGGTAGGCGGAGGTTTCCGCTCCTCCAACGTGCGCCTGCGCGAGGAATTCCAGCTCTACGCCAATCTCAGGCCGGCGCTGACGATGGTTCCCGGCCGCTTTGAGAACGTCGACATCGTGCTGATCCGGGAAAACATCGGTGGCTTTTATGTGGCGCACGAATACTACATTCCAGTCGGCGACGACCCACGCGCCGTCGCCGTCTCTACCGGCATCAACACACGCGAAGCCTGCAAGAAGATTGCGCGCTTTGCCTTTGAATACGCAGTCAAGAACGGCCGCAAGAAAATCACCGTAGTCCACAAAGCCAACATCCTGAAAGCGCTGACCGGCATCTTCCTGGAAGCAGCGCGAGAAGTCGCGCGTGAATACGAAGGCAAAGTGCAGATGAACGACATGATCGTCGACGCCTGCGCCATGCAACTGGTGCTCAATCCCTGGCAGTTCGACATGCTCCTATGCACCAACCTGTTCGGCGACATTCTTTCCGATCAGATGGCCGGCCTGGTCGGCGGCCTGGGCATGGCGCCCGGCGCCAACATCGGCGACGACTGCGCGATCTTCGAAGCGGTGCATGGCTCGGCGCCGGACATCGCCGGCAAGGGCATCGCCAATCCGATTTCCCTGCTGCTGGCAGCGGGGCAGATGCTGGATCATGTCGGCCGGGCCGATCTGGCGCTGCGGCTGCGCACTGCGATTACCGACACGCTGAACAAGGACAAAATTGCGACGGGTGATCTCAAGGGCACCGCATCCACCCAAGAGTTCACCGATGCGATTGTGCGCAGGTTGCAGAGCGTCTAGCAAAGGGATCATTAGCTGTCTTGATGCACCGCGCGCCATCAGCAGGATACCGGCGCCGGCTATTACATCCCGTTTTATTCGAAAATCCATGCCATGAAGCAGCATCAAACAACCATCCTCCAAGCCGTCAATCTCACTTTTCATTACCCCGAGCGGGAATTGTTCGATAACTGGTCAGCCGACATTCCAGCAGGCGTTACGCTGGTGCGTGGCGGCGATGGGCGTGGCAAGAGCAGTTTGCTGCGGCTGCTAGCTGGCGCTCTGCCGGCCCAGGCGGGGGAATTACAGATCAACGATGTGCGCTGGCATGAACAGCCTGACGTCTATCGGCGGCAAGTATTCTGGATGGAGCCGCGTTCAGAAGCGTTTGACCAGATGACAGCGCGTGAGTATTTTGCATCACTGCCCGCTGCCTATCCCGGGTTTGACGACGCGCTGTTGCCGGAGCTTACCGAAGGGTTGTCGCTGACGCCGCATCTGGACAAGAAGCTATACATGTTGTCCACCGGTAGTAAGAGGAAAGTCTGGCTGGCGGCAGCATTCGCTGCCGGTGCAACGCTCAATTTGCTGGACGATCCATTTGCCGGGCTGGACAAAGCGTCTATCAATTTTGTGGTGCAGATGTTGAATCAGGTTGCCAGCGATCCGGCGCAGGCTTGGGTGATTGCGCTTTATGAAGCGCCGGAGGGAGTGCCGTTGGCGGCTGTGGTGGAACTAGGGGATTGAGGATGCTTCCGGCGGGTAAGTCGCTAGCTGGGCAATCACGAAATCAGCCATCGGCCTTTATACCCAGCGCACGTAGCCATTCGTCGACTTGGCCAAAAGCATCGACCTGCCATTGATCTGGCGTCCGGCCATCTAACAGCCGCGTTTCCTCGACGAATTTCCTGACACAGGTTGGGCCGAATCCATCTTGCGTATCGAATTTCTCTGCGATGTATTGATATCCAGTCAGACCACTCTCGTGTTCCATGATCGGCCTGCATAGCTCTGCAAGAGCGGCTATGCCGCTTGGGAAATTGCGAATGCAATAGTAAATGTCATACGCGTCTTTATTTTTGTAGCGATTCTTGATAGCGTGGCCTTTCATTGCCAGCAATGCCGATATGGAGGCAACTGCAATTTCTATGCGGTTGTTTCCCCCTCCTGGCATCGGCGCCTGGATAGCGACCATCTCTGTGAAGTGCAACGCTAAATCCGCGCCATCTGCTTTTTGTACAGCGAACTTGGCCACCATTGGGGGATCGTTCTTTTCAAAAACCGCGTCGCGCGGCATCAAGAAATCAATCACCACATCGATTGCTGCTCCGCCGTCTGTGACCGGCACCTGGCGCACCAGTTGAAAGTACCGTTTATCTTTACGCTGCTCGTATCCGTGTGCTTTGAGAGACTCAACAAGTGTTGCGTATTCTCCATCTCCCAGTGCTGCGGCATCCAGACTGAGATCGATGTCCAGCGTGCCGACGTGGCGCATTTCCTCATTTTCCAGAAGTAGCCAAGGAACGGCGCCGCCGATTACAGCAAATTTTCCTTTGTAGCTTCCCAGGATTTGCCCTATCTCGACCAGAACTGACTTTACTGCCGCAGTAGTGCGATCGTCATAATCATTTGCCGATTGCGGTTCGGGGCGCCCTATCTTTTCCATGCAAGTTTCTCGTTTCTAAGATGTTCCGCTGCTTCGCGTCCTCTTTCGCCACTCGCCCATAAATCAAGGTAGGTTTGTACGACATCGGTACAGAAAATGTCTGGCGCCGGGTTCTCGATATGGGGGTAAAAATTCTCGCCTTCCAATAGAGTGACCACAACATTTTCGCCTTTAGTGGCGGGCACCAGTTTCAAATGTTCTTTGAGAAAAGCGAGCCCTTCGCCGTTTGCATAGAAATATTCGTTTCCCGTTCTGACGTATGGCGCAATCCACTTGGCAGCCGAAAAGGATGCAAGTACAGCTGCACCTTTTGTAAAAACAATCTGGCCAAACATTGTGCGTATCTTTTCATCTAGTGCGCTGCCGTGCAAGGTGGTATAGAACCTAAAATCCTGGCCTGAAAGGCCGGTATACATCTCTCGCCACGCATCGAGAATGGCATCTGGCTGCGCAAGAAAGAAGCCATCGTCATCGATTTTGGCCCATTCCTTATCGAGTAACGCCGTACGCACATTGCTCACATGGCCAACACTTACGCTGGATTCCGCCGACAAGTCATGGACTTTCCATGAGCGCGATGGATTTCTCATCATCATGCCAAGTACCTGCGCAGACTTCGGGGAAAACAGAGACTTGAATTCCCGGCGCTGCAATACGGGTTTGGTAGGAACACGGCGATCAATGAAAATGGTATCGAAACTTAGCCGGCAGTTGCCTTCCAGATCCAGATAAGCTACCTCATGGTCTTGGCATATTGCGCGCGCCTCAGGAGAAAGGTAGGGGGCGAGTAGTAGAGGGACTGCTTCTTTACCATAATCTCGAACCACTTTTTGCAGGCCCAGTATTGAGGAACGTACTTCCTTGGGGGGCGCAGTGGTTTTGACTTCCGCCACAATCACATGTGGCTTGCCGTTGTATTGCACCTTCAGCAAGAAATCCACGGCCCCATCAGGTGTCTGCCTGGGTTCCGCTTGAATATCTTCTCGATTAAGAGCAGGGACTTGAGCAAGCAGGTCAATCAGGCTCTGCATTCCCTCTATTTCGAGCTTGTTCATTAAATGGCTGGAATTCATCATTCGTTGAAAATAGGCTTTTTAATGAACAAAGTCAATAAATTCATTGTTTTAGCCGTGTTCAACACTTGATGAACATGCCATTTTTAGTGAACACCAGGGAAGATTGATCGTTAATGGATCGGGGGTAAACGCATCTGGCGAGTATTGGAACAAGACGTCGCGGCCGTCAGCCGCTAGTGTGCCAAGCCAATGCGATTCGCCGCACACCTGGTACATCGCCCTGCTTGCGTTTGGCCGCCGCGAGTGCGGGCGGCCGCACCATGCCGGGATAAATCGAATTGACGCGGATGTTATGCGCGGCATAGCGGATCGCATTCATGTTCGCCATCCGCAGCGCTGCCTTCGCGACATGTTCGGCGGCCTCTTGCCGCTCACCGTCCATGCCGCACAGCGACAGCACATTGACGATGGAGCCGCCGCCGGCCCGCGCCATTGCGGGAATCACATGCTTGCTGCACAAGATGCTGCCGTGGACATTGGCTTGCATCGCTTTTTCCCATTGTTTTATCGATAGTCCCTGCGCAGACGGATTATCGGCATTGATACCGGCGCTGTTGATCAGGATATCGATGCGGCCGAAATACGCCTCAGCCGCCGCCATCGTCCGCTGCACCGCGTTGTTGTCGCTGACATCGAGTTGCCAGAAGCGGGCGCGGTCTATCGAATTTTTCGCGACTTTAGTTGGCCGTCAACTGGACTATTAGATTTCGCGCGCTTCAACGTAATCTACGGATGGAACGGGGCGGGTAAGACCTCGCTCTCCAACATATTTCGCCAAATCCAGCGAAAGGTACCTCTGACCGAAGGACAAATCGAAATACTTGTTGAGCAAACTCGTGTGTCAGGGGCGGACTTTGCGAGCGCACCATTACCTGCCGTCCGAACGTTCAATCGCGACGCAGTGGACCGAAATATTTTCGAGATACCAAGCGACATCTTTATGCAGGGTCGGATATTTCAACAAGCCCAACAGCGTTCTGCGTGAAAGATCAATGCCATGAACCGGAGAGTATTCGCCCAGCCTTGTAACGATCCTGAGTGTCTGTCCGTTACCTTCAAATCCACCATGATCCTTCATGATTGAATTCAACGCGATTTCACCACCGTGCCCGAACGGCGGATGCCCCAGGTCGTGAGCAAGACAAATTGCCTCAATAAGACTAAAGGAGGGAATTAGCCCCATGTACTCGGAATTGGCTTTATAGAGCTCCTTAAGTTGTTCGCAAATGCTTGAACCAATTTGCGCCACCTCCAAAGAATGAGTCAGGCGCGTCCGGTAGAAATCGCTCTCACCAAGACTTAAAACTTGGGTTTTTGATTGCAGTCTACGAAATGAAGATGAATGAATAATGCGCGCACGATCACGCTGATATTCCGCATCAACTAAAGATGAGTTGAAGGGCTTTCCAACATATGCTTCGTCGGCACTTCTTTTTCTCGCAATCCATACGTCTTGCATAGTCCCATTCCTCCGGTCTCTAACATACAGCTCATTTGATGTTGAATTGCCCCAACTTTTCTAGATACCACCAAGCCAAGACCTTATCTCTAGGCCGCCGCGCGGCTCCGAATTTCGCCGAGAATCTGAAACAGCAAATCCACTTGAGCCGTCGGAAATACCCCATCCGGGCCGGTAGGGCTGATATCGGTGAATGGCGATTCGTACAGCCGATCGGCTTCCATTACGCCGTTCTGCGTCAGCTCTTGCACGATCAGGTCGATGAACTCGATCTGATCTGGTGTCACCGTGCTGCCACTGATGAATTGGCTGAGCGCCTCGGCGACCGCTTCGCGATCTAGGCCAACCAGGGAGCGGATGAACAAGCCCAACCCGTTCGCCTGTTCTTTTGCGCGCGCAATGTGGCCTGGCGTGGCACCAGCTGCTTCTAGCATGATCTCCAGTTCTGTGAGATCGCTTGGCGTCAGTTGTTGGTTGCGGCGCAGCCGTTGCAGCGAGAGGTGGTTTTCGTGGGCGCGCAAGAACTGCCGTGCCTTGTCCTTGAATTTGCTCCAGTTCATGCCGACGCTGACCTCCGGCAAATCGACGTGCGCTTCGTCGCCCAGCTCATCCTCAAAATCGGTGTAGACAATTTTCTTCTTGCTCTTTTCAATCAGTTTCACCAGCGCGCGCAACCTTCTACGTACGGTTTCCAGCATCGCCACGGTAACGTCTTGCCACCACTCTTCACTAGCCAGCGATTGAATCAGCACCATCTCGGCCTTGATCGCCGGGATCGCTTCCTGCGTTTCAAGCGCGGCTGCAATGGCCTGGATTCTGTCACGCAGGCCGGCGAAACCCGGCTGTGCCTGCAAGATAGCAAGCTGGGTGCGCAACAACAGCAGGTCGAAGCGCTTGGCTTCTTCGTCACTGTCGGTAAGCTCGGTCGGCAGATCTGCTAGCTTGCCGCCCAGCGCGATGTAATCGTCCGGCCCAAGCTGCTGCCAGGCGGTTTCCTGCGTAAATTTTTCCACTGCACGGCGCTGGGTGCGGACGATGAAATTGTCGACATTCATCGCCGCCACCTGCTGATGCAAGAAAGCCGCGAGGTCCTTGCGCAACTGCGGTTCATCCACACGATCACCGTAGGCGGTGGCCTCTTGGGCAACGCCAAGTACGTGGTCTTGCACGGCGTGTTGCACAACGCGCGCGTCCAGCGCCGCGATCATTTCCAGGCGCGTGCGAAACAAGCGCGTACCCAGCGCCACGGTGGCAGAACCGTCGGAACGATCCGGGTTCTGGCTGAAAAACTCCAGATTCTGGCAATAGTCAAAAATAAAGAAAAATTGCTTGTCCTCACCTGGCCCAAACAGATCCGGGCACAGGCGCGTGCCGCGCCCCAGCATCTGCCAGAACTTGGTCTTTGATCGCACAATTTTGAAGAACACCAGATTGACCGCCTCCGGCACATCGATGCCGGTATCGAGCATGTCGACTGAAATGGCAATATGCGGTGCGCTATCCTTCTTTGAAAAATTGTCGATCAGACTCTGCGCGTATTCGGTCTTGTAGGTCACCACGCGCGCGAAGTGACCTTTGTCCTTCGGATAATTGACGCCGAAACGCTCAGAGATAAAATCAGCGTGGTCGTTATTCTTGGCAAAGATGATGGTCTTGCCCAAGCGGTCGCCACCGGCCACCTTCTGGCCCTTGCTCATCAAATGCGCCAGCACCTTGTCAACCGTGTCGATATTAAACAGCCAGGTGTTCAGCGCTGCGGCATCCACCGCATCTGGGATGTTGCCGTCTTCATCCCACTCCAGGGCATCCCAATCTTCCTTTTCCTGTTCCGACAGATCGTCGTACTTGATGCCTTCGCGCTGGAACTTGAGCGGCACCGACACTGCGCGCGGCGGCACCAGATGTTTGTCCGCCACGGCTTCGTCCAGGCCGTAGGCATCGGTCGGCACGCCGCTTTCCAGGTCGAACAAACCGTAGGTGTTGTGGTCGATCTCATCCTTCGGCGTAGCGGTCAAGCCGACCAGCAGCGTATCGAAGTAATCGAAAATGGCGCGATATTTCTGGTACACCGAGCGGTGCGCTTCGTCGATGATGATCAAGTCGAAATGGCCAACGCCAAAGCGGCGCTGGTTATCCGAGGTGTCATCGATCAAGCCCATCATGGTGGGGTAGGTCGATACATACACCCGGCCTTCAGTATTCTTCTCCGTCACCAGATTCACCGGCGAGGCGTCCGGCAAGTGTTTCTTGAACGCGCCTACCGCCTGGTTCACCAAAGCCACCCGATCCGCCAGGAACAGCACGCGCTTGGCCCAGTTGCAGCGCATCAGCAAATCGGCCAAGGCAATCACGGTACGGGTCTTGCCGGCGCCGGTGGCCATCACCACCAACGCCTTGCGCTGGCGATCGGTCTCAAAACTCTGGCCGATGCGGCGGATAGCGCGGGTTTGATAGTAGCGGTTGACGATGCCAGCATCGATCACGCCTTGCGCCAGTGGTTTGCGGCTGGCGCGGCGCTGGATGGTCAGTTCCAGTTCATCCTTTTTATAAAATCCCTGGACCCGGCGCGGCGCATAACTGGCGTCGTCCCAGATCCAGTGTTCGTAACCGTTGGAGTAGAAAATCACCGGGCGCTGGCCGTATTGCTGCTCCAGGCAATCGGCGTACAACTTGGCCTGCTGCTGGCCGACGGTGGGCGAGCGCAGTGTTTTTTTTGCCTCGATCAACGCCAGCGGTTTGCCGTCATCACCCCACAGCACATAGTCGACGTAACCTTTGCCCGCTGTGTTAGGCATGCCGCTCACCTCAACCTCGAAATTCTTGGCTGGGATCAAATCCCAGCCGGCTTCTTTCAACAGCAGGTCGATGAAGTAATCGCGGGTTTCGGCTTCGGAATAGTCATGCGTGTCCGGCTGTGCGGCGTTGGCCTTTTTAGCCGCAGCGACTTGCTCACGCAATTGCTGCAACTCCCGATCGAGTGCGGCGCGGTCGTTGAGCAGGGCGGAGAGTTTTTCATCGCGCTCGCGCAACTGGGCTTCAAGCTGCTGCAATTGCGCCAGGCTTTGCAGCGGCGCAGTTGCAGCGCTCGGCATCAGCGCCGGCACGAAGCGCAAGCCTGGCTCTGGCCTGGCGCACTGGCCGTAGCTGCGCGCCACCCAGTAGCAGAAATGGAATAATTCGCGGGTGGCGGTGAGGGCGTCGTTCGGCGTGATCTTGCGGGTGCTGTGCACCGCGAAATTGCCGAGGTCCTTGAGAATTTTCGCCTTGGCGAACAGCGCCTCGCCCACCAGTTGGCGGAAGCTCGGCTCGTGAATCAGCGCCGCCAGATTATCCTGGTAAGGCAGGCGCAACGCCTTGTCGTGCTTGTAAAGCCAGGCCACCGTCAATTCCAGGGTGCGCCTGGCGTAGAAGCAAGAGGCTCTGGCATCCGTATTCGCCATTCCTTCCGCCTTCACGGCTGCTTCGTGGAGCAAAGACCATTCAGATTGGAGGAAGGCGAAGTTGCTCATTTAGAGTTTTCCACTGAAGGCGCGTTGTTGGAGGACGACGAAGAGAGTGTCGTGTTGGGACAGCGATTTCTTGTAAGCAGCCTTAATCTGTTCAATACATCTAAGTCGATTTGCAAATGTCTGCTGGAGGTCTAACGATGGGAGTCCGACATTGATCGACAACACTTTGTCTTGCGAGATATTTTTCATTGAACCGCTAGTCCCAGAGGCACGCCGTGCAATTTCTGCTCGGAATTTTCTCTGCCGAAACAATTGGGCAACAAAAAGAGGTTCAGCTCGCGGTATTTCGTGCCACACGAACCGCCACAGCTTATCGGAAAGCAACATATTTGGCGGCGTGTGCTTTACATACGCCGTTGCCCCAATCAGGTCCGTCGTATTCGCTCGACTAAAAAGCAAGTCACCATCCCTAACGAAATAGGATTTTGCGGGCACGTAGTTTGCGGGAGCAGCTTTGGATTCATGTGGTTTGTATTCCAAAGAAGTTACGGCACTAACCTTCAGCACGCGAAAAGATGATGTGACGTCGTCTTTGTCATCAGCAGCGACACTTTTACCGCTTTCAAATCCAGCAACAAAGTGCGATACCGGCTTCGATTGCCACCGATGATTTTGACCCATCAACTCCCCAAACATCTCGATGAAAATGGCCTGCGTGAGTCTATCCAATTGCGCCAAGGCTTCTCGGTGTTTAGCTCTGAGCGCATCGGCTACGTCCAGAATTGCGGCGATGCGGCTTTGTTCAGCGCGAGGAAATAGGGGAATGTCGAGATTTAGGCAGCGCTCTATATTCAGATTCGATATATTCGTGGTCTGTTGTCCGAAGCTTCTCAAGAGAGCCTGTGTTCTGTCGGCCGAAAACCACCAATACAAAAATCGAGGTTCTATTTGCGTCGGGTTTGCCCTAAGCACTGAAACAAAACCGCCAAAGGTCGTACGCCATGACAAATTAGGAATCCAGCAACACTTTCCGACAAGATTCCAGCTATTCGCACTGGATACCAAAAGGTCACCTTCTTTGAGTATCTGCTCTGGTCTACGCACAAAATCTTCGGAAACTGCCCATATGTCGTCACAATCCAGCGATTTTTGAATATTTTTTGTTCGCAGGCAGACGACAGTTCCCTCTGTGCCAACGGGAACGATATCGTCAGGTTTGAAATTTATTCCTCTTAAGAACTGGGCCACGTCACCCAGCCTAACGTGTTTAACAGAAGTCACTTGAGCATCCCTTCAAGCTCTTTCATCCCTGCATGAATCTCGGCGCCCAGCTTGGCAATCCCTGCAAGAATGTCCTTCGGGGATTGCTGCTCAATCGCGTCATGTATCACTTCCTTGTGTCGATTAATGGAAAGATCGTAACCGCTCGCGGCAATGTCAGCCTTTGGAACACAAAAACTCTGTTCGGTGCGAGCGCGTTCCAGTTCTGATGTAGCGCGCTTAGTCCAGCGTGACAGCACGTCCGGCAGATTATTTTTAACGTGTTCGGCTTCGGTCAATGCTTGCACTGGCGTAGCCCCAAGCTTTTCCTGCGACAGCAGCGGCTGGCGCTTGTCGTCGAGGCTCCAACCGTCTGCCTGCATGTCGTAGAACCAGACGTGGTCGGTGCCGCCCGAATTGGTTTTGGTGAACAGCAGGATGGCGGTAGAGACGCCGGCATAGGGCTTGAACACTCCAGCAGGCAGGGAAATCACCGCATCCAGTTTCTGTTCTTCGACTATCATCCGGCGCAATTCCTTGTGCGCTTTGGATGAGCCAAATAACACACCGTCCGGCACAATCACCGCCGCCCGGCCGCCGGGTTTGAGCAAGCGCAGAAACAGCGCGAGGAATAGCAGTTCGGTTTTCTTGGTCTTGACGATTGCCAGCAAATCCTTGGCGGTGTTCTCGTAATCAAGCGAACCGGCAAACGGAGGATTGGCGAGGATGAGCGAATATTTTTCCTCGTCGCCAGCATGGTCTTGCGCCAGCGAATCCTTGTAACGGATATCCGGATTATCCACGCCGTGCAACGCCATATTCATGCTGCCGATGCGCAGCATAGTGTTGTCAAAATCATAACCGTGGAACATGCCGTGGTGGAAGTGCTCGCGGGATTCGGCGTCACGCAAGATTTCCGGATGTTTTTCGCGCAGATATTCGCCGGCCGCCACCAGAAATCCGCATGTGCCGCTGGCCGGATCGCAGATCAGATCCTTGGCGGTGGGTGCGGTCAGCGCCACCATCAGTTGAATGATGTGGCGCGGGGTACGGAACTGGCCGTTCTGGCCGGCTGAGGCAATCTTGCCGAGCATGTATTCGTAGACGTCGCCCTTGGTGTCGCGGTCTTCCATCGGTACATGGTCGAGCAGATCGACTACCTTGGCCAGCAGGCCCGGCGTGGGAATGGTGAACCGCGCATCCTTCATGTGCTGCGCGTAGGTGGAGCCGTCGCCACCTCTGCTGCGCAAGAACGGGAAAACGTGCTCATCGACCAGCGCAAACATTTCCGCCGGCGCGAAATTCTTGAAGCGAGACCAGCGCAGATCGTCATAGTCGCGCCCCTTGGCATCCTGACCCTCCGGGAAAACCCGGCGCGCGATCGGCTTGCCGAGGCGCACGGCCCTGCTTTCTTCGAGAGTGTGGAGATCGTCCAGACGGCGCAGGAACAGCAGATAGGTGATTTGTTCGATGACTTCCAGCGGGTTCGAGATACCGCCGGACCAGAAAGCATTCCAGATTGAATCGATTTGGCTACGTATTTCGCCAGTAAGCATGTGGTGAGTCCTGTGTTTTAACTATTAGCAGCTGCCGCGGGTGTTTGACAGCAAATTTCTTTTGCATTTCGACAATGTTATATCAGAACCGTGGGTAATGGCCGTGCAAAATCCCCACGAACCTACGATTTACATTTCGATGTAAGGTTTTGATTTTGTTTTATCTCAAGTCGTTTAGAGTGCTTTCCAGTCGTTGTTCCAGATCCGCGAGTTTCGCTTTCAAAACCGCTCGCTCGGCACGAACCGAAAGAATGTCAATTTCATCTTCAAGTTCCGCCACCTGTACATAAGGAGGAATGTTCAAGTTATAGCCGTGGTCCCTAACGCTTTCTAGAGTCGAGAGGTGCGCATACCCTTCGACAGACTGTCGTGCATTGTAGGTATTCAAAAGACGTTTGACGTGCGTTGATGTAAGCCTGTTTTGGATTTTATTGGATTCAAAATCTCTGCTAGCATCGATGAATATTATGTTTTTGTCGGATTTATTATTACGAAAAATGAGAATAGCGATTGGAATGGCTGTGCCTGCAAATAGTTTTGCGGGTAGGCCAATAACTGCGTCAAGTAGATTCTCGTCAATTAGCGCCTGTCTGATTTTTTCTTCTGCACCGCCCCGAAATAAGACGCCATGAGGGACGACAACTGCCATACGACCTGTCTTCGGCTCTAGCGATTCGATCATATGCAATATGAAGGCATAATCTGCACGCGACCGAGGTGGAACTCCGCGCTGAAATCGCTTGAATGTATCGAATTCGGCATCTTCCGATGCCCATGGCATTGAAAAGGGAGGGTTGCCAAGAACTATATCGAAATGCATTAGTCCGCCGTGCTCATTAATAAGCATGGGACTACGTAACGTGTCCCCACATACAATATGGTCCGTATTCATGCGATGGAAAAACATATTGAGCTTGGCTATTCGCCAAATAGAAATGTTCTTTTCCTGTCCGTACAACGAGCAGCAACCATCTGTTTTTTGATTTCTAATTATTTCTTCACAGCGAAGCAACATAGTGCCCGTTCCACATGCGGGGTCGTAGATTTTCTCGTCAGCCTTCGGTTGCAATAGTTGAGCGAGCAATTCTGATAAGCGTAAAGCAAGAAGTTGCCTATCACCTTGTGCACACGGGTCTGCTACCGTCGGCTATAAATATCTTGGGGAAAAAGAAATGTCGTTTGATTCGACAAGCTGATATTGATGACTTCCAAGCTACTTATGTCTCGATAACCCACTTGGCTAGATTTAAAAAAACATCGCCAAAAGCGCTAATAAATTTCTTAACTTCCGTGGGAATCCAGCCAATAGCCGGTCCCGGAGTAAATGGATGTAGGCAATATTTTTTCCGACGAGCAGATATACCAATCGAATATAGAAATTGCCTTAGCAGCTAGAGAACATTCCTAAAAATGAATTGCGGTTCCAGAGATTGCAAAGCGCCTATACCAAACTCATCAGCCGCCTACGTAATCGCAATGCAGCTTCATGCGTCAATCCTAGTGAGCGGTCACATAGAAAGAGTTCTTCGCAGTCCGACGGGAAAGATGAGGCACGGTCATCTAAGGCAATCCATCTTGCAGCGGGCCGATGTTGTTCTAACCAGGCAAGACATTCAATATGTCGCTCGTGCTGTAGATTAAGTTGGCCGTCGCTCAAATCCATCAGTCCTATAAATGGAGTGACCCCAACAATCGATGCCTGTAACGACTCAGGAAAATGCTTCGCCATTTCTTCAGGCGACCTAACTTCTCGACAGACATTTTGTGCAGCGTAACCGCCTGAATAAAAGACTTTACGCCAGTCGCTGGAAATGACGATCTCGATCCCATCTATTCCGCTCATTGCGGTTTCAAGATTTACCATGTTAGAAAACAGTTGGTCTCTACTACAGGGATCTGGATGCAGAACACCATCGAAGTCTAGAAAGAGGCACGCCATATATGTCAAATAGTCTCGTTAATTTCACATCGAAAATTTAATCGCCTCTACAAAAGGCCAAAATAGCTTACCGCAACTGTCTTGCCGCTTTAAACAAAAAAGCCTCGGTTTAAATCGAGGCTTTTTTGTTTGTGAGGGTCACGCTAGAAAATTGTAGGATTTTTTCACTTTCTGTGCGATTAAATTTTCACTTAGGTGCGACAGTTTTCACGTTCTCTGCGACCCTACACATGTAGGGACTCACAGAAGATGAAAATTCGAGACCTTGATTTTTAAGGAAATTTTCAGTCCTGTGAGACAACGTTCATCCCACTCTGTCTCAGAGTTAGTGAAAAAATCCTACTTTTTCTCAAATAAGATGAAAACGCTGTCGACGTCCGAATTATACGGGTAAATCTCGGGCATGACCTCCAAGCAACTGTTCGCATCAAGCCCGAACAACATTGCTAGTTGAGAAAATACAGACGATCAATGATGTGAGCTATGGAGGGAAGTGTTTCGAGATGTCGAGGTCGGTTCTTGGCTAAATGCCAGGAAGCAATGACCATCGAATAGATAGAGACTACGTCCACAGATATCTACAATCCTCATTGTCTAGTTTGTATTGACGTGGAGGTTGTTGATGGAAAGCAAACTCTGCCCTGGTTGTGGCGAATCGTTTCAACCGCGTTCTCAAACTCCGAATCAATACTATTGCTCAAAGGAAGCGTGTCAGCGAGAGCGACGCCGCCTTTGGCAACAACAGAAGCGTCAGTCTGATCCGGACTATTACGACAATCAGATGCGAGCCCAACATGCCTGGATCGAGCGTAATCCGGGTTATTGGCGGCAATATCGCATCCTGCATCCCAATTATGTCAAACGCAATCGCGTCAAACAATCCCGCCGCCATGCCAAACGCAAAAAAGAGATGATTGCAAAGATGGACGCGTCAATTCTGGGATTTCCTCTCTCATCAGGCATCTACCGGTTGATTACATTAGGCGAACCAAAAATTGCAAAGATGGACGCGTGGACGGTGGAACTCACTCTCATAATCGCCACGTGAGGCCAGCGAACAAGTATTGCAAAGAGAGGACTCGTGGCACTTTGTAATCTTCCTGCTAATTTACTATTTACACGTCCTTGCAACTTGCCACGCAAATGGTCGAGGTCAGTGCTGCCACGGTATGGAGCAAAAAATGTATTTGGAACGAGATCAAGATAGCAGCGGCTCCTTCGAGCGAACCGATACTCTCCAAGCAGCGGAATACGTGCGCATGTCGACAGAACACCAGCAATATTCCACAGACAACCAGCGTCAAAGGATTCGCGAATACGCGGCAAAGCGCAATTTCACAATCGTCAAAACGTATGCCGACGAGGGAAAAAGTGGCCTTCGCATTGATGGGAGGCTCGCTTTGCAGCAATTGATTAGTGATGTGGAGACAGGTGCCGCCAACTTTAAAATCATCCTGGTCTACGATGTAAGCCGCTGGGGGAGGTTTCAAGACGCCGATGAAAGTGCCTACTACGAATACATCTGCAAGCGCGCCGGAATTCAAGTCGCCTACTGCGCCGAACAATTTGAAAACGATGGATCGCCGGTGTCCACGATCGTTAAGGGGGTCAAGCGGGCGATGGCCGGTGAGTATAGCCGGGAGCTATCCGCTAAAGTATTCGCCGGGCAATGCCGTCTTATCGAATTGGGTTTTCGCCAAGGCGGACCTGCAGGTTACGGCCTGCGTCGGCTTCTAGTTGATCAACAAGGATTGATGAAAGGAGAACTGAAACGCGGCGAGCATAAGAGTCTGCAAACCGATCGCGTAATCCTTGTGCCCGGTCCAGACGAGGAAGTACGCGTGGTAAATCAAATCTATAGCTGGTTCATAGACAATGCTTTATGTGAGACTGAAATCGCTTGCAGGCTCAATGCAATGAAGACTTATACAGACCTGAACCGTCCATGGACACGCGCAACTGTGCGCGAAGTACTAACAAACGAAAAGTATGTCGGCAATAACATCTACAACCGCATCTCGAACAAACTCAAGAAAATGCGCGTCGTCAATGCACCAGAAATGTGGATCAGAAAGGAGGGGGCGTTCCAGCCAATCGTTTCATCCGAGGTATTTTTTACCGCTCAAGGAATTCTTCGCGCCCGCGCCCGACGCTTCAGTGACGAGGAGCTTATTGAGCGACTACGTTCGCTCTACAAAAATCGTGGGGTTCTTTCAGGATTGATTATTGATGAAATGGACGGTATGCCCGCGTCATCTGTATATGCGCACCGCTTCGGCAGTTTGATTCGCGCGTATCAAATGGTTGGCTTTACTCCCGACAGAGATTATCAATATTTAGAGGTCAATCGGTTCATCCGTCGCCTGCATCCCGAAATTGTTGTGCAGACCGAATCGAAGATTGCGGATGCAGGTGGTCAAATAGTGAGAGACCCTGCCACCGATCTGTTGCAGGTGAATAGGGAGTTCTCAGTATCACTGGTGCTAGCGCGCTGCCAGACTTCGGCATCAGGTCGCAATCGTTGGAAGGTTCGCTTTGATTCGAGTTTAGTTCCAGACATTACGGTCGCTGTACGACTGGATCCTAGCAATCAATTTTCCCTCGATTACTTTCTCTTGCCCTGGATCGACTTTGGTTCACATCATCTCAGTCTGGCGGATCAAAACGCAATCGAGTTTGATAGCTATCGCTTTGACACTCTGGACTATCTGTATGGCATGGCCGAACGAACAAGGCTCAGGAGAGTGGCGTGACTACAGCACACACTCCCGGCGATCTACGCATGATCCCAGTCGACAGCATTGATGTTCTCAATCCGCGCGAACGCAACAGAAAGATATTTGATGAAATTGTTGGAAGCATTCGGTCTGTAGGGCTAAAGAAACCTATTAAAGTGACTCCTCGACTTGGCCGTGCTGGCGATGAACGGTATCTCCTGATCTGTGGCGAGGGCCGCATGAAAGCTTTCAAGACATTGGGAGAAAAAAATATTCCTGCATTCGTGGTATCTGTTAGCGACGAAGACGCGTTCATCATGAGTCTCGCTGAAAATATCGCACGTCGACAATATCGCCCCCTTGAGCTACTCGCAGGGATCGAGTCGCTGCGTGATCGAGGATATGACAAAAAAACCATCTCGGCAAAAACTGGCCTCAGTATTGAACGAGTACATGGCATTCTTGTGTTACTGGAACACGGTGAGGAGCGCTTGCTAGTTGCCGTTGAAAAAGGAAAAATTCCGCTGACCGCTGCATTAACGATAGTCGGAGGAGGCGACGACGACAAGGCGGTGCAAAGAGCACTTCAAGATGCCTATGAATCTGGAAAGCTGCGCGGCAAACAATTGTTTGAAGCAAGACGCGTCATTGAATGCCGACACACATTGGGCAGATCCCTTGGTCGAGGGATGTCACGCAAGAGATCCGATGTCACAACCGCCAGTTTAGTGAGGACATATCAAAAGGAAGTAGATCGCCAGAAGTTGATGGTAAAGAAGGCCGAAATCACTCAGCAGAGATTGTTGTTTGTCGTTGGCGCCTTGCGCCAGCTTCTTGCCAACGAAAATTTCTCCAACTTGCTTAGAGCGGAAGGCCTTGATACCTTACCTACCTATCTTGCAGAACGCGTATGGCCTACGATGAGCATGGCGTGACGGACGGGATCGCCTTGGGATTCTCTATGGAGCCGTTATCGGTTTCATTGACAAATATTCTTCCCTCAAAAAATATCCCGAAAGAATTCGGCGCATCGAGAAAATTTATGCAAATCCGCTCGTCAATCAAAGAAATAGGGTTGATTGAGCCACTCTCGATTACTCCAATCATTCGAAAATCGGAACACCATTTGCTTCTGGATGGACATATGCGTTTTATTGCGCTTCGCGATCTCGGATATGGGGATGCTCCCTGCCTGGTGGCCGTGGACGACGAAAGTTACACCTATAACAGCAGAATCAATCGACTTTCAACGATCCAGGAACACTACATGATTCGTAGGGCAATAGAGCGCGGCGTCCCTGCAAAGCGATTGGCTACAGTCTTAAATATCGACACAAGTCAGATCTTTAAGAAAATGAAATTACTCAACGGTATCTGCCCGGAGGCTGCCGAACTACTTAAGGACCGGCAATTCTCCGCTGACATATCACGAGTGCTGCGTAAGATGAAACCAACCCGCCAGATTGAGTGCGTGGAATTAATGGTTTCAGCCAATACTGTTACGGTCTCCTATGCAGAAGCAATGTTGGTGGCCACTCCCGTTGCAATGCTTGTTGATGGAAAGAAGCCACAAAAATTGGCAGGCGTATCACAGGAACAGATGGTGAAAATGGAACGAGAAATGGAAGGCCTGCAGGGGCAATATAAACTTGTAGAGCAGACCTACGGACACGATGTCCTCAATCTTGTACTTGCGCGTGGATATCTGGTGAAACTGTTGGAAAATCCTGCGGTGACGCGATGTCTATCGCAGAAATTTCCTGAGCTACGATCGGAATTCGAAGCATTGGTAAAGACGGTTGCGTTAGAGCAGTGAAGAGGATAATTTCCCGCTTGCCAATTAGGGTGCCTATATAATGTTATTCCATTGGCACTCGCCAACATACGACAATACCCCCAGAAATCCAGGAGCCAATTGAATGTTGAGGCCCCGTAAACACTTACGCCGCAATCGACTTACTTCCACACCTCCGAAGTCAAGGGCCGCTACTCTCGCAGACAAATTTGAGAAAAATCCGTTGCTACGTATTTGGGTACGGATCAACCAGTCTTTAGCGCTTTTCGCGCTGGCGGTTGCGGCGGTAGGCTTTGCCGTTGCGGTAAAGAAGTTCAACGTCGACGAAAGGAAGACCGACGAGGACCGCGTGGCCAAGGCATGGGACGTCGTGTCTCGAATGAGCGGGAAGCAAAGTAACGGAGGTCAAGTGTCTGCTCTTGAGCGATTGAACTCCTTTGGCATTTCACTTGACTTCGTCGATATTCACAACACATTTGCTGCAGGCGTGAATCTAAGCCATGCCAAACTACACAAGGCAAATTTTTCCGGAGCGAACCTTGAAGGTGTTGATTTGTCAGGGTCCAACTTGGACGAAGCTGACCTATCGGATGCCAACTTGGTCGGCGCAAATCTGTCTGGCGCCCACATGTACCAAGCGAAATTCAGAAACGCAAAGCTGGCATTCGCAAGAATCGATCTCGCCATTGTTATGGCCTCCGACTTGCGAGATGCAGATTTAACTGGTGCCGTGATCGTTTTTGATGACTCCGAAGATGGTGAGGTTTGGGCCGCATTCAGTGATTCTCTGGCCGATGTTCGCGACTTGAAGGACATACAAGCCCTTTTCAACACGGCATGCGCTAATCCAAGATTTGCTCCGGTCATGTATTCACGCTTGGAATTGAAGCCACCACGTCGGCGATGCGCATCCGAACTGGACTATATTCAATATTTGAGAAAATATTCGCGAAAGGACTGGGGCGTCTCGACTGATGAATTGTTCAATTTCCGCTTGCCAAAGCCAGTTGCGAATTCAAGTGTGTCACGATAGTCCTAACACTGTGGAACGTTTGGGTAAAATTCGCAACCACTGCCATGAGTACTTGCCGCACTCACGCGTCCTCGCTCAGGGAGTCAAGCCCAATGCAACTGTCTTGCCAATTCCTACGTAGCACCACGTCGAAATAATAATTTCAGACGACGAATTTAAGAATGTGATTGAACGAGCTAGCAGTCATTTATTTTTTGTAATAAATCGGAGCGACGTCGCACTCCAGCTCACACTTGTTGATTTCAGTTTCCGGCTATCCAAAGTGAAAGCCAGGTCGAGGTTGGACTGACAAAAAAATCGCAAAGCATTAGCCAACCCGTCTTCGACCTGATCGATAGTACGATCAATGTTGTTGGCCCAATCCACCCATTTTTTTCGTTTTTGCGGAGAAAGTGCCACAACATCAATCCGGTCTAGTTCGTGGATTTTTTCCTTGAGTTCGGTCATAGAGCACTCAAGATTCTCATTAAAAAATGCTAGGCCAATAAAATCCCCGATTTTTTCTTCGATGTATTGCAATGGTCGTGCGGATGGGTCTTTGAATTTATGATTTTCGCGCTCGATCTGAGTAGCCTCACGTACTTTTGTTACCGAAGTATCGTCCCGCCGTGCCCGGTCGTGCATCGTTTTGACTGCTACAGGCCCAATAATATCTTTGAATGATTTCAGCGTCTTTTCAGCCCATTTGATTCCACACTGGCGATTGAGCAGATCGGCTATGCGTTTAAGGAGGACGTCCTTCCGACTACGACTGTTATTTAGTATTTCCCGTTGATAATTCAGACGGGCTTGGAAGGCCCTTGCATTCGCCTTGACAGCGAAATCTTTCCCAAAAAGTATTTCACCGCATCGCCACCCGATATTGGTTTCCAAACCAGTACTGACTCTTATCAAATAGCCTTCTTTGTGGCCTTTTCCACAGCCAGCCCTTCCACACGGGTATTCATGGTCAAAATGATATGGCTCAAGCACTTCCGCGAGCTTCGGATCATTAACTTCTAACTTAGCCACATAATTTTTACGCAGCAATAGATCGGCTGGCGATCTAATTTTTCCCTTCGTCGAAAAGCCATCAAATGCTTCTGCCATTAAAGCTCCTTCTCAGAGACTATTTAAACGACAACACTGTATGTATAAACAGTGTAACACTGTCGGCATTAAATGGATCGATTGATATGGGAACCAAACGGTGCCACATAATTTGTTGCACATCTTTAATTATTCTATTGTCATGGAAGTATGAGATGTGAAGAGGAAAACAACTCGAAATGAAAACTAAACACGCTCTGGCTGCGGTAGCTGCTTGCCTAGACAGATGCATTCGCGACTATTTAGAACCATCAAGTGCATTTGCATTGATGGACAAAATCCATATTTATGTCGAAAAAAATATAGTTGCATTAGGCGCAAAGGTACGGATAGAATCAAATCTGTTGTGTTGCCAACAAACCAGCTGCACAGGCTTTTTCGCCTGCATGGTAAATTCAAGCAATGTTTTATCCCGCCTACATGTATGACAAAACCTTTTACACGTCATAGGACTTAGTTGATGGTGCGAGCAGCAGTGCCATTTGCAAAAGCCTAATCATTGATGTGTTTTTAAAAAGGAATTTGTTATGCTGCCTAATCTCAAGTCAGAAGCTTCCGTTCTCCAAAAAATTCTCTCCGCCGAATTCGGAGTGGAACTACCACGTCACAACGCTCTCGCAATCGTAGCTCGGATGAAAGGTTTCACTGGGTACCAAGAGTTGCAGAGGGGATTCGCAAAGATTGCCAATCAGCTTTTCGAAGGAAACGTAGTACACATCACAAATGGCGCTGGCGATATCTCAGGCGAAGACGAGGTTTGCTGCTTCCTTCAGCAAATTCTTGGCCTTCACTATCAAAACCAAAAAATATTCGCTATTGAGACTCGTGGCAACTACATGCCTATGGGCGGTGCGGCAGGCCCTCAGAGCGAAATTTCTTTGTCCGCGCCGCACGATATTTCGGATATAGGCTCTGATTTCAGAGCTTATTTGTTGAAGCCTTATGGCGATACCTTGAATAGATTCAATGTATTTAACGAAATTTTTATCCGGGATCTTAAAAAAGCGTCGGAATTGGTAGACGAAGAATTAACTCACTATTTTGATTTCGGAAAATTTCACAGTGGGATAATCGCCGCCGATTTGAGGTATACGTTCGCTTCTGAAATTCATGCACGTACAAAATTTTCGGTAGTACATCATTTGGCCGTGGAACAGAGCTATAGAAGCTCCTCCTCTTCAGTTAGAAATGCTATTGAAAAGATACAAGCCAATGATCCTGGCTCACTGACCATATGTTGGTTGTCCGGGACAGATATCAGTGGAAGGCGATCAAAAGCGCTGTCTCCCGTCAAAACGGTGGCGCATTCGATAGAAGTCGAAGGGGCAGGTTTTGTTTCTAACGAGCGTGATCGACAATTCTTTTCTGAGGTCATCGATTGCCTAGTCGAGATGAATATTCCGACAATCAAAGTGCCGTACTTAAAAAAATTGGATATGTTCACCAATTTCGGAGCCAGTCTTACGACAAAGATGATCAAGGATCGCGATTTGATATTACGGTCGGTACTGACCCAAATGGCTGCGCATGGGTTTATTCAAGAAAAGGTGTTCTCGCACCGTTCCTCCTAAGCGCAATTGGCTTTCAATCTTTCAGCTGATCCGCGCGACTCCAGTCAATGCCCAAGTCATAAACTGGAGCCGCGTGGTGATTCAAGACGACTACACGATTTGCATTCCTAGCAGCATAAAGCAGGCACGATATGATTACGTCATCTCTCGCTTTTTCTTGATAGTGAATGAGGTGAGTTATTTTTGAATGTGTCCGGGTAATATTGTCCAGCGATTCTGGTAACAAAGATGTTTTACCCGGCTGCACATCCGTTTCATACGCCTCTGAACATGCTGTTTAGCTTGTGGCCATATGCACTCACCGAAATTCCAATTGCAATTATTGCAACGGGAAAAAATATACCGAGCCACGACTCTGGCACCCACCAAAGCGGTAACGTTGGATATATGTCAGCAAGTGTCTTTGTAGGCGCAGGCTGTTTTGCCAAAAGAAAGAGTGCATTAGTCGCGCGAACCGGCACTTGTCCGATGGCGCCTGCAAGGATGAGGAAGACCCCAGTCTTAATCGTCCATTTACCCGATTGAATGATTCTTCCAGGCTCGTCATAAAAATAGTCTTCAATTTTCTCAAACATTGGATACCTTTCTGCTTTTGAACGTCAATAAAGTGCCCGCGTATCAAATGTTTTCGTATGGAGAATGAACATAGCAATTTAGAATGCAATTGAACATTATGTTTGACGGCAGGCGGTTGGGTACCAGGTCAATGTAGCGGGGTGCAGTGAGCGATGTCAGACAGAAAGCCCTCATAAGAGGGTCATAAGGGGTGAAAATGCAGGCAATCAGCGCGTTAGTGAATACAGCCGACGAGGTTCTTGCCCCGCAAGCCACAGCACTGTCACAGATTTTGCTGGACTCAATCCCGAATGATAAGCGGCATCAAGAGGCTTATCGGGTGTTAGGCTACCTCGCTAAGGAAACGATCAGGGTTGGTTCTAACAACTCCTTCGCAAAAGTTACGACGAAGGCTATTCACACGGACCTAGGTGGCAACCTGAATAGCGAACCTTCCAAATGGATCAATCAGATCTGGAAAACTCTCAAAGGACGCGTGTATCCCGAGCTTCAACCAACCTTGATTCGACGGTGCCGAGACCAAGGACTGACCCATTATCCGACCGTTCACAAAACATCTGGCAATCCAGCCTACTACTACCTTGATTTCGAGCCACTGCCTGACCAGCCATCGGAAGCTCCTACGTTTTCTGACATAAATGACGTGCAGTCGCTGGCCCTAGCTTATGAGCCTGACCTAACGCTCCGATTGTCTCGACGTGGGAAATTTCTCTTTAAACAGGGATTGATCTTAGACGGTCGAAAGCGGTGGGCAATGGCCGCATGGCTCATGTTTCAAATTGTCGGCACGGCAGCGGTGACAATATTGCTTTGGGTTCTTCTGGCCTCGGATAAAAGCCCAATCAGCATGAGTCACCTGATCGCCGGATTGTTGATGGTGTTCGTCCCATGGCTTCTATACCACCGCACTGAAAATTTGATGCACCTGCTCGATGATCGCGTTGGGCTCGCCCCTGACTGGATGCTACATTGGAAGGAATTCGGCGCGACGGTAGAGGTTGTTAAGGGGAAAAGCTCTGATGAGCCGCGTCGGATACAGGTATTACGCTATACCGCCACCTGTCCGGTTTGCGGCGCAATGGTAAAACTTGACCGTGGGGAGCCCGACTTTCCACGCCGGTTGGTAGGACGATGCGGGGAAAGTCCACGCGAACATGTTTTTAGCTTCGACCGCATAACCAAATCTGGTACGCCGCTTGTAGCACCGCCAGTGATGCGATGGACCCACAATGCGATGGAGCAAGATTCGAACATGAGATTTGATCTAACAAGATAAGCCCGAAAACTGACCTTGGCGTGGCTGTTCGAGTTTAGCTAACTGCATATCCGCATTCAAAGTAACCGCCGATCGGCATTCAACTGAACATGGATGCAGCCTTGGGTTTTAACCCCGCTAACTGGGCGCTGGCATATTGCATTTGAATACAAAGAAGGCCCCGATCATGTGTTCGACGAGTTCAGGCGCATGTCTAAGGGCCCCGCAGGGCGTCATCATTTGGTTTCGCCGCGACCGCGACAAGTTGCCCTCGTCATCTCGTGCGGCAAGTATGACCGCCAATAAGTTTACTCGCTCGTGAATTCCTTACCCTTGCTAGTTAATATTTTTTCATCTTCCCTCCCTAAACAAATGCAGGTTGATGTACATTTCTCAATGGAATTTTTCTAAATACTACTTAGGATCTATGTGACTTCTTCGTTATCCAAAGCGATTTGTTAAATTCCATTCCAAAATCTTTAAGTATCGAACCAGCATTTAATAAAGATGGGCAAGTAAGGGGGATAAGCGTTTGATCGAAGAACAACTTCAAGAGCAGTTTGCGCGACGGATTCATGCGGAAACACAGGAAAAATTGGCCGAAATGGATAGCATTCCGTTGGCTGCAGAGGTCGCATTGCTCGAAGTGATGCTCGGCTATCTTGAAGAGGCTGGAACATTTGCAGAACATGAGATCTGTCCCTATGAGGATTTGACCGGACGCAATAGGTGTAGGGTAATAGCCTACGCCCTACCGGAAGATGCGCGCAGACTTGAACTTTTCACGTCTCTTTATGTACCGGAACACATGTCCCAAGCGTTACCCACTGAAGAAATCGAACGTCTTACTGGAAGAGCGGCCAAATTTTTTGAATATGCATCGAAAGGTGTTTATGAAAGATTTGCGGGCAACGAAGCAGCGGCCGCGGCCGCCCGTCATATCAACGAGGAATTCGAACAAATTGAAGAAGTAAGGATACATGTACTGACCAACGGAATGGTAAAGGGTCGTATCGTCGACCCAATTGAAATTGCAGGTAGGCAGATAGATTTTTCGGTATTCGATCTTGAGCGCCTGTTCCGTTCATCCCAGGAAGACGTCAGCCGTGATCGAATCGAGATCGATTGCACCAAGTTGCTCGGGCGTCCTCTAGCGTGTCTAGAAATGAGACCTAGGCCAACAGAGTATGAAACATACCTGTTGATGGTGCCAGGCAACCTGATCGCCGATCTTTACGATGAGTATGGTGCAAGGCTTTTTGAATTCAACGTCCGTTCGTTCCTGCAAGCCAAGGGTAATGTGAATAAGGGGTTGCGGGAAACACTACGCATTAGTCCAGAGCGATTCCTGGCATACAACAATGGAATTACTGCAACTGCGGATGAAATCGAGGTTGCCACCCTTGCGGGAGAAACCGTGATCAAACGCATTAAGGGCCTGCAGATCGTAAACGGCGCGCAAACGACGGCTTCAATACACAGGGCCAGAAAAATTGATCGCATAGCGGTCGATCAAGTCGCAGTTTGCATGAAGCTCACCTTGGTTCAACCGGAAAAGCTCGGGGAATTTGTACCTCTAATAGCCCGTTACGCCAATACTCAGAATGTCGTACAGATTTCCGATCTTTCCGCCAACAATCCGTTCCATATTGCGATGGAACGCCTCTCCGGTAAGGTTTGGTGTCCAGGGGAAGAGAGCCGCTGGTTTTACGAGAGAACCCGTGGCGCCTACCAGGTCGCCTGTCTTCGATATGGAAGTACTCCGGCGAAGCGACGAGAGTTTGAGCAGGAATGTCCGAAGCAGCACAATTTCAGCAAGACGGATCTGGCAAGATGTCTGATGGCTTGGTGGCAGTTTCCGCAGACCGTGTGCAAGGGTATGCAGAAGAATTTTGCTATCTTCATGACAGATCTTTCGGAACGTTTTCCTTCTGGAGAGCCAGGTGAGGCCTTTTATCGCGAGGCCGTGAGCTTGATTATTTTGTTCAAACGCACTCAATCCATAGTGCGGAAACTTAAACTACCGTCATATGGGACGCAAGTCGCCGCATATGTTGTTTCAAAGTTGTCGGTACATTGCAACAACAAAATAAATCTCGGCACAATATGGGAGTCTCAAGAGATTTCCGAAGAACTTGAAGCCATTATTGTGGAATGGGCTCCCAGAATTCACGAAGCGATCATCGCTGGTGCTGGCCGCAGCAATGTTGGCGAATGGTGTAAAAAGAACGATTGCTGGACGCGTATCAAGGATCTAGTCCTGACGATACCAAGTGAGCTACCGGAATTTGACGATCAAATCGATGCAGATGAAGCTCCAAATGTTGTTGGAGTAAATTCTGGTATCGAACCAACAGACGCGGTGGATATCTGCTGCAAATTAAATGGGGTGGAGTGGACCAAGGTAATGGCTTGGGCTGCAGGATCTGGAAAGGTATTGGAATTCGATCTTCGTGTGGCAAATACCATCGCAGGATATGCAATGACAGGTTGGCGGTCTCGACCTACTGTCAAACAGGCGAAGAGAGGGGTGCGCGTGCTGCAAGCGGCTGTTGGTGATGGCATTATTGGGCTGGAGTGATGGGACAAATAGCTTATTGTGTGTAGTCCCTATTCGGCAGATTGAACAAATCTCCAATAGCATCTAGTCTGCCTCACTTTTGTAGGATGACTCACCCACTCGGTATGATATATTCGACATGATATTTTGAAGAGGGTCATGTGACTGCCACCGAGAACATTCGACGCCGCATCGAAACCAGGATATCCCAGGGGGCATTTCTTGCCAGTCTACTGGGAATGGCAAAGGGCGATTCCACGGATGTGCAGGAAAAATTCGTCATCCAGTTATCCCGCATTGCCGCACAGGTGCGAGGTATATTCGAGAACAATGATCTTATCCGCAGATTGCCGTACGATCCCAAAATATTTTGGCCAAAGCAACGCGGGCGAGCAATTGCATTCATCGATGCTGGAGTGGCGAGCATTGACCTTCCGTCCACTGCACCTGTCGGTATCAGGGTAGGCAGTTATGTGGTGAGGCCGGGAGATGAGTCAAAGGAGCGCGAAAGCTTCAATATCGAGCTATCTCTCGTAGATGATCTTTACAGTACTCGCGGGCATCTCTTCGACGACGATTTCCACGATCTCGCGAAGCTACGTGACACGGCCCGCATGACCAGTGAAACCGCCGCTGCCTATCGATTGGCCAAGGTGCAGGGAAGCGCGGATATCATTATGCTGCATGGTCCTCTAGTAAACCCGGTTGCTCCGTACGGACTTGACGAATTTCCTGCATTCGGGTTGGATGCCTGTCGTACATTTCATGATGAACCTCAATGGGATGGTGATGATACCGATCGGCAGTTCGTGCCTATCTATCTTGGACTGCTCGAGCGGCTCCGTAATAGTGGTAAACCTGTCTTTGGTGTAGTTGAGCGATCGGTGGGACGGGATCCGGTGGTGACGAGGCGCCTTCTCGCCCATCTGTGCGAGAAGAAATGGCTGAAAGAAAGTGATCGCGACAATATCCTTAATGGTATCCAGGCCTACGGATTGAACGATACCGCTTTATTGGATGTAGTCTTAGGTGAAGGTGAATATACTTCCCCTATACCAGTCAACCGTCAAGGCCCAGTGAATAAGTGGCCAGAACAATGGAAAGAGTTGATTAGGAAGTATCCAGCTTCACTAACCACCTATCTGAAGCCATCCGAGGCCGTTCTTCCTTTTCGTATTGAGACGTTTGAGGATACCCCGAATCTGGATGATGCCATCGATCTCATCCTGCACACCAGCCGCCTGCTGCCCTCGTACGGCTTTCCGGTAGGACTTGATATCGTCGATAAATTCGCCAAAGTTCCATCATGGATGAGCCGCGGAGTTAAGGGACAGCACCAAGCGGTTTTGATCCGGAAAGCCCTTGAAAGTGGTGATCCGCGTGCAATTACCTTTGCAAAACGTGTGCTGGCCGCTAAGGGTCGGGATTGGTTGTTCCGGCCTGAAGCTTAGCGATCAAGATTTTCAGGGAGAAATAATACGTGCCGCCTAAACAAAAACAACAACCGCAATCCACAACCAATTGGAAGCCTATTGGAACCGTCGTAGGTAACACATCCACCAGTAGCTACACTTTCATTTTGCGTAGCTTCCAGGCCAAACTTGGGGACATTGTTGCAACGAAGCTCGAAGCACCAGGCTCCGCAGGAAAAACTTCAACGGTTACGGTATGGGGCCGAATCGTTTGCATCGATCGCTTCAATCCATTTTTCCCGGCGGAGGCTGCCCAGGAATTGGCCGATGAAAGTATCCGCTTCATAGACACAGTCCTTTCTGGGAGTCGAGACCACCTGGAAGCCGAGGTTTTAATCCTCGGAGCCACTGCAGAAAATGATACCAAAGGTTTGCAACTCTCGCCCCTGACCTATCCCGTGAAACCGTCAGCCGATGTCTTCTATCCAACGGCGGACGATGTACGTCGCCTCCTTACTGGTGAAGAACCTGAGCACCACAAATTACGTATTGGAAGTCTTATCGCACGTCAGGATGTTGAAGTGTCGTTGTCGGCGAAACATGTGGTCTCACGCCATTTGGCAATTCTTGCCATGACCGGCGGTGGAAAAACAGTGGCGGCGAGACGCATCATCCGGGAGCTCATCGATATCGGCTACCCACTGATAATCTTTGATCCTCATGGCGATTATCTAGGTTTTTACGAAAAGCGGAATTTATTCAAAGGGAAGACTGTTCAGATACTCTATCCAAAGATCAGGGTTCGTGAAGGGAATCTTGGAACCATTGCCGATTTGATCGATAAAATGGGTAGGCGCCTTACAGACGCACAACAACAGTTCTATCAATATCTCGTCAGTGCAACACAGGTTATCGATGGCGAGGCTGCTGCAGATTACATTTTGAGATTGATCGATTTCGCGGGTAACATTGCGTTAAAAAAGAAGAAAGAAGATATTCCAGACGAGCTCCAGAATACCAGGAGTAGCACAATGAATGCGGCTAAGCGTTCATTGGAATTTGTATATGCCAATCTGGTCCAGATGGAGCAGAATAATGAACGACTTCGCACGCAGGAGCGTTTCCGTGCCTACGAATTCAAGGAGATGCCCGATCCCTCCGACGCCCCAGATGAAATTGTCAGCCCGAACACCGTATCCATATTCTACTTGGCCGGTTATGATCATTTGAACCAGTCTGCAATTGTATCCGTAGTTCTTGAGGCGTTGTTTATCCATCGTTCAACCTTGAACGGCCTTATCCCACCATTCCAAGCGGTTGTCGAAGAAGCTCATAATTTCATTCCCAGTCGGGTGGAGGGGACCGATGAAACGCCATCGCTTCCGACGATTCGTAAAGTCATTACGGAAGGCCGGAAATTTGGAACGGGGTTGATATTGATTTCCCAACGACCTTCCAGACTGGATGAGACTACGCTTGCCCAATGCAACAGCTTCCTTGTTCTTCGATTGGTAAATCCAAGGGACAAGAGCTTTGTAAGATCGGTGATGGAAAATCTAACTGAGAGTGATGCAAACATCCTGCAGACGTTTGGGCCGGGTCAAGGTATTGTATCTGGACAGGCAGTCCGCTTCCCTTTGTTAGTAAAGGTTGATTATGACGACGACCTCCGTAGCGAAGCCATTGGTGATGAGGACTTCATTACCGAAGCAATAAAATGGAAACCAAATACCAAACGGGCATCAAATTCGTCAATTGTAAAACAGGTATTCTCTGCAACTGACGCTGGCTCTCCAAGCGAGACCAAGGATATAGGGAAACCGCGTCCGAATACCAAGCCGAAGCCAAAGCCCAAGAAGCAGCCCGGCCGGCGGAAAGGAATCGTGCCAGAAGGTTATGGCAAATGACGGCATTGGACCAGAATCCCAATCGCACTAGTTCAATGCACCCCAGAAGATATCTTTGTTGAGGCTGGATTCCTTCGCCAATGCATCTTGATCGACGTGATTCTGGATACTCCCATAAAGGCCGGGTCGACCAGTGTCTTGTGTGTCGGATGCTTGTTGGCAAGTGCTCATGAAATCAGGCATTAAGCGTACGATTGCGGCCCCTGCTGATACGAACATTCCGGCCATTTTAATTTCCATACTGGCCGGCCGGGTGTTCGTCATGATTTCATCGCCTGCGCCGGAAAGGTCTGGGCAGCTGCGCGCTATCAACAGGCTGGGTTCTTACGAAGAGAGCACATCACTTTTGTCCGCATCTATCACCAAAAAAGTGCTCAGTAAAAAGCGATCTTCCCAGGCCGCCTCATGTGACTGGAATACTGATGAGATATCTCATCAATCACATCCTTCCTTAGACGTGTGATCGATTTCCCATCAGGAGCCGATCCATGCGGCTTGGTAAAAAATATGCGACATGAAACAAGCAATCGTCCCCGGATTTTTTCGATATGGATCTCCGGAGTCACATAAATTGATTCATTGGCTCCACCTTTGCCATTGGAAAAAAAAGGCTTGGGCGCATCTGAGGAGACGAAAAGGGCGAACAGAAATCTCTGCGCTCGCGGCTTGTTTTGCGCATAATCGCAATCGGCGCTTAACTCAACTGCATAGATATTCTTGCCGTCAAGGGCCTTCTTTATTACGTCCTGATTTTCTTTAGTTGTAGCATTCCATGAGTGCGCAAATTCTCTGCAAACAGTTTCCCTCCAATCGCCAGCAACATCGGTCGGACCAACGTCACGTGAAAGCCCTGCCTCTTTGTCGTTCAGGTACACCTCGCTAAGGCGTATTACGGCACCTCTATCCAAAGGACTAACATCACTATTCGCAGAATGTATAAAAAAATCGTTTAACAATGGTACGAGATCATTGTTAGGAAGCCCAATCTTCTCCGCATTCGGAATCTCTAGAAATGCATCAAGGTAGCCGTTGCTCGCCTCTCTCTCCAAGCAGTCCTGGGCTATCGGCAAAAGAGCTTGTACAATTCCTTTGGTCGGGCTCGCGGGTGCATGTGGATAGCCCAATGCTTCCTGTGCCATTCGAGCCATGACCTTCTTTACATGATCTTGGTTCTCAAACGTGGCTCCACCTTGCGTGATTGTTCGAACCAACTCGTTTGTCGTTTCCGCCGCGGACCTCGAAACGCTGGCCTCCCACTCCATCACAGCTTGGAGTTGAGGATACTTTTTAATGATCGCATCAATGGCGGACTGAATATTTTTGATGGCCTCAACGTCCCCATTCGCCGCTGCACTAGCAATATCCTTAGGCAGAACCTCATACCCGAAGGGTTTCAGCGCCGGATCGATTCTAGTACTCAGATAAGCCCAGGCCTCAGCCGCTTCTTCCGCATAGTTAGACCAGAAAACAACTAGATACGTCGAAGGGGAAACTAGCTGCTTGGTGAAGGAGATCAGTGCGCCAATGTATTGCTCCTTCTTGGTTTGCGTGGGGCCAAGAAGATGAAGGTCAGTGACCAACAATCTAATCCCCGTATAAGGCCGCGATGGCACTCGCTCAAGCGTTCCCTCGTTGACTAAATGCGACATCACTGGCAGGCCACAAACTCCCAATCCATGTGCGACTTCCAGAAGCTCTTTCCGCACATCGTCGAGGACGATAATTGGACACGCGTGGCTTATCATGTTTTATCTTTCGAATTTGAAAAGAACAACGTTACGGCAGCACCATCGAAAGGTTTTGCAATTTCGAAAAATTCCCGAGCCTCATCAACCGATCCCAATTGGAGTTTTCCGCCCACGTTATCCATCACGAGTCGACAGTAATAGAGCCCAAGCCCCATACCCCCTGTCCGCTTTGTAATGAAAGGCTGCAACGCATCCGCGGGACTGATCGCGAACCCTGTTCCGTTATCCGCCACTGTGAGTATTCCGCCGTCCTCTTCCGACCAGCCGGTCATGATCAAAATAGCTGGTTTGTGCAAAGGTTCCTTCTCTAACTTGTATCTGTACTCAGCCCAGTAGATAGCGTTGTCAATGATATTGTTGAGTGCGCTTAACAACAGGTGCTGAGGTGCCGTCACAAAGAAGTCTGGGCTGTCACCAGTCAACACTGGCGCCGACACTGTTATGCCATGAAACCGGAATCGCGCCTCATTCAATTCAAGGATCTGTTTGATCAATTCACGAATTGAGAGGTGACGTGCCTTGCTTTGACGGAGAAGGACCGAGATTGAGTCCAACATTTGTCGCAGCTCGTTCAATCCAGTTCTCAATCGATCCAGGGGAATCCCTTGCTCCGCCTGTGAGGTCAGGGTACGTATCGATCGGTCGATCTCATGAAAGACGAGGGCTAGTCCCATGCCGGCCATTCCGGCATTTAGCATGACGGATTGAACCTGCTCGACTTCCTTCTCAATGGCTTTAACGTAAGGTGAGAGTGTCTTGGAGAGCTCTTTGTCGTTTTCACAGACGGATTTCAGACCAGAAATTGCATCCTTGAGTTTGATGGTTGATCCAACTTGGGTGTCATCTCCTTTCAATGCATGGTCGATTGCGCGACGATCCGTATCATGCACTTTCTCAAAATGCTCTACCGCACTTAACACTAAAAGACGGAAACGTGAATACGTTTCATCCTGATTGAAACCTTCACGATTGGTCTTCTCTCGCAGACCTGTACTTGCTGCAAGATCCAAATCTATTGCAGCAACCATTTGATCGGAACCAATCTTGGCGGTAGGACGATTGATACGACGAGCGTTCAGTGCCAGCCAGTCATCGTCAGGCTCGCCATAGTTGTAGACCCGAATACCATCACGGAATACACGGACCCCTGACTGATCACGAAGCCACTGTTTCGTCTGGCGTGGGTCACCTATCAGTCGCAAAATCTCATCGCGGCGATAAAAAACATGAAACCGTCCCTTGATGGATCCAATATCTTTAAGGGCGGCGGTCGTATCAACGAACAATGGCACATCGTCACCGGAGGCCGCGTGAGCCTTTGCTTCCTTGACAGCCTCGTCACACCACTCAAGCTTTGTCCAGCCAAGCGAACATTCTTCTCTGGCTTTCAAGCCTTTCAATCGAGGGGGGGAAAAATTGTAAGTCCAGGTAAAACCTTCTGGCGCAATCTCAAAATCATACGTCCAGATCGATCGCTTTAACAATTCTTTAAGATCGGGTACGTCATCGATATCTTTCTCACGGCTAGGCACTTCCAACGACACTCTGAAAGAGTCGTTTGACTTGAACGGGCTTTCCAATGACACCACCAGACGCTTGAGATCACGCAAATCCTTCCTTTCCCACTCTTTCCTGGAAAGATCAGAAATTTCAATGATGGTGCCATGTTTCCCATCCAAAAAATCTACTGCCTGCTTTCGCTCGGTGATATCGACCTGCAAACTGCCATCAACATACGCGGACGAGTCGATAAGGTCGTTCCAAGCCATCTCGACAACAACTTCAGAACACCCTTTTGCCCGGCTGATCATGCGAAGGCGGCTCCCCAGTTTCTGGACGGCCAGCCGTCCCACGCCCTTTTCGCCAAGAGGCATGCGCATGTATATCGGGCTGCGAAGGCGATACTCTCCACGTTTCGAGTCAGTACCAATATCCAGCCATTTTTCGCGAACGACTTCACTCGTCATTCCACAGCCGTCGTCTCGGACAATGATCTGACGATTTTTGAGATCCACGAGCACATCAACATGTGTGGCATCAGCATCATAGGAGTTCTTTACTAACTCAAATATTGCAAGTCGGTCATGACCGACGAGCTGATCCCCCAGTAGCCGGAGAATATGGCTGCGAACCCTAATGGGAAAACTATTGGTTATATCGGTCATTTTTTGATTGGGTTCGATGACTAACTGAAATTTAATTTTAGTATCCGGGGGATTAAAACAATTGCCTATCCAATCGATTTACCACCATTCGTGGCATTTAGAAATCATGAGGTCAAATCCAATATTTGTTGCCGCTATACTCAGGTTATCCAGAATCGACCTACACTACGGACCCGTCGAGATCTCGTGTTTGATTTATTCTAAATATAATATTTCAAAAATTTGCTTAAAAGGAAATAGTGTACTGTAGTATATATTAGCTATGCTCACACTCATTTTTCACGATGAATGTACTCAATGACATTCCTGCGACAGGGCATTTTGGGGCCAAAATTCCAGTGCCGGTGGGCTATTCTCTTGAATCCGCAATTGCCGACTGGGTGGACAACAGCATATCGACCGGTGCCAGCGTAGTTACACAAAGCACCTCTCTTCTTGAGATCAGGAGCTGCTTCCAATCGAAAGGTTTTCATTAAAGACGGGGAATGGAATCGACGATGGTTGACGTCATGTCGTCTGAGAAGCGTAGTGAACTCATGTCGCGCATCCGAGGGAAAAACACTGGCCCCGAATTGAAACTAAGGCGCGCGGCCTGGGCTATGGGTTTACGTTACCGCCTCCATCTACGTGTAGAACGAGCTCGGCCAGACATGGTGTTTCTGGGCGCCCGCGTAGCCGTCTTCGTAGATGGCTGTTTCTGGCATTGTTGTCCGTTGCACGGTGTCATCCCCAAGAATAATCGCACCTTCTGGCAACCAAAATTGGATCGCAACGCAAAACGTGACGTCGAGACGAACAAGAAATTTATAGCGGCCGGATGGAAAGTATTGCGATTCTGGGAGCACGAGGTTGATGACTCTCCGGAATTATGTGCCAGAAAAATTGCCGATGCTGTCTTAAAAAATGTTAGCTACGCACACAAAAAATGAAAAGATATACAGGCGATGAGCTTGAACAAATCGATTTGATCATTGATGCTATATACCAAGGGTACAAAACTGATAGGGGAGGTATTGCCGATCCGTTAGTCAAGCTCCTTGGCGTTAGCCGACAAGGAGGTTTCCGTTACCGCGGTACATATGATCGTCCGACTCTCCTGGTTTTGACATCCAATCTCGCAGAGCCAGATTGGCCCGATGAATTGGACCCGACCACGGGTCGATTCGTCTATTACGGAGACAATCGCCACCCGGGACGTCTACTACACGATACGCCTCGCTTCGGCAATCTGATTCTGAAACATCTGTTCGATCTCGTGCATACCAATCGAAGGTCCGAGGTACCTCCGATTCTGATTTTTACTTCCGAGAGCCCCGGCAGGTCGTTCCGATTCCGCGGCTTGGCTGTTCCGGGTCATCCAGCCATGCCGCCGACCGAGGATCTCGTGGCTATCTGGAAGACGACCGCCGGTCATAGATTTCAGAACTATCGCGCAGTCTTCACCATTCTCGATGCGGCGGTCATCAGCCGTCAATGGGTCCATAAAATGGGCAACGGCCTTCAAGACATTTTGGAAGCACCAATCACCTGGCAGGTGTGGACAAAAAGCGGGCTGGCGAAACCGCTGGAAGCACCGAGAAGTCAGCTAGTCCGCTCCCAGAAGGAACAATCGCCGGCCAACGACGAAGACTGGTCCTTGGTTGATACAATCAAGGATCGATTCCGGGACAATGCGTTTGCTTTTGAGGTATGCGCAGGTGAGATCACCAAACTATTACTTGGTGATGAAGTGCGACTTGACCTGACCCGGCCATGGCGCGATGGAGGGCGCGATGGCATTGGCATACACCGTCTAGGACGTGGACTTGCATCTATCGGAGTTGTATTCGCGTTGGAAGCCAAGTGCTATGGGCGGAGGACGTCAGTGGGAGTCACAGATGTTTCGCGATTAATCAGCCGGATCAAACATCGGGAATTCGGCGTGCTTGTGACTACCTCTTTCGTACATCACCAAGCATACAAGGAGGTGGTGGATGATGGACATCCGGTAATTTTTGTTACTGCGATAGACATAGTCGGCTTATTGCGTAACGCGGGATATGGTACCCCGTCCTTGGTCAATGCATGGTTGGATGGCCTTTCTCTACTGGCAAACTCGGCATGAGCACCTAAGCTAGTCGTATACGTCCACCTTCATTCCATGAAAAAGATATTCGGTATGGGAGCTTGGCTCCTGGGGCACGGCATTTGTATCTTCTTTGGCCTTCTGCCAAGCTGCTTCCAATGGGGCATCATGTCTCTGGCTCTCTGACATCAACCTGCATAGTCGAGGCCATGACAACCATGCCGCGCGTTCATCATATCGATGTTCGCCACTGAATCTCGCTGAAAAACGCGTCAAGACCACTGTGCGGATTTCAAGCGAATCCGCGTGGATTCCTTTTCCCTGAAGATCCAATTTAGACAGGATTTCCGATTGTGATGTATTCGATACCCAATCACATATCTGCTCGACCCATTTGTTCCCCTTGTCAAGAAGGTTTCGGAGCTTGCTTTGTCTTTCCCTGAGACTGTGTGCAAAAACGTCAAACCACTTCAGTTGGAAAAGGTAGATGCAGTTGGTTGAGCGCTCAAATAAAACGGCATCTATATCCGTCTCCGTATTTCCCGCAGCCCTACGTATTGAAGCATTTTCGCGGCCGATGACATATTGCTCAATAGGAAGGAGTTTGTAGAGATCCTGCTGAAATTTTGCTTCGCGTAGGTTGACTACCCTGTCCCAATCTTCTCGGTATTTCCTTTTCAGCTCGGTGACCAAAAATGTACACGTGTTATTAAGATAGCCGAATTGGGGAAGTAGTGCGAAATACTTCCCGAAGCGTATGTTGTAGGGAAGTGGGCAATCATGGTTCGAGAAGTATTCTTCGGCATGCTTGGCAGTTAACATGAAGATGTCTTCGATATCATCGAGCTCTGTTTCGGTGATGTCATCTAACTGTTGGCGCCATATCTCCCGCAAATCTTCCACCCGGACAAAATTCGTGAGTAGATTTCTTAAATCCAATCGCTCTCCATTTAACGTACTGAGTCGTGTGGCGAACGAAAGGTGAAGACAGGTACGAGCAGCGGCGGTGGTTGCGATCCACTTCCATTCAGCGAAAGTACGTGAACCAATGCGTACGTCATCCGGAAAAGCATCAGCCTCAGCAGATTGGATCATCAACCTCTGGACATAATCTTGATAAAGGCCAAGCAGTTCTCGATCGGAGTCATAACAGATGAAGTGCTCCCTGTGGATTCCGACATATTGGTCGATGCGATCCCTGGCCCATCCTTTGATTTGTTGATCCAAATGATCGTGATACTCTTTTTTTTCCTCCAGCATTTTGTTTACAAGCCAGACATGGTCGTCTCGATCAATGGACTCCGCATCACGACCCAATACATGAATGGCGACATGCTCGTCGGAATGAAATTCACAGCGAACAAGTCCATAGCGTTCGCTATGGGAAAGTCTGCGAAGAATAGACAGTCGACCGGCTTCGTAGAGAATTTGATCGGCCCATTTTGCAGTTGACGTGCTTGATGGAATCCACGGAATACCGTCGGCGAATTTTTCAAGAACGGGCAGGAATACACGGAGGATCGGCCCTATCCCATGGACAATAAACCTGCATTTCGACATCAGCTCGGTGGAAAGCTCCGAGTTCCCAAAGCAATTCAGGAAATATGCATGAAGGTCAGCCGACCTCACTAGCTCAATCAGCCCCTCCTGTTCGTGGCCGGCGCTATCATCAAGCGCCTTCCGCAGCCAGTTTTCGAAGTATTCGTCCAACTTGGCAGCAACGGAATTAAATCCTGGCGGAATGTCGTCGGCCATAGAGGAATAATAGGTCTCATGTCAAACTGATTATGAATTTTCTCAAACAAGAAAATCCTTTGAAGCTTGCGTTGTTTTACTGTTGATCTATCCAACTAAAGATCGCTGTCATCACATCAGAACAAACACCATTTCCGCAAAGTTTCACTCTCTCCCTACGACTTCCGTAAGGAAGAACGTGGTCATCCCCCCCTCCCATTGCACGCGACAATTCCTCTGGCTGCAGCATTCGGAGGTAAGGCTCATCATCTTTCCAAGTAACTAGGCCGAAGCGATCAATTGTCGTTACTGTTCGAAGCGGAACCTCCAGAGACTGCCAACCTCCGGCGTAATCGGACCCGTAATAAACAATGATGAATGAAACATTTCTGCCAAGAGCGGCCATTGCTCTCTCTGCCCTCTCAAGAGTCGCCTTCGCTCTTCCAGGCCTGTAAAGCAGTTCTGATTTGTAATCCGCATCCCAATCAATGGCATCATTGGCCGACAATCTCTCGAACTCAATGGTTTGCAGCAACTCATCCTTGGTAACTGTGGTGCCCTCCAAATCGCACACCAAGAACATCCGCTTCCGTGCTTGAGGAGAACCAAAATCGGCAGAATTTAAATGCAGATCGCTGACCGTATAACCGAAATCTTCAATGGTCTGAACAAGTTCATTATGTCGCGACCATCTCTTCATACGATTTACGTTCTCAACTATCACCCAACGCGGTTGCATGGCTTCAATCCAGGGAACAATACCCATTGCAGTCTCTCGACTAAGCTCTGTGCCTGGCTTAGAACCGCGCGCAATTGAATGGGACGTACACTCGGGGGAAGTAAGGAGAACATCTGGGGCATATCGCTCGCCGAGCGCAGCGATATCGACATTTTCGATACGCTCAGTAATGACATCTGCTTCTGGGAAATTTGCCTGGTAAGTCTGCGTAGCAATATCCCAAGCATCCAACCCCAGTAGTGGCACCCCGCCGCCACGAACGGCTCCGCGAGCACCGAATCCTCCGCCACAGAATAAATCAACAAATGTGGCCATTTTTCACTCCAAAGGTTGTGCAGACACCAGGTTACCAGGTCAATCACCAAACACAAGCCCTAAGGCAAGTTTTTTAGAAAAAAAACACTAAATCTGCGAAACGCGTCCAAAATTGCAACACATCGCCGTCTAACCATCCCATTGATTCGCAGGCTACCGTTGTGAATTAATCTATAAATTATTGCATATTCCAATCAATTTGAGCACTGAGTCCGGCACCGAAATCAGTCAGTCCATTGCTTCTGATCAGTGGTTTGGGGATTTTTGTTACATATACCGATGCATAGCGAGTCAAGGAGCTGGCTTTCTTGGCTGCTCAAAATACCCGACGGTGATGTCTAGCCGTCAGTTCGCGACCGATGAAATCGTCCAGATTGAAATTGGCGACTTGATCGACCAAGTGATTCAAGGCGTCCGGCGTTTTAAGGATTAGACGGTACTCAAACAAACCATTGATTGCCTCGCTGCCTTTGAGGCTCACTGGGATCAGCGCAGGCGGGCCCATGATCTCGGGGATGATTGCATTTTTAAGGCTCAGGCTGCGAGGCGTGTTGAACATTGGGGGGTTCCTAAAAAGCGGCATGCCGACGGAAATACTAATAGGTCAAGTATTTCATTATCATAATGCCATTTTCTCTATAGGGATGTCAGCCCTTGTCAAATCTTGGGTGCCAATACAGGCTAGCTTCGGTAGGACGCCTGCACTCGACCCGATGAAGGCGAGTCAGAACGGTCTGAGCGATCAAACGGCGTTTTCTAAAATGCGGAAACACTGCCGCCGCTAATGCAAGCATCGCAGCAACTCCCTTGCGCTATCGAAAAGCATAGCGATTCGCCATGGCATCATAAAGCGCATGATGTTCAGGGAGTTTATTTTTTTTGTAAAAATCGCAGCGAAGCTGCTCTTCGATGCTGTTACCAACGAACGCCTGCCGACACCACCTCGGCACCTGATATTCCAAAGCATTGATCAATAGATCCCAATCAGTCTGGGAATCAACACAGAGTTTGATGTGGTCCGATTGAGCTCTAACAAGCTCTAACCAAGCTCGCAATCTGACGGGCAATTCGTCTCTGGAGCATATAGCGCCTGGAAAACGCCCAAGCAATGGAACAACCGTTTCGCGTACAAAGTCACTACATTCGCCGTGTGGATAAGGGATTTCCGCATAGAACTCTTCGCCGGAATCTGCGACCATCCCGATGCTGATGAGTTGTGGACGAAAGAAATCTGTGAATTCTGTGTCGAGAAATATTTTTAGAGTCATCGCTAGATCTCGATCACCAGCGCTGGATTAAACGCTTCGTTTTCCCATTCAAGTTGATCGACATGCGACACCGTTCTCACATTGACTGGGTAGCCACGTGGATTGGCGATGACGCGCGTAGTACCGATCTGATAATCGAAATTATCGTGTACATGCCCATGTATCCACAAATCCGCCTTCTCGATCAAGGGCGTCAAGTCGCTCACGAAGGCAGCATTCAACAGCGTGCCAGCGAAGCGTGGATGAATCGAATTCGGATGCGGCCCATGGTGCGTAACAACGACAGTGCGTCCGTCAAAGTTACCATCAAGCTTTTCTTCCAGCCAAAGACGTGACTTTTGGTGGATCTTCAAAGCATCTTGCGCAGTGAACCGCCCGTGCCTGCCGCGAATGACTTTATGATCATTCAAATTCCGTTCCGCTTCTCGCATTGCACTCAGTGGATTCGACGGATCCACCCGGTAATCTGTCCATAGGCAGCAACCAAGAAAACGCACATCATCGAGGACGTATTCTTTTCGTTCAAGATAGTGCACGTTGCCGCACGCCTCAAAATTTTCCATCTCCTCAACAAGATCGAAATACCTTTCCCTGTAGGGTTCGTGATTGCCATGCACATAGATGACGGGCACCGGCCAATCCGCGAACGCAGTGATCGCTTTGGTATTGCGATGAATGTCACCGGCGATGATCAAGACGTCCGAATCCGTATGTTCAATTACACGGTAATCAGGGAATCGCTGATCTAGAAATTCCAAATGGAGATCAGAAGCAATTTGAATTTTCATGATCTGACTAAGTGGAATTTGTTCGTCATACCTGTATATTAATCCCCAATTCCGCAGAAGTTCTCGAATTGATTTCGGTGTCCAGATCAGGAGAGATTAGCTGCTTCTCTGCTATATAGTCACTAGCCGAAGATGAACGCCCCTACTTTTCCCAATGCAATGATCATCAAGCCGCAAACAATGATCGTGAGCCAAACTGACAGACCGCGCGCCGCCACATACCAGCCTCCGACCGCTCCGACAATCTGAGCCACACGGGACAACCAGTTTGAACCGAAATCCCAGCCAAACGATTGATGCAACTCGTGAGGCAGCACCCATCCCGCGAATGAAGCCATTCCCAAAAACGCATAGAAGAAGCCTCTCGCACCATCTTCGCTGTTGAATCGATCAAGTTCCGGAATTGGCGCATAACGTTCAGTTAACACGCATAGGGTAGAGACTGCGATGATATATAGCGTCGAAAAAATCATGAGCGTTCAAATAATTGGGAAACCGATGACCGATTGGAACATTGTTATTTTTGGTAACCCACGATCCAGATATTGGTTGGCGCACCTGGCTTCCAACCCGTCTCTGTCAGCAGTTGCTCCACGAATGCGATCGCGTCCTGCCCCTTCTGCCATTGCGACGCACCAAACGCATCCAACGGATACGCCAGCATGGGCGGCTTAGGACCTTCGCCACGCACATTGCCAGTGTGGCCGCTGGCGGACTGCGTCATGAACAGTTGGTAGTTGACGGCTTGGTTGACGGCAAATGCCAGAGTACTTTGCCAACATACGGCAAATGGTTGAATTTTTTCCGAACTGATATTGCTGTGCCACAGGGTGGCGCGGGCAATCCAGCAATTTGGTCGTGTCCAGTCAAGGGCCGTTACAGCGACCCGAGGATAGATACTCTTCGACGTGCCGTCGTAGGGATGCTTGGCAAAAAGACCCGCCAATGCTGTTTTTTTGATGGATTTTACGTCTTCTGGCAAGGCACTCGGGCCGGTACTTGGCGCATTACTTGTGCTGTTGACTTCTGTGACGTTCTTTTGCGTCTTTGACTGTCCAATCGACGACAACATGCCTTCGACCGATTGATTGATTCTGTCGCCTACGTTGCTCGTAGCGCATCCGGCCAGCAGTTGAGTCACCACAAACGCGGCAATTAGCGGCCTGGATATGCCGATCTGCGGCATCGGTTGGGTATGGACTGCGTCGGTCAGGGCGGAATATTGGTTAAGAGCGGTTTTGGGCATGAAAAATCCAATTCAAGTCGATCGATATATGTTGAGAACGAGCTTTCCAGCGGTGGGATGTCAGGTTTGGTTAACGCTCCCAACGACTTTACTAATACTACGATATACGTAGTATCTAGGATAACAAATTATTACGATTCTCGTAGTTCTTATATGTATTGAGAACTACGCAATGAGCAATGCCAATGAAATATGGGGGCGCCGCCTCAAGGAAGCCCGTATTGCAGCTGGTTTGTCACAAAAGCAGCTAGGCATCCAGGCCGGACTGGACCAGTTTGTTGCCAGCCCAAGGATTAATCGCTATGAACTAGGGGTTCATAAAGCCGACTACAAGATCGCTCAAAATTTGGCAAAGATATTGGATGTACCTACAGGGTATTTCTATACAGAAGAAGATAATCTGGCCGAATTGATGCTGAACTTTTATCGGCTTCCAGCAAAGAAAAAGAATGACATAATAAAATTAGCTCGGATGCATTCAAGCTAACGAAGGATACGCGTCCAGTTGCCCCTACTGCCTCTTAAGGTACGGCCGCCTTCCAATGCACATCTTCGTCACCAATCTAGCTACACCAAATACCTATTGCAAATCGTTCGTTAGCATAGATATCCACGGACCACGTTTAAAATTGACGACCTCATAGTCCTTCAAGCGTTGCGAACTCCAGCAAACAAAAAAAGTCTTTTTACCGTCCAACCAAACGTTTACCGAATAATTCTCACCTCCGTATATGCATGCCATAGATTTTGGCGTCATAAAAATAACAGATAATCTGTCACGATCAGCCATATGGACAGGACCTGGCAGGTTCTTCAAAATTTTCTCTTCCCCGTACTTGTTCACCCACGAAACGGCGACATCGACAAGAATAGGAACTAACTCAATCTTCGATAGCTGATGCTCAGTCGATTTGTTCATTGGCATATTAACGGAAATCATTACGGGTCTTTGATCGCGCCATTGGCGTCGAGTGGGTGCCAATCTAGTAGACACAGCGACAGATCCTCATTCCCATATTAGCGCAAGCCGCAACGCTTGGAAAATCCGGTGCCACCTCTCGATGCATGTCCTGATGCAATGGCTTCTGGCCGATGACGGTTGAGACACAGATCCTTTCCCAGAATTTATACCGACCGCGGGCCTCGGCAACATCGGGACAAATGTGAATCGCCATAAGTATCTAAAAAATAAGCATAAGAATGATTGCACCGTTTATGAAAGCCGGATTGCGGCCATCGAGATGGTGGCGCGATAACCACCTTCTATAAAGCGTTGTTTTATGCCCACAGCAGGCGAAAAACATGAAATATTTTTTTTGCGCTTATTTCGACTCTCGATTACTTCAAATCACCGTGTTATCACCTCAAATATCAAAACATTTTCACCGGAAATCCGACAAATCTTTTTGATACTTTTAATTCTCGTTGCAATCACTTGCAAAATTAAATTCAAATTTCTTTCCAAAAACAGAGAAAAAACGAGAAATCGAAAATTACGAAAAACGGTTCCCCATTTTATGAAACTCAACGCTCTAGAAATTTACCGACGGTCAATGTAGAGTTTAAAAATCGATCTTCAAAATTGCATAAGAGATGACTCCTGTCGGCCAATTTGTCGTTGCAAAAAGAAATGCGCTAGGTATCACGCAGGATCAGCTCGCGCAGAAATTGGGCGTGAACGGAAGCTATGTCAATCGTATTGAAAAGGGAGGAAAGTCCCCAGGTAATCTGAGATTTTTGGAGAACTTGGCGGTGTGCTTGGAATTATCCCCAGACGAAACGGCCACGCTCTTTACCGCTGCAAGATTATCTCAGCGCGTCATTCGCATGCCGGCCAATTTATCGCCCAGAGGGTATGTGGTGATCGCGAACCTTGTGTCTGGCGTCAGTGAGTTGAACGATGCGCAATTAGGTCTGCTGGAAACAATGATCAACGCTGTTCGATGTGGCGCAATGAAACCCTCGCCCACATCTCTAGACGTTTAACCAAAACCAATTTTGAAAAAGGAGAGACCCATGTAAAAACGCCACAAACCTGTGGAAGGCCTGCGGCGCTTTCTGTTTGAGACGGGATCCTCCTGCAAGAGGAAACGTACTACAAGATCAGTACTTGTAGTCTCAATCTTTCCCGCCTCGACGTCAAGCCTTCCCCTTGTATTTTTTGCTGCCCCAACCATAGCGATTTGATCATTCTTGGTCAAATCACGGAGTGGTTTTGTCTGCTGATATCTGAATATTGTCCCAAGTTGGTCATGTTCATGGTCCGCAGCGAGGGGCTTTTGCATCGCAAAATCAGTGACGAATTCAACCTCCAATGCACCGAATTCGTCACGCACGGGCTAACGATGATCAAAGAATAAATATGCACTTGACCATCGCGTTAGCTTCAAAGGAGAAATGATATGAAGAAGAAAAGCGATCGTTCACGCGGTATGCCTAATCAATATAGCGGCGCTCCATTGTCCCCGCGTGCCCGAGAACCGATAGGTCGATCGTTCGGACTTGTCAGAGGTAAATTTCCCTCCCGAAAAATTGGACGAATGGTTCATTGGGAGAGCCAACTTGAGCGAGATGCGGTGAAGCTGTTCGAATTTTCATCGGGCATTTCGGCCTACCGCGAACAACCCATGCGGGTGTATTACGGCCATGATGGAAAAACACGCCGTTATACCCCCGACTTTGAAATAACACTCCATACCGGTGAAATTCAATTCATCGAGGTTAAGCCACTGCAAAAAACACTCGACCCTCAGGAGTCAGCTCGTCTTGCTCGAATTCAGGATCATTTTGACCAGAACGGAAACACGTTACGCGTAATCACAGAAGTCGATATCAGACAAAAGCAGCTTTTAGAAAACCTCGACGTGCTGTTCCGCCGTCGACGTAAAACGCTTTGTGCATTTGATCGACGCACATGGAGAAAACGCTTCGGCAATGCTGACACCATCACATTCGACGATGCAGTAGCAATCATCGGTAATGACTGTGACGTCTGGCATCTGATCGAGCAGGAAATCTTGATCTGCGATCTGCGCGACACAGTCCACGGAAAAACTATTCTGACGGTAACGAAAGAAGGAGAAGAAAATGCAAAGTTATACATTTAAAGTTGGCGCAGGCCTGGTAGTCGATGGTCAACGTTCGCAAATCGTTCGCATGCTCGGTGATGGCCGGGTTCAACTTGAGTCGGAGTCCGACGGCACGTTAGTAATGACCAACAAAGAGGAACTGTTACAGCAATATGCACAAAAGCGCGTGCAATTCATCGGTAGCAATAGCAGCACCATGGGGTGCTCTACTCTGCGCTCGACGAGTCGAGCCCTGCATACCTTCCCGCAAGAAATTCAAAATAGGGCCATTAGGAAAAAGAAATACCTAGATTACGTACTCGGTCGTGGATCCTTCGTTTCCACAATGGCAGTGTTAGAACCGATGATCACCGATTGTGCACGTCAGCTCAACGATGAACATCCGCCGAGCGTCATTACCGTATGGCGTTGGTATAAGGAATTTATACGTCATCAACGTGATTATCGCGCCATCATCGATCGGCAAGATCTGAAGGGCGGAAAGGGAAGTCGCCTTCATCCAGATGTACAGGAAATACTCGAAGATGCCATCGACACTGTCTATTTAACTGAGGAAAGAAATTTCGGTAGCGAAGTAGAGTCGAAATTGAGATATTGCATAGATAAAAAAAATGAGTTCCGCGCTGATCAAGAAAAACTCGTCATGCCAAGCAAGGCAACCCTATATCGCGTACTTGCTAGCCTCGACAAATACGATGAGACACATGCGCGATTCGGGAAAAACATTGCGCAGATGAAGTTTCGTACCAGCAGACTTGGCGTGCGGCCGAAACGCATCCTTGAAAGGGTCGAGATTGATCACACTCCGTTGGATCTTTTCGTCATAGATGAAACAACGGGCCTGCCTCAAGGGCGGCCTACTGTGACAATGGCAATTGATGCAAAATCGAAAATGCCTATCGGCATGCATATCGGCTTTGCTGGGGCCTCGATCGAGGCCGTCTTTGCCTGCTTGCGCCACGCGCTGGTACCTAAAACATACATTAAGGAAGCTTATCCTGAGATTGAACATGATTGGCCTTGCCATGGCCGGATAGAAACACTGGTATGCGACAACGGATTGGAATTCCATAGTGCGCAGCTGGAGCGTGTTGCTTACGAATTAGGCACGCAGCTCCAATTTTGCCCAAAGCGCCAGGCCTATTACAAGGGTTCGATTGAACGGTTTCTGAAAACACTGAACTATCAATTCGCTCGGTCACTCCCTGGCCATAGTTTTGCACAATGGTTTCATCGCGAAGATTACGATCCATTGAAACACGCAGTCATCACTTTTCAGCAATTGATGCGCTATTTACACCGCTGGTTGATTGATATTTACGCTCAAAAGCTACACCGAGGCATCAATAGTTCGCCATACAGGAAATGGAGTGAGGGCGTCAAAGAAACGCCCCCTGAGCTATTGTCTGATCTGAGCAGACTGGACATTACACTTGGCCGCACCTGCGAGCGGACCCTGTTTCACTATGGCATTGAAGTACATTGTCTTCGCTATAACGACAAAGCCCTGTTGGCGCTGCGTCGCCAACATGGAGCAACAGTGAAGCTCGAAGTTCGCTATTATTTCGACGATATTTCAGTAATACATGTAATTGACCCCATCACCAAAGAGGCCATCCCTGTACCGGCACTTGATCAGGAATATGCTCGAGGACTGTCGTTAGAGCAGCATCGGCTTATCTGTAGACGTGCACGCGAAATAAATGATGATGCAATTGACCTCTCTGCGTTAGCGCGAGCTAAAACCGAAATTCGTGAGATCGTCAAAGAACTCTCATTCAGTAAATCGCAACGCAAACGTCAGCATGCTGCGAAAATTCAGGGTGTCGGACAAAACAAGAAATCCTCTTTCCTGAGCAAGTCGGTGCCGGACGATGCTATTGCAACCGAGCCCGCTCCGCCCCCGTCTGCAAAAACTCCCGTCGAGGCACTACCTAGCTTCGGTGCGTTGAGCTTCCCTCGTCCTGCAAAATCATCGGGGGCGCCATTATGACTACGACAAATTTCGAACAAAATTTTTATAGCAGACTCAAGGCGGTTGAAGATATTCTCATTCCGCACAGGCATTTCACCGAGACAGTTTCACGTCTTCAACGTGTCATAGAGTTAGCACGACACGGTGCAGAACCTCGACACACCTTGTTGCTTGGAGAGTCTGGGACAGGTAAAACCTGGATAGCGCAATATTTGGCATCACTCTATCCCCACCAAACTGAGAAATACGGTCTTAAAATACCTATTCTATTGGTTCAAACGCCTGCGACTCCGTCATTGAAAGGCCTTGCAGAAGCAATTCTTACGGCACTAGGCGATCCCGTCGTACTCAGAGGAACGGCCTCAGAGAAGCGTGAGCGTGCTCTCGGACTACTTAGAAAATTAAAAGTAGAACTGATCATATTTGATGAGTTTCAACACTTTCTGGATCACGGTAAACAAGACTCTCTCATTTCCGTATCTGATTGGTTAAAGCGTTTCATTGATGATGCGAGTATTCCTTGCCTGTTAATGGGCTTGCCGCGTTGTGAAGCAATTTTGCAGGTCAATGAACAACTAAGACGTCGATTCTCACCTCGTCTTGAACTCCTTCCCTTTTCCCTTGATACAGAAGCAGAGGCATGTGAGTTTCAAGCCGTACTTAAAGAAATAGACAAGGCATTACCGAACGAGCACTTATCTGGACTCGACGAAGAAACACTGGCTACCCGACTTTTCTATGCCAGCAACGGTTTGATTGGCTACCTTCGTACATTGATTACAGGCGCCTTCGAATTGATGGTAGTGGAGAACAGATCCACGTTGGATATTACCTTGCTTGAGAGAGCTTTTATCGAGGTAATTTGGAAGGAGGGGCAAAAAGCCCTCAATCCATTTCATCCGAAATTTAAACTCCGAAAACTAAATCAGTTGGGCGAACCTTTTGCCATTGCGGTCAAGTCTGCCAGACATGTCGGCAGGAGGGCGACGCAATGACCGGGTCGCTATTAGTTCAATTGGCCCCACACGAAGGCGAAAGCCTTCGTGGATTCGTGCTCAGACTTACCGAAGCGAACTTGCTACCTAGCAGCGCTTGGGTCGCTGATGCGTCTATGGAGGTAAGGCGCTTACGCAGTAAGATTGGTTCGCAATTGCACGGAAGAATTCCTATATGGCTGCGTGTTGGTGGAGGACCCAAATGCAGCATGGGTAATGTCAACGAGAGTTGTATATTAGGTTCGCGAGCGCGCTGTTGTCCAGAGTGTCTTTCGGAAGAACCATATTGGCGTGTGCAATGGGAACATGCCCTTTACACAGTCTGTCATCAGCATGGCTATTTATTAGTCGATCAGTGCCCTCAATGCTCAAAAAGACTGTCTTGGCATCGGGCGCAACTGCGATATTGCGATTGTGGCTCATCATTAATCGAATGGCCGAGGAAAAATATGCCTGAGGCGGAGCGACAGCTATGTGCTCGTCTCGCTCGTTGCATTGCTGCTGACACCGGCAACGTGCACAAGACTGATGGACACGGATTCAGCATCCTCTCAGAGCACATCAGCACTGATGAGATGACGACGCTCATTCGTGTTTTTGGCACCTATGGTGAAATGGTAGGCGCTACCCGCAAACGTGGTGGCTACCACGTCGCGGATATCGACGCTGCACACAATCTTGTGCGGGTTACGACAAGGCTACTTGAAAAATGGCCATCACGGCTTCTTACCTTTTTTCGGGACGCAGGCAAATATGATCATTCTGATGCGATTCGACAGGAACCACCTCGCTATTTTCTGGCTTTCACTAAAGCACTTCGTGCAAAATTCACGTCCCCATCTCTTGAATTTGTGATGACAGAATATCGGCGATTCATGGTCGAAAATTGGCGAGGTGTATTGAATCACCGCAATACCTGGGCACATAGCGCAGATTTCGCGAGTCAACGCTATGTGCCAGCAATTATTGTGGCAAAGCAGCTACGCATCACCCAACAGCGTGTAAAGGAGCTTGTTCGCCACAATATTCTTCGCGGGCATACAAAAATTACGGCGCGCGGCAGAACATATATCGCCATTGAACGCGACTCTATAGCGAACGCGGAAAAACATTTTAACGATCAAGTGACGCTATCTGGTGCCGCAATCCTCCTCGGCTTGCCAAGGGGTAGAGTGGAAGAATTGATATCTGGAGGTTTGTTGGCTTCCATCAATCAAAACCTCGGACGCCAAAGTTCGCGATTGCTGTCTCGTCAGGAAATCGCTACTTTCATAAAGCGCCTGTCGTGCTGCCATCGCGAACCTGTGGAAGAAGACTTACTAACAATGCATGTAATTCTAAAAATACACCTAGCTACGACAAGAGAATTTATAGCGTTTGTTTCCGCCGTCATCATGGGTACGCCCTCCCCCATCCTGACGTCGTCGATAAAACCTGGATTTGTGGGGTTGGCATTCGAGCGTAAAGAATTTTATCAATGGCGTTCGATGTTTCGCGCAAGTACGACAGACATTCATATGACCGTCGTAGATGCCGCGAATAAGCTAAGGATCAAACAAGAGGTCGCCTACCATCTTGTACGCACTGGCTTGTTGCCGTCGACGATGTCTCTGTTGGGCAAGAAAACGTGTCGATTGATTCGATTAGGTGATATTGAGCAGTTTCAGATGACCTACGTCTCCATCACCAATTTGGCCAAAGCGAAAGAGACATCACCAAAGGCGTTAGTTAAGAACCTAGTAAATGCAGGAATTATGCCAATAACTGGACCGAAGGCAGATGGTTGTAGACAGTATTTCTTTCGACGAACAGATCTACCGATTGAGTATACAAAGTCGTCCGCTAAGATCAAGACGGCTACGTCGATCCGCCATCGCATATAGATGTATTGCCTAACACCGCTATGACGCCATCTTGCAAAAAGCCTCGGTATAAACCGAGGCTTTTTTAATTTATACATACCAAAATCTACGTCAGAAAAAAGTAGGATTTTTTCACCTACTGTGAGAAATTGTTTTCACTTGAGTGAGACAATTTTCACCTTCTCTGAGACCCTACAACACAAAAATCAAACATCAATATTCCCAGCCTGCAGCGCATTCAACTCAATAAACGCCCGACGCGGTTCCACATCATCCCCCATCAAGGTCATGAAAATCTGATCCGCAGCAATAGCATCCTCAATCTGCACCTTCAACAACCTGCGCACAGTAGGATCCATCGTGGTTTCCCACAGTTGCGATGGGTTCATTTCTCCCAGACCTTTATAGCGCTGCTTGCTGACGCCGCGTTCTGCTTCGTCGCGCAGCCAGGCCATGGCTTGGTGGAAATCGATGATGGCTGATTCTTTTACTTTTTCACCGGCGCCGCGGCGGATCAGTGCGCCGGGGCCGATCAAACCCTTGAAGGTTGCGGCGGCGTTGGTCAACACCTGATAGTCAGGGCTGGCGACGAAATCGCTGTCGATGGCGCTGGCCTTGATGTTGCCGTGGTAGCGGCGCAGGATGCGCAGGGCGTGCTTGTCGGACAGTTCGTCGGATTTGACGATGACTTGTACCGATGGCTCGTTGATCGATGTTTCCAGCGCTATTGCGGATGCCTTGGCGTCTTCCAGCGTGTCGAGCTTGAGGGTGACGCCGGTCATGATGGAGGTGAGGGCGGCGCCGTCTACTGCGCGTGTTAAACGCGTGATGATGGCGTTGGCGGTGTTGTACTGGCGTACCAGTTCGGCCAGGGCCGGGCCGCTGATCGGCAGCGCGCCTTCGCTTGGCACCAGGGCGGCGTCGTTGAGGGCGACTTGCATCATGTAGGAGACTTCTTCGGCGTCGTCCTTCAGGTAGCGCTCGTCTTTGCCGTGCTTGACTTTGTATAGCGGCGGTTGGGCGATGTAGATGTGGCCGCGTTCTACCAGTTGCGGCATCTGGCGGTAGAACAGGGTCAGCAGCAGGGTGCGGATGTGGGCGCCGTCGACGTCCGCATCGGTCATGATGATGATGCGGTGGTAGCGCAGTTTGTCGGCGTTGAATTCATCGGCGCCGATGCTGGTGCCGAGGGTGGCGATCAGGGTGGTGATCTGCTCGGAGGACAGCATTTTTTCGAAGCGGGCTTTTTCGACGTTGAGCACTTTACCGCGCAACGGCAGGATCGCCTGGAATTTGCGGTCGCGGCCTTGCTTGGCGGAGCCGCCGGCTGAGTCACCCTCGACGATGTAGAGTTCGCACAGGGCTGGATCTTTTTCCTGGCAGTCGGCCAGTTTGGATGAGAGGCCGAGGCCGTCCATGACGCCTTTGCGGCGCGTCAGTTCGCGTGCTTTGCGGGCGGCGTCGCGGGCGCGGGCGGCTTCGACGATTTTGCCGCAGATGATCTTGGCGTCGTTCGGGCGTTCTTGCAGATAATCGTTAAGCGTCTTGGCGACGATTTCTTCTACCGGCAGGCGCACTTCGCTGGAGACCAGTTTGTCTTTGGTTTGCGAGCTGAATTTCGGCTCAGGTACTTTTACCGACAACACGCAGGTGAGGCCTTCGCGCATGTCGTCGCCGCTGGTTTCTACCTTGGCTTTCTTGGCAAAGTCATGTTCTTCGATGTACTTGTTGAGCACCCGGGTCATGGCGGCGCGCAGGCCGGTGAGGTGGGTGCCGCCGTCGCGTTGCGGGATGTTGTTGGTGAAGCAGAGTACTTGTTCGTTGTAGGCGTCGTTCCATTGCATGGAGACGTCGACCGAGACGCCGTCTTTTTCGCCGGTGGCTTGGAAAATGGTCGGGTGCAAGACGGTTTTGGCTTTGTTGATGTATTCAACGAAACCGCGGGTGCCGCCTTCGAAGGCGAAGTTTTCTTCCTTGCCGGTGCGCTGGTCGGTCAGCTTGATGTGCACGCCGTTGTTGAGGAAGGACAGTTCGCGGATGCGCTTGGCCAGGATTTCGTAGTGGAATTCTACGTGCGTGAAAATTTCTTCGTCGGCCCAGAAGTGGACTTCGGTGCCGCGCTTGTCGGTATCGCCGATGACTTTGATCGGGGAAACCAGCATGCCGTCGATGGTTTCGGTTTCGCGATTTTGCGGTACGCCGCGCACGAATTCCATGTAATGCACTTTGCCGTCGCGGCGGATGGTCAGCTTGAGCAGTTTGGACAGGCCGTTAACGCAGGAGACGCCAACGCCGTGCAAGCCGCCGGAAACCTTGTAGGAGTTCTGGTCGAACTTGCCGCCGGCGTGCAGCTCGGTCATGACGATTTCGGCTGCGCTGCGCTTTGGATCGTGCTTGTCGTCGAACTTGATGCCGGTCGGCACGCCGCGGCCGTTGTCGGTGATCGAGATCGAGTTGTCGGAATGGATGGTGACGTGGATTTCGGTGCAGTGGCCAGCCAGCGATTCGTCGATGGAGTTGTCCAGCACTTCGAATACCAGGTGGTGCAGGCCGGTGCCGTCAGAAGTATCGCCGATGTACATCCCGGGGCGTTTGCGTACCGCTTCCAGGCCTTCGAGAATTTGGATCGAGGACGCTCCGTATGCATTAGGTTGCGGCTGATTGGTGTTGTCTTGAGGGGCTGATGACATGACTACCTTCTGAAAAACTTACTTCGAGACTACTTATATTGGGGCTGAGTGCTATTTTTACAAGTAAACAGGGCGGAATAGCATAACGCTTCCCGCCCTGTTTTTTGCAGATTAAATCCGCATTGGCATGACTACGTACTTAAAGTCAGCGTTTTCCGGCACGGTGATCAGGGCCGAGGAATTTGCATCGCCGAGGGCGATGTTGACGTTGTCGCCCTTCAGGTTGTTGAGGACGTCGAGCAGGTAGGTGACGTTGAAGCCGATGTCGACGCTATCGCCGCCGTAATCGATTTCGAGTTCTTCGATCGCTTCTTCCTGATCGGCGTTGGTCGAGCTGATTTTCAGGCTGCCTGGAGTGACTACCCAGCGTACGCCTTTGAACTTGTCGCTGGTCATGATGGCGGCGCGTTGCAGGGAGCGCAGCAACTGGTCGCGGCTGATGGTGAAATCGTTCTTGTAACCCTTGGGCACGACGCGGGTGTAATCGGGGAACTTGCCTTCCACCAGCTTGGAGATCAGTTCGATATCGGCGAACGACAGCTTGACCTGGTTGTTGGCGATTTCGAGCTGGACCGGTTCGTCGGTTTCTTCCAGCAGGCGCTGCAGTTCGATGATGGTCTTGCGCGGGATGATGACTTCCTGGCGCGCAAATTCCTGCTCGGTGGCGACCTGGCAAAACGCCAGGCGGTGGCCGTCGGTGGCGACGGCTATCACGTTTTTACCGTCGAGCACCAGCAGCAGGCCGTTCAGGTAATAGCGGATGTCTTGCTGCGCCATCGAAAAGTGCACCATGTTGAACAGGTGCTTGAGGGTCTTTTGCGGCAGGGTGACGGTGGCGTTGTAATGATCGGCCTGGGCTACTGTCGGGAACTCTTCGGCGGCCAGTGTTTGCAGTGCAAAACGGGATTTGCCGGATTGCACGGTCATGCGTTTGTTACTCAGAGTCAGCGAGACTTCGCCGGTGTCCGGCAGGGCGCGCAGAATGTCGAGCAGCTTACGTGCTGCGACGGTCGTCGCTGCAACTTCGCTACCGCTGCCGACCTGGGCGTTGGTGGTGATTTGCACTTCGATATCGGTCGACAGGAAAGAGACCTTTTCGCCATCTTTGCGAATGAGGATATTGGCCAGAATCGGCAATGTGTGCCGACGCTCGACAATACCGCTCACGATCTGCAGTGGCCGGAGAAGGGTATCTCGGTTGGTTTTGACCAATTGCATAGCTATATCCTTGTTATTTAAAAAT